>CAWHEJ010000021.1:0-171508 GCA_963828305.1 uncultured delta proteobacterium | reverse complement strand
TAAAAAGGGGTTCAGGGTAGAGGGTCAAGGGTAAAAGGTAGAAGTCAGGAACGAGGAACCGGGTGCAGGGAAAGCTGACAGTCGACAATGAAGAAGTGAAAGAAGTGGAGGAAGTGAGGGAAGTGATGTAGAAGTGCGGGAGTGCGTCAGTGCGGAAGTGGAAGAGGGAAGTTCCGCACGGCCGGGCTGCCCGGAGACGGGCAGGGGAAGCCCGGTCTAGCCTTGGAAGCTCGTGACGTCGAAATAGTATCTCAGCTTGGCGCCCTCGCCGGTCTTGATGATCCAGATCTCATAATTGCGATCGTCGACATGCCGGATTTCCTGCGAGTCGATGAACCAGTCGTGGCCTCTCAACCCGTGCAGGCTCGAGATGTAGGCGTACTCGGCAGGCAGTCCCTTCCGCCAGCTCCGGGCATGGATGACGACGGCGCGTTCCATGTCGATGCCATCGCCGCCCGACCAGGGCTGGCTGTACTCTTTCGCCACCGCACTGTTGAAGCCGCCGCGAGGCTTTTTTTGCCGGAAGGCATCCAGAAATCTCATGGCTCACATCTCCTTTACGTATTTAGTGATATACTTGCAATACGTATGCCCTTTCGGGAAAGCGGCTGGCCCCGGCGATCATTGGGTGCGCCAACCTCCTGCAAAGTAACTGTAAAATAAGATGAGCCGGAGCCGGATTCGATATCCGACAAGGGGCGCCCAACTGCAAAACTGGTGATTCGGGGCAGGGTATGCCCATTTATTGACGCCCGTCGAGGCGGTCCATCTTTACAAAGGGAATGCAGGGGATCATAATGAAGACATGAAGCGAAGCGATTTTTACAGAAGCATCGCTCTCTCCGCGGCGCTTTTCTTTCTTGCGGGCGGGGCTGCAGCCCAGGTGCGGCAAGCCCCCAGGGATCTATCCCCGAAGCCGCCGCCGGGGATCCTCCAGCCTCCGCCTTCGACGATACCGCAAAGGCCCAGGCCGGGGGTGTACACGCCAGCCCCCGCTCCCGTGCCGGCCGTTCCATCTCCTTCCGAATACCGCGGTGCCGTCAACCCGAAAACGGGGCAGTTCTATCCCTCCCAGGGCCACGGGGTCTTCAACCCGCACACCGGGGAATTCTACCCCCGCAGCGGCGGCGGTTACATCAATCCGCGGACGGGTGAATTCTACCCCGGGATCGAAAAGGGAGGGAGTCCCGCGAGCCCCGCACCCGTTCAACCTTGAGCAGTGGGTGCAGGGCTGTCGGCGGACGGGCTTTACCCGGCCGGAAGAACCTGCGGCGGTCTGCCCTCTCTCGGCCGCAGCGTGCCGGAGATACCCGTTGACATCCGGGCGATTTTCCAATATCCAATCTACAGATCCCTTCGACCCTGCTGCGGCTGTTCATCCCGTTCCTGTTGCGCTTCCTGTGACGCAGCGTTGATCCTCTGATTGCCTGTCGTCAACCGATCCGGCTCACTGCCTGTAACCCGGGGACTTATTCTCAGGTCTGAAGCGGCCTGTCTGAGACATTCCGAAACTCCATCAAGCGGGTGCGGTCCGCCCCCATCCAAGGAGGTGCAGAAATGCTGAAGAAAGCGGCGCTGGTAAAACAGATCTACGTGACGGTGAATCATGAGATCGGCGTGCTGAACAGGATTGCCGATTTCCTGGCGGATCGGGGGATCAACATCGAAGCGGTCGCCGGCTATGAAATGACGGGGACCGACAAGGCCCGCATCATGCTGGTCGTTGACGACACCCGCAGGGCAACGGATTTGCTGAAGCAGAAGGGGTTTTCCGCCCTCGAGGAGAGGGAGGAAATCCTGATGGTGCTCGAAAACAAGCCGGGGGCGCTGAAATCCGTGACGAGCCTGCTGGCGGCCAAGGACATCAACATCAAGCAGATTTACGGGACGATGAGCACGGAAAAATCCCCCGTCCGGGTGGTCATGGCCACCAGCGACAATCAGGCGGCGCTGGTGACCCTGAAAAAAGCGGTCATGAAATAACAGCGGGCGGGAAGAAAAAGGCCGTCCCTCTCCATGATGGACGGCCTTTCGGCATTCTGCCGGATCAAGAGGGCCTCACACGAGCAGGCTTCCTGTTCCGCTTGTCTCTTGCGCTACTTGTAGTAGCCGCACCCCAGGACCACGCCGTCAACCTTCTCGACGAAGGAGGACTTCGCCTCCACCTTCTTGGTCTTGGGATTCTCCCACTTGTAGTCGATGGAACCTTTCCCCTTCTCCTTGGCCACGCCGACCATCTCCTTCATGAACAGCTTTCCGTCGGCATCCTTTGCCCCCATCATGTCCCTGCCGATCAGGGCTGCATTGGCTCCGTGGGCGAGGATCTTGCCGTCCATGTCGAGGGCGAAAATGTAGAGGTCCTTGCTGACGAAGGCGCCCTTCGGGTCATTGTAGGCGGCGAAGGCCTTCGGCTGCCCGTTGGCCTTGTAATAGGCAACGGCTTTGTCCAGCAGGGCCTTTGCCTCCACGGCGCTGCCCCGGTCCTGCGCCCAGGCGATGCCCGCCACCAGCATGAGAGCGATGATGCACGCAAACACTTTCTTCATTGAATTCCCTCCTTCGCTTATTTTCACCGGCTGTTCCCCGGTGTGCACCCCATCCAGCCACAAGCCACAAGCCGCGAGGCATCGCGGGAATTATTTCACGATGATCTTTTTGTTCTGGACGTAGAGGATCAGCAGGACGAGGAGAAGGATGACCAGGATCGCCACGACGACTCCGCCGCCGTCGCCGCCGGCCAGAACCCGGTCGGATGCCTGGGCCATCAGGTGGATCTGCTCGTCGGAGAGGCCCTCCAGGCGCTCCCGGGTTTCTTCGGCGGTGAGCCCGTAGGCCTCGAGCTGCGATTTAACGATCTGTGTCTCGAGGACCTGCTGGATCCGGCTCAATTCCTCCGCCCGGATCTTTCCCGCGTCGGGGTTCGACGCCAGGGCTCCGATCATCCCCGCCGTTGCGGGGGTCGTCAGGAAGTTGATCAGATGGAGGATGACCATCAAAGCAAGCAGCGGGTTTCTCAGCCTTGAAAACATCATTGTTCCCCTGTTCGAACATGCAGCGGCGGCCCTGCAGGATTCTCTTTCCTGAACGTTGCGCTGATCGTGTGGTTCTCCGTCAGATTCGAGAACATGTAGATGCTCACCGTACCGACCGAGACGCCGTCCACCCGGACATCGTCGATGGAATAGCCCCACCGGGGTCGGATGGCGAACATCTTGCTCAGGCCATACCCGATGGCCACCCTGGCCGAAGGCGTGATGGACCCGCCGTGCCCGGCCGAGACGTTAATGGAAATGACGGACCTCATGCGCCCTTCGAAGACCGATAACTTTTTTCCGGCAATCGCCATGTTGCACGCTCCGGGAGGGGCCGCATCGGGACCTCGGTGTCCGCGTCCCCCCCTTCAATGAATTACAACCTTGATCTTCCTCTTGCCACCATCCCGCCACCGGGTGAGAAGGGCGACATGAGCTCTCTCACCCGGGGAAAATGGGGGGGTGGAGGGAGCATTCCCCGGGGGAGAGAGCAATCATCGTCAAGCCTGTCCGGGGCTGCGGCTCCTATAGAGCAGCGGCCCTCTTTGTGCTGAAGTGCTTTTCGATGGCCAGCTGCAGCTCGACGAACTGTACCGGCTTCTGGTAGCGGGTATGGGCCCCGGCCTTCTCGAATTCACGCAGTCTGGAGGATCCGGTGAGTCCGATCACAAAGATGTGGGGAAACCGCTCCTTCACGACCCGGCAGAGCTCAAAACCCGTCATTTCCGGCATGTCGCCGTCGGTGATGAGGATGTCATAGGGTGATTTATCCAGCTGATTCAATGCCTTGACGCCATTTTCGGCCGCGATGGCAACGTGTCCCATCCTCGCCATGAAGATCTTCAGGATTTCACGCAATCCCGCATCGTCGTCGGCAATCAGCACCCTCATCCTCTATCCCTCCCAGGATCTTTCTTCTCAAAACAGATCTATGCAGAGCAAGGGCCATACCATGTCAGAACAATACGCGTATAATAATGATATTATTATATATATTGTCTATTTTCTGCCTGCCGGAAAGTGCGATTTTCAGGCTGTGATGAAGGGTTTTTCCTACAGGGAAAAAGGCGGGATCGGGGAAACACGGCTTGAATAAACAAAAGATGGGGTGAAGGGTTTTTCCTTCACTCCTGTCTGAAATCCAGCGGGTTGATGCGGTATTTTTCCAGAAGCTCATAGAGGTCCGCCCGGTATTTGCCGGCCAGCTTGGAAGCCTGGCTGACATTGCCGCGGCTGATCTTCATGAGCTGGACGAGATAATTCTTCTCGAAGTCCTGTTTTGATGCCTTCAGGGTCTTGAACGCCATCTCCCCCAATTCCTGGCCCGGCAGGATGATCATTTCCTCCGGGATGACCTCCTCTGGCGTCATGACAACGGCGCACTCGATCATGTTCTCGAGCTCCCGCACGTTGCCCGGCCAGGAATAGATCATGAGCTTCTGCAGCGCCGCGGGGGAAAGGGACTTGATGGACCTCTTGAGCTTCCGGGCCATCTTGTCCAGGAAGTGCTCGACCAGCAGCGGGATATCCTCTTTCCTCTCCCGCAGGGGTGGGACCCGGATCGGGATCACGTGGACCCGGTAAAAAAGATCCCCGCGGAAGGTTCCCTTCTCGACCTCCTTCTCGATGTCCTTGTTCGAGGCCGAGACGATCCGGACGTCGACCTTGGCGGTCCGGTGCGATCCCAGGGGGTAGAACTCCTTTTCCTCGAGCGCCTTGAGAAGCTTGCCCTGCATGGGCGGCGGGATCTCGGAGATCTCGTCGAGGAAGATGATGCCGCCGTCGGCCTGGACGAAGAGACCCTTCTTGTTCGCGATGGCGCCCGTGAAGGCCCCCTTCTCGAAGCCGAACAACTCGCTCTCCAGCAGCGTGGCGGGGATGGCCGCGCAGTTGATGGCGACGAAGGGCTTGTCTTTTCGCTCGCTCAGCTGGTGGAGGGCCTTGGCCACGAGTCCCTTGCCCGTTCCGCTCTCGCCGCTGATGAAGACGTTGGAGTCCGTCTCGGCGGCCAGGGTCACCGCCTCGAAGACTCTCTTCATGGCCTCGCTCTGGCCGATGATGCTCTGCCCCTCAAAATCGGCCCGCAGCAGGCTCCGCAGGCGCTTGACCTCCCGGGAGAGCTTCGCCTTCTCGATTCCGTTGCGGATCTGGATGAGCAGCTCGCGGTAGTCGAAGGGCTTGGTCAGGTAGCTGTAGGCGCCTTCCTTCATGGCCTCCACGGCGCTTTCGATCGTCCCGTGGGCCGTCAGGATGATCACCGGAAGGTCGGGGTCGACCTCGCGCAGGCTCTTCATGAGTTCGATGCCGGTTCCCCCGTCGAGCTTCAGATCCAGCAGGGCGATATCGAAGCTGCCCTCGGCAATCCGCTCCATCGCTTCCCGGATCTCGGAGGCCGCCACGACGGCGTACCGCTCCGATTCGAGGCGCATCTGAAGCACCTTGAGGATGCTCACGTCATCGTCGACAACCAGGATTTTCTCCATCGCGCAACCTCAATGACCGGCAGGGGCCTTTCTTCGCTTCTCCTCCAGGTTCCGGTCGATCTCCTTCATCTGTTCGATCTGTTTCTGCAGGCTCTCGACCTGCTTTTCGAGCGTCCCGGCCTGCTTTTCGAGCGTCCCGACCTGCTTTTCGAGCGACTCGATCAGCTTTTTCTGGGATGCGGCCTCGCTGTTCCGGCTTGACGCTTCGCCGACGACGGACAGAAGGGCCTCGGCCTGTTCCCGATACTTGCTCCCGGGATAGTCGTTGACCACCCGCCGCAGGGCATCGAGGGACTTCTGGTAATCCCGCTGCGGGTTTTTGGGGTGGGCGTAAAGGCAGCCCATCCCGAAGAAGGCCTCATCGGCCGCCTGCGGGTACAACTCGGCGATCTCCCCGTACTGCTTCAGCGCGGCCTGGTAGTCGCCGCCTGCCTGGTGATGATCGGCCTGCCAGTAGTCCGGCCTGGCCAGAACCCCCTGCATGCCGCTGCAACCGCAGATGCCGGCCAGGATCACACAGGCAATGAAAAGGTGAAGGTGCTTCCCCTGCCGGATTCGCTTTCGGCCCATACATGACCTCCGTGGGCGTTGATGATGTGCTTGACGATGGCGAGCCCGAGGCCCGTTCCTCGAACGGCCCCCTTGCCGTCGTCGACGCGCCTGAACTTCTCGAAGACTTCTTTCAGCCCCGATTCGGGAATCCCGCGGCCCGTGTCGGAAACGGCGACCTCGACGCGGTCCGGGTCGGAGCGATGCCTCGCGGTGATGGTGACGAGCCCGCCGTCGGGGGTGAATTTCAGGGCATTGCTCAGCAGGTTCTCGAGCACCATCTCGATCTTCTCGGTATCCATCCGCAGCCGGGGCAGCTCCGGCGGGATCCGGACCCGCAGGGCGATGTTCTTGCGCTGGGCGAGCGGCGAGAAGCGCTGCAGGTTTTTCTCCACGATCGGCTGCAGGCCCGCTTCCTGGAGAGAGAGGGGCATCATCCCCGACTCCATCATGGAGAAATCGAGGAGCCGGTTGACGGAGCGGATCAGCCGCTCGCACTCCTGGCGGATGAGGCCCTGAAGCTCCCGCTCCCTTTCCGGCAGAGCCGTGAAAAGGCCCTCCTGGAGCATGCTCGAGGCCTCCTTGATGGCGGTCAGCGGCGTGCGCAGCTCGTGGGAGAGGTGTCCGATGTAGTCGATCTTCATCTGGTCGAGCTCCCGGAGCCGGTCGCACATGGCGTTGAAGGCGTCGGCCAGCTCCCGGATTTCCGGGGGCGACACGATGTTGAGCGGCTCGCCGAAATCGCCCCGGGCGACGGCTTTCGTCTTTTCCCGGAGGCGGGAAATGGGGGCGCTGACGGTATGCGTGTTGAACGCCGAGATGACGATCACCATCATGACGGCCATGATGAGCGACACCAGGATCGCGTTTGCCGTCCGCACGGAAATCGCCTCGATCCGGACGAGCCTTTCGTCACGCTCCGCCGAGGCGACCCTCGTGAGTTCCCGAAGGCGCTGCGACGCCTCCGAGGCACCCCGGTCACGCTCCGCCCGCAAGCGGGCGATTTCCCGCTCCGGGACGCTGCGCGCGCCCGTCGGGCCCGCCGTGTCGTCGAAGAGCCTGCCGTAGTCGTTGTGCAACGTCCGGACGCGCGCCACGAGTTCCTGCTTTTGGGGCGTGTCGGCAAGCGATGACAGCTCCGTCATCCGCTTGTCGAATTCCGTCCCGAGCGTCTTGAACTGCCGGAAATAGGCCTTGTCCCTGGAGACGAAGAACTTTTCCTCGGCGGCCGTGGCGCTGTAGAGGATCTCCAGGCTCTCTTCCGAGAGATGAATTTCCCGGGCGTCCTCGTTCGTGACGGTCTGGATGAGGCGGTTGATCTCGCTCAGGTTCCAGATCGTGTAGATGCCGGATAAGAGAACGACGACGATAATCAGGAGATAGCTGCTGATCAGCCGGAACAGGATGGAAAGATTCGATGCCACCGTATTCCTTTCGTGCGGGGATGCGGCCGGGGTCACGCGGGAGTCATCCCCGCCCCGGGGCCCGGTCTTCCGAGCTAGTTATCAAAAAAATGCGTTTTTTCCAACCTTATCTTCCCCGGTTGGTCGCGACGGCCTCCCGGGGTAGCGCCGGATCCCGTGAAGCAGTTGCCGCCACAAAAAAAGGCCGCCCTGTTCACGGGACGGCCTTTTCGTTTGAACGTCAACGGTGCAGGTCCGGGGAGCGGTCCGCGCAAGCGTTCGATCTCGGCCCGGAAAGAAAGGTCCTGTCACACGATCTTCTTCTCCAGGGACCACCCGCATCGGTCCGCCTTGATGCCCCTGCAGGCGTCCCGGTATTCGAATTCGAAGATAATGCTGCCCCTGTGAGGATCCTCCTGCTTGATCCGGAAACTGCGTATCGACCCGCCGTAGAAGGAGGGTTCGGACTTTTTCCGGTGAAAGTAGATCTGTCCCCCGACAAGCTTCTTCGCTTCGTCTTCCGTGAGCACCCACCAGCCGCTTTCCCATACCTTGTCCCGCAGCTTGGTGAAATTGTCCGCGTTTTCGATTAAATGGATCTGCATGGCGCACGCTCCTGACCGGAACCCCGATATAAAAAAACCTGTCGCGTAAGAATGGACAGGGTTTCAGGATTCAAGGCGGTTTCCCTGTACGGGAAGAGAGATCATCTGCTTAGTGAGAGATGTCAATAACTCCCGCTTCACACTATCCTCATTGGCACCAATGTCAAGGCATTTCTCCGCAGCCGTCCTTTCCTGCGAGAATAAAAAAGGCAGATCCTTCCGGGTTCTGCCTTTTCGCTCTGCTTTCCAGGTGCCGTTGCCGTTAGATCGGCTTTACGTTCTCGGCGGCCGGTCCTTTCGGGCCCTGCTTGACATCGAAGCTGACACGCTGTCCTTCGGCAAGCGTCTTGAAGCCTTCGGCCTGGATGGCGCTGTGATGAACAAACACGTCGCCGCCCTCGTCCTTTTCGATGAACCCGAAGCCTTTCTGATCGCTGAACCATTTGACTTTACCTTCTGCCATCGCTTGCATCCTCCTTTCTTGAAATTCTATAAGTCGGATTTCCACCATGACAGAAAGAAAAAACCACCGAGACTCCAAAGAGCACGGTGGCCCACCTTTGCACTTCAAAATGTCTTGATCCGAACTTATATTGTGACGGCAATTTAGTATGGCCGCAATCGAATGTCAAGGATTAATCACCCTTTGTTTCCATGGTCTTGTCCCCCCGGCATGGGGGCTCGATCGCCGAAAAGAGAATAGTTCTTGACTTCATGGAGGTTCGGATGTTTGATGAAACGAAATTTCGATTTGCTGTCAGCAGGGCTGCCCATCAACAAGAAGATCCGCATACGTATCGGCGCGCATGATGGGTACCCCGTCTCTCACTGAAGAGGGAGGGGTTTATTCCACCCCGTTTCAACAGAAGGATCAAACGCCATGACCGAAGACCTGCTTGATTACTGGGTCAGACTCATCAAGCCGTTTTTCCCTGCGAACGCATGGATTGTCACACGCTACTCGGGGGACGATCACATCATCGAGATCGACTGGAAACTCGACGACGACCCGGGACAGCCCAACCGGCGTTCCCGGAAAATACAGATCACCATCTCCGACGGGGCCATTGAAGATTACCTGGACAAAAACAAGAAAGAGCGTGAATTGTTTGAAATCGGCCTCAAGAAGCTGATCCACGAACGCTACAATCATTCCGTTCCCGACGATCCGCTTCACCGGGGCTCCTCGACATCGGCGGACAAGCTGCTCATCGAGAGGAACACGCTCAACGCATGATGACCGGGGGCGCGGCCCGCAGAGACCGCCCGGTTTCCCCTTGACAATCCGCCTGTTCTGTTTCTTAATGATTCATCATTCATGGCCCGCTCCGGGGCAGCGTCCCGTAATGTTCGGGGGCCGATCGCTGATTTCACTCCTGTCTCTCACGGACAATCTCACCCCCGATTCGGACAATCCCGAGAAAAACGTTCTCACAAACCACACCCCGTGATCGGCTCGATGCGCATCATCGGGTCCTTGTCGTTCGGTTGCTCGTTCCGTCGCATCTGGCTGAGGCGGGGCGAACGGGAAAACGGAAACCAGAGAGCCTTCAATGAAGAAAGGAAGGTGTCCCATGAGATCGATGTCGAAGATCATGATTGCGGCCCTGTTGATCGTTCTGGTATCCGGCTGCTGCGTAAAATTCGAGGACGTGGCGCCCGGGACGCAGTTCGCCGTCGGCCAAACCTTCTGGACGAGCGGAACGAATATCAGCGTCGAGCAGTTTCAATGGACAAACGGAACCTGGACGACAAACGGAAAGGCCCGGATCGACGCCACCAACCACGCCAAGGGGACGGGCAGGGAGATCAATGCCAACAACGTCAATCTGCGCTTCAAGTTCGACTATCCGCTGAAGAAGATCACGCTGAAGTTTGCCGAGCTGGGCGGAAACAACAACATGATGGTCAACGGCGATTTCCGCAATGTGGGCAATCTGGTTTCCCTGAACGGCTTGACCGTAGGGGGCGTGGCCGTGACCGTAACCGCCACCGCCGTCGGGGGCAACTCGTACGGCATCATCGTGCTGGACGGGGCCATCAGGGAGTTCTCGATCGGGGGCCAGGAGCTCTGGATCGACGACATCTGCCCGACGAAGTAAACCGGCCGCCGGCAGACCGGAATGCGGCGGCAGGCTTTATCCCGCCCGCACACATCCGGAAAGGAGGCAGGCCATGAAAGAGATCAACCGTATCCTCGTCGTCAGCCGGATGACGCGGCACTGCCGGAAAGCGGTCCGCTTCGGGGTTTCGCTTGCCCGTCAATACGGCGCCGTCCTTTCCGTGCTGCACGTTGTCGAGAACCCCTTCAGGAAGGGATGGAATCTGCCCACGATCGCCTACGAGGAGCAATACCGGAAGGAACTGGACAGGATCAGGGCGGAACTCGACGAGATCGTCAGCCAGGAACGGGAAAAGGGCATGACGATCCTGGAAACCATCGAGGAGGGCGAGCCGAAAGAAGAGATCCTGAAGGCCATCCGGAACGGCAACATCGACCTGGTGATCCTGCTGGCCCACGAGGAAGGCCGCCTGGAGCACTTCCTCTACGGACGCGGCACCGACAGCATCATCCGCAAGATGCCCTGCTCGATCCTGCTGGTCAGGGAATAGGGGACAGGCTGCTTCGCAGCAGTGACCAGTGTTCAGTGACCGGTGATCAGTGCAAGAGTGCAAAGAAAGAGAGAAAGTGATTAAGAAGGCAGTGTGCCCCTGATGCCATGAACGTCAGGGGCATTTCTTTGTTCGCGGGTATGGGCGAGCGGATGGATCCGGGTCACGGCGCCTGTGGCCCGCCAAAAATCCGCTTTCGTATCGAGCGGGATTGCGTTATGAACGACACAGGCTTGTCGTATTCACGGGGATGGAACAGAACATCAAGGACGAGAGGTATGGCGGATCCTGTGGCCTGATCATCGATCAACCTGCATGAAATCGGTGGACAAAACTCTTTTCGATCAGGGGTGCCTTCAGTGAACAGAAAAAGCCAAGCATACTCGTCTGAGCGGTCAGCACCCGAAAAGCGCCTCGAGTTCGAAACATTCCTGGCCGATCTCTCCGCGAAGTTCGTCGCCCTTCCACCCGAGCGAGTCGATGATGAGATCCAAAGCGCGTTGAAAGAGGTCCTGAAATTCTTTCGGATCGACCGATGTAATTTGCTCCGACTTCTGCCGGGCAAGAGTTTGTTCCAGGTTATGCATAGCGCCGATGTCAACGGCGTTTCACCGTATCCAGTAGGGACCCCTCGACCCGCATCGCTTTACCCCTGGCTGGTCAAAAAGCTCTCCGAGCAGCACGAGGTCGCTTCGTTTGCAAGACTCGAGGATCTGCCGGCAGAAGCTGCAACCGACAGGCAGAATCTTGAGAAGGTCGGTATTCGATCCGGCCTGTATATTCCCATAGCGGCCCTGAGGTCCACGGAGTATAGCCTCGGCATCACTTCAGCCGGCAACGATCGGACCTGTCCGGAGGAGTACGTCCCGCGGCTGCGTCTGCTCGGGGAGTTGTTCGTCAACGCGCTGGAGCGAAGCAAGGCGGAGCAGCTTCTTCGGGACCGCCTGGAAGAGATCGAGCGGCTGAAGCTTCAGCTGGAGAAGGAGAATGTTTTTCTCCGCGAGGAAATCAAGACGGGGCAGGGTTTCCAGAAGATCGTGGGGAACAGCGACGCGTTCCAGTACGTCTCATTCCGCGTCCAGCAGGTGGCCCCCACCGATGCCACCGTCCTCATCCTCGGGGAGACCGGCACCGGGAAGGGGATGGCGGCCCATGCCATCCACGAGCTGAGCGTCCGGAAAGACAGGCCCATGATCACGGTGAACTGCGCCGCCCTTCCGGCCAACCTCATCGAGAGCGAGCTCTTCGGCCGCGAAAAGGGGGCCTTCACGGGGGCCCACGCGAAGCAGATCGGCCGTTTCGAGGTCGCAAACGGCGGCACGATCTTCCTCGACGAGATCGGCGAGATGCCGCTCGAGCTTCAGGCGAAGCTCCTGCGGGTGCTGCAGGAAGGGGAGTTCGAAAGGCTCGGGAGCCCCCGCACCATCAAGGTGGATGTCCGGGTGATTGCCTCGACGGCACGCGACCTCAAGACGGAGATCCGCAACAACCGGTTCCGGGAGGATCTGTTTTACCGGCTCAACGTCTTTCCCCATCACGATGCCGCCCCTGAGGATGCGGCGCGACGATATCCCGGAGCTGGTCCGTCACTTCGTCGACAAGTACGCAAGGAAAATTGGCCGACCAATAAAGAGCATCCCGAATGCGGTGACAAAATCCCTCCAGGAGTATTCCTGGCCGGGCAACGTGAGGGAACTGGAGCACGTCATCGAGAGGGCCGTCATCACCTGTACGGGGCCGGTGCTGCAGCTTGCGGACCGGCTCGAGGGCGAGGCGGTTCAGGCAAAGGAAGAGCCGCCGAAGGAGCTTGCCGCGATGGAGCGGGAACACATCCTCCGGGTCCTCCAGAAAACGCGATGGAAGATCAACGGGCCCGGCGGCGCCGCTGCCCTTCTCAACATCCACCCGAGCACCCTCCGCTTCCGGATCAGGAAGCTGGGCATTGAGCGCCCCTGACAGAATCCGCTCTCAATGGATGGCTCTCAGCATGTTGACGATTCGCAACATGTTGAGAGCCTTTTCTTTTCCCCGCCTGCCCCTCCAAAATAAATCATGCAATGATATTAAGCTCTTTCGGACCTGATGACGGGTTTTTGCCTCCTGGAATGCTTCTTGGATTTCCACGACAACCATGAAGCTCACCGTCGAACTGAGAGCGAAACCCGAGAAGACCCAGGAGCTTTATCAGACCCTGCAGGCGCTGCTCCCAACGATACGCAGGGAGAAGGGGTGCCGCGACAGCCGGGTCTGGCGGGACGTCGAGGATAGGCAGGTCTTTTTTCTGTCCGTCAACTGGGATACGCGGTCCAGCTTCGAGCAGGCCGTGCGCTCCGGCAGCGGCGGCGCGTTTCTCGGCGCTGTCGAACTGCTGGCCGAAACGGCGAGAGTTCGGATCGGCAACAAGGAGACTTGGGAAGGGATCGACGCCCTGAAGCGGATGAGAAAGAAAACATAGCGCCGCCCGGTGGCGCAGCGGTTCGGGTCGGTCTTCCTGAGCGTTAGCACAAACAAGAGCATCATCATTCATGGACAGCAAAGGAGAGAGATCATGAAAGGAAAAATCGCAAAAGCAACCTTCCGCTTGGCACTGGGCGCGGCAACGGCCGCGGTGCCCTTCGGCGGCATTGCAACCGCTCAGGAGGTCTTGCCCACACCGCCTGCGCCATTCAAGGGGCAGATCGGGCTCAGTGTGAAGGACTCGAAATCCGATTTCCCCAAACCGCTGCAGGCGCCCAAAGGGGCGCCCAACGTCGTCCTGATCATTCTCGACGATGTCGGTTACGGCGCATCGAGCACCTTTGGCGGCGCGATCAGCACGCCGACGCTTGACCGGCTTGCCCACAACGGGCTGCGCTACACGCAGTTTCACACGACATCGATCTCGTCGCCCACGCGGGCATCGCTGCTCACCGGGCGCAATCACCACTCGGTGCATACCGCAAACATCATGGAGCTGGCGACCGGCTACCCCGGGTACGACAGCCTGATGGGCAAGGACACGGCGACGGTTGCCGAGGTCCTCCGGCAGAAGGGCTGGAACACCGCCTGGTTCGGCAAGAACCACAACGTGCCCGACTGGCAGAACAGCCAGGCCGGGCCGTTTGATCTCTGGCCGACGGGCCTGGGGTTCGAAAAGTTCTACGGCTTCATCGGGGCCGAGACCAGCCAGTGGCGGCCCGCCGTCTTCGACGGGACCAAGCCCATCGAACCCTACCTGGGCAATCCCGATTACAACTTCGATTACGATATTGCGGACCAGGCGATCGAGTGGGTGCGAAGCCAGAAGGCCGCAGCGCCCGACAAGCCCTTCTTCCTCTACTATGCGCCGGGCGCAACCCACTCGCCGCATCAGCCGAAAAAGGAGTGGATTGTAAAATACAAGGGGAAGTTCGATCAGGGCTGGGACAAGCTTCGCGAGGAAACGCTGGCACGGCAAAAGAAACTCGGCATCGTGCCCGCAAACACGAAGCTGACCGAGCGCAGCCGGGGGATTCCGGCTTGGGATTCGTTCAATGTCGAGCAGAAGCAGCTCTTTGCCTACATGATGGAGATCTACGCAGGGTATCTCTCCCAGACCGACTACAATGCCGGCCGGGTCCTCGAGGCCCTTGAGCAAATGGGCCAGATGGACAACACGCTCGTCATCTACATCTGCGGCGATAATGGCGCCAGCGGCGAGGGCATGATCCAGGGGTCCTATAACGAACTGGCCATGATGAACATGATCATGGAAGACTACAAGGAGGTCCTGAGACAGAAGGACAACCTGGGCACGTGGAAGACGCACAACCACTACCCTGTCGGTTGGGCGCACGCCATGAATGCCCCCTTCCAATGGGTCAAGATCGTGGCCTCCCACTACGGCGGCACCGCCAACGGGATGGTCATCTCCTGGCCGGCCCGCATCAAGGACAAGGGGGGGATCAGGCCGCAATGGCACCATGTCATCGACGTCGTTCCAACCATCCTCGAGATCACCGGTATCGAGCAGCCTTCCATGGTCAACGGGGTGGCCCAGAAGCCCATCGAGGGCGTCAGCATGGCCTATACGTTCGATAACGGCAAGGTGCCCTCCACCCACCACACACAGTATTTCGAGGTTTTTGCCCACCGCGCCATCTATCACAACGGATGGCTGGCCTGCACCACGCCTCCTTATGGCGGGAGTTGGGAGGACCAGACCCAATTCAAACGGGTCGATGTGATCAGCGGCTATAAGTGGGAACTCTATAACATCTCGGAGGACTTCAGCGAGGCCGTCAACCTTGCAGACAAGTACCCCGACAAGCTTCACGAGATGCAGTTGCTGTTCTACGCCGAGGCCGCCAAGTACAATGTGCTGCCGCTGGACGACAGCGGCACGGAGCGGCTCGACCCCGCCAACCGCCCCAGCCTCACGCGCGGGCGGACCGAGTTCACCTATTTCGGGCCGGTGAGGCGCATTCACGAGGGTGCGGCGCCGGATATCAAGAACAAGTCCTTCCGCATCACCGCCGACGTGGTTGTCCCAAAAGGCAATGCACAGGGTGTTCTGGTTACGCAGGGCGGACTGTCGGGCGGTTACGCCCTGATGTTCGAGAAGGGCAGGCCGGGCTTCTATTACAACGTGGCAAACGTCGCCCATTACAGCATCCAGGCAAAGGAACCTCTGAAGCCCGGCAGACACACCGTCGTCTTCGACTTCCAGTATGACGGCGGCGGGATCGGCAAGGGTGGCACCGGCATCATAACAGTGGACGGTAAGGAGGTCGCCAAAGGGCGGATCGACAGGACCGTGCCCCTGCGCTTTTCCCTTGATGAAACCTTCGACGTGGGCGAGGACACGGGAACACCCGTGACCCTGTTCTACGACGTGCCGTTCAAATTCACGGGTACGATCGAGAAAGTCATCGTCAACCTGGGCCAGACGAAACTGGGCGCCGTCGATCATCAGAAATTGCAGGATGCGAATGTAAAACTTGCGGCGGATTAAAAAATGGATTCATATGTCGGGACGGGGGGAAAGGGAAAGCCCCCTTTCTCCCTGCCCGGTACAGCGACTGCCATGATCCATGTGCACGAAAGGGAAGGAGGGCATTCGATGATCCAAACAGTTTGGCTGAGGATACTGTGCTGCCTGGCCCTGGTTGCCCTGTTTTCCGCAGGGCCTGTCTGGGCGGGAGGGGTCATGCTATACCAGTTCGGCTCGTCGGACGTGGGGCTCGCGGCGGCAGGCCATGCCGCCCGCGCGCAGGACGCAGCGACGGTGTTCACCAACCCCGCCGGGATGGGCCGCCTCGAGAAGTCCCAGGTCCTGGGCGGCATGCAGGCCCTTTACGGCGACGTGAAGTTCAGTCCCAACGGGTCCACGACTGTCAGCGGAGACGACGGGGGAAATGCCATCGGGTGGATACCCGGTGGAAGCGCCTTTGTCGTACAGAAGATCAACCCGGACTGGAGCATCGGCTTCGGCGTCCTTTCCTACTTTGGCCTCAGCGAGAACTACGGGGACACCTGGGTCGGCCGCTACTTCATCCAGAAATCGACACTGATAGGGCTGACGCTCACGCCGGCCGTGAGCTACCGGGTGAACAACTGGCTCTATCTCGGCGCAGGGCTTAATCTCATGTACGGCATGCTCGACGAGCAGGTCGCCATCAACAATGCGGGCGAAGCCCGGCCCGACGGTCAGCTCAAGTACGATGACCAGAAGTGGGGATACGGGGGCAACTTCGGTATCCTGGTGGAGCCAAATCCCGGGACGCGTTTCGGCCTCACCTATCTGACGGAGGTGAAACTCGACTTTGCCGCCATTCCCGAATTCAGCGGTCTCGGTCCGGTGCTTGGGGCCTTTCTGATCAGCCAGGGACTCACGACAAACGAAATGGACCTGAGCATGACCGTCCCACAGATGGTCATGCTCAGCGCCTACCACGAGCTCAACAGGCAGTGGGCCGTCATGGGCAACGTGGGCTGGCAGAACTGGTCGAGGTTCGGCAAGATGGACGTGGGAATCAACTCGAGCACCCCCACGAGCCTGACCGTCGACAGCGATTACAACGACACGTGGCACGTGGCCCTGGGGGTCCAGTACCGCCCGGCCATGGAGTCCCCGTGGACGTTTTCCGCGGGCATTGCCTACGACAGCTCCGCTGTCGACGACGACAAGCGTACGGTCTCGGTCCCCATGGGAGAGATGTGGGGTTTCGCCTTGGGCGCCCAGTACGCCGTCACCCCGAACCTGACGCTGGGGGCGGCCTACGAGTTTGCGTGGCTGGGCGACATGCCCGTCAACCAGGTACGCGGGACAGGGCCCCTGCAGAACACGGTGTCGGGCGAGTTCGGCAACTCGAGCTTCAGCTTCTTCGCGCTCAACCTGAAATGGAGCTATTGAGAGGAAGAAGCCAGGAAGAAAGCACTGGCTGCCGCGAAAAAAATTCACTATAAGAGATGAGGAGAATGAAGCTCGGATCACCGGATGGGCAGCCGCTTGACCGGAAGCCGGGATGTAAGCAACACAGGAGAAAGGAGAAAGCGATGAAACGCACGATGGGATGCCTGATGGTTTTCAGCCTGGTATTTCTTTTTGCGGCAGGCGCGCTGGCCCAGGAAGGAATGGTGCGGACCGTTGCGGAGGGCTGCAAGACGGAACTCGAAACCTATTGCAAAAATGTGACCCCCGGAGAGGGCCGTGTCCTGGCCTGTCTCTATGCCTATGAGGACAAGCTCTCGGGCCGATGTGAGTATGCGCTCTACGACGCCTCCGTGCAACTGGAACGGGTGGTCAATGCGCTGAGCTACGTGGCCAATGAATGCCGCGACGACCTGAAGGCATACTGCTCGGCCGTCAAACCCGGCGAAGGGCGTCTGCTCGACTGCATCGAGAAAAACAAGGCGAAGGTCAGCGGCCGGTGCACCCAGGCCATGAAGGATGTCGGGTTGAAGAAGAAGTAAGGGGTTGACGTTTGCGACGACGAGCCGTTGCCCGGGTGGACGCCCGGCTGGATTTCATCGATGACGGAGGAGAGAGTCATGAAGAGAGCGGCAAGAATGATGACGGTGGTCGGGATCGTCCTGGTACTCACGGCGTCTGCGGCGTTTGCGGCTGATTACAAGTTTTCGGGGTTTTTCGGCAATCCGGCCGCCTATGAGATGCTGAAACCCGGTCCGGTAGGCGGGGCCAAGCTGCGCTGGCTGAAGGAAGGCGTCGATCCCAAGAAATACAACAGCTTCATGGTGGACAGCGTCGTCTTCTTCCTGGCTGACGAGTCCGACTACAAGGGTATCGACCCCCAGGAGATGAAGGAACTGGCCGATGCCTTTAACCGGGAGCTCGCGGCGGCCTTCAAGGACAAGTGGCCGATCGTGGCCGAACCGGGACCCGACGTGGCACGGCTCCGCATCGCCATCACGAACATCAGGCCCAGCCGGCCCGGCGTCAGCGCGGTGACGTCGGTCGTGCCCGTCGCGCTGGGCGTCAGCCTCGTCAAGAAGGGCGCAACAGGAGGCTGGTCCGGCAGCGGCGATACCTGCATCGAGGTGATGAGCCTCGACAGCACGACCAACGAGATCCAGATCCTGTTATTCGACCAGCAGAAGGCGGCCTTCGAGCAGCGGTTCTCGAAATGGGGGTCGGCCTCCGACGCCTTCAAGCTCTGGTCCGAGAAGACAGTCGAGTTCATCGACCGTTATAAGGGCGTCAAGAGGGAACCCAAGAAGTAGAGGGTCAAGGGGCAGGCTGCTTCGCAGCAGTGAATGCTGGTGGTCAGTGGCGAGTGACTAGTGTGAACGCCAGGGACCAGGGACGAGGGAATAGTCAACTAAGCGTAAATATGTGGGAATTTTGAATACCGGGCATTGTTGAAAAGCCCTGCCTGGTGGCAGGGCTTTTGCTTCTTGCTATTTCCATCTCTGACGACTATCTTATCGGGCACGATGATGGAACTGAATCCCGGAATGACGCTCTCTCCGGTTTACCTGGAAATCTTTTCTTCCGCCGGTCGTATCCTCGTTTTTTTCGTGGCGATCCTCTGCCAGATCTACATCATTGCGCGCATCCGGCAGACCTTCCGGTTCCCGCGGCGCTCAGGAGGCTTCCGGGCCCGTGCCGTCGCGGCGGCAGGCACCGCCGTCGTGCTTCTTTTTGCCCTGGGCGGGTACGTGATGGCGACCCCCATTTCCTGGGTGGACCCGCCCCGCGCGGTGCAGCTGCTGTTCTTCTATCTCCCTGCCGTGTGGGTCGTCGGGTCGATATCCTCCGCCCTGATCCTGATCCTGTTCCGGGGTGCCGGGGATCTCGGGCGCAGGGCGGCCCGGATACGCCGGGACCTCGCCGGCAAGCCGGTTGACGCCGTCGTCGACATGGGCAGGCGCCGCTTCCTCCAGGCGGGGGCGGGCGCGCTGGCCGTGGCGCCTTTTGTCCTTTCGGGCTACGGCGCCGCCTATGCAGGAAGGGCCTATGAGGTACGGGAGCTTGTGCTGCCCTTCGGCCGCACCCTGAGGGTGGTCCAGCTCACGGACATCCACGCGGGGCTCTTCATGACCCGGCAGGACCTGCGGCGTTACGCCGACCAGGTCATCGCCCTGCAGCCGGATCTTTTCGTTCTCACCGGGGATTACATCACGAACTCGATCGCCTTTCTCCCGGAGTGCGTCGAGGAGATGGCCCGGGTCAGAGCCCGTTACGGCACGTTCGCCACGCTGGGCAATCACGATCACTGGTACACCGGGCCGGGCGATGCGATGGCCATCTTCCGGCAGCACGGCATCCCGCTCCTGCGCAATGCGCACCGGGTCGTCCATACCCCGGAGGGGCCCTTCGCCGTCGCCGGCATTGACGACCTCCATGCCGGGGTGCCAGACTTGGAGACCGCCCTGCGCGGCCTGACCCCCGACATCCCGACGATCCTGCTTTCGCACCGCCCGGAGATATTCCCCGAGGCTGCCGAGCAGGGCGTAGCGCTGACCCTGGCCGGCCACTATCACGGCGGGCAGATCAAACTGAGCCTGCCGAAACGGGCAATCAGCGTGGCCCATCTCCGGTCGCCTTACCCGGAAGGGCTCTACCGGATCGATGAGTCCCGCCTCTACGTGAGCCGCGGGATCGGCACCTCGCTGACCCCCGTGAGGCTCAACGCGCGGCCCGAGGTGACCCTGCTGAAGCTGACTTAAAAAAAGAAGTGGACAGCCGACAGCCAACCGAAAATCCCCCTCTATCCCCCTATGATTACCCGATACCTTTGTGCAACCCGGATCATCGTTTACAGTTTAATCCGGGCACATGGTTTACACTTATTGAGGTCGGTGATGCAGGTCCCATTTCTTCATGGAACGAGCTCCTGCATGATACACGGCCAGCGGTATAGGACCAAAATGAATCGACCAGAGCTCATTGTCGATCTGCCTGAGGCCCACCGGCTCTCCGATCAGGGCCTCACTCAGGAAGAGCATCTCTCCGGCCCATTTGATCTGCCCGTTGGAGCGGACCCGGCGGACCTCAACGCCCGGCCCGTATTCGATCTCCGGCAGACGCTCCGGGAACTGCCGCTGCGACGCCCGATAGCAGTCCGCAGGGGTTTGCATCCCCAGGGCTTCATGCGGCCGCTGCTCGTTGTACTCGCGCCGGAACCGCTCCAAGGCCTTCTGCTGTGCCCGCAGCGTCGCTTTGGGCGGCTTGGCCACGGCTTCCTTGAGCGTTTTGTGTATCCGCTCATGGCGGCCGTTTTCCTCGGGGTGACCCGGACGGATCCGCTCCGGCCAGATCCCGAGCCGCACCCACCAGACCGACAGCCGCGACAAGCCGCCCAGGCCCACGCTGGCAAAGGGAGGCCCGTTGTCGGTGCGGATGGCCCAGGGCAGACCGTACTCCCGGAATGTGCGCTCGAACTCAGGCCGCACATGCTCATACCGGGTGCTTTCCGGCCCGTGGCAGCAAAGCAGATACCGGCTCTTCCAGTCCGAGGCCGTCAGCGGGTCGACCCGGCAGCCATCGCCGGTCTTGAACCAACCCTTGAAGTCTGCCGCCCAGACGTCGTTGGGGCTTCCCCCCTCATGCCGTGGGCCTTCATAGCCCGGCGTCTGCCGGCGAACGCGGCGCGCCTGCGTCAAGCCGTGACGCTTCAGGATCTCCCCGGCCGTACTCCGCGCAGGCCACTGCTGTTGGGGGTCTTCGCGCTCCAACCGCGCCAGCAGCTTGCGGGGTCCCCACAGGGGATGGCGTTGACGCAAAGCGATAATCCGCGCTTCAATCGCGGCAGGCGTCTGGTTGGGATGCTGCTTCGGGGCGCGGCTCCTCTCCAGAAGACCGGCTGGACCGTAGAGCGCATAGCGCTCAAGCCACTTGTAGGCCGTGGGCCTGCTGATTCCATAGCAAAGGCAAAGCTCGCTCAAAGAACTCTCTTGGCGCAGATGCTCTGCGACAAACTTGATTCGTTCATCCATGGCACAGGTCTCTTTCCAGGGCATAGGAACGTCCTCCTTGCCCTATGTTGTAAACCATGTGCCCGGTTAGGTTTGTAAACTATGTAACCGGTTTGTACCCCTTAGTCTTCCTCTCCCCTCCGGGGGAGAGGATCGAGGTGAGGGGGTCCTTCGACAAGCTCAGGATGACATCTCTGTTCGCCATGGTGAGCCTGTCGAACTATCACCCTCACCCTGACCCTCTCCCCTCAAGGGAGAGGGAAACTAAGGTAATGGCTTTATCGGGGGGAGAAAAGGGGGATTTGCTTTTCATGGGTGCTCGCTGCTTGATGTCAGTTCCGCTTCAGGAAGGGAAGGGCGGAGCGCAGGAACCGGCCGAGCCCCCTGTCGGTTTTGCCGAGGTGGCCGGCCAGCCAGTTGACAATCCACTTCTGAAACTCGTCGACGAGCAGGGGAGAGGGCCCGCTTTCCAGGATCTCTTCCTTGAAGGCCGTGAAGTCCCGCAGGAATGCCCGATGCTCGGCCTTGTGCCCCTTGGCGTCCTCGTAGCCGCAGCCCTCGACATGAAATTTCGTCATGTACTTCTCTTCGAGCGAAAAGTGCGTGGTCACATACGTTTCCAGGTACGTGAAAAGATTCGAGAGGTTCCCGTTTCCTTGCTGGATCTGCGCGAAGAAGAGCTCTACGTTCCTGTAGAGTTCCTTGTGCTGGTTGTCGATCTCCTCAACCCCGACGGAGAGCTCCGGTGTCCAGTGGATGCTCATGGTGTGACGTTTCCTTCCGGTTCGAGATGGCCGTGACGGGACAATCCCCGCACATCCCTCTTATCGGTTTGCCGCCGTGATTCTTGAGCGGTTCGCGCGGCGGATGGCGCGCATGCCTTTGTCTTGCGTTTCGCGATCGAAGGGCGGTAGTATGATAAAAAGAAAAAAAGGAGGAAGAGCCATGCAGGACTTCATCAGGAAAGTGAAACTGATCAGTGTAGGCCTTTTCTACATGGGCAAGGAGAAGGTCGAAGAGTCCGTTGCGGAACTGATCAAGAAGGGGGAGATCACCGAGAAGGAAGGCAGGGCGCTGGTGAATGAAGTGGTGGCCAAATCGAAGGAGGCCACGAAGGAACTGGAGGGGCGCATCCACAAGGTGATGTCCGACGCCCAGGACAAGCTCCACGCCCCCCTGAAGAAAGAGATCGACGTGCTCAAGAAGAAAATCGCAAAACTCGAGAAAGAGGCGGCCGCCGCGAAAGCGAGGAGCCAGAGGAAAGTCGCCAAAACCCCCAGGAAGCCAGCAAAGTAGATCTTTTCATCTGCGTCCGCCGCAAAAGCCCCGCCGGACGGCGGGGCTTTTGCTTTGCCACGGGTCTGCTTTTCGCTATTTCTGGTAGATTTTGAAGGGACCCGCATTCCACGTCACGCGGGACATCTCCTTCTGTCCCGAGGCGGAGGGGTGAAAGCAGTCGATGTCCGAGACCTGGCTTTCCGCGAACCGGTATTTGAAGATTTCGTCCGTGTAGACGTAATGATGATTGGGGTCCTCGGAGTTGTATTTCTCGGTCACCCGCTTGAGGATGCCGTTGAACCCGATGCTGCGGTCGCGGGTGTACTGGCGGTCCGATTCCCTGTTGAGCGGGCTCAGCATGGTTGCGCAGGGGTACCACTTGAGCAGGCTGGTGGCCCAGAGGACCTCGCAGTCCACGATGCCCAGGGCCTTCTTGTCCGCGGCGACCTGCCAGAGCCGGTAGATGTCCACGATCCCCACGACATAGACGGTGGCGCCCGGCGGGAGTCCTGCTTTGAGCCTGTCCATCCCCTCCTTGAACCTGGCTTCGAATACCGCATCGGTCGGGATCTCGGCGAAACTGTTCTGGCATACGTCATTGTGGCCCATGAGCACGGTCACGTAGCTCGCCTGCCGGCTGACGGACTGCGCCGTCTGGCCTGGATAGTCGAACATGTCGGAGCCGCTCCTGGCCTCCATGTAGTTTGCCCGGCCGGAGCTTCCGAAGTTTTTCGTGATCCGCTGATTGTGGCTGTAGACGTCGGTGAGCCCGAGGAGCCACTCCCAGAAGCCGTGGTAGCCGTTGGCCCAGCTCGCCCAGTGGTTGGCCGCGGGCAGCTCCGAGTCGATGGCCTCGGTGATGCTGTCGCCCGTACTGGAGAGGCGTTTGGGCTTGAGCTGCGAGGCCTTGTCCGCGCCGAAGGCCTGCGGGACGATCAGGAAAAGGCACAGCAGGATCAGCGCAATCCGGATCCAATCGTTTCCTCTGCTCATGGTCTCCCTCCTTTGTGGTGCATCCGTTGTTTATCGAAGCTCCCCCCGCGTGATCGCTTCCCGCTCTCTCTGCGCCCTCTCCATCTCCTTCTGGACGAGCGCTCTCAACTGCTCGAAGGGAAAGGTTCCGCTGAAGTAAATGCCGTTCACGAAGATGACCGGGGCGGCCTGCACGCCGATCCGCACCCCGTAACCGATGTCGTCCCTGACCTTGAGCAGCAGGCTTCCCTTCTTCTGCTCCCCGTCGAATCGCTTCATGTCGAGGCCCGCCTCACGGGCCGCCTGCCGGATCGCTTCGGCCGGGGTGCGGCCCATCCGGCTGAAGATCGCGTCGTGGTACTCCCAGAATCTTCCCTGCCCGAGGGCGCACTCACCCATCTCGGCGGCAAGCAGGGCGTCGGGGTCCTGGATGCCGAGGAAATTCCGGTGCACCCAGCGGATCCTCCCGGGGAACTCCTCCATGATTTGACGGATCTTCCGTGCGCTTTCGGCGCAGGGCTGCGAGGAGAAATGGGCAAAGTGAACGAGCGTGACGGGCGCCTGTGCCGCGCCCCGCCAGGGCGCCCCCTCGACGTCCACCCGGATCCGCGGCCGCTCCGGGGGCTTTGCCAGGAACCGGTAGTCCGCCCTCTCGCGCAATGCGGCCATAAAGTCGAGCCTCCGCTGGATCCGGGCGCGCTCTTCGAGATAAGCCCTCAGCCGGGCGCGGCCCTCGGGGCCCTTGACCGTCTGCTCCGGGTGCTCTGCCAGGTATGCGTCGACATCTTTCTCCGAAAGGGGCACGCCCTTCCCGTCGACTTCCTTCTTGAGCAGGGCCTGCACGCTCAGCCCCTGCCGGACAGCCTCCTGCGCGAGCAGGCGCCGGTCGGCAATCTCGAGGGCCTCTTTGTCCAGCAGACTGTGGATGCCGGCCCGGAGCCGGTAGATCTGGAAGGCTGCGTTCTCCTCGATCTCCGAAAGGGTGATCGGCTTGCCGTCGAGCGTGGCAATCACCTCTTCACCCTGCGACCCGGCTGCTATTCCGACCCCGGGGATAAGCACGAGGCTAACGGCCAGGATCATCCAGGGTTTCCAGAACCATCTTGCCTTCTTCGGGTTTGTCATTGTCGATTCCGCCTGTTGTCGTGCGCTGGACGAACTCGGCAATGCTCATGCCGGCCGTTTTCTCGAACTTGCGGCGGTCCTCTTCGATGCGCCCCATCAGCTCCCGGATCCTGTCCGCATTTTCCGGGGTTCGCTCCACATCCCGAAGGCTCTGCATCGATTCCCGGAGGGCCCCGATGGTTTCGGTCAGCACGCGGAGGTCCTCGTCCGACAGGGAGGCCTCGGGGAGCTTCTCGCGAATGGCCAGCGAGAGGGTCGCCGGGAGGCGCTGCCACATCTCTTCGGAGTTGTTTGAAACGATCGGGGCAGGGGGTTCGTCTCTCGTCTGGCGGCCGGAAAGCTCGTCGGTCGGCGGCGCGAGAGCCGATGCGGGGATCGGGGCGGCCTCGATGGGGGCCTCGACAGGGCTCGCAACGGAAGCGCCGGCCTCCGGCCTCGGCTCCGGGAAACGCAACTCGGGGGGGAAGGTCCAGAACACGACCGTGACGGCGATGGCCAGGACGGCGAAGGCGGCAAGAAAGTTTTCCAGGCGCGGGTACATGGTTGCTGCCTCTCAGGAAGGAGGGGAGAAGCGAGCGATCAATACGTCCAACGATAAGCCTGATGACCCGAAATTCATTTCACCTATAGCAGAGTGTCCCTTTCGGGGTCAAGCAATGCATGCCCCCTGCCCTGGCGAATCCGCCCGGGGCTATGTCTAATATGACATGATTGACAAAGGCAAATCATTCCCATAAAGTCATGTCAGCGTATCACCCTGTCGTATATCCCTCATTATCCAACAGCCATCCCAATCATTGCAGAAGAGAGCCTCGAGCCGCCGCTTGTCACTGTCGTCTTTCCTTTGAACCTGCAGCACGAAGGCTCATCGGCCCCGGACAACCCTATCAAGAAGGAGGGCGGATCATGGAGAAACTGCTTCGAATCAACATGAGTGCGGAAGGCGGTCCTGCGGCCGTCGCGGTCCCCGTCGGGGAGTACGCGGGACTGGGCGGCCGGGCGTTGACCTCCGCCGTCGTGTCGAGGGAAGTGCCGCCCCTGGCACACCCCCTGGGCGAGGACAACAAGCTTGTCATTGCCCCGGGGATGCTCAGCGGCACCATCGCGGCCATGTCGGGGCGCTGCTCCGTGGGCGGCAAGAGCCCGCTGACGGGCGGCATCAAGGAGTCGAACTCCGGCGGCCAGGCCGCCCAGGTGCTCGCCCGGCTGGGTTACGCGGCCATCATCGTGGAGGGAAAGCCGAAGGAGAACGATCTCTACAAGGTCTTCATCAACAAGGATGGCGTGAAGATTACCCGGGACAACAGCCTCAAGATGCTCGGCAACTACGACCTCGTCGAGAAGATGAAGGGCGAGTACGGCGAGAAGATCGCCTGCATGTCCATCGGGCCCGCAGGCGAGATGAAGATGTGCGCCGCCACGGTGGCCTTCACGGACATGGAGCTCAGGCCCACCCGCCACGCGGGCCGCGGCGGTCTCGGAGCCGTCATGGGCTCCAAGGGGGTCAAGGTGATCGTGCTCGATGACGCCGGCATGAGTGCCCGTGCTCCGAAAGATGTCGAAAAATTCCGGGCCGCCAACAAGGCCTTCGTGGACGGTCTGAAGAAACACCCCGTCACGGGCGAGGGGCTTCCCGCCTTCGGGACGAACATCCTCGCCAACGTGATCAACGAGGCGGGCGCCTACCCCACGAACAACTTCCTCTGGGGCCGCTTCGCCGGGACCTCGAAGATCAGCGGCGAGACCGAGGCGGAGCTGGAGAAGGCCCGCGGCGGAAACCCGACCCACGGCTGCCACCGGGGCTGCGTGATCCGCTGCTCGGGGATCTTTCACGACAAGGACGGCCACTACCTGACCAAGCAGCCCGAGTACGAGACCGTCTGGGCCCACGGCGCCAACTGCGGCATCGATGACATCGACGAAATCGCCGTCATGGACCGCCTCGATGACGACTTCGGCGTGGACACCATCGAGTTGGGCGCGGCGATCGGAGTTGCCATGGAGGCGGGTGTCGCGAAGTTCGGCGATGCCCAGGCTGCGATCAATCTCATCAAGGAGGTGGGCAAGGGAAGCCCCCTGGGACGCATCCTGGGCAACGGCGCCGGCATGACGGGCCGGGCTTTCGGCATCGAGCGGGTCCCCGTCGTGAAGAACCAGGCCCTTCCCGCCTACGACCCGCGGGCAATCCAGGGCATGGGCGTGACCTATGCCACGAGCACCATGGGCGGCGATCACACGGCGGGCTACGCCGTGGCCACCAACATCCTCAAGGTGGGGGGCTACGTGGACCCGCTGAAACCGGAGGGCCAGATCGAGCTGTCCAGGAATCTCCAGATCGCCACGGCAGCCATCGACTCTACGGGGATGTGCCTCTTCATCGCCTTTGCGATCATGGACCAGCCTGAAACCTTCCAGGCGCTCCTCGACCTGCTCAGTTCCTTCTATGGGATCGGCATGACCGGCGACGACGTGACGGCGCTGGGGAAAAAGGTCCTCAAGTGGGAGCGGGAGTTCAATGCGCAGGCCGGCCTCACGAAGGCGCACGACCGCCTGCCGGAGTTCTTCCGGAAAGAGCTGCTTCCCCCGCACAACGTCACGTTCCAGGTGAACGACGCGGAGCTGGATAAAGTATTCGACTGGTAAGCGCTTTCAAGAGACGTACGAAAGACCACGTTCATGGCGGAATGGTTGCAGGCCGATGCAGGCGCCAAGGGCAGGCTGCGCATAACCGTGCCGGCGGACCGGCTTGCCCGTTTTTTCCCGCTGCTGCAGAAGGGGTTTGCGCTCGGGGTCCTCGCCGGCTGCCCGATCCGGGCATTTCTGCGCGATCGACTGGGCCTGACCGACGAGTACATCGAAGCACGGATTCAGACCGTTTTCCTGGACGGCAAGCCCGTCGATGACATCGACGGGGCCCTCATCCGGGACGGCGCGACGCTGGCCCTTGCTCCCGCCATGCCGGGCTTGATGGGCGCAATGCTGCGAAGGGGCGGCCACTTAGCCCCCATGCGCAGCGGGATCACGCACCGGAACGACGCGGCACCGAGGGGGATCGGGGAGGGCCGCATCACCGTGAAGCTCTTCGGCATGGCCCTGCGGGAACTGGGACCTCAACTACTCGAGCTCGGCATCGAGGTCGATGCCGGGGATCTCGCACGGATCGTCAGGGAACTGCCGGGGAATTGCCGAGAGGGCCTGGGGGACCTGGAAGGGCCCGGGGGGCAGGCGACCGTTCTGTTGAAGGTGACGGTTGAGCCGGCAGTAGAAGCGTGTCGCGGGTAGCGTGTAGCGTGTCGGAATGGACAAACCTCGAACCTCGATCCTCGATCCTCGCCTTTTTCCTAGCCGCCGGCCACGGGTGGGAAGACCCCCACACGGTCCCCTTCACGCAGGGTTTCGTCACCGCTGGCGTGGATGCCGTTTAGGAAGATGATCTTCACCTTGTCCAGCGGCACGTCGAGACGCCGAAGCAGCCCCAGGATCGTGGTATCCTCGCCGACCTCCAGGGGCCCCGTGCGGGGGACGAAGCGGGCCAGGGATGCGTAGAGGTTGAGTTCGACTTTCATGATTTCATCAAACCTCGAATCAAGCATATACGACTGCGGGGATTTCCTCAAACGGAATCCGACGAGGAAGAAATTGGGATGGCCGCGCCGCGGCATCCACCCTCACCCCAACCCTCTCCTCTCAAGGGAGAGGGAGCCTGGAAGGAAAGAGGCCCGAAGGCCACAATCCATATTGCTGAAGAGGGGGGCGGGCCGATGAGCTCGGACATTCAGGACCGGATTCGTGAGCGTGCGAAAAAAATAACGGACCCGGCGGGCCGCGAGGCGGAGATCCTGGAAGACCGCACTGCAGGCGAGATTGCCTGGCAGTGCGGGGTTACTCTTCACGAGATTTACCGCGAGTCGCTCAAGCTCGGAGTCTACCCGTACCGCTACATCCGCAACAGGGATGTCCTCTCCGCAGCGGAGCAGCTCAGGCTTGCCGAATCGCGGGTTGCCGTTGTGGGCGCAGGGGGGCTGGGCGGGCAGGTCATCGTGTTGCTGGCGCGCCTTGGCGTCGGGATCCTCGTCGTCGTGGACTGCGATCGGTTCGACGAAACGAATCTCAACCGCCAGGCCCTTTGCTTGGGAGAGACGCTGGGGGAGCCTAAGGCCCGCGCCGCCGTCGAGGCCGTGGCGGCGATCAACCCGGGCGTCCGGGTGATTGCGCACCCCGTGAGAATCGATGCCGGCGTGATCGACGGGATCCTTGCCGGCAGCGACGTCGTCGTCGACGGCCTGGACAATGTGCCGGACCGCCTGCTGCTGCAGGAGGCGGCCGGCCGGCTGGGCATCGCCATGGTGCACGGGTCGCTGGCCGGCTTCGAGGGCCGGATCATGACCATCCTGCCGGGCGACGGCGGCGTGAAGCATCTCTACGGGGAGGCCGCGAGCGGGGCCGGTCCCGATCGGCCCGAAGCCGTCCTGGGCGTTCCCGCCGTGACGGCGGCGCTCATCGGCACCTTCCAGGCCATGGAAGTGCTCAAGATCCTGCTAAGGCGCGGCAGCCTCTTCCGGAACACGATGGCCTATGTGGATCTGGAGCAAGGCCGGCTGGAACCTTTCCGCTTTGGTGAAGCGCCGGAAAAGACGTGACAACAGGGGGGGCAACACCATGTCCGGCAACCAGGACGTTACCCCATGGGTGCCCTGAGGCGGGTTTCCTACCGGCCGCGCTCCACGACCTTGAGCAGGGTGTTCGGGGGAATCGGCTCGTTGGGCTCGCCGCCATTGAGAAGCGAGATTTCCTTGACGCGGTTCTCCGGGACGCCGAGGGCCAGGAGGGCATTGCCGAGGGTGTCGGCCTTCGCGACGCGGCGCACCCGGACGCGGTCCGGCTGGACGTTGATCCTTCGCGCATCGGTCAACTCCGCGAACCGGCTCATGGTGTCCTCGAAGAGATTCTCGTACTGCGGGAAGTTGCGCGCTGTGCTGAGCCCCCCGAACGTGTAGATCACATCCCCCTTCTGGATGAAATAGGACAGGGTCCGGATCGTGCCGTTGCGGGACTGCACGTCTGCGACGAGACGATGGGCCGGGAAGCCGCCCACACGGACAGACTGGCTCTGGAGGACGCGGGCCTTGGTCTTCGAGACAAAGACCCGGGCCGTCTCCTCCGGGGATTTGCCGGGCGCCCCGGTGAAGAGGATGACGGCGTTTTTGTCCTTGCTCGACATCTGTACCGCCGTCGGCGTGTCATTCACCTTCCAGTCGGCGGGCACGGGGAACTGGATGCGCATGGCGGGGTGGTAGTACATGCCCCCCTCCACGTAGCCCTCCCGCGGGTCCTGGCCGTAGACGAGGCCGTCGATGGCTCTCAGGTAGGCCTCTCGCTCGATCCGGGGGCGGGTCAATCCCATGCTCTTCTGCATCAGCTGCGACTGGGCCCTGATGGCCTTCTCGCGGTCTTCGGGGCTGGGGTGCGTGGCAAACCAGGCCGGCATGCCGCTGCGGTCCGACTGCGGGTCCATCCGCTGGAGCGTTTCGAAAAAGCCCGCCATCTGCGAGGCATCATAGCCCGCCTTGGTCGCGTACTCCACGGAGAGCGAGTCGGCCTCCCGTTCGTTGTCGCGGCTGTATTTCATAAAGAAGAGCCCCATCCCGATCTCTGCCAGGCCTGACAGCATGGGCATGCCGAGCACCTGGGGGATGATCATCCCGATCTGCGCCACCTGCGCTTTGCTCAGCTGCTGGGCCGAGTGGCGAGCCGTGACGTGTCCGATCTCATGTCCCATGACGCCGGCCAGTTCCGCCTCGCTGTTGAGGGTAACCAGGATCCCCCGCGTGAAGAAGAGATAGCCTCCGGGGGCGGCGAAAGCGTTCACGACGGGGGCATCGAGGATCTTGATGCTGTAGTCGAGCTGAGGACGGTGGGAGAGCTTTCCCAGTCTGCGGCCCATATCGTTCACATAGGCGGTGAGGCGCGGGTCGTCGTAGAGGCCGTACTCCCGGGTCACCGAGGCATCGACCTTCCGGCCCATGTCGATTTCTTCCTGCTCGCTGATCAGCATGAAGTCCTGTTTGCCGCTGACGGGGTTGGCGGCACACGAGGATAGCGCGATGACGGCGCCGATCAGGAGGGCGCCTGCGGCCATTGTCTTGCAGCGTCTGTGGGGCATGGATTCCGTGATCTCCTTTCACCGGGAAGGCCGCGAGGAACCCGGCCGCCGATCGGGGCCGAGGGCTTGCCTCGTGATGCTTCTCATTTGCTCTCGATGCGGTGGACTCCGTTCCAGTCGCCGGGCGGCGGGCTCTCCAGCATGAGCCGGCAGCGCTCCATCAGGATGCGGGCGGGCTCGTCAACGTGGTTGAGCTCCAGGATCTTCCTGCATTTCTCCGCGGCCTCGTCCCAGCGCCGCTCGAGATAGAGATTCAACGCCGTATCGGCCAGGGCGGCGATCGCGCGCGTGCGCTCATCGGCACCCTGCGCCTCCGCCATCAGTTCGTAGATCCGCACGCCCTTCATGCTTCCCTTGACGGAAACGAGGTCGAGGGGGCGAACGACGAACTGCTCTTTCACCAGCTCCCGGGTGCTCTCCCCGATGATGATCCGCGTGCCGTAGAGCTTGTTGAGCCCCTCGAAGCGGCTGGCCGTGTTCACCGTGTCCCCGACGACCGTGTAGTTGAGCCGGGTGGCGCTGCCCATGTTGCCCACGATCACCTCGCCCGTGTTGATGCCGATCCGCTGGTGGAAGAGGGGCTTTCCCTCGCGGGCCCACTTCTCGTGGAGCTCTTTCAGGGTCTCCTGGCACAAAAGCGCCGCACGGCAGGCCGTGACGGCGTGATCGGGGTTGGGCAGGGGAGCCCCCCAGAAGGCCATGATGCTGTCGCCGATGAACTTGTCGAGCGTGGCCGGCGGCGGCTTTCTCAGCGCGCTGCTCATCGCCTCGAAGTATTCTCCGAGCTGTTCCACGAGGGCCTCGGGCTCCATGCGCTCCGAGATCGTCGTGAAATCGGCGATATCGGTAAAGAAGACGGTGAGGGAAGCCTTCTGGCCGCCCAACTCGGCCTCGCCGCCCGAGGCGAGGATCTCGCGGACGAGATCGGCCGGCACGTACTTGCCGAAGGAGCGAAGGCCCCGCTTCATGTCGTGCGTGGCCACCATCAGCTGATCCACTTCCCGGATCTGCGAGCGCTCGAGCGGCCGGGCCTCGATCTCGAAGCGGCCGATGGCTTCCGAATCCAGGGCGATCCGCCTCAGGGGCTTCGAGACGAGGGCGGAGATCCAGGCGCTCGAGGCGAGGATCAGGAAAAAGGCCGCGATCCCGATCAGCAGGGTCTCCAGGTTGTTTCGATCAACGGCCCCCATGATCTCTTGGTAGGGGATGACGAGGGCGATGACCCAGCCCGGCAGGTTATCCCCGGCCATCCGGCGGTAGCTCCCGAAGTAATCCTTGCCGCCGGCGCTGAAACGGAACGTCCTGAGATCGTGGCCCAGATATTCCCGGCTGTTCTCGGAGAACTTCTCCATGAAGCGCACGACCCTCTCGTCGCTCAGCTTCTGCCATTCCGTAAACTCGTACTGCGTTCGTCCCCGCTCGTCCTTCACCTCGCGGGTGAGGATCTCCGGCTGCGGGTGGGCAAGGACCTGGTATTTCCCGCCTGCCGTCTTCTCGATGATGAAGGCAAATCCCGCCTTCCCGATCGGGTTGGAGTTGAGAAAGCGGGAGATGGCGATGATGTCGAAGTCGACCGTCGTGACGCCGACGAAATGCTGGTCCTTGTCGTAGATGGGGGTGGCATAAGTGACGCCCGGGACCGCCTCGGCGCCGCTGCGCAACGTCCGCCCCTCGGTCCAGATCGGGCCTCCGGCATCGCGGGCGGCGGTGTACCAGCCCGGCATCCTCCTCTCACCGGTCAGCGGGAATTCCCGACGATCATAAGCCTTTCGCTGCGGGTAGTCTTCGGGCCGGAAGTCGAGGATCACCGCCTTGCCGGCCTCACGGTCATACCGGGCCTCACGGATGCTGAACCCGCCATCCGGCAGCCGCTCGACGGACAGCATCAGACCGCTCTCGAAGCCTGCCGAAAGAAAGGTGTAATGGCTCTGCGTCTCCATGACCCGCTGCAGATAACGGGTGAGCCAGTTCAGCGTCTCCGGTCGGAGCTGGACGGAGCCGAAGGTCTGGCGGTTCATCTCCGCCTGGTCCTGGGCGCGGGTGAGCAGCGTGCCGACCCAGTGCCGGATACGCAGGGAGCTCTCGTCGAGCACCTGCCCGGAGAGGGTGTCGGCGTTTCTCTTGAGGTTGTAGTAGGAAAGTCCCCCCAGGAGGGCGACGGTGCCGAAGATCAGCACCATGAGTAGGGTCGAGAGCGCCGTGCGGAAGGAAACGCGTTTCGTGGCGAGCTTTTCTGCGAAAGGGATTCTCATGAGCAGACCATGAATGAGTAAACCAGTAATTGGGGTATCGGGGTATTGGGGAAATGGGGGGAATCCCATTTTCCCATCCCATCACTCAAACACTTAGACACTTCTTCACTGTCTCAATGCGTCGAACCGTATTGTAATACAAAACGCTCCGCGATGCTCTCAGAAAATTGAGGCGGGTTTCGCGGAGCTGAGGACAGGCAAAAATAAAGGACCCCGCCCGAATACGGGCAGCGTCCTTCAGCACAGGAATGGCGACAAGTTGTGTTTCAGCCGGCCTCTGCCGGGTTCCTTACTTTGTGAACACGGGGAAGCACATGGGGTCCGCCCAGAGTTTCCGGTCTTTCCTCGTCTCTTTCGTCGTCTTTTTCATGTTTCAGCCCTCCTTGTCGGCTGTGAATGCTTTAGATGGGGTTGGTTGGATTCCCTGTTTCCCTACCGGGTGCGCTTCGGCCCGAAGACGGGGAAGCTCATCGGGTCGGTCCAGAATTTCCGGTCGGTCTTCTCGATCTTGGCTTTCTCCTTCATGACAATGCCTCCTTGAATGGTTGTGCAACCCCTGGGTCAGCGATCGATGTCCTTGCGGGGAGTCAGGATGGGGTCGGCCCACACCCTGTCCACCCTCTCGCCCATCAGGTTGATCCGGGGGTCTGTGTTCATCCTGTTTTGTGCTGCCTTGTAGATCCGGGTCATCATTTTATTTCCTTTGGTTTGTTCCCTTTCGTTAAACCTATTATCGATGTTTTCCGCTGAAATAAAATCGGCGCCCGTCTGAATGTGGTCTAGGACGGGGGATCTCCCCGGAGGCAGACGCCGTCTGAGATTGCCATCAGACAGGCGCTGATGGCGGCCGCATACCCTGACTGCGGGCCGGTTGCCCGTAAGTAAAGGAAGTTAGGAGGCGCGGAAGAGAGGAAGAGCGGAAGAGAAACAACTCTTTATTTTATCCGCGCTTCCTCACTTCTGCTCTTCCGATCTTCTCGATCTTGATATCGGTAAACGAACGTGTGGCTATCAAAAAGATAAACCGGAAAACAGAGGTTAATATCCCCGGTTGCGGGCGTCTTGAATCTGTGGCACAGTGGGCATCGATTTATGGCACCCACATTAACGTTCGGCACCCTCCGGTTCATCGTCGTCAGTCTCGCGGTATTCGCCCAGATATACCTCTTCGTCCGCATCCGGCACGCCATCCGGTCCTCGAACCGGTCGGATCGCTTCAAGTCCCTGGCCGTTTTTCTCTCGGGGGCGGCCATCGGACTTCTGTTCGCCATGAACGTGCTGATCCTGCTCAAACCCATCCCCTGGGTGGACCCTTCCGTGGCGACACAGGCCCTTCTCTTTTATCTGCCGGCCGTCTGGGGCATCGGTTCGATCCTGTCGGCCCTGCTCCTCGTCTGCTCGCAGGCTGCAGGGTCTGTGGCGCGGGCAATCATCGGGCGCTGGCGCGACCCGGGCCCCCGTGCGGAAGGCCCCCCCGCGGATCCGGGGCGCCGCCTCTTCCTTCAGGCCGGTGCGGGGGTGCTTGCCGCAGCGCCCCTTGTGCTATCCGGATACGGCGCCGCCTGGGCGGGAAGGTCCCACGAGGTGCAGGCGCTCACGCTGCCTTTCGGCATGCCGATGAGGGTGGTCCAACTCACCGACCACCACGCCGGCCTCTACATGACACGGGAAGATCTGCGGCGCTATGCCGATGCGGCCATCGCGCTCGAACCCGATCTTTTCGTTCTCACCGGGGACTACGTGTCGAATTCGATTGCCTTTCTTCCGGGCTGCCTGGAGGAGATGGCCCGTGTCAAGGCCCGGTACGGCACGTTTGCCACCCTGGGCAATCACGAGCACTGGGTCGGCAGCACCAGCAGGCTCAAGGCGCTTTTCCGTCAGCACGGGGTTCCGCTGCTCTACAATGCTCACCGGGTTATCCGGACCGAAAAGGGGCCCTTCGCCGTTGCCGGGATCGATGACATGCGGTTCGGCAACCACGACCTGGACGCCGCCCTGCGGGGCCTAACCCCGGCCATCCCGACGATCCTGCTCTCGCACCGCCCGGAGATCTTTCCGGAGGCCGCTGCGCAGGGGATCGCGCTGACGCTGTCAGGCCACTATCACGGGGGGCAGATCAAGCTGAGCCTGCCGGGAAGGGACGTGAGCCTTGCCCACCTTCGGACCCCCTGGCCCGAGGGGCTCTACCGCATCGACGATTCCCGCCTCTACGTGAGCCGCGGGATCGGCACGACCTTCACTCCCGTGAGGCTCAACGCAAGGCCGGAGATCACGGTGATCGATTTGATATGAAAGGCTGCTTCGCAGCAGTGACAAAGGGCAGTGACGGAAGTGAAGGAAGTGGAAGAAGTGGGAGAAGCGAGGGAAGTCACAAGAAATAAAGTGGCAAGAGTACCAGACGTGAAACAAGAGAAGAACCGAAAGCTGCAGACAACACGATGAACAAGCGATTCGCCGGAATCCTTTTCTCTGTCCTCTATGGTATTGCCATGCTGGTCGCTGCCGGGACGGAGGCCGGGGCCTCGTCGCTTCAGACGGCCGGGATGCGTGCCACCCTGCGGCAGGGCATTGAAAGAGCGTTCAACATGGATTACTCCGGCGCGGACGCCCTGTTCCAGAAGGCCGTGGAGATGGACGCGGAAGACCCGACGGGATATGCCTTTTTGGCGTTGAACCACCTGTTCGGCTCCGAGGTCGGCTTCGATCCGAAGCAGAGGGAGGCGAGCCAGGAGGCCATGCTGCGCTGCGCCGGGGATGCCCTGGCCCGGGGGGAAGAGCGGGTCGGGAAAAATCCACGGGACGGCCAGGCCTACTTCGCCATGGCCCTGGCGAGGACGGCGAAGTTTCGCTGGGCCTTGCGGAAAAAGCAGACTGTCACGGCGGCACAGGAGGCCTATGGCCTCTGGTCGTGCCTGGAGAGGGCACAGCAGGAAGACCCGGAGAATAACGACAGCTATCTTCTGACGGGCCTCATCCGCTACCACATCGACCATATGCCCGACCTGTCCCGCTTCCTCTCATCCCTGTTGATCACGCAGGGGGATCGCCGCAGGGGGCTGCAGGACCTGGAGCGGGCGGCAACGCGGGGAGACCTTCTCAGGGAACTTGCCCGGTCCGAGCTCATCTCCGTGTATCTGAATTTCGAGAAGCAGCCCGCCCGGGCGCTGCCCCTCGCCCGGGAGCTGCAGAGAAAGTATCCCCGGAATTATAATTTTTCCTTTGCCCAGGCCAACATCCAGTCGGAAATGGGGCAGTTCAGGGAGGCCCTGGCCATCGCCCGGGATCTCGAGAAGGGCATCGCCTCGGGCAAACCGCCCTTCGCGCCTCAGCTCAAGCCCCGCCACGACCAGCTGCTGGGGAGGGTTTACTTCAACCAGGGCGACTATGCCAGGGCCGAGGACTGTTTCCGGAGATCCCTGATGGACACCTCAGACTATAACGCCCGCGTCAGGGTCTGGTCCTATGTGCGACTGGGGATGATCCACGACATCCGCGATGAGCGGGACCAGGCCGTGGAGTGCTACTCCACGGCCCTGACCGTCGAAAGCGGGGAGAGCGTTGCGAAGGTGGAGGCCAGGCAATACCTGAAGACGCCCTACAGGCGTGCGCCCGGATCCTGAGAAGGCCGGGTCGAAACCTACACGGCCTGTGGTGCCATTGCTTTCCGTTTACCGGTGACCGCCTCGCCCGAAGCCGCCGCCGACAGCACCTCTCCCGGCTCCGCCAGGGGTCCCGCCGAAGCCTCCTCGCCCGGCGCCGCCACTCGCCCCGCCGCGAATTGCATCGCCGACTGTCCCGCCGCCGGCTCTCGCGGCGTTCAGGCTCTCCCGGCCCCAGTTGCTCTGACGCTGCACCTCGCTGCCCCGGCCGATACCCTCGAAGACCTGGCCCGAGCGGCTCCGCTCGATCGCGGACCTCTCGGATGCACGGCCGGGAGCCTGTTGCCCGGATGCCTGCCGGGAAAGGGTGGCATCGGGTCTGCCCGTCCTTGTGGCCGCGGCATCTCGCCTGCTCAGCGAATCGGGCATGCCGGCCCGTCCGGCAACCGCATCGCGTCTGCCTGCGGCCTCGGTCCGGCCTGACACTGAATCCGGTCTGCCTGCTGCAGCGCCGGGCCGGCCTGTGCCGCCGGCCACCGTGTCGGGCCGGCCTGTTCTGCCGGCTCCGCCGGTCGCGGCATCCGGCCTCCCGGACCTGGCGCCCCTGTCGATCCAGTTGCCCTCGTATCCTCGGAAACTGCGACGGTTCTCGACGGCTGCACGGTTTGTCTCCTGCCCGAACCGCTGGCGGGTCGACGGGTCCCGGTAGGCCACACCGCGCCGATGAGAGGGGTCATGCCGCCAGGGCTGCGCTGCGAAGGCTCCGCCTGCGGCGCCGCTGCCGGAGCCGCCAGGACCGCCTGCGAAGCCTGCGCCGACGGCCCCGCCATGACCGCCGTGGGGATAGTAATACCGGTTCACATAGTATGTGTGATTGTGCCAACCCCAGTACCCCCAACTGCCCCAGTAAGACCCCACGTAGAGGCCAGTCCCGAACCAGATGTACCCGGGGGCGATCGCCACCCCGAGAGGATAGGGATAGACGACGTAAGGGGGATAGTATGGCCACCACCAGGGCCCGTAGACCCACCGGGGGTCGTAGACAGGCACGTAGACGACAGAAGGGTTTGCAGGCTCGATCCGGACGACCTCTCTTTCGACGATCACCTTCTGCTGCTCCGTGGACCTGAGGTTGCCCGCCTCCGATGCCCTCTTTCGGAGTTTCTGAACGGTGTCCATCACATCGCCCTGCTGGGCGAGGAAGGCATCTCCCACCTTCTCGGTCCAGTCCAGCTTCTGGCTCATCATCGAGAGCACATCGGGGAAGGGTACCAGGGCTTTTACACTGGTGTCCCAGGGCTGCTTGCTCACGGCAGCGTTCAATGCATCGCCCTTGAGGTCCTTGTTCTGCCTGACCCAGCGGTCCGCCATCACCACTTCCAGGGGGTAGGTGGCGGCGATGAAGACCTGGGCAAGGAGCGAATCCGGGTATAGCGCGATGGGCGCCAGCACCTGGTCCAGCTCTTCCTGGGAGAACTTCTGCGGAGCTGCCTTGCTCTCCTGGGCAGAGATCGGCGACGGCATCACCATCAGCAGGACCAGGAGCCAGACAAAAATATTTCGAAATGATTTCAATGGGTTCATCTTAATTCCCCGTTGGATTTTAAATTCCCTGACCTCACGGGACATACCTTCAGAAAACACATCGTATGTGAGTAAACGCTTCACGGCGTGTTTGGTTTACTGACAAAAACAGTAGCAGGTCCGCATCTTCCTCATTATAATGATACCATTCTCAAAAAAAGGAGGCTCCTATGGTCGAAGACTGGCTGGCAAATGCTTATGACGGAATGTCGCGGCGGGAGTTTCTGGCAAAGGTGGGAGTGGCTGGCGTCGGCCTCGCGGGATTTGCCCTCGCGGCAACCCCTGTGGCCGGAAAGGTGATCACCACCGCCGCAGAAGGTCTCTCCGCCGCGGACGGCACGGTGCTCTCAGGCGGGTTTGCCGTTCCGATCTACGAGGTGCGGCCCGCCGCGCCCGGGACATATCCTGTCGTCGTCGTCATCCCCGAGGTCTTCGGGATGCACGAGCACATCCGGGACGTGACGCGGCGGTTTGCCCGGGAGGGGTTCCTGGCCGTCACCTTCGAGCCTTACGCGAGGGAGGGAGGCGTGCTGCATCTGCCCGATCTCGACGCGGTGCGCAAGGTCGTGGACCCCGTCCCCGATGCCCGGGTCATGGCCGATCTCGATGCCATCGTGGCCTGGGCCAGGAAGCACCCCTCCGCAAAACCCGACCGGGTCGGAATGACGGGATTCTGCCGCGGCGGGATGTACACGCTGCTCTACGCGGCCCGCAGCCCGGAGCTGAAGGCTGCCGTCCCCTGGTACGGCCAGCTGAGGCCGGCCCTGACGCCGGGTGTGCGGACGGAAGGGCCCCTCGATGTGGCGGCGAGGATCAACGCGCCCGTCCTGGGCCTCTACGGCGCCGAGGACCTGGGCATCCCCGTGGCCGACGTCAGGGCGCTGGAGTCTAAGATGAAGGCGGCCGGCCGGACGGCCGAGTTCGTGATCTACCCCGGGGCGCCGCACGCCTTTTTCGCCGACTACCGGCCGAGCTACCGCGCCGAGGCCGCCAGGGACGCCTGGGGGCGCTGCATCGCCTGGTTCGGCAAGTACCTCAAGGGGTAGTGCCGATCGCTGGTGGGCAACGGTCCGAGGCGTGACAGCCGAAAAAGCTCAGAGGAGAGCCCCTGTCCTTTAGGAGCTTGCAAGATGAGAGATACGCAATGAGACGCAACAAGATCAGGGAGCTGACGCCGAGAGCCGCGGCAATCATTTTTATCCCGGTCCTGCTGATCATCGCGCTGGTCTGCTGGTCGAGCTATCGATTCCTGCAACCCATGCCGCCCAAAACGCTGACCATGACGACGGGGATGGAAGGCGGCTCGTTTGTCATCTTTGGTGAACGCTACAGGGAGATCCTAACCCGTGACGGGATTCATCTGAAACTGCTGCCTTCGACAGGTGCAGTGGATAATCTCAGGCGCCTCAAAGATGCGTCCCAGTCCGTCGATACAGGCTTTGTCCAGGACGGCATGGGCAAAACGGAAGAACCCTCGAATCTCGAATCTCTCGGCAGCATTTTCTATACACCCCTGTGGGTCTTTTACCGGGGCGATGAAACGCTCGACGACCTCTCGCAGCTCAGGGGCAAGCGGGTCAGCATCGGCCCGGAGGGAAGCGGAGTGCGGAAGATCTCGCTCGATCTTCTCAAGGCGGCCAACGTCTCCGTCCCGCCGACGGTTCTGCACGAATACCCCAATCCCGAGGCGGGACGGGCGCTCCTGGGGGGCAAGGTGGATGCGGTCCTGACCTTCGGCTCCACCGACAGCGCACTGGTCAGGGAGTTGATCGCCGCCCCGGGCGTCAAGCTGATGAGCATGAGCCAGGCCGAGGCCTACTCGAGGCTATTCCCCCATCTCTCCCACGTGGTGCTGCCGAGGGGGATTCTCAATCCGTCAAAGCGCTTCCCGGATTCCGACATCCACCTGCTGGCGCCCACGACCAATCTGCTGGTGCGGAAGGACCTGCACCCGGCCCTGGCTTACCTTCTCATGAAGGCCGCCGTCGAGATCCACGGCGGGGCCGGCTGGGTCCACAGGGCGGGCGAGTTCCCGTCGATGAAAACGCAGGATTTTCCGGTGAGTGCGCAGGCGCAGCGGTTCTACCGCTCCGGCGGCTCCTGGCTCCACGGCTACCTGCCCTTCTGGGCGGCCACTTTTGTGGACCGCATGCTCCTGGTTTTGATCTCGATCGGGCTCGTGCTGGTCCCGTTGATCGGGATCCTGCCGTGGCTCTACACATGGCGCAACCGGTCGAAGTACTATCGATGGTACCGCGAGCTCCGGGAACTCGAGGAGGAGCTCAAGGAGCATGAGCGTCCGGAGAATGTTGCGGACTGCCACGCGAGGCTGGATCGGATCGAAGAGGCCGTCTGTAATATCCATGTGTCGGTGGCGTTCTATGATGAGGTGTTCATCCTGAAAGAGCACATCCAGATGGTCCGCCAGAAGCTCGGACGCCTGATCGATGCGGAGCCCGAAGGGACCGATGTGCGCAACCCATAGGCGGAATCTGCGGCCCCGGGCCGGCCGGGTAAACCCACTTGCTGTTCAACAGGAGGCGGAACATGGAACTGAGAGAGGCCGTGAGAGGCAGAAGGAGCACCCGGAAGTTCACCGACAAAGGGGTTCCCGAGGTCATCGTCGAGGAGATCCTCGACGCGGCCCGCTGGTCGCCCTCCTGGGGGAACACGCAGCCCTGGGAGTTTTACGTGCTGACGGGAAGGCCCCTGGCGGCATTCAAGGAAGACAACGGGCGCATGCTGGAGGCGGGACTGCCGTCCTCGCCGGACATCCCCATGCCCGAGACCTGGCCCGCAGCGCTGAAAGCGCGCTATGGCGAGCTGGGCAAGGGAATGCTGGACATGCTGGGGATCGACCGGGCGGACAAGGATGCCCGCGATCAGCTCTACGCCCGCATGGCGACTCTCTTCGGCGCGCCCTGCATGATCGTTGCCTGCATCCCGAGGGAATCGCTTGTCGAATACGCCATGCTCGACGCGGGGCTCGTCGTGCAGACGATCTGCCTGCTTGCCCATGAAAAGGGTCTCGGCACCTGCATCATGGCCGCCGCGGTGCGCTACCCCGACCGGTTGCGGAAAATCGCTTCCATCCCCGATGACCGGCGGATCGTCGTGGCGATCGCCCTGGGGTATCCGGACCCCGGCTACCCCCTCAACCGCTTCGAAAGAAAGCGGGCGGAGCTGAGGGAGATCGTCCACTGGGTCGATTGAGGCCGGGAACGGACAGCGGGCGTCGACCGGGCAAGCCCCTACAAAAGGGTGAAACGGGGATGCCGTCTGACCGAGGTCAGCTCGTACAATCCCATTCGTGGAGGCGCGGCAATGCCGGGCGAGAAGCTCACAGTGCGGCAGATCATCGCCCATGTCGATGGTCTTCTTCGCCGGAAGGGGTGACGTTGGGCACAATCTCCATGCGGGCCTTCCGCATCGGCTAAGCCGCGAGGATGAGTCGGAATCGGTAAGGTTTCGTAGGCTAAAATCATGCTTCTGTCGTATTGACTTTGTGCGGCTCCCGGGCGATTCTGGGACGGACAGAGGCATTTCAGCCTGAATGGTCGGAAGGAGGTTTCCCATGAAAAGAAAAGCACTGGCACTGTTTCTCGCGTTCTGCATGGTCCTGAGCGCCGTTCCCGCCTTCGCCGGCGAGCCCAAGGACGGGATGGAAGTGGTGGCCGACGTCCTCTTCGTGCGGCCCGTGAGTCTTGCCGCCGCCGTGGTCGGCACGGCGATGTTCTTCGTCGCTCTGCCGTTCTCCATCCCCAGCGGGAGCGTCGAAAAATCGGGCAGGCTGCTCGTGTCGGATCCCTTCGAGTACACCTTCGCGCGGCCCCTCGGGGATTTCGACTACAGGGTGGGAACGGCCCAGATGCCGAAGACGACGGGGGCGCAGTAAGGCGCCTCACTCCTTTTCCAGCAGTTCCCGCAGGGCGGGGCGGATGTAGACGTCGGTGAGGTCGAAGGGCTTCAGGGCCTGCACCAGGGTCCGGATGCGGTCTTTCGCCTTCGCCCGCGAGTCGACGACGATGACGTTTTTTCCCTTCAGCCGGTAGAGCCCCCCGGAGATCGCGACGTCGTCCTGCGGGATTTTCTCGTACCGGACCTCGATCCCGAGGCCGTAGGCCAGGGCCTCGAGCTGGTCCAGGGCGATGTGATCGTCCACGTCTCCCTCCGGCAACTCTGATCGGCCGGAGCGGTGCACCGCTCACTCAGCCTTCGATCTTCTCGATCTCGATGTCGTGCCTGAAAAGATCGTCTGCGTATTCGCCGACCTTTTCCGTCATCCTCTTGGAGAGCCATGCGAACACCGGGGCCGTGGCCACGCAGATCCAGCGTCCGGCGCTTCGCTGCACGAAGCTCGAACCGATCCGCGCGCCGATGGCCGCGGCGATCTTCTGTGCCGCCAGGGTGCTCAGCGCCTTGATGACCATCCTCGAGCCCACCTTCTGCACCAGCAGGCGCCCCGCCGTCACCCCCAGGGCGCAGGCAAAGACGTAGAGAACGAGCGGGCGGTTCACCTGGTCGAGCTTGTCGTGGTACTTGGCGATCTTGTAGATGAGATCCATCTGGATCTTCGTGAGCGCCGCAAGCTCCGGCAGGATCGTCGCCATCCCGAAAGGGCCGGGCATCATCCCAGAGGCGAAGCTGAGCGAAAAGCACTTGTTGGATGCAATATCCGTCATGTCCCGGGGCGCCCCGTCCGCCCGGATCTTGTCCGGGTCGGGCGCGAGGCCCATCATCGTCTCGACGAACCACTTCTCGAAGCTGAAACCCTCCGTGCTCATTCCCGATCCCTCCGTCAATCGTTGTCGTCTGCCATTTTCTTTCCCAGCGCCTTCGCCTCTTTCAGCAGGGCCTTGTTGGCCTTGATGTCGCCTGCCCCCATGGCGCTGCCGTAGACCATCCCGACGATCGTTGCGCCCGCGTAGTTGTAGGCATCCTGGAAGGTCCGCAGGGCGTTGACGCAACCCGAGTCGAAGGGGTCCTCGCCGCCGTAGGCCATGGCCACGGCGATGCGCTTGCCCCCAAAGGGGTCTTTCCCGTAGGCGGGCAGGGCGAAGCAGCGATCCATCCAGAGCTTCAGCTGGGCGGACATCGTGAACCAGTAGACGGGGCTTGCGATCACCCAGGCATCGGCCTCGATCATCTTCCGATAGAGAGGCTGCATGTCGTCGTCGATCGAGCACCCCTTGCTTTTCGGCTTCTGGCAGGCATAGCAGGCCTTGCAGGGGGCGATGGCGAGTGCGTGGAGAAAGACCGTCTCAACGGCCGCGCCGGCGGCCTTCGCGCCCCCGGCGATCCTGTCCGCAAGAATGGCGCTGTTGCCCTTTCGCCTGGGGCTTCCCAGCAGGACAAGGACCTTCTTGGCTCTCTTCATGGCATGGCTCTCCTCGCCGGGGATTCCGGACAGGGGGTAGTTTTCCACATCGCCGGGTCAATTGCAAAATAATTTGCTGGGGAGAAAAAGCCGGCGGGATCGAACAGCAGAAAGCCCCGCCGAATGGACGGGGCTTTCCGTTGAAGGGCGACGGAAGGAGGGGGTGTCGTCGGCCCTTCGGGGTTTGCTCACTGGTATTTCTGACTGAACTTTCTGCCGCCGGCCTCCATCTTTCCCTCGCCATCGGGCTTTGTCTTCCTGGAGTCTGCCTGGGTCTTGAGGCTGTTGAAGATGGCGCCGGCTTTGCGCTCCGCCTCCAGCAGCACGGCATTGCACTGCTCGACGGCGTCGCTTTTTCGCTGCTGGGCGAACTGCTCCGCCTCCTGGCGGGCCGTCTTGACGATCTCCTCGGACTTGTGGACGGCATTCTGCACGGCGGCAAGCAGGCGCTCGTGCTCCTTGTTGAGCTCGCTCAGGGTCCTCCCGATGAGGCTGCTCGTGATCATTTCGGCCTCGGCGCGGGTGCTCTGGATGATGGATTCGGCCCTTGCCATGGCCTCGCCGATGAGCCTGTCGAAGTTCTTCTGTGCCTCCTCGGCATGTTTCATGTCCCCGTCGTCCGTCCCGGCGCCATTTCCCTCGGGCGGCGCAACGGGGACTTCGGACACGGACAGGGGGCGCTCGAACTCGGGTGCGGTTCTCGATGCGGCGGCGCTCGCCGCGGCGGCCGCCGCCCGGGCGTCGGCCTCGATCTTCTCGGCCTTCTGTTTGGCGTTGAGGGTGATCTCGTCGGCCATCACCTTCGCCTGCGAAAGCATCAGGGCCGTTTCCCTCCGGGCCTTCTCCTGGGCCTCCCGCTCGGTCTTTCGCCGGAGCTCTGCGGCTTCCCGCTCGGCTTTCTGCCGGATTTCACCGGCCTCTTCTTGTGCCCGGGCGATGACTTCCCCGGCGGACCTGTCGGCGTCCTCGAGGGCCAGCCTGTTTTTCTCGGCGTTCTTTTCCGCCTCCTTTTTCGTGGTGAGGGTGGACTTGACGGTCTGCTCGGTGAGCTTTTTCTCCCACTGGGCGTTCTGGCTGAGGATCTTGTCGAACTCCGTCGCCACGACCTTGAGGAAGCTTTTCACCTCATCGGCATCGACTCCCATCAGGCTCTGCTTGAATTTTCGGTTCTTGATTTCGCGGGATGTAAAGGTCGTCATGAGTCAGCCTCGTCTCGTTCGGATTCGTGCCGATGCCTGTCCCGTCTCGGCGGGACAGGGGCACAGCAGGCCCGTCAGGAAATGCCACCTTAACCATACTTCGGTTGCCGGGGACGAATTCTTTAGCCCGATCTCGCCCTCCGGATGCTTCCAAGAAGACCCTTGACAAGCCGGCCGAACCATGTTTACATGACCGCACTTTTTCAACGGAAGCAATCACGATGGCAGGATTCGCGCACAAAACCCTTCTCGGCTGGTGGCGGTGGCCCGACATAAGCGCAGGGGTCTGCCCATCGTAAAGGACACAGGCACAGGGTAAAAAGCCGGAAACAATGCCATGGGTGGATCAGACGCCGCCCATGGCTTTTTTATTTTGCAGAGGCCACGGGGGCGCGACACCCTGTGGCCTCTGTTGCATTCTCGGATGGAAGCATCATGGGTCACGATGGCATGCCTGCCGGGCAACGACTTGTGAATCAGCAAAATCCACAAAAGGAGGAGCAAGGGTTATGAAGAAGTGGGAGGCATTCAGGAGATTGTTCATCGTTTTGATTGCGGCAGCCGCGCTGGCGGGCCCGGCGGTCCTTGCGGGGCCGGCCTTCGCCACCGAGGGCGGGGGCGGGGCCTACCCGAACGGCGCCGAGGACTTCATGGTCGGGGCGCTCCCGCCGCCGGGCACCTATTTTAAAAACTACCTGACCTACTACACGGCCTCGTCGTTCAAAGACAACGACGGCAATGATCTCATCCCCGATTTCGATCTGAAGGTGGCGGCCAATGTGCTCCGGTTCATCCATGTGACCGACTATAAGATCCTCGGGGCCAACTGGGCCGTTCATGCCTTTATCCCTCTGGCCTACCAGGACGTGACAAGCTTCGGCCGGGACGATGACCGCTTCGGGCTGGGCGACATCATCGTCAACCCGATCATCCTCGGCTGGCACTTCCCGAACTTCCACGTCACGACGGGCCTCGACATCTACATCCCCGTCGGTACCTACGACCAGGACCGCCTGGCAAACCTCGGGCGAAACTACTGGACCTTCGAACCCGTCCTCGCCATGACCTACCTGAGCGACGGGGGGTTCGAGCTTTCGGCCAAGTTCATGTACGATTTCAACACGGAAAACAACGACACGAATTACCAGTCGGGCCAGGAGTTCCACTTCGACTACACCGTCGGGTACCACATCGGCAAGCAGTGGGCGGTCGGTCTCGGGGGCTACTGTTATTTCCAGACAACCGACGACAAGGTCAACGGCGTGACCCCGCCCGACGGGTTCAGGGGGCAGGTGTTCGCCATCGGTCCCCAGGCGCAGTACAGCTACAAGAACATGATCTTCACGCTCAAATGGCAGCACGAGCTCGAAGCGCAATACAAGCCGGAGGGCGACAAGTTCTGGTTCAACTTCGTCTATGCCTTCTAACCGCAAGGGGCCGCCTGCCGGGCGCGGGCGGCCCCTTATACTCATAAAAATGCTTGAAATCCCGCGGCGATTCGTTTAAGGTGCGGCGAAAGACAGGCGCTTTCCCGGCTCAGCATGCCATGACCGAAATCCATGGCCGATACGGATCGACGAGAGGCGCCTTTTTTGTGCCCGGCGCGCGCCTGCGTCGCCGAAACGGGGCAGCGGGGTTTTCAGCGAGTGAGACCGGCGAAAAAAACTCTCGGCCCAGCCCTCCTCGTCCTTGCGGGGATTTCCCTGTTTGCCGCCCTTCTTTTTATCGGCGGCGCTTTCGACCCGAACCCCAAAACACAATCGACAAAGACAGAATCGGTTCCGCTTCTCCGGATCACCGGGATCGTCGAGAAGGGCCAGTCGCTCTACGAGATCTTCAAGCGCCACGGCTTTGACCCCCGGGAGCTCTTTCACGTCAAGGAAGCCCTCGCCGGTGTCCACAGCCCCCGGGAGTTCCGCTCCGGGCAGCCCTACGAGATCCACGTGGACCCCGAAAAGCGCCTGCATGCCTTTGTCTACTGGGTCAACGACGACTCGCTCGTTCGCGTCACCCGCGCGGGGGAGGGCTATCAGGCCGAGAAGCTCAACCTCGAGTACGAGAAGAAAATCCTCTGCCTCGAGGGCGCCATCGAGGACAACCTGATCGCCTCCATGGGCGGCGGCCAGCAGAACCTGCTCCTCGCGTTGAATCTTTCGGACATCTTCGCCTGGGATATCGACTTCACGACGTCGCTGCGCAAGGGCGACACGTTCCGGATCCTCGTCGAGGGCCTCTACCGCGACGGCGAGTTCCGGAAGTACGGCAGCATCCTCGCCGCGGAATTCGTCAACGACGGCGCGCTCTCCCGCGCGTACCGTTTCGAGGTCGACGGCCGGGCCGACTACTACGACGCCGAGGGCCGCTCGCTGCGAAAGGCATTCCTCAAGGCCCCGCTGAGCTTCCGGCGCGTGAGCTCCGGCTTCTCGAAGTCGAGGCTCCACCCCGTCCTCAAGATCCGCAGGGCCCACAACGGCACGGACTACGTGGCGCCGAAGGGGACGCCCGTTTCGGCCATCGGCAACGGGCAGGTCATGGCGGCAGGCCACCAGGGCGGCTACGGAAAGCTCGTCGTCCTCCGCCATTCCAACGGCTACAAGACCTTCTACGGTCACCTGTCGGGCATTGCAAAAGGGGTGCGGAAAGGGGCGGGCGTCGCGCAGGGGCAGCTCATCGGTTATGTGGGTTCAACGGGCATGTCCACGGGGCCGCACCTGCACTTCGAGATGAGGGTCAACGACCGGCCCGTCAACCCGCGCAGGGTCGAGATCCCTCCCGGCCAGCCCGTGCCGGAGGCGCTCCTCGCCTCATTCAATGCAGCCCGGGACGGGCTGGCGGGTCAGCTGGCCTCAGCCCCGCCGATGCGCTTCGAGACGGCATCGCGATAATTTTCTCAAATCATTATCACCAGACCTTCCCGGCCTCTTCGGCCATGCCGTATTCCTCGAGTTTCTCCTTTGTCGGGATGCCCTTGACCGGATCGAATCCCGCCAACTCGTAGAATCGCGATTTCATTCCCTCGAAGTTCATCTCGATTCCCTCCGGCTCTCCGTCCCTGGCCGGCTCCAGCATCCGCGGCGTGAGGCAGTCATCTTCCGCCGTGAGGCCGAAACGGTAATTGATGAGCCGCTTCAGGTAGAAGACCCGGCGGCCGGCCTTCATCATTTCCTCGATATCCCAGCCATAACCCGCCACCTCGTTGAAGAGATTCAGCCAGTCCGGGATGGTCAGGGTGTCGGCGAAGGCGCACCAGCAGGCGCTGTTCTCCAGGGCGCCGAAGGTGATGGAGACGACAGCCGCTTCCGGCTTGTTCTCGTCGCTCCGGGGCTCGTTTCCCGTGATGTAATCGAACCCGATCTCCGGATAGTATCGCGCGCCCATCTCGACGAACAGCATGGGGTCCGCCACGTGGCAGGCCCCCCTGGCGCTCATCGCATAGGTCAGGGCCATGCCGTGCCCGCCTCCCCGCGGGTCATGCATGGGCGCTTCCAGTCCCTTGCTGTGGACCGTGTATTCCAGGCCCTTGCCGATTTTTTTTGCGGCTGCCACGCTGCCGTCGGCCAGGAGCTGCCCCAGCTTGCCGACTCTCCCGGCAATCTTCGGCAGGACCACGTCAATCACCGTCTCCATGTCTCCCCAGTTCAGGGGGATGCCGTCCGTGTCGGCCGGCGTCAGATCCCCCTTCTCGAAGGCTTCCATGGCCCAGGCGAGGGTGCCCCCGGCGGAGATGGTGTCCATGCCGAGATCGTTGCAGACACGGCCCGCTTTGCAGGTGGCCGCCAGATCGATGGAGCCGATGAGGGTTCCGAAGGAGACGATGGTCTCATATTCCGGCCCCGGTCCCTCCGGGACGGCGAACGGTCCCTCTTTGACCTCGACGACCCGTTTGCAGGCGATCCCGCAGAAGGCGCAGGCGGTGCGCTTTGTCAGGTACAGCTCGCTCAGGGCGCTTCCCGCCAGGGCGTCCGCCGATTCCTCCCAGAAGTTGGATTGCCAGTTCTTCACCGGGACATCCCCGCTGTATACCCCGCCCGTCAGGTTCGCGGCCGTCCCGTCCTCGTGCATGACCGCTGCCGGCAAGGCCTCCACGAGCCGCTTGTTGAGCTCCTTCCGGAAGGCTTCATATCCGGCCTTGTTTGCCACCTCCATGTCCTTTTTAGAGGCCTTGACCACGATGGCCTTCAGATGCTTCGATCCCATGATGGCGCCGAAACCGGCCCGGCCCGTCGCGTGATGGCCGTCGTTGAGGATGATGGCATACTTGACAAGGTTTTCCGCGGCGGGTCCGATCACGAGGGTCCGGTGATCCTTGCCGAGCTTTGCCTTCAGGGCCGCGGTGACCTCTTCGGTCCCCTTGCCCCAGTACTCCCCGGCGTCGAGGATCTGGATGGAATCGTCCCGGATCAATAGATAAGCGGGACCGGCCGATTTGCCGGTGATGATGAGGCCGTCATAGCCTGCATATCGGAGCTCCGGCGCAAAATAGCCGCCGCATGAGGAGTCTCCCCAGTGCCCTGTCAGCGGGGAGCACCCGGCCACGCTGTTGCGGCTGGCCCCGGAGATCCTGAGGCCCGCAAAAGGCCCGTTCATGAAGAGCAGCATGGCCTCCGGGGCAAGGGGATCGACATCGAAGCGCCCCCTCTCCCAGAAAATCTTTGCGGCCAGGCCGCTGCCCCCGATGTATTGTCTGTAGTACTCTTCCGGTAATGTCTCGATCCGGACGCTGCCGCTCGTCAGGTCCACATGGATGACCTTCCCCGTGTTGCCTCTCATAAGCCTGCTCCTGTAAAATCGGCACAAGTCATGTCATTGCTGCGCAGGCAGGAATCCATGAAATGCTGGATTCCGCGTCAAGCCCGGAATGACAAAAGCCCTTTTCTGCCTCGCACGCCTATTTCATCGCCAGCTTGTCCGCCCAGCCAAAATCCTTGAGGATCTGCTCGTAGTACACAGCCACCTTTTTCAGCTTGGGGGCGAGCTTCAGCAGTCCCGTGGCGGAGCCCTTGACCTTGATCTGCCCCCTGGTGATGGCCATCACGGGGTTGAGCTTGTTTGCCCAGGACAGGTGGGCGTTGTCGGCTGTGAGGCTCATCGTGAGATCCGGCGCATCGGCGGGCTTGCCGGCTTTGACGATGAACTTTCCGTCTCGGCCGTCCACGTGGAAGGAGCAGCCGGGGCCGTCCTCGGTGTAATCGAACCAGATGAGCTGGTTGACCTTCTTCATGCCGTCGATGAATTCCTGCTCCCTGGACAGCGTTTCCCAGAGGGTGACAAACGCCTTGACGGGTTCCGCCTCGTCTTTCCAATACTTCATGGGTTCCTCCTTTTTGTGTTATCGGGCTTTCAAATACAGGTTGTACACATCGTCCTCTTCCAGATCGCGGGGGTTGTAGGGAAGCTGCGAATCCCCCATGGCGAGATCGATCAGCGGCTGAAGGGCTTCGCGATCGTCCGGTACGCCACAATCCTTCAGGGTCTGTGTCAGGCCGACAGATTTTTGCAGATCTTTGACCGCCTGAACGGCGGCCCGGGCCGCCTGATCGGGAGTCATGCCGTCGACGTTCACCCCCATGGCATCGGCGATCAGGACGAAGCGCTCCGGCTTCTCTTCCAGGTTGTAGGTCATCACATGGGGCAGCATGATGCTGTTGGCCAGGCCGTGGGGAATCCCGTAAAGGGCGCCCAGGGCGTGGGCCGTGGCATGGACCCCGCCGGTGAAGGCGTTGATGAAGGACATGCCCGCCATGGTGCTCGCGATCAGCAGGTAACCCCTCGCCTCGACATTCCCCGGGTTTTTCATGACCTCGGGGAGATATTTCGTGACGATCCGGATCGCGTGCAGCCCCAGCGCGTCCGAGATGGGATTCGCACTGACGGTGGTGACGCCCTCGATGGCATGCGTCATGGCATCCATGGCCGTGAAGGCCGTAATCTTCGGGGGGAGCTTCACCGTGAGCTCCGGATCCAGCATGGCGATGTCCGGGGTGCAATAAGGGTGCCCCACGGCCACCTTCACCTTGTCGATTTCGTTCAATACCACCATGGCATAGGTCACTTCAGCGCCTGTCCCGGCTGTGGTGGGAAACGCAATGTGCGGCGGCAGGAGCCGGGCGCCATCAAATAATCCGACCTGCTCCGCCAGGGGCGAAAAGTCTTCATGGCCCCCGCCGATCATGATATTGATGGCCTTGGCCGTGTCCATCACGCTGCCGCCACCCACGACCACCATGCAGTCGGCACCGCATTTACGGTAAAAAGCCGCCCCCTCGTTGATCAATCCAAGGCGGGCGTCCTGCACGATATTGTCATAGACACCGGCCAACTCCAGGCTGGAAGCCTTGATGGCTTCGATGACCATCTGGGCCACACCGGCCTGAACAAGACCCTTGTCGGTGTAGAGGACCGCCTTCGTGCCCCCGAGTTTTTCCATTTCAAAACCCAGCTCTTCCCGCACGCCGGCTTTGTAGAGGATCCTCGGCCGGTTTGCCCACGTGAAGAACGGCTCAAAGCTCAGATCGGGGTATTTCATGCACTCCTCCTTGTCGATGCGCGGTCGCGGTTAAAATAAAAAATCCCCGCCTTCCACCGAAAGCAGGGTTTCTTCGTTCGCTCAAGGACCCCCATCATGTCTAGGCTGACTTGGTTGGTTAGGGACCGACTGGACGCTGCGTAATTTGTAATGGATTGGGAAACGGCTGTCAAGGGATGAAGTGCCCGGGTCCCGGGGGTGAATGATTACAAGAGTGCCTTCGATGGCCGGAAGCGTATTCAGGCCGCAGCTTTCACCTACCTGTACGTAACATAATCTGTTTTTCTTGTTAATTCTGGTTTGTCAGGACCTGTTTACCTTTGGTTGCGGGGAGAAAACCGATCATGGATGGAAAATCGGAACAGAGGTTCCCGATGAACAGACTACGTTTGCAGGCTGTCGAGAACCTGCAGCCGTTCCTGGGAGGATGAAAGAAGGCTAAAAATCATTGATCGAATCAATGAGACTCCTGAGCCTGCCGAAGTTCTTGCGGTTAAAGTCGATCACGAGCCGCGGCAGATGAATGACATCCGCGTCATCCCTCTCAGCTTCCAAAGCCCCGGACGCCGCGATTCTTCCCCCGGGCGGGATGATGTCATGAAATCGATCGGTCAGCTTCCGGATGTCATCGGGGCCGAGTTCGGACGTGAGCCGGATCACGAGTTGGCCATGCACGTACCGCAGGCTGTGGTACCGTCGATAGAAATGCCGGATCTTCTCCACCGCGGCTTCGACGGAACAGACCCGCTCGAAGAGCGAAAAATCCGCGGGGCAGATATAGTCACGGGCCAGGAGTTCTTCCTCGAGGAACCGGATCAGGTGGGGCCAGTAGGGCCGGGCCGGATCGTCCACGAGCACAAGCGGCATGGGATTGCGTTTGCCCGTTTGTACCAGGGTGAGCGTCTCCATGGCCTCGTCGAGCGTGCCGAAGCCGCCCGGGAAGAGCGCCACGGCGTCCGCTTCTTTCAGGAAGGCCACCTTGCGGTTGAAAAAATACTTGTACGTGATGAACCGCGGGTTCCCCTCGCTCACGGGATTCGGCTTCTCCTCGAAGGGCAGGCGGATGTTCACGCCGAAGGAATGCTCGTGGCCGGCTCCCTCGTTGACGGCCTGCATGATGCCTCCCCCCCCGCCGGTGATGACCATATAACCTGCCTCGGCTAGTTTCTTCCCGAAGAGAGTTGCCATCTCGTAGACCGGATCGCCCGGCAGGGTGCGCGCCGAGCCGAAGACCGTGACCTTGCGGACATTCCGGTAGGGGCCGAAGACCTTGGACGTGAACCGCATCTCCTTGAGCGTTGAATTCATAAGCTTGAGGTCCGCGCTCTCGTCGGCCTCCTGCCCGGCCTTGAGCGCGGCGAGGATCATTTCGCGGACGTATTTCGGCCGACCGATGCCCTCGGCGGTCTCCATCAATTTATCGATGATCTCGTCAATGGGGCCGTTGTTTTTGGTGAAATAAATTTTCATGGCTTCCCTGTTATCGTGTCGGTATCTGCTTGATGGTCCATCTCATTGATAAGCCTTTTTCCGTTTTTTGTCGAGGACGTTGGCAGATTCTTGCGATAGGCCCTGCCGCCCGGCACCTCGGGCGTTCTCCACCGTCACCTCGCCTGCAATGCGCTGAATCTTTCTTTCTGGCAACATGCAAAAGGCCGCCCCCTGCAGAGGGCGGCCTTTTGCATGCCGGATCCCGATTATTTCACGTTAAATACTGCCGACCATGTTTGCCTGCAGAGTGTGACGGTTTTCTCGTTTCCCGTTTAATGTCCCTCGCGCTTTTGCGCCATATACACTTCGTACTCGACCAGGATCCGATGAGCCGTATCTTTCATTGCCAACGCCCTCCGGTAGAAGATGAAAGACAAGATTGCGAGTACCAGCAGTGCAACGGCAACCCCTATCGTCCAGTTGCGAAGCGGAAGCGCCAACGATACGGCCAGTGCGACGCCCATAAAGATCATCCATCCAATCCGAGAAAGGATCGAGGTGATCAGGATTTTCCCCTCGGCGAGTGCATGACCCTCTGTCCAGAGCAGGCGGCCATTGAGGGTCCATCTCCCGTCGTCAAACCCGGCGATGGATTTATTGTAGAAGAGACACTCCCGCGGGGTGATGACCTTGAACCGGCCGCTCTGCGTCTCGAAAACAGAGCCGTGCGGCAGGTCCGGCACGGCAAGGGGCAGGGGATACATGTAGACCGGCAACCCTGTCCGGAACAGGTTGGGCCAGAAGTTTTCGAGGCCGAAACCCTCGACAAGCTTCAGGAAAATCGCAAGAACAATCAGAATCCCCATGGACCAGATCAGTGTCATGAACGTCTCCGTTTGCTTCAACCACCGATCGCGGTTTTAAATATGCTCATCATCCGCTCAGGCCCGCCCTGCCTCACTGCCCGCAGACGTTCTCCACCGTGACCTCGCCCGCAGCGCGCTGCAGGTTCTGCCAGTCCGTCGCGGGGCTGCACATCGCCGGGGTCAGGATGCGGTTTGCCATGGCGTAAGGCTGGGCCCCGTCGGGGATGCCCTGCAGGTAGCAGTTCACCGTGTCATAAAACCCGCCGTAGGGGCACTGCGCCTTTGAGGGCGGCTTGTAGTAGAGGCCCGACTCCCAGACGAAGGCCTCCACACCCTTCGGCAGATTGACGAGCACGCAGGCGTTGGCGGCCGCGTCGTAGCTGCCGCCGTAGGGGCAGCGCTGGGGCTCGTAGTAGACAACGCCCTTGATGAAGAAGGTCTTTACGTCTGCCGGGTTACTGGTTGCTGCGTCGGCACGGCAGGCCTTGACGCTTGCGTCGTAGACGGTCCCTTTCCACGGGCAGGGGTTAGCGCAATTGGCCTGCGCCGTGGTGGTGCAGAGGGCCGCCGTGTAGAAGGCGTTGCCCCACACGAAGGGAAGCCGCCCCGGGGGCGGGCCGCCCAGCAGGCAGCTCGAGCCTTTCAGGGTCCCGCCGGAGGGGCAGGTGTACCTGAAGAACTTCCACGAGGCCTTGTAGGCATACTGGCCGTCGGCCAGTGTCGCCGTCCGGCCTGCAGGGGGACTCCCCACGTAGCAGTTGAAGCCGTCGAAGAAGCCGAAGCCCCCGCAGGGGTTCGGGCAGGCGGTGCTCAGCGTCGACTCGACGCAGGCCGGGTCGGCCTGGTCGGTGCAGGGCTCGTAGTAGCGGATGTAGTCGATGTAGAGGGTGTCGGGGCGCTGGCCCTCGGCAAGGGGAGCCGCCTCCTTCGCCCAGTCGTACTCGGCGATCAGGTTCCAGAAGATCATGTAGAAGGGGTTGCCGAAGATCCGGTTCTCGACACACTGGCCGTCCAGCATCACCCGCTGGCCGTCGGGCCGCGTGCTGTCCTTCCAGGTCACGAGGTGACGGTTGTCGAGCCAGTAGCTGAAGGAGTCGTCCTTCTTCCACTCCATCGAGTAGGTGTGGAACTCCTTCGAGAGGGAATACTTGAACTCGTCGCTCAAGACGTGCCGGGCGAAGGTGCCGGGGCCCTGGAGCGAGTGGGCGCTCATGGCGGGCCAGTTGACCCAGTTCTCCAGGAGGTCGTACTCGCGCTCGGGTGTGCGCCAGTCCTGCTGCCAGGTCCAGAGGGCGGTCATGTTGCCCCGCGTTGCGGGGATGCGCGCCCGGACCTGGATGCGCCCGCCCTCGCGGAACACGTGGCCGTCGCCGGGCTCGCTCCCCGAAGTGCCGTTGACGGCCGCCAGGCCGTGCATGCCGTAGGAGAAGACGTTGCCCGCCTCGTAGGGGCAGGCCTTCGTCAGGTTGGCCTCGTTGTTCGGGCCATTCGCGGAGATCACGCGGCCGCAGTCGACGGCGGCGGGCCGGGTGCGGCGGGTGGTGATGCGCATCTCTCCGTTGGAGACGGTGACGCTGTTGGGGCTGTAGCGGGTGATGGGGCCCGCGGGGCCCTGGAAGTGGATCTTGTTGACGTGATCCGATACGAGCCAGGTGCACTTGTCGAGGTTTGCCAGGTGCGGGTGGACCTGTGTCGTCCACTGTCTCGAGTCACCGGGGTCGACGTGGAAGGCAAAGGGGGTAACGGTGCCGACGGGTGTATCCGGCGTGCCGTAGCACTGCACAGTTTTCTGCCAGTCCTTTGCGCTGCATTTGCCGGGAGCGGCCGGGTCGCAGGGTGGCCCGTTGAACTCGTCGCTCCACGCCAGGCGCCAGAGGTTGGCGGGCTTTGCCGGGTTGGGGTAGAGGCTCGCGGCGACCGCCGTCCCGGCCCCCGGAAATTCCGGCAGCACGAATACCGGAAGGATGTTCAATCCCATGAGTATACAAACAACCGACATGACGAGACGTAAACAACTTCGCATGGCCATAACCTCCTTCCTGCCGCCGAAGAGCGTGGATGCTGTTTGCCGGATGACGGAAAGACTACCACGGCGCGGCGTCCTGTGAAATACGGCGCCGGTCTGATTTTGGTCTACGACTTTTGGCGTACCGGGCCCGCCCTTCGTCCTTGTCATTTGCGCAGTTTTGTTTCATACTATCGAAGAATTAAGACAACAGGTCCAGGGGTATGCCATGGCACGGAAGATCGCCATCACGAACCAGAAGGGCGGAGTGGGCAAGACCACGACGTCCGTCTGTCTTGCCGCGGCCCTGCGGGCCAGCGGGGAAAGGACACTCCTTGTCGATCTCGACAGCCAGGGGAACGCCTCGGCCGCCGTGGGGCTCATCATCGAAAACGACGAGCGGACGCTGAAAGATCTGATCCTCGAGAAAGGGAAGGCGGCCGACTACATCGTCGCGACAGGCTGGACCGATATCATCCCCTCCAACAACGCCCTGAAGGACGTGGAGGAGAAGCTCGTGCGAAAGCAGGCCTGGGAGATGTTGAAGGCCGTACTGGAGCCCGTCGAGGCATCCTATGACTTCATTCTCTTCGACTGCCCGCCGAGCTTCAACGTCTTCACGAAAAACGCCCTCGTGGCCGCTGGCGAAGTCGTGATTCCTGTCGATTCGGGGTTCTTCCCGCTCCTGGGGCTCAAGCAGCTGCTCGAGGAGATCGGGTACGTGAAGCGGAGCCTCAACCCGAAACTCGAACTTCTCGGCGTGCTGGCCTGCAAGTACGACCGCCGCAGCTCTCTTTCGGAGCAAACCTACGAGACCCTGAAGAGCCACTTCCCCGACAAAATCTTCCGGACCGTCATCCGCGTGAACGTGGACATCGTGAAAGCCCAGATCGCCCAGCAGAACCTCTTCGAATACAACCCGTCGAGCAAGGGAGCCGAAGACTTCCTCGCCCTGGCGAAGGAGATCATTCATGGCTAAAAAGACTCATGCCGACATCATGGAGAAGTTGAGCGCCCTCAGGCCCAGCGAGCCCACCAAAACGCGGGGAAAGGCCGCCCGAAAGCCCGCGGCCAAAAAAATCAAGGTGAAGAAAGCCGCCCCTCCGCAAAAGCCGAAGGCGGCCACCCCTCCGAAAAAACCGAAGGCGGGCGTCGTACCGAAAAGCCCGCAACCGGCCGCCCCGCCGAAACGGGACATCCCGTCCCCGAGCCTTACCGCTTTTGGCGCTCCCGGCGACACGGTAAAAATATACCTGGGGATTTATGACAGCTGGTTTCAGATCGTCCGGAACTGCAACAGCATGGTTGCGGACTGCAACAACAGGCTCCTGAGCAATCTCACGTCTCTCATGAACCCCGGCAAGTGGGGAAGATTCTGATCCGGATGTCCGCGAGAAGCATTTGGAAAAGGCCGCCCTCCTCGCAGGGGGCGGCCTTTTCTTCGCCTAGTTGATGTCCGTGTCGCCGGTGATTTGTACGTGGTTCGTTCCCGTGATTTCCACGTCATCCGAAAAGACGGTTACCTGGCTCGTGCTCTGGACGTAAAGCCAGGTGCCGCTGATGGTGATCTGGCCGCTCTTGTCGAGCTCAATCGAGGATTTGCCGCAGGTGATCTTGAAGCTGTCGCCGGCCGTGATGTCGTAGCTCCTGCCCACCATCGTCTTCTTGATGAGCCCCACCTCCTCGGTCTGCGCAAGCCCCACGGCCGTGTTCATGGCGCCGGCCACCGTGAACGCCAGGGCCCCTCCGACGGTCAGAGCCTTGGCCCCGCCCACGTTCTCGGCCGAGGCCAGGGCCACCGACTCGGTTTTGGTCGTCCCTACCGTGAGGCTCATGCTGGAGCCGACGGACTCCGTTTTGCTCTGTGCCACGGTGAGGCTCATGTTCGCGCCGATCGTCTCGGTGTGACTGGCCCCGACCTGGATCTCCTTGTTTGCGCCGATGGTCTCGCTCTGATTCACGCCGACGCTCTTCGTGCGGTTGTTGGCCACCGAGAGCGTCTCGTCGTGGCCGATGCTCTGCCCCTTGTCGTTCTTGATGAGGATGTTCCAGTCCTTCTCGCCCTGGAGGTAGATGTGTTCCTCGCCCAACTTGTCCTCGAAGCGCAACTCGTTGAACCCGGGGCCGTCGGGATAACTGCGGGTCTTGATGCCGCTCTGGGTCTTGTTGTTCTTCAGATCGTAGATCGGCTGATTCGCCTCGTTGTAGACGCAGCCGACGATGATGGGCCAGTCGGGGTCGCCCTCCATGAAGTCCACCAGCACCTCGTCGCCCACGCGGGGGATGAATTGCGATCCCCACCCCGCTCCACCCCACATCTGACCTACCCGGATCCAGCAGGAGCTGTTCTCGTCACTCTTCCCCAGGCGATCCCAGTGGAACTGGACCGCCACTCGGCCCCACTCGTCGGTGTGGATCTCCTCGCCCTGGCGGCCCACGACCGTCGCGGTCTGCATGCCCCTCACATAAGGCTTTTCGATGGTTTTCAGGGGCCGGTAGCTCACCGTCGAGGGGATGGCCAGGAAGTTGTTGGAGTAACTGGCGCCGGCACCCGATCCGCCCTGTTCTTCGAGCGCCTGGGGCTGCTGTCCCGTATGGGAGACCCCCACCAGTAAATACTCCCGGTTGACGTCCTTGAAGTCATGGCCGTCCAGTTTGAAGGTAAAGCCCGCCACGAGGCGCGGACAGGTGCTGGTGCCGTTGGCCTGTTCCTCGAGGGCCTTGCCGGCCTCCAGGTGGGTTCTGGCCAGCCTCTTGCCCCGATCCTCCTGCCCGTATTGCCCGGGGTAGTCATAGATCTCGAACTTCTGCTGAGTGGTGTCTTTCGCTTTCTCCCTGATCTCGAGATCGACGGAGGGCTTTTTGAAGTTGAAGTTGGTGTGGGTGTAGGCCCCCGGGCGGAGCCGGCGCGAAAGGTCGACGTAGGAGATGCTCTCCCTCTCCGGGTTCAGGCCGCTGGGCGGCTTGAAGGAGACCTCCGGGTTGCCCTCGATGGGCTTGTAATGGACAATGTCGTCCGCGAAGACCATCACATGCTTGTCCCTCGAGTGCTCGAAGAAGTAGAAGATCCCCTCTTCCTGGAGCAGGCGGCTGACGAAATCCATGTCCGTCTCGCGGTACTGGACGCAGAACTTCCGATGGTAGTCCTTGTTCTTCAGGCGGAACTCGTAGCGGTCGGAAGGGATGCCGGCTTCCTTGAAAATACTGGTCACGATGTCCTGGATCTTCCGGCCCTGGCCTTTGTTGTCCTGGAAGATCCGGCAGTCCTGCTCCAGCGACAGCAGCATCATCGACGGGACAACGTCGGCCTGGTACAGAAACTTCTCCCCGCTCTTGCCGGTGTGCTCGAACTTCCTCACGATGCCGTGGAAGTACCGATCCGCCTCGGCCCCCGAAACGGTCAGCAGCGCCTCTTTCTGGATGACATCGTTGTACTGGATCTGGGAGGTGCTGGCCACGGCGACATGGACCACAAAAGGCTCGGAAATGCGCTCTTGCGCCTGGAAATAGGCAACCTCGATCTTTGGCGCCCCCACGATCTCGAAAAGAAAACTGGCCTGCGAACCTCTGCCGGACGTGTTCATCGGTTATATCCTCCACCGGGGGCTTCATGAACTTTCTGCCATTTAAAAGCAGCGTTGCTTTAAAACTTCTCCTGGCCGCAGGATTTCAGACAGTGCAAATTATTCTTTTGCTTTCATGCTTTGGGGGAAAAATCAACAGAAAGCCGGCCTCGGGACACAAAAATACGAAAGGAGTAGTAGCTGTCGTTTCAATGGTTTACGCTATCAACAGGAGAGCCGGCCACCGGGAGGACGGATTGCCGACATGAAAAGAGTCGTTGCGTATGGGGCGGGGAAATGGTAAAAAGTACGAAGAAAATTACACGTACCGGGAGGGATCATGCCCGACTATTGGATCAAGATCGCGGAGCGCGAGGACGAGGACCTGCGCCACCATCATTACCTCATCGCGGCAAAGGACGAGCGCGAGGCGCGGAAGATAGCCCTCAAGTTCATGGAGCGCTTCATCGACGACGATGAAAACCCCGAGAAGATCGACGACGGGTATTCATTCTATAACAATGCCATCCTGGTCAAGCTGGCCGACGTCAAGGAAACGACGAAGGAGCAGTTCAAGGAGTTTTTGCTGAAGACCCACACGATCAACCTGACCTGACAGCCTCCTGAAACAGGAGGGCGTTGAACGAAGAAAGCGGCCTGCTGGCCGCTTTTTTATTGCCTGGCGTGCGAGGCCTGCACCGTCAAGGGGCATCAAATGGCTCAAGTTTGGCCCGCCCGGGGCGATACAGTAGTAGGGCACGTTTGCCGTTCGGGCGGCGGTCCACCGGATTGCGCCGTGACCGATCGGCATGGAGGGGGTGATGGCAACTGCTGAAGATTTCCATGTCATCGTTGGAGACTTCAACGACGCTTTCGTCGAGATTGTCGCCGAGTCGGTTGCCGATGCTCTCGACCCCTGCCAGAGGCTGCGCGTCCAAGGCACACCGGAGGCCGACCGGATCCTGGCCATGGCCGACGAGAGGCCCGCGGACCTCTTTGTCCTGTTCCTCAACAACGTGAGTTTCGGGCAGTGGGGCCGAAACCTCGAGGCCGACAGTTTCATCAAGGCCCTCATGCTGGTCAGGCATCTCAAGTTGGTCCATGGCAGGCCCATCATCGCCACGGCGGCCTTCCCGGCCGAGTTTCTCTATGAGGACATTGCCATCCGGGTCGGTGCAGACTTCTTTTTCCGGATGCCCTTCGACATGAAGGCCTTCACGGAAACGATCCGCGCGCTGTTCCCGGAGCGCGCCCGAAAGGCAACGGACCTGCGTCCGGCCCCCCTCTCGGCCTTCCGGGGGGGAAGCCACGGCTTCAAGGCCTGAGGCATGCGGCAGGGGCGGCTGCCCAAAGGAAAGGTTCCATGTCAGGAAGAGAGAAGCGATGAATCGGATCCGCAAACAGGGTCAAAGCGCTTTCTTCGTTTTTCCCGACGGCGAGAGCATCTCCATCGAGGACACCGAGAGGGTGCTCATGCGCATCCTGGAGGTGAGGACCGATGAGATGGACATCGCCGGCGCGCTCTGGGGGCTGGCCCAGGATTGTTTCGTCCAGTCCTGCAACGAGGCCGGCGTGAGCTATATCCGGACGGCGATGCAGTTTTCCCGCGACGGGGTCGAGACGGCCAAGCGGTGCCTCTTCCTGGGCCTGCTGATGGATCAGCGCGAAAATTACGAGGCCGCGGCGGCAGCCTATTCGGAGGCCCTGCAGACAACGCCTTCGCGAAACGACACGTGGTACTCCATCTACAGCAATCTCGGCCACGCCCTCAGTCGCTGCGGGCGCCACCGCGAGGCCGAGTCCTACTGCCGGGCCGCCTTCGACATGGACCCCGGGCGCCCCAACGCCGTGAGGAACCTGGGCCTCGCCCTCCAGGGGCAGGGCCGATTGGGCGAAGCGGCCAGGGCGTTCCTGCAGGCCGTCACCCTCTGCCCCGACGACCTGCGGGCCTATGTCCACCTGGAGGACCTCCTGTACAGCCACGAGGAGGTTGCCGCCGATATGCCCGGAATCGTCGCCCGGGTGGAGAAGGTGAAGGCACAGATCATGAACAGGGGATAAAGGGGGAGGAGCCTACAGTCGACAGCCTACAGCCGACAGCAAACATCAAGAGGCCGAAAACAGACAGCCGACAGTTGGAAGAAGAGGGTGAAGAGTGGAGAAGTTTGAGCGGTCGTGGCAGATCATGAGGGCCTCCTGGGACGTGCTCAGGCAGGACAAGGAAATCCTGGTGTTCCCGGTGCTCTCGGGCATCGCGTTGATCCTGATCATGGCCTCCTTCGCCGTCCCTGTTTTTGCCCTGGGCGGCATCGATACCGTCCAGCGGATCGCCCGCCACAACGGTGCGGTGGGAAACCTGGTGGTTCTCTTCGCTTTCTATTTCATCAACTATTTCGTCGTCATCTTCTTCAACACGGCCATCGTGGCCTGCGCCACGATCCGGATGCGGGGCGGAAACCCCACGGTGGGCGATGGCCTCCAGGCCTCGGGAGATCGCATCTTCGAGATCGCCGGCTGGGCCCTCGTGTCGGCCAGTGTGGGCGTCGTGCTCCGGATGATCGAGGAGCGCTCGAAGTTCGTGGGACGCATCGTCGCGGGCCTGCTCGGAATGGCCTGGGGCGTCACGAGCTACCTTGTCATCCCGATCCTCGTCAACGAGCGCAAGGGCCCCATGGAGGCCTTCCAGGAGTCGGCTCGCCTGCTGAAAAAAACCTGGGGCGAGGGACTGATCGGCGGCTTCAGCTTCGGTCTTGTCTTTTTCGTCCTGTCGCTCCCGGCCATCCTGCTGATCGCCGGCGGCGCGGCGAGCGGCAAGGGATTCCTGGCGCTCGGTTTTGTCGTTCTGGCGGTGATCTACATCGTGATGCTCTCCGTTCTGCAGGCCGCCCTCCAGGGGATCTTCCAGGCTGCCCTCTACCAGTACGCGAAAAAAGGCGATACGCCCCGGGGATTCGACCGGGAGGTTCTGACCGATGCGATTACCCCCCGGGCCTTCGGCTGACCGTACTCCTTCCCAGGCACGGCCCTTGCAAATTTCCCTTTATCAACCAGAACCCAGCAGGAGGTATTTCATGAAGAAGAGTCTTTCCGTCATTGTGCTCGCAATGGCCATGGTGGTTGCCGTCGCCGTTGTATGCCACGCGCAGCAGGACCCGGCCAACGTGGGAACGCCCGCATTCAAGCCGCAGCAGAGCAAGTCCATGAACATGACGCTCAAGTACGGCTTCCTGGGCGCGTCGGTCTATGACAGCTCGACGAAGAAGTGGGATTTTCACAAGATGACGACCATCACCCGCCACAAGGTGGAGGGCTACGTCAACATGGTGAACGACAACTTCGCGCTGGCCGCGGGCCTCCACGAGGTGTCCCTTTACGATTACGGCAAGCACAAGTGGTTCACCTACAAGAAGCACGGCGCCGACGACAGCACGGGGATGCTCAAGACGAATTTCGAGCTGACGAAGGACCACGCCAGAGTGAAGACCCTCAACGGCCCCTGGATCAAGTACACGCCCGCAGCGGGCTGGCAGGAGGTGTCGAAGTAACAGAACGTAAGAGGGTTAGAGGGTAAGAAGGTCGGAGCAGCAGAAGACTTGTGAGTGTCACCCGGTTCTTCCAAGCTTCAACCCTTCTCACCTTCTCAACTTCTGGATTAAAAAGGGGCGGTCCGGTGACCGCCCCTTTCTTTTGCCCGTGGATTGTGGCAGATAGGGTCAGTTGGGATGCTTCAACAGGAAGGGAGGATAAGGGGCAATGTATGACTTTCTGCTGACGGAAGAGCAGCGACGGGTCCGGGACGAGGCGCGGGACTTCGTGAAGTGGGTCCCCCGGCAGATGATCCTCGACATGGACACGGATGCGATCAAGTTCCCGAAGGAGTTTCTCCAGGAGGCGGGGAGGCGGAACCTTATGGGGTGCCGCTACCCGGTGAAGTGGGGCGGCCGGGGCATGGACTGGGTTGCCACCTGCCAGATCATGGAGGAAATCGGGACGCTGGGCTACGAGCTTGCCTGCGTCTTCGGCGTGGGGGCCGAGCTTGTATGCGACGCCATCATCCTGCACGGCACCGACGCCCAGAAGGAGCGCTTCGTGAAGCCGCTGCTCCGGGGCGAGCGCTTTGCCGCGGAGTGCCTCACGGAGCCCCGGGGCGGCTCCGATTTCTTCGGGGCCACGACAAAGGCCGAGGACAAGGGTGACCACTTCCTTCTCAACGGCCAGAAACGCTTCATCGTGGGGGCCGAGGGTGCGGACTTCTTTCTCGTCTATGCCCGCAGCAACCCCGGCGCAAAGCCCCAGGATTCGATTACGTGCTTCCTCGTCGAGCGGGGACCCGGCGTCGAGACAAAGTACCTCTATGGCCTCATGGGCTGCCGCGGCGGCGGGACGGGTCGGCTCGTATTCAAGAACGTGAAGGTCCCGAAGGAAAACGTGGTCGGGAAGATCCACGGGGCCTTTGAGGTCTTCAACACGATGATGATCCCCGAGCGGCTGGGTACGGCGGCCATGACGATCGGCTCGGCCCGGGCCGCCCTGGATGTGGCCACGGCCTACACGACGCGCCGCAAGGCCTTCGGACAGGTGATCAACCAGTTCCAGGGCGTGAGTTTCCAGGTGGCCGAGGCAGCGACGCTCCTCGATGCCTGCCGTGCCATGGCCAACATGACGGCCCGCGCCGTCGACGCGGGGGCGAACGTAAACCTCATCCGCAGGCTCGTCTCCGAATCGAAGAAGTTCATCACCGAGTCCTGCCAGAAAGCTCGTCCACAACGCCATGCAGGTCATGGGGGGCATCGGCTACACGAACGTCTTCCCCGTCGAGCGGATCTTTCGCGACATCCGCCTGGCCTCGATCTGGACAGGCACCAGCGAGGTCATGTCGCTGATTACGGCTCACGAGTGGTACCGGGAGCACTTCGAGCGCAAGGGGAAACTCCCCCGCGACTACGAGGCCGACGCGGCCGAGGCCCACGCCGCAGACGAGAAGGTTTACGACGACGAGGACATGTGGAAGAAGGGCTGGGAGTGAAGGGGACCCTTTTTGCGCCTGCCGAGAAATAAAGGGGCAGCGCCCCTGGCACTGCCCCGCGAGTCGACTGAACCTGCAGCCCCGTGTAAACCGGTGATGCATGCACTCACGGCAGTGCGGGCATGGTGATGACACCCGTGTTGTTGACGGACCCCTCTTGTTTGCCCGAGGGCAGTGCGGTGTGGCTGAGCGCGATCGAGCCGGTGGTAAGGGTCAGGTTGCTCGTCCCGACGGTGATGTTGGGAGATTTCTGGTAGCCGCCTCTCGACAGCATGTCGAAGCTGTTCACGGTTGCATTCGGCCAGTCGGAAAAATAGGACTGCGCCGCCGTGTAGGCATTCTTGAGGTCGGAGTTGAGCTCGGCCCGGTAGCTGCGATAGCGGTACTGGACGAACTGCGGGATGGCGATGGCCGCCAGGATGGCGATGATGCCCACGACGATCATGAGCTCGATCAGCGTGAAGCCCTTCTGTCCTTTCTTTTTCGTGAAACAGCGAATCATGTGAAACCCTCCTTCTTTTTTTCGAAAGCGCTTCGCCTTCTCATTGACCCCATCCGAAAGAACGGAAGGCGCCTTCACCGCCGGCCGTGACGTGCGGCACCCGGCAGGCCTGTGGCGCAAACCTTCCTGACCGGGCGGCATCCAACCCAATAATACGGATAGACCGTCCGTCTCTTTTGTCACAGGTTTTGGAAGGAGGAGGGTGAAAATTTACTACCCGACCATTCGAAATGTAAAGTGCGAACTGCGGCGTTTTGAAAAATACGAAAGGAGTATTAGGGGGAAAAGGCCGAATCTAATACCACAAGCATTAGATGTCCGGTCGTTGGTTGCGCGATCGCCCGCCCCTGTGGATAGAGGACGAGTCATGATTTTTGTTGACGGGTACGTCTTCCCCCCATAGGATCGTGCAAAATGATCCCGGGAGGCAGGACATGCTGAAGGTGAATGAGTATTTCGAGGGGAACGTGAAGTCCATTTCGCTCACGACAAGCGAAGGGCCGGCAACGGTCGGGGTGATGGCAAAAGGCAGCTATGAGTTCGGGACGTCCCAAAAGGAGATCATGATCGTCACGACGGGTGTCCTGAAGGTAAAGCTCCCCGGCCAGGCGGAGTGGAAGACCTGCAAGCCGTACGAACAATTCGAAGTGGAGGCGAACCGGAAATTCCAGCTCGACGTGCCCGCTGATGCCTCCTACATCTGCTACTACAAGTAGGCTGCGCTGACTCAGCGGTCGCCGTACTCGAACTCCCCGCCGTCGATGACGCTCTGGCCCGTTCCCGAGTGGACGACCCGCCAGAGGGCCTTGCCTCCATCGGTCTTCCAGATGAGCGTCTGGATGGGCTCGCCGGGATAGAGGGGCCGCGTAAACCGGCAGGCCATGCGCCGGGTGCGCTCGGGCTCGCCGGGGATGAGACACTTCAACAGTGCCCGGCAGGCAAAGCCGAAGGTGCACAGGCCGTGCATGATGGGCTTCTCGAAGCCCGAGGCCCGGGCAAATTCCGGGTCCACGTGGAGGGCGAAAAAGTCGCCCGTGAGGCGATAGAGAAGGGGCTGGTCGGGCGAGGGCAGCGCATCGACGGTGAAGTCGGGGGCGCGCCCGGGGAACTCGACGGTCCGCGAAGAACCTTCCTCGCCGCCGAAGCCGCCGTCGAGCCGGCTGAAGATGCTCATGGTGTTGGTGTAGAGCTTTGCCCCGCCGGAGTGCAGGGTGACGCTCTCACCGCGGATGACGGCGCCCTTTTTGCCCTTGTCGAAGCAGTTCGTGATGGTCCCGCTGGTCGTAAGCGTGCCCGAGGTGGGGATGGGGTTGTGGAAGAGGATCTCCTGCTCGCCGTGCAGGGCGCCCTTCGGGTTGAGGTTCGAATGCTTCGCCACGGCCCAGAAGAAGTCGAAGATCGTGGCGACGGAGAAGGTGGGGATGACCTTGAGGTCCTTCTCCCAGGTGTAGCCCGGTTCGTCGAATCCGGCGCCCACCGAGAGGGCGTAGAGGATGACGTCCTTCCAGCCGTATTCCCGCACGATGGGACCGATGGGACGGCCGATTGCCGACAGGTCCAGCGCCATGGCAGCTCCCTCCTTCAATCATGGATCCGTGACCGGCGAGGTAACGGAAAGATGCCCTTTGCCCCGTCATCGCGAACGCGAGCCCGCCCATGGGACGTTCGGCGGGTCTCGCGCCGTCACGGGCAGTCTAGGGGGAATTGCGTCGCCTGTCAATACGAAGAGGGGGGATGAAAGGAAGGCCCCGTCTGTCAGGAACGATTTCCCGGCTCGGATTGCAGGGCCCGCAGCGGGGCGCCGCCTTTTTCCGTCAGGAGGCTCTTTTCTTTTTTGATCATTTTCGCGTACTGCTCGGCCAGGTAGACGATCCGCTCATTGGTGATGATCTGAGCTTCCGGGTCATCGAAGAGGGATGAGATCTCGATTTCATGCCCGTCGGATCCGATGAAAAGCCGGGCGCCCTCCCAGTGCGAGAGGTTGAAATGCGCGATCAGGAAATTCCGGACGTAGCCGATCCTCTCCTCTTCGGCGGCTTTCGCCGCGATCTCCATCTCGTGCCTCGGGATGATCTCCCGTTCGACGGCCAGTTCGACGAGTCTCCCGGCCGTGCAGGGCCCGTCGCTTTCCTTTTCGCAGTCCGATACCAGGCCCAGGAAACCGCTCATCCGCTCCCACTCCCCGTTGCCGAGCAGCAGGGCGTGGTCGCAGCGGAACTTTGCCAGAATCGCAAGCAAGTCGCGGGTCTTCGTCGAAATGATCCCTGCCCGCAAGGCGTCGTCGGCATTCATGAGGACGGCCTGGGCGCCCGGCGTGATCAGGTCGGCGAAGACCTTCGCCTCGGGGTCTGCCGTGATGCCGGCCCGGTTGACGAAATAATGCCGGAGCGTCCGGTCGAAGCTGTAGCCGAGGCTGTTCTCGAGGGGGTCCCTGTACAGGGTGGCAACCCGTTCCAGGACGGTCCCCGCATTGGGCTCGATCTTCCGGGAGCTCTTGCCCACGGCCACGGCGTACTTCTCGATGTTTTCGCGGCTGAGCGGAAGGGGCTCGTCCTTTACGCCCGTGCAGGCCGCAACGCAGAGGACGACGACTATGGCTGCAAGCTTTCGGTACGGCATGGATCACCTCGCCCCGGGGCATGTTTCGCAGGCTCGCCTGGCGATGGGCCGGGGACGGTGTGATTCCATAGCAAGAAAGATGCCTTGTGCCGCGTGCCTGACGCGCGAAGGCCGCCGGGGGATCAGAGCTGCAGCGTCAGGGAGAGGGCCGCCATGGGCGCCGTATCGAAGTCGTCGGAGCCCAACTCGTTGCCGTTGCGGTCGGCGATTCTCATCTTGCCGTTGAATGCCGCGCCGCCGTAGAGATCCAGCTTGAGGTCCCTGCCCATCCGGTACGTCAGCCTTGCATAGCCCACGGTCGAGTCCACCTCGCCGATCCCGTTGGGGGCCACCCCGCTGTCATCGAGGCGGAAACGAAACGACCGGTAGGCGCCCCCCGCCGCGATCTCCCATTTTTCGGAGAAGCGCCAGGAAAGCTCCAGTCCTGCCGGACCGGAGGGGCTCGTGCGGAAGGGGTTGCTGAGGCGCAGCTCCTCGGTGATCTTCCAGTCGATGGCGATGTATGGAAAGCCCTTCGTTTCCTCCATGCGGCTGAAAACACCCGCCCCGGCACCCAGGGTGAGCCCGGGACTGACGCGGTAGGACACGGCAAAGACGGCCCCGTAACCGAAAGCGTCGCCCCACTTGTCGACTCCCGATTCGCCATACCACTCCACCTGGGGGGAGATGAAGAGCGACCAGCTGTCGGTCATGCGCCAGCTGACGGGCAGCCCGGCGGAGAAACGGTGGATGTCGCTCCAGGGGTCCGCCCCGGCGAAGGCCGTCGTGCCGGAGAAGTCATATTTCTCGAAATCGTAGCCCAGGCTGATGCCCGCGCGCAGCGAGTTCGTGACGGGTGTCGACGTGTCGAAGTTGAACCCGTAGCGCTGCACGCTGAAGCTGCCGCCGCCGTCGAAATCGGACTCGAACTGGTAGATCGGAGAAAACGAAAAGGAGTACACCGTCCGGTTCGCTTCCCTGGGGCCGGCAGGCTGGGCCTGGGCGCCGGGGATGAAGATGGCGAACAGAAGCGCTGCGGACAGGACGGCAGGGAAAATCGTGCGGATGCACATGAAGAATGCTCCTTTCTGGCGAAGTGTTTCGACACTATAGCAACTCATCGATGGGGACGCAAGGCCGGGCGTGAAACCCGGGGTTGATCGGTCGGGCGATTTGTGGGAATCTTCATGGAATATTCCGTTAAAGGAGGCAGGTCATGATTGTTACCACCACGCCCAGCGTCGAAGGGAAAACCATCCGCGCGTATCTGGGGGTCGTCACCGGCGAGGCCGTTCTTGGGGCCAATATTTTCCGGGACCTTTTGGCGGGTGTCCGTGATATCGTGGGCGGGCGCTCGGGATCCTACGAGAAAGAGCTGCGGCGGGCCCGGGAGATCGCCTTTCAGGCACTCGAGGAGGAGGCCGGGGCCCGCGGGGCCAACGCCGTCGTGGGCGTGGACATCGACTACGAGGTCCTCGGCGAGAAGAACGGCATGCTGATGGTCAGTGTGAGCGGCACAGCCGTGAAGGTGGACTGATTCAGGAAAGGGGTTCAGGCATGAAGACAAGGCGTTTGGGAAAGATGGGCCCCGTCGTTTCGGCGATGGGCCTGGGATGCATGGGGATGTCGGACTTCTACGGCCCGCGGGACGAGGCTGAGTCGATCGCCACGATCCACCGGGCCCTCGACGTGGGTCTGAATTTTCTCGACACGGCCGACGTCTACGGGCCTTTCACGAACGAGGAACTCGTCGGCCGGGCCATTCGGGACCGGCGCAAGGAGGTGTTTCTCGCCACCAAGTTCGGCATCCTGCGAAGCGCCGACCCCAACTACCGCGGGTTCTGCGGCAGGCCCGAGTACGTGCGATCGTCCTGCGAGGCAAGCCTGAAGCGCCTCGGCGTCGACGTGATCGACCTCTACTACCAGCACCGCATGGACCCGGAGGTACCCGTCGAGGAGACCGTGGGGGCCATGGCCTTGCTCGTGAAAGAGGGCAAGGTCCGCTACCTGGGTCTCTCCGAGGCGGGGCCGAACACCATCCGGCGCGCCGTTGCCGTTCACCCCATTACGGCCCTCCAGAGCGAATATTCCCTCTGGACGCGGGATCACGAAGACGACAGTCTGCCCGTCTGCCGCGAACTGGGGATCGGCTATGTGGCCTACAGCCCCCTGGGGCGGGGGTTTCTCACGGGGAAGATCACGAAACCGGAGGATCTGAGCGAGGATGATTTCCGGCGCACGAATCCCCGCTTCCAGGAGGAGAACCTCAGGAAGAACCTGGCACTGGCAAAAGAGCTCGGCGAGATGGCGAAGGAAAAGGGGTGCACGGCGGCTCAGCTGGCCCTCGCCTGGGTGCTTGCCCGGGGCGAAGATATCATCCCGATCCCCGGGACAAAGCGCCGGAAATGGCTGGAGGAGAACATCGCGGCCCTCGAGGTGACCCTCTCGGCAGAGGACCTGTCGCGCCTCGAGGCCATCGCCCCGAAAGGGGTGGCTGCCGGCGAGCGTTACGGCGAGGCCATGATGAACTTCATGAGAAAGTCGACGTGAGGGAAAGCCGCGGGCCAAAGGGGAAAAATCATGTCCATGTCGCGTGATGAAGCGCTTGCGCTGCTCGGGCAGCATATCAAAAATGAACGCATGATCAACCATTGTCTCGCCTCGGAGGCCGTCATGCGGGCGCTTGCCCGGAGGCTGGGGCGCGACGAGGAGAAATGGGGCCTGGCGGGCCTGCTGCACGATCTCGACGTGGAGCTCTGCAACGCCGACCTCCACGTCCACTGCCTGGAGACGGAGAGAATCCTGAAGGAGAAGGGCCTGGATGCGGAGATCATCGATGCCGTCAAGATGCACAACGAGACGGCGGCCGGGGCGAAGAGAAGCACCGAATTCCAGCACGCCCTGGCCGCGGGCGAGACGATCACGGGACTCATCATCGCCACCACCATGGTCTACCCAGACAAAAAGATCGCCGGCGTGAAGGCAAAGTCGGTGGTCAAGCGGATGAAGGAAAAGGCCTTCGCCGCATCGGTGAGCCGCGAGAACATCCTCGAGTGCGAAAAGATCGGCATCCCGCTGGAGGAGTTCGTGGATCTGTCGCTAAAGGCGATGAGTCAGATCAGCGACCGGCTGGGATTATAAGGATCGAGGATCGAGGATCGAGGCGCGAGGCTCGAGGATCCTTTTTTTGTCCTCGGTCCTCGTTCCTCGGACCTCGATCCTGCTCATCCTGATCTGAGCGAAGGATGGCGCCAACAATGCGAGGAGGGCTTCCGCGAAACCCCTGAGCGGAAGCCCTCCTGCTATGGATACATCCCCGTCAGGCCGCGCGCACCGCGGGGGATGCTTAGGGTGAGAGGACTCGGCTCGGAAAAATGAACCCTCCGAAAGATCGAGACATCCTATCGTATGGATCAAGCAGATCGTGTTTGGTTGAGGTTGCGGTCTCAGAGGCCGATATCGGTCCATCAGGAGGATCAGAGAAAAAATGACATGTGCAAGCAGAGGTTAACCGGCATGGGGAATACAGGGGAAGGTCGAAGAAGAAAAGAACTCGATGGATTTCCTGAACTTATCATATAATTAAACTCACTCCTATTTTCATTTGTCAAGCGCTCTTTTGACCCCGGGGTGTTGCTTTTCATCGCGGGGTTTCTGTGGGATCATTCAAAACCTGAAAGACCATGGAAAGGAGGGTTCAACCGATGCGCAATAAAATGACGCTACCGATGGATCATGGATTGCCTCGTCCCTGCCGTTGTCCTGTTGGCTTTTCCCGTCTTCGGTGCGGGGCTGAAGGACATCCCCCTTCCAAAGCGGCCGGCATCCGTTCAGTCGGACCTCGTGTCGGCCCTGGAGAAACGCAAATCCGTGCGGGACTATCGATCGGAGAAACTCAGCGCTCAGGACCTCTCTGCGATCCTCTGGGCGGCAAACGGCGTGAACCGTGACTACGGCAGGCGCACGGCCCCGTCGGCCTTCGGCAACGAGTACATCGAAATCTACGTGGTGAGCGACGAGGGCGCCTGGCACTACGACGCATCGGCCCATCGTCTGAAGGCCGCCGCCCCTGCAGATCTCAAGGCGCGCCTCACGGGCCAGCGGTTTGTCGGGCGAGCATCCCACGTGCTCGTGCTGGTGGCCGACCCGGGGAAATTCCCGGGCTTTTTCGCCAGCAGCGAGGAGCGACTGCACTGGGCCCACGCAACAGCGGGGGCCATCGCGCAAAACGTGTACCTCATGAGCGCGGCTCGCGGGGTGGGGACCTGCCTCGTTGCGGGTATCGACGGGGAGGCGATCCGCAAGGGCCTGAGCCTGTCAAACGCGGCGATCCCCCTTTACGTGATGCCGCTCGGTTATGAGGAGAGATAGGATAGGGAGTTCATGAAGAAAAGGCGTTTTGTCGATCTCAGCATCGCCATCGAGTCGGGGCTTCCGAGCGATCCCGCCTGGATGATCCCGAAAATCGACTACGTCGGTCACAAGCAGGGCGCCGAGCAGATGAAGGACTTTTTTGCCGGGGTGAAGACGGAGCAACTTCCAGGCGGGCTGGGCTGGGCGCTCGAGTTCGTCCATCTCACGACACACAGCGGCACCCACCTCGACGCCCCCTGGCACTATCACCCCACCATGGACGGCGGGAAGCCAGCCATGACCATTGACGAGATACCCCTCGAGTGGTGCATGGGCGACGGGGTCGTCCTCGATTTCCGGCACAAGGCTGACGGCGAGCGCATTACGGTGGACGACGTCAAAAAAGCCCTCGCGGGGGTCCGCTATGAGATCAAGCCCCTCGACATTGTCGTGATCCAGACGGGGGCGGACGCAGCCTGGGGTACGCCGGAGTACCTCGTGAAGGGGCCCGGCATGGAGCGTGAGAGCACCCTCTGGCTGCTGGAGAAGGGCGTCAAGATCGTGGGCACCGATGCCTGGAGCTGGGACAGGCCGCTGCCGTATATTGCCGAGGAATTCAAGCGAACCGGCGATGCGCGGGTAATCTGGGAGGCCCACTTTGCCGGAATCGACATCGGCTACTGCCACATGGAAAAAATGGCCAACCTCTCGGCCGTCGGTCAGCCCCACGGGTTCACCATCTGCTGCTTCCCCGTCAAGGTGAAAGGGGCGAGTGCCGGTTGGTGCAGGCCTGTGGCCATTGTAGAAGAAAGGGACTAGGGACCAGGGTATAGGGTATAGGGACGAATCGGGCGATTGTCTTGGGGCACGGAATGTGTTAAGGGAGCGGCATCACGTCCGATCCCGGACCGCAAAGCGAGGAGAAATCATGAACATGGAAGATACGGCAAAGAGCAAGGTCAAGGTCAACCTGCAGAACCTCTACAGGGAAGAGATGTACACGGACATGCGCACGGCGGCCATCCGCCAGCTCACGCCGGTCAAACCCAACGGCGAGATCGACAAGACGCGGAAGTTCGTGTTTGTGGGGCAGACGAACATCATGTCCCCCCAGGGGCCTCTGCCGGTTCAGTTCCCCATCGAGGCAAAGAATCTCCAGGAAGCGGCCGAGAAATTCCCCGAGGTGATGGACCAGTTCCTGGCGAAGCTGGCTGAGGAGATCAAGGAAGCGCAGCGCCAGGAGCAGTCGCGCATTATCGTTCCCAACGCGCAGGGACCGGATTCGAAGCTCATCTTGAAGTAGGCAAAGCCTACTTCAGGGTCCAGGGTCCAGGCGGGATCGCGCATCTTCCTCACACGCTACCCGCTACACGCGACACGCTTCAGCGACAGGACGAAACAAACGAAAAGAACGAAATAAACGAAACGAACGGCCATGCTGGACCGCGACAAAACCATCGCCCTGCTGACGCGCTGGAATGACGCCTGGAACGACCATGACCTCGACAGGGTCATGGAGCTCCTCCACGACGAGGTGGAGTTCGAAAACTGGACGGGCGGCTTTGTCAGGGGCAAGGAAGCCCTGCGGCAGGCCTGGGCGCCCTGGTTTGCCAGTCACGGCGGCTTTCGCTTCACGACAGAGGATCTCTTTGTCGACGAGAAGGCCGAAAAGGTGCTCTTCCGCTGGTCCCTCGACTGGCCGTCCACGGAGAGGGGCCGCGAGGGAAAACCCGAGCGGCGCCGCGGTGTCGACGTGATGCACTTCCGGGACGGGCTGATCATCAAGAAATACACGTACTCCAAAACCACCCTGGAGATCGGCGGGGAGCGGGTGAAGCTCTCGGCCGGGAACTCCTGAGTCCCCACCACGATCCGAGTTCCGGATATTCCCGCGATCAGGAAAGGCGCCTGTTGTAAAGCTCGCGCCCGCGCGTTGCGCCGAACAGCAAGACGATGTTCACGACGATGAGCGCGAGCAGGGCGCTCGAGAAGAGGTAGACCGTTCCCAGCGACCAGCGGGTCGAGACCCAGCCGACGAGGTAGACGGCGAGCGCCCCCACGCCGAAGATGAGGATGGCCGCAAGGCCGTAACCGGTGCTTCGCCAGCGGGGGGGCGTGAAGGTGGCGATGAGGCTGTTCTCGATGGGCTGGATCCCCAGTGCGAAAAACACGTAGGCAGCCGCCGCGGCGACAAGGTATTGCTCCGTGAGAAAAGCCATGAGGAGCGCCAGGGGCAGGATGGCGGCATTGAATACGATGTAGAGCCTTCTGAGCTCGTGGCGGTCTGCGATCCGGCCCCCCCAGAGCTGGCCGAAGATCCCCGCAACGTAGATCAGGGACGTGAGTGTTGCGGCGGCCATCGTCGCTGTAGCCGCCATGTCCGGGATATTCAGAAGATCGTGGAAGGCCCGTGAGAGGAACCCCGCCTGGAACTCGAGGAAGGCCGGCAGGGCCACGATGTTGATCCGGTAGACAAGCCCTCCCAGCATGACGATCCAGAAGAAAAGGATAACGGTCCCCAGCGGGAAGGCGTTGCCGTTCCCCACGCCGCCGGCAGTGGCGCTTTCCTGCGTGATGGGGGTCTCGTCGATCTGGATGAAGATGAGGGCGATGCCCCACAGGAGGCTCACGGCGCCCATGACGGCGTAGGCCACCTTCCAGCCCGCCAGCCAGTTCATGAGTCCCGCCAGGAAGGGCCCCACGATGAGCCCGACGGTCCCCGCCACGCTGAAGATGCCCAGGGCCGTACCCCGGTTTTTCGCCCCGTGGGAGATGAGGCCCATGCCCGCGGGGTGGCAGATGCAGGAGAACACCCCGACGACGGCCAGCGACCACAGGATTCCCGCGGGCGTGGACGACAGGGCCGTGAGGAAGGAGCCCGCGGCGCAGCCGAAAAAGCCGATCATGAGGGCGAGCCGGTTGCTGAAGTGATCGGCGAAAAACCCCCAGGGAAGCGCGCAGAGGCCGAACATGAGGTACATGGGAAATCCCAGTGCGAGGACGTCCTTGAGGCTCATGTTCAGCGACAGCGTCAGCGGGATGGCGAGTGCAGGGAAGGCGATCTCGTAGAAGTGGAAGAGGAAGTGAGACACCACGGGGAAGAGGAGGATCTTCTTTTCATTGCTGATCATTTTACCGCGACCCGCCTGATGTGTAGTCTGCCGGAAACATACGGGAGGGGCTCTGAAAAAGCAAGACGGAAGAGCCGCGAATCCGCTTTTCAAGAAGCGGGCGGTCGTGTATGATTTCGACGTTTGGCGATGGAGCCCATAGGATGGACGCGGATCGGAGAAAAAGGCGCGTTGCGCTGCTGTCGGTCATCTCCAACACGACGCTCGTCGTGCTGAAGCTCGCCGTGGGTCTTGCGATCAGCTCCGTCTCCGTCATTTCCGAGGCGATCCACTCCGGCGTTGATCTCATCGCCGCGGCGATTGCTTATTATTCCGTCCGCACCTCCGGCATTCCCGCCGACCGGGAGCACCCCTTCGGGCATGGCAAGATCGAGAACATCTCCGGGACCGTCGAGGCGATCCTCATTTTTCTCGCTGCCGGCTGGATCATCTTCGAGGCGGCGCAGAAGATCGTCCGCCCGGAACCCCTGGAGATGGCCGCCTGGGGCGTCGCGGTCATGCTCCTGTCGGCTGTCGTCAACATGTTTGTCTCCCGGAAGCTCTTCCGGGTTGGAAAGGAGACCGATTCGGTGGCCCTGATGGCCGACGGGTGGCACCTGCGGACCGATGTGTACACCTCGGCCGGCGTCATGGCCGCCCTTGCCGTTATCTTGGCCGCGGATTTTCTTGCCCCGGAAGTCAACCTGCACTGGGTGGATCCCGCAGCGGCCATCGGGGTGGCCTTGCTCATCATCAAGGCAGCCTGGGATTTGACGCGGCAATCGGCGCGAGACCTGTTGGACGTTCAGCTGCCGGGCGAGGAAATCGCGTGGATCGAATCGTTGATCCTGCGACGAAAACCCGTCGTGAAGGGATTCCACCAGCTCAGAACCCGAAAGTCCGGGAATTTCCGTTTCGTCGAGTTTCACATCATGGTCGACCCGCAGATGACCGTCGAGGCCTCCCATCGCATCACGCAGGAGTTCGCCCGGGAGATCCGGGAGCGTTTCCCGGGTGCGAGCGTCACCATCCACATCGAGCCCTGCGACGGGTCCTGTAGCGAACGATGCCTGGAGGGATGTCTGCTGGCGGAGGCGGAGCGAAGCGTCGTCGCTGCCGGGCTGCTGACGTGACAGGCATTGTCCATCGGGTGTTCGCTGTCCCTGTTCCATTTCCGATGGATTTCTGGTAACTTTAATCTCCCGTTCAAAAGGATGGGGGAGGAGGCGGAAGAAATGAGAAGAAATGTCGTTTCGGCCTGCGTCGTGATCCTGGTGGTCCTGTTTTCCGGCTGCGCCTCGCTGTTCTGGATGGGGGAAAAGCCGCACGTCGACATCGTGAACGTCACGCCGAAAGAAATGAGGCTCCTGGAGCAGACGTTCCTCCTGGAACTGCGAATCCAGAACCCCACGGAGACGGACCTGGACATCAACGGCATGTCCTTCGAACTCGAGATCAACGGTCAGCCCTTCGCCCGGGGGGTCTCCAACCAGAGCCTGAAGATCGAGCGCCTGAGCACCAAGATCGTTCAGGTGGAGGCCTACACGGGGCTCACCAGCATCCTGCGCCAGCTCTCGGAAGCGAGAAAGGGCAGCTACGACTCGGGGTTCAAGTACCGGCTCAAGGGGTCGATTCACACGGGCGCCCCGTCCTTCCGGATTCCCTTCGACGAGACGGGGGAATTCAAGTAGACCTCAGCGAATCCATCACCGCATGCAGGTAACAGGTGACAGGTAAAAGGAATATCCCTGTCTACGGTCTTCCCTGTCACCTGCAACCTGACACCTGTCACCTTGGTACGCCATTCCGCAGAATCTCCATTCAGCCGGAATAACCGGCACCTCCTCCGGGATTATCAATCCAATCAACGGCCCGCCCTAAATTTTATCTGGAATCAGCCGACAATAAATAGTGGATTTCTTTCCGGGGCGGATGGGTATGCAAGGCGCGATACCCTGCCTGCAATGTGAAAACGGAGCGCAGAAGATGCTGAAAATCCTCATCGGACTCACCCTGGTCCTTCTTTTCTTCGTTGTCCTTTTCTTCAATAAGCTCAGGGAGGCGCTCGGCACCGGAGGCATGGCCATCCTGCTGGCGATCATCGTGGGCCTCTCAGGTGCCGCAGCCTGGTTGGGGTTTGCGGACAAAGGCCGGACGGACACGGCGGCCGTCCCGGCAGGCAAGGCCGCTCTGCCGGTTGCCGAAGCTCCCGTGCAGACCGTCCTGATCCCCGGCGACGGGACATCCCCCGGCGCCCCTTCGATGAGGGGGACAGCGGCCGGGGAGGGCGGCCTGAGCGTGCAGGAGATCTACGAGAGGGTCAGCCCATCCGTCGTCGTGGTCTACAACCTCAATGAATCCGGGCAGCCCCGCGGACATGGAACGGGTTTCTTCATCGATCCCTGGGGGATGGTGGTGACCAATTATCATGTCGTCGAGGGGGCTTCGTCCCTCAGGATCAAGACGAAAAGCGGCACGACGATGGACATCAGGGGAATCGCCGCCTCGGATGCGGAAAACGACGTCGTCATCCTCTCCGCTATCCTGCCCGTTGACAGCGTCCGGACCCTCAAGATGACCCCATCGCTGCCGCAGGTGGGCGACAAGATCGTGGTCATCGGGACACCCTACCACCCCCAACTGGCACAAACCATCACCGACGGCCTCGTTTCCGCGATTCGCCCGCTGGCCGGGGGCAAACGGCTGATCCAGATCTCGGCGCCCATTTCCCCGGGCTCGAGCGGGAGCCCCGTGGTGAACACGAAGGGTGAGGTCGTCGGCATCGCGACGCGCGTCCACCGCCAGGCATCCCACATCGGGATCGCCGTGCCGGGGGAGATCGTCTCGGGCCTGACCCCGTCCTCTCCATTTCCCGTTGCGAGCCTGCCCATCCTCTACGCCGGTCAGGTGGCGGTGGGAGGAGATCCGGCGCCGCAGCCGGGCGATGCGCAGCGCAGGATGGAAGAGGAACGGCGGCGGGTCCTGGAGCAGCAGGCAAAGGTCCAGGAGGAGCGCAGGCGATTGCGAGAGCAGCAACTCGGTGAAGCGGGCGACCTCCTCGACAAGGCGAGACACAATCTGAGCTTCGATCGCCACGAAATCGCGTTCGGCCAGTTCGAAAGAGCACTCCAGATCTTCCGGGGCCTGGGGGAGACACAGGGCATGGCGGTCTGTCTCGAGCAGATGGGCATCATCCAGCAGAAGCGGGGACGCCAGGACATCGCCACGGAGTATTTCCGCCAGGCGGCCACGCTGAGGGCACAACGCTGAAATTAAGTCGTCTATCCGGTCTGTTCCGTCTATTCGGTCTATCCCGTCAGGATACACCTGAATCAACAAGTGGAATACAGCGGGGATCGGTCTGCGGGCTCGGGTTGCGAAGGCCCGCCGCGTAGCGGTTTTCCTCCAACCGATTGTTTTTCCCTCAATTTCCGTCGAAGTCTGCCGATAAGAGATAAGGGAGCCGCCCGCTGCGGGAGGGTTCCATCCAAAACGGTCTTTCGACGGAGGCCCCGGTGATCATCGTTGCGTCGTTGTTTCTCGTTGCGCTCCTGCTCGCTGTGCTCTTCTACAGGAGACTGAGAGAGTCCTTCAGCCGCAGGGCCTTGTTTTTTCTGGGCGCCGTCCTGGCCGTCACGGGGCTCGCCTTCGCCTACTGCGATTACGTCATCCTGCGCGAAGCCATCGCGATGACGCAGAAGCCTTCCATCATCATCCGCGGGCCGTTCTACATCACGATCCTGCTCACGGTGCTCTTCTACCGGAGGCTCAGAAAGCTGCTGCGCCGCCGTGTCGTGCTGTCCTTCGTGATCGTCCTCGGCATCATCACCTGCAGCGTCACCAGCTTCCACTTCACCGCGCTGCGGGAGACCCTCAGCGGATCGCGGGAGTACCAGTTTGCCAAGCGGGTCAAGAATGCCGCCCAGAGGGTGGTCGTGAAGATGACGACACCTGCAGCAACCCGTGGTGTACGCGCTCAGCAACCAGGATCTCTACCGGAGAGTGGCCCCCTCCGTCGTGCTCGTCAGCTGCCCCGGCAAGGGGTACGGCACGGGGTTTTTCTACGGCGGCGATGGCCTCGTCGTCACCAATCACCACGTCATGCGCGGGGTGGAGCATGCCGAGATCGTCACACAACAGGGGCAGAAATACCCTGTCCGCGGTGTCGTGGCCGAAGATCCCGCCAATGACCTCATCCTGCTCTCGACGGGCATCTCCCCCGACGATGTGAGGGCCCTGGCCGTGAATGCCTCCTCCGATGCAGGCGACCAGGTCCTTGTCGTCAGCCGCCACAAGGTCTTCACAGACGCTTTGGCCGAAGGCACCGTGTCTCCCGCGTCCGGACATCCCTGGATGGGGATCCGGCTTGCCACACCGCTGACCTACGGGGCAAGCGGAAGCCCCGTCTGCAATTCACGGGGCGAAGTGGTCGCCATCTTCTGGGGCGGGGACAAGCAGGACACCCGGATGGGGTTCGCCACCCCTGCGGCCCGACTGTCGGCTCTGGTCGCAAAAACGCCTTATCCGCTGTCGCGGATCGCCGCTGCTGAACCCCTGAACCCGAATATCCTTGAACCGTCTTCTGCCCGCCAGGCGTCAGCAGAGCCGGCCGCTGCACGCTAGAAAAAGCGTGTAGCGTGTAGTGCGTAGCGTGTGAAGAGCAGTCCGTAATCCCGGGATCCCGATACCCAGTACCCAATATACCCAGCCCCGGAGAGGACTTTCCTCTCGACCTCGATTCTTCCCTGAGGTATACCGATCCCGTTGCCGAAAGAAAAGAACGGACCGGGGCTGAACATGACTGCCATCTTCGACGCCATTGAACTCGCGGCCCGCGCCCATCGCGGGCAATGCAGGAAGGGAACGACGATCCCCTACATCGTCCACCCTCTCAACGTGGCGAAGATCCTCATCGACGCCGGCTGCGCCGAGGACGTGGTCGTGGCGGGCATCCTCCACGACACCGTCGAGGATACGCCTGTGAGCCTCGATGAAATACGGCACGGATTCGGCACGGCTGTTGCCCGGATCGTGGAAGGCGCCTCGGAGCCCGACAAATCGAAGCCCTGGGAGGAAAGAAAAGAGCACACCATCGAATCCCTGAAGACGGCGCCGGAGGGCGTGCTGCTCGTGTCCTGTGCCGACAAGATCGAGAACCTGACAGCCATCCGGGAGGACAGGGAGACGGGTCGGGGAGGAAGTCTGGACCGTTTCAGGCGGGGTCGCGAACAGCAGGCCTGGTACTACCGCTCGGTCCTTGCCGTGCTGGCCGGGCGCCTCACGACCGAGCCGGGCCGGTCGCTCGTCCAGCGCCTCAGGAAGGCGGTTGAAGAGGTGTTCGGCTGAATCGGTTGCCTACCCTTTTTCTTTCCCGACCTGAAGCAGGGTGATGGACGCGACGACGAGGAATACGCCGACGACCTGCCAGGGCCTCATGATTTCATCGAGAAAAAAGTAGGCGATCACGGCGGCGGCGATGGGCTGGAGGGTTGCCGTGATGCTGGCGTGGGTGGATCGGATCAAGCGCAGACCCTTGTTAAAGAGGCCCAGCGAGACCGCCGTGCCGGCAATGCTGATGAACAGGATCCAGAACCATTGGGTGGCACTGTAGGATCGGGTCAGCCCTTCGAAGGGCGGCAGCAGGATGTTGCAGGCTGCCGCGGAGAAGAGAGACGCATAGAAGAGTACCGTCCAGGGTTTGTACCGGCGCAGGGCCGCCTCGCTCAGAAGGGTATAGCAGGCCAGGAAGGCCGCAGCGCTCAGCCCGCCGATGATTCCCGCTTTGTTGAGGCTCAGCAGGTCGAGCGTATAGGCGCCGACGGCCAGATAGCAGCCGAGGCCGGAGCCCGCAATGGCCAGAAGGGTTGACGTGGAGTGGCGCTCCCCGGAAAAGGCCAGGGCGTATGCGGCAACGAATACCGGCGACTGAAACTGGAGCAGGATCGCCGCCGCCACCTGGATCTTGCTGATGGCGTAGAAGTAGGTGAACATGGTGGCCGCAAGCACGAATCCCAGGATGATGAAGCGGGGCAGGCTCTGCCGGGAGATCTTCAGCGCGGATGGGTTCGCGGCCGCAAGCCATGCCAACAGGACCGCCGAGGCGATCACCGTCCGGATCTGGACAAGCTGATACGGCGTGATTCCCTGGTGAAAGAGAAACTTGGAGGCCGTCCCCGAGATGGCAAACAGCAGGGATGACAGGGCAACGTAGAGATAACCGAATCGTGCGGGCGAACTCAATGCGTCAATCCTCTCCCGGTGGCAGCGGCATCAACATGATCTTATATCATGCCCGAATCGTTCTGAACCCTTCAATTCTTCGTCAAGCTGTGATAGGGATTTCGTGTAGAGTTCTTTCCTGATTTCCGGACCATTCATTTCCCTGGGGGGGGTCTCGATATGGCCCGTCGAAAGCAGCCTGCCGGCAAGATCGAACTGAAGGCGCTCGAACCGTCGGAGATCCGGGTTCGCCTGAAGGAGTTGGGCCCCGTGGCGGAGATACGGCTCACGCGGGCCAACCTGCCGCTGTTCGAGGAGGACGAGTTCGAGCTGTTTCTTGCCTGGGGCGGCCAGCGCAAGAAGTACAAGGTGCCCGTCAAGGACGGGAAGGCGCTGTTCGGCATCCTGCCCGATTCGGTGTCCCCGCTCACCGACAAGAAACCGCACAAGGGCAATGAAGGACTTGTCCGCGAGCTCACGCTGGCCGGAAGCGGGGGCGAGGCGACCTTCCCCATGAGCTGGGGTTACGCCGTTCCCGAGGAGTGGAAACCCCTGGAGCGGGTCTACAGCCGGGTGATCGAGATGGCGAGGAGCTACAGCGGCTGGCAGGTCTTCTGACGGGCTGTTGAAAAACGGCCATCTGCGGCGTTTCCCTCATCCCTCGTCCCTGCGGCGTACGACAAAGTACGCCTCAGTCCTCGGGATTTCGGGGGCCTTGCATCTGGCCATTTTTGAACAGCCCATCCTGTACGCCTCGCTCCTCGGTACGTCGGGCGCCTTGCATTCGGGCATTTTTGACCAGCCCGGGAGACGTAAGCAAGGCGGCTGACCGGGGGCGCATCAAGGGCCGTGAAGCTAATCCATGTGGGAACCGCCGTTGATGTCGATATCCTCGCCGGTGATGTAAGCGGCTTCCTCGGAAGCCAGAAAAGCGACGGTTGCAGCCACCTCTTCGGGCGTTCCGATTCTCTGGCACGGGATGTCCCTGGACATCTCCTTCTGCCGCTCAGGCGATTCGAGGCCTCCGCGGATGTCTGTGGCAATCAGCCCGGGTGCAACGGAGTTGACGGTTATCCCGTGGGAGGCAACCTCCCTCGCCAGGGCCTTGGCAAATCCGAGGATTCCTGCCTTGGCCGCGCTATAGTGCGCCCCGCCGAACACGCCCCCGCCTCGCTTTGCCGAAACAGAGCTCATGTTCACGATGCGGCCGTACCCCTGCTTGATCATCGTGGCAAGGACAGCCTGGGAGCAGAGGAACGTTCCTTTCAGGTTAACCGCCAGGATGCGGTCCCAATCTGCCTCCGTCATGTCCATCACTTTGATCGGCTGGGTGATCCCCGCGTTGTTCACCAGGATGTCGATCCTGCCGAAGCGCTCGAGTGCCGTGCGAACGAGTTCGGCTACGTCCGTTTGCCTGGTTACATCGACTTTGACGGCAACGGCGCTGCGCTTCATGGCCCGGATCTCCCCGGCCACTTTTTCCGCGCCTGACAGATCCAGGTCGCCGACAACCACATCGGCACCATTTTCCGCCAGGGTCATGGCTATCGCGCGCCCGATCCCTCTCGGCGAGCCCGCGCCCGTGACGATCGCAACTCTCTTTTCAAACGACATCTCTTTATCGTCTCCTTTTGTTTCGTAATCGTTTCTGCCCGATCACGCTGCAGGATCGGGCTTCCGCGCCCCGGCACGTCTCAGTAAAGCGTCAGCGCAGGGATGTACGTCACCGCGAGCAACAGAAGACAAGCGGCGAAGAAAAACGGCCAGAGCTCCCGGGTCGTCTCGTCCAGCGAACACTTTGCGATGCTCGTGGAGATGAACAGCGTGGTCCCCACAGGCGGCGTGTAGATCCCGATTCCCAGGTTGATGACCATGATCAGCCCGAGCTGCACGGGATCCAGACCGAGAGACAACCCCAACGGCACGAAGATGGGCCCGAAAAGAAGCAGGGCCGGCGGCAGATCCAGGGGCATGCCGACAACGAGCAGCACTACGTTCATCACCATCAAAATAAGCCAGGGACTCTGGATCGTCGCGGTCACCCAGGCGACAAACCGCGCCGGCACCTCGTCGAATGTCAAAAGCCAGCCGCAGGCCGCGCTGCCCATGATCACGAGCATCACGATGCCGGTGGCAATCCCGGCCTCGACCATCGCCTCCTTGAAGCGGGCCCAGTTGAGGTCCCTGTACAGGATGACGCTCAGCAGGATGGAGTAGATGACGGCAAGCACGGCCACCTCGGTCGGCGTCGCAACCCCGAAGCGCAGAAAAACGAGGATCCAGACCGGCATGACGAGCGCGGGGAGCGATTTGAGGCCGAGTCGAAGCAATTCCCGTTTCCCGATCGTCGAACCGGTGTTCTTGTAACCCCGGCGCCTGGAGATCCACCAGCACAGAAAAATGAAGCTTCCCGCCATGAGGAGGCCCGGGAGAACACCGGCCACAAAGAGGTCGGCCACGCTCACGCCGCTGATCAGGGAGTAGAGAATCATGGGGATCGACGGCGGGATCAGGATGTCAAGGACGGACGACGTCGCCATATTGGCCGCGCACAGGCCGGCGGGGTAGCCGCACTTTTTCTGCCAGGGGATGAGGACCGGACCGAGAGCCGACGAGTTGGCGACGGCGCTTCCGGAAACGCCGCCGAAGACGGCAGAGGCCACCACGGTGGTCGAGAGCTCGCCCCCCGTGAAGCGCTTCATGAACTCGGACGCGAACATCAGGAGTTCTTTTCCAAGGCGTCCGCCCATCATCAGGCTTCCCGCCAGCATGAAGAAAGGCAGGGCCAGCATCGGAAACGACTGGGTCTGCTGAAACAGCTGCTGGGCCACAATCATGAGCGGCAGGGTCCCATCCCACAGGACCGCCACGGCCGCCGCGATGACCATCCCGTGCCCCACCGGGACGGCAAGCAGCATGAGCGCGATAAACGCAAAGGTGAGGACGAAACTCATGGTCAGGTCTCTTTATAGGTGAGCGTGAAGCGCGTTTCGGGCCCCGTCGACGCAATGCGCACGGAGGAGCATGCCGCTGCAAGAGCCAGAAGCAGGCAGCCCAGCGCCACAGCCATGTACCCCTGGCTGGTCGGAATTTTGAGCACGGGACTGACTTGCACCCACGTGCTCTCCGCCAGGAGCAGCGACTGCCCGCAGAGGATCAGATAGGACGCGATCACGATCGCGTTCACGAGATGCAGGAGCCAGACACGCCCGCGCGGCCCGAGCCGGTCGTAGAGCCAGTCAACCCCCAGATGCCCGCCTGCCTGCGCGGCCAGTGCGATCCCCGCGACGATGAACCACGGAAACAGGAGCTCCGGGAGCTCCTGCGCGGCATCGATGCCGCCGCTGGCCATCACGTAGCGCGCGACAACGTTGCCCGTCAGAATCACCGTCATCGCGATCCCCGTCACCAGAACGATGAAACGGCACAGACGCGTGATGAGACGATCGATGCCGCTCGCCGCGGCGAGAGCGATGCGTCGGCCGGCAGACCCTTTGACGGGCGGGTCCCCGCCATGAACACCAGTCATGCGGAGATCACTTCGTCTTCGCCGCAGCGACGAGTTCCACGACAAAGGAGCCGAAAGGTTTCGCCTTCCACTTTTCGACCACGCTCGCCGTGGCCGCCTGGAATTCCGCCCGGTTTGCCTGGTTGACGGCGATGTTCGGATTCGCCTTGAACTCGGCAAGCAGTTTCCTGTCCGTTTCAGCCATCAGCCGGCGCTGGAGAGCCCCCGCCTCTTTCGCTGCCTTTTTGATGATTTCGAGCTCGGCCGGTTTGACCTTCTTCACCGCGACCGCCGACATCAGAAACGGAGTGGACTCCCACTTGTGGCCGGAGAGGGAAACGTACTTGTTCACCTCGTAGAGTTTGTTGCTGGCGATATTGGCCAGGGGGTTCTCCTGGCCGTCCACGACGCCCTGCTGGAGAGCGACGTACAGCTCGCCGAAGGCGATCTGCTGGGTGGCCGCGCCGAGCGCCTGGAAAATGTCCACGGTCATCGGATCGGCCGGGGTGCGGATCTTGAGACCCTTGAGGTCGGCCGGCATGTTGATGGGCCGCTTCGAATTCGTGATGTGGCGGATCCCGTTGTCCCACCAGTCCAGGACCACGATTCCCACTTCGGCGAACCTCTTGTTCAAGCGCTCACCGACGGGACCGCTGAGCACCTTGTGGGCGGCGTCGGCATCGGAAAACAGAAAGGGCAGGCCCAGGGCGGCAACTTCCGGAACCAGGCCGGCGGCCGGGCCCTGGCTGTTCGCCGTCAGGTCGAGCGCGCCGATTCGCAGGGATGTCAGCATGGCAACGTCGTTTCCGAGCTGTTCGGCGCCGGCGATCTTGATGGTGACACTTCCTTTCGTGCGCTCCGAAACCATTTTCGCGAATGCCTCTGCGGCGATGGTGCGCGGATTCCCGGGCGAGGCCCCGTGGCCGAGCGTCAGCGTGACGGCAAGCGCATTGCTCGAAAAAACCATAAGGGTCAAGGCCGCGAACAACAGGACCGCGCATTTGGGGACCTTCCTGAATTTCATGTGCAAAGTCGTACTCATAACGATTCCTCCTTTCTTGGCGCTTCTATTCAATTTTTTAGCGTTACACTACCCGAAAAAACCCCAGGTTGCAACCAGCCAATTTGTTGATATATCACTCCGAAAGCATTCTGAACCCTTCAATTCTTCGTCAAGCTGTGATAGGGATTTCGTGTAGGGTTCTTTCCTGATTTCCGGACCATTCATTTCCCTGGGGGGTGTCTCGATATGGCCCGTCGAAAGCAGCCTGCCGGCAAGATCGAACTGAAGGCGCTCGAAGCATCGGAGATCAGGGTCCGACTGAAGGAGTTGGGCCCCGTGGCGGAGATACGGCTCACGCGGGCCAACCTGCCGCTGTTCGAGGAGGACGAGTTCGAGCTGTTTCTCGCCTGGGGCGGTCAGCGCAAGAAGTACAAGGTGCCCGTCAAGGACGGGAAGGCGCTGTTCGGCATCCTGCCCGATTCGGTGTCCCCGCTCACCGACAAGAAACCGCACAAGGGCAATGAAGGACTGATACGCGAGCTCACGCTGGCCGGAAGCGGGGGCGAGGCGACCTTCCCCATGAGCTGGGGTTACGCCGTTCCCGAGGAGTGGAAACCCCTGGAGCGGGTCTACAGCCGGGTGATCGAGATGGCGAGGACATACAGCGGCTGGCAGGTCTTCTGATATCTATTTCCCCCTCACCGGGAAAATTTCACCTTGCAGGCTCCCTCTCCCTGCATCCAACCTCTTTTGACCAGCCTGGGAAGAAGCCAGGCAATCGGGCCTGGACCGGGGCTCGATCTTCTTGCACGCTCCGACGCGGAAGGCTCACTCCTTCCTGAAATGGAGCATCGGGTCGTTTTGCCCAACCCACGCCATTTCAAGCGGTCTTCCTGTCATACGCCCGGATTCCATTTCTGCCCCTGTCCCCTTGTTCTTTGTGCCTTTCCTCGCCACTTCGTTACCCGCTGCGTGTCACGCAGCACCATTCACTCTGCGCCCGCTTTAACCGGCCCTCCTGTGTAAGAGCCCTTGCAGACCACGCCCGTGCAGTCCGCAGTGAGCATCTCATAAATGATTTGTCCGGTGTTGTTTCTGACCTTGAAATGCCCCACCCCGTCGGCATCCCCGCCAGACAAGGCGGTCGGCCGCCAGTCCGTAAAATCGAAATTCGTTTTACGGGCTTTTGAGCCGGCGCCGACATTCAGCTGAGCCCTCACATTGGCAGAGGGATCAAACAATGCCCCCTTATCGCAGCTTCGATGCCCCTGCGCAGTCATGCAGTGAATCTGGTCGTGATATCCGGCGTGAAGCGTATAAAAATAAGTATGCGGATGATACCCTGGAGCGCGCCGTAAACTAAGCGGTCCCTCGGCTGCTGTCCAGCGGTTGAATCCCGCAAATGCTCGGGAATCCGGATAGAAACCAAAAATATATTTATTGAAAACATTTTCGGAACCGCAGGTGCTGAGAAAAGGATTCCTGTAACCTGCGGCAAGACAGGCGGGAAGGCCGCGGATACCCCCGGCGATATTGACAAACCGGCGCACACGGGCCCAGCCGTTTTTCCCCTGATGAAGATTGTCCTGGTACGTCAGGGCGGCAAGCGACATGGAGGCACCCAGCGAATGGGCGACAATGTCAACCTGGTCTTTCCCTGTGTAGGCCTTAACGGCTTCGATAAAGCGTATCAGAATGTCGTACTTTTCCGGCTTGTGATAATTGGTTTTGGGTGATGCCTGCTCTTCGGCGGACAGGTAGGTTATTCCGAAGAGCTCGCAATCATTGTAACCGCGCCACTTGAATTCCTGATAGACGGAGCGGACGGGCGCAACGTAATTCCTGACGGAGCCGGTTATCGGAGAATCCCAGTTGATCGCCGAATCGCCGTTGCCGTGGATAAAGACAACCGGTGTGCGGCCGGCATGGCAAGTGCCGCCGCCAAAACCGCCGAAACCCACTTGCGGGTTAAAGCCGCCGGCATACTGAAGAGCGGGCCCATCGCATTTCGGATAATCAAAATTCCCGCAACTGAGCGCCAGCAAAGGCTCGTGAAAAGCAACGACACAGAGGAGGATGATCAAAAAAGACATATTGAGGCGAACAAGATTCTTCATCATGCCCTCCTGCATGCAACCTTCGGTGGGGTCTCTTCTACCCACTGCGGTTTACGATGAATTGCCTCCCGCCGGTATGTCAGCGCTAAGCATCTGGCGCAAGTATTTTAGCATATTTCAAGGTGCAGCTGTGACCGTAATAAAGACCGTTCAGGTGATGAAGGCCTCCGGCATGCAGGTCCGTGAAGCCGCCCCTTGCAGGAGCAGAAATGACCCTATATCGGTCCGGGTGCTCTGTCCACAAAGGATCTTCTTCGGCCGGGATCCCCCTTCGACCCGTCACCAAAATGGAGCGATGTCCCTGGTTCCGACCTGCCCGATATTCAATCAACACGATGATTGTAAAAGGTTATTTCTTTTCAGTTTACGCTTGATTTGGCCGGGGCAACCTTCTATAATCAGCGCCACTTTGACGTTTCCCCATCTTGTTTCAAGCGCACATCGAACCGTAATTTCAAAAAAGGAGAGGCGACCCATGAAGAAGATCTGGACGCTCACGATTGTCATGTTTGTCGCAGCGGCGTTTCTGGCAACGCCCTGCCTCGCGAAGACCACGTGGAACGCAAACTCGGTATGGCCCCCGAAGAACAACCACAGTGTCGGGCTGACGGAATTCGCCGAGAAGGTGAAAACGGCCACCAACGGCGAGCTCGAACTGATGGTGAGCAGCGGCGGCGCCCTGGGCTACAAGGGGCCCGAGCTCCTGAAGGTCGTCCGTGACGGCCTCGTGCCCGTCTCCGACATGCTGATCAGCGGCGTGGCCGGCGACGAGAAGGTCTTCCAGATCGTGACGCTCCCCTTCCTCGTCCGGGATTTCAAGGAGCTCAAGATGCTCATCGACCTGTCCCGGCCCGCCTTCGACAAGACGGCCGAGGGCAAGTGGAAGCAGAAGATCCTTTACATCGCACCCTGGCCGGGAGCCGGCCTCTGGACGAAAAAGAAGGTCACCTCCATTGCCGACCTGAAGGGCCTCAAGACCCGCACCTACGACAAGAACGGCGCCCTCGTGATGGAAGCCGTCGGGGCTACCCCGCTGGCGCTGCCCTTCAGCGAGGTCTACACCTCCCTGCAGACCGGTGTCATCGACTCCGTCATGACCTCGACGCCCACCGCCGTGGATGCCAAGTTCTGGGAAGTGCTCAAGTACTTCGAGCCCCTGAACATCACGATCGCCACGAACATGGTGACCGTCAACCTGGCCGCTTTCCGGAAGCTCCCCAGGGCCCAGCAGGATGCCCTGGTGAAGGCCGGCAAGGAGATGGAGAAGATCATGTGGGAGCGCGGCCCCAAGTGGGACAAGGACATGGAGGCCATCAGCAACAAGAACGGCATCGAGACGGTGGCCCCCTCCAAGCAGATGATCGCGGATCTCGAGAAGATCACGCAGAAGATCCGCGCAGACTGGGTCAAGGATGCGCCGCCCGAGGGCAAGAAGATCTACGCGGACTTCCTGAAGAAGGTCGGCCGCTAGGGTTTAAGATTCGACATAAGGCGATGGCGGGGACCACGGCTCGTGACGAGTACCGTGGTCCCTGTTTCATTGGGGCGTTTCTTCAACGCTGACAAGCATTGAGATAGGCATGAAAAAGCTGATCATCCTGATCGACAACCTGTCCGGCATCGGCGGCTGGGTGGCGGGAGGCCTCATGGCCATCGGGCTCGTGCTATCCGTCGGCGAGATCATCTTCCGGAGTTTTCTGAACAGCACCCTGTATGTCGCCGACGAGTACACGGGCTACCTCATGGCCATGCTCACCTTCATGGGGCTTGCCTACACGCTTCGCGAGCGCGGCCACATCCGGATGATGTTCCTGCCTCACATTATCAAGGGCAGGGCCCATGTCATCTTCGACATGGTCTGCTTCATGATTGGCTTCCTTTTCTGTGTGGGCCTGACATCTTTTACCTGGGATTTTTTCTGGGACTCCGTTGTCAGCGACTCCCAGTCCATGCAGATCTCGGAGACCTACCTGGCGATCCCGCAGGCCTTCCTGCCTGTCGGGTCCCTGCTCCTGACCCTGCAGTTTGCGGCCGAGTTCCTGAAGGGTTTTGCCCTGCTGCGGCGGGACACGGAAGGGCTTCGGATCCTCGAGGAATCGGATGACCTGGGGCGGTGACGTGACGACAGGAAGATAGGAAGCGCGGAAGATCGGAAGCGTGGACAAGACAGGAATTCGCGAGACGTCTTCAGCCCCCCGAAGCATGCCCGCTTCCCGCAGCTCATGGAGATCATATAATCATGCAACTTGATATGGGACCCGTAGCGGCCACGATCTGCGGCATGCTCATCCTTTTTCTGGGCGGCTCCGTCTGGATCGGCATCTCCCTGTTCATCGTGGGGATCGGCGGGTTCTTCTTCTACAGCGATGTCGCCTTCGGCTCGATCATCGCGAACGTGGCCTGGAACAACACGAGCGGATCGGCCATGATGGCGCTGCCCTTCTTTATCTGGATGGGCGAAATCCTCTTCCGGAGCCGCATCTCGTCGGATCTCTTCCGGGGGCTTGCGCCCTGGATGGATGCGATCCCCGGCAGACTCATCCACGTCAACATCATGGCCTGCACCTTCTTTGCCGCCGTGAGCGGCTCCTCTGCGGCCACGACGGCCACCGTGGGGAAGATCACCATCCCCGAGTTGGAGCGGCGCAACTACGACCACGCCCTCTCCATCGGGTCGCTGGCGGGAGCCGGGACGCTGGGCTTCATGATCCCGCCCAGCATGATGATGCTCGTATACGGCATCATCGGCGATGTGAGCATCGGCAAGCTCTTCATCGCGGGCTTCATCCCGGGATTCATGATTGCGGGGATGTTCAGCGGCTATATTACCCTCCGCTGCCTCATCAACCCGGCCCTCGCTCCCAGGGCAGATGACCACTTCACCTGGTCGGACCGCATCCAGGCCATCCCGGCCATCGCGCCCGTAGTCTTCCTGGTGCTCATGGTGCTCGGGAGCATCTACATGGGCTGGGCCACCCCGACGGAGGCCGGCGCCGTGGGGGTCGTGGGGGCTTTCTTCTTCGCGGCCATTACACGGAGCCTCACCGTGGACGTCTTCAAGGTGAGCCTCATCAACTCCGTGAAGACGAGCTGCATGATCATGCTCATCGTCATGGGCGCCTCCTACCTTTCGAACGTCATGGGATTCCTGGGGATCACGAGGGCGCTCACGCAATACGTCGTCTCGATGAAGCTTTCCCCCTACATGCTCATCTTCATCCTGACGGTGCTTTACCTGTTCCTCGGGTGCCTCATCGACGGCTTCTCCATGATCGTCATGACGGCGCCCCTGGTCCTGCCGCTCGTGGAGGCGGCGGGGTTCGACCTCGTCTGGTTCGGCATCTACCTCGTCGTCATGATCGAGCTGGCGCAGGTGACGCCCCCCGTGGGGTTCAACCTCTTCGTCATCAGCGGACTGAACAACGACGATCTCTTCACCATCGGCAAGGCGGCCTTTCCCTTCTTCCTGCTCATGCTGCTGGCGACGGTGCTGCTGACGGTGTTCCCGGATATCGCCCTGTACCTTCCCGGCAAAATGAAGTGAGAAGGGGGTGCTCTGAGATGAAGAAAATCGATCTCAACTGCGACATGGGCGAGAGCTTCGGCGCCTGGGCCATGGGCATGGACGGCGAGGTGATCCGGCACGTCACATCGGCAAACATCGCCTGCGGCTACCACGCAGGAGATGCCCATGTGATGTACAAAACGGTGAAGCTCGCAAAAGACCACGGGGTGGGGATAGGCGCCCACCCGGGCTACCCGGACCTCGTGGGCTTCGGCAGGCGCAACCTGGACTGTACGCCCGAGGAGGTCCGCGATTATGTTGCCTACCAGATCGGCGCCATGAAGGCCTTCTGCGCCCTTCACGGCGTGCCTCTACAGCACGTGAAGCCCCACGGGAGCCTCTACAACACGAGCGTGGGCAACGAGGCGCTGATCCGGGCCATCGTGGAAGCCATTGCGGGCGTCGATAGAAATGTGATCTATTTGGCCCTCGGCGGCGCCCAGGCGCCGCTCGTCACGAAGATCGCCGGGGAGGCGGGCATTAAGGTAGCCTTCGAGGCCTTCCCCGACCGGGCTTACACTCCCGAGGGCAAGCTCGCCCCGAGAAGCCTGCCGGGCGCTGTCATCAAGGACCCGAAGGTGGCCGCAGAGCGGGCCCTTCGCATGGCGAAGGACGGGAAGATCACCACGACCGACGGAAGTGTTCTCGCGATGCAGATCGACACGATCTGCGTCCACGGCGACAACCCCTCGGCGGTGGAGCTGGTGCGGCAGATCCGGGCAGCCATCGAAGCCGAGGCTATCCAGGTTGTGCCGATGGGGACCTTCATCTAGTGACCGGTGAAGGGATGCCGACAGCCTACAGCCTACAGCCGACAGCCGACAGCCAACAGCCAACAGCCAACAAATTTCCCGGATACTTTATCTTTTTGCTGTCGGCTGTAGACTGTAGGCTGTAGGCTTCGAGATACCCCGAATCGGCGTAACCGGACGGATGAGACAGACTCGATGTCCCATGTTTTCGACAAACCCCGCATCCGCATCAGCGGCGACCGGGCCGTGCTCGTGGAGTACGGCGACGCGATCGACCCCGCCGTCAACGAGAAGGTCCGTGCGATGGCGGCACTCCTGAAGAAGGGCCTTCCCGAAGGCGTCGAAGCGGTCATTCCCGCCTATCGAAACCTGTCGCTTATCTATGACCCCCTGGTCACTTCCCCTGAGAAACTCCTCTCTCTCATTCAGGGATTGGAGGCACGGCTTCACGAGATCGAGATCCCGGTGCCCCGGGTTGTCGAGATCCCCGTCCTGTACGGCGGCGAATCCGGGCCCGACCTCGCCATCGTGGCGCAGCACAACGGACTGACTGTGGAGCAGGTCATCGCCATCCACACGGCAACGGTCTACCCCATCTACATGATCGGCTTTACCCCCGGCTTCTGCTACCTGGGGGGTCTCGACAAGCGGATCCACACACCGCGGCGGAAGACGCCGAGGACCCTGCTTCCCGGCGGCTCCGTGGGGATCGCCGAGGCCCAGACGGGCATGTACCCCGTCGACAGCCCCGGCGGCTGGCAGATCATCGGCCGAACGCCGCTCCGACTTTTCGCGCCCGAGCGGGAAACCCCCTTCCTCTACGAGGCAGGGGACCGCATCCGTTTTGTGCCGGTCACGAGCGGAGAATACGAACGCATCCGCGTGAAGGAGGGCACCTGATGGACGCCTTCCGCGTGATCTCGCCGGGTTCCTTCACGACGGTCCAGGACCGGGGCCGCTACAGCTTCATCGACCGCGGGGTGCCCCCGTCAGGGGCCCTTGACCTTTTCGCCTCCGGCATCGCCAACCTCCTGGTGGGCAATCCCGCCGACGCTGCCGTTCTTGAAACCACCATGATGGGTCCCGCCCTGGAAGTCCTCGGGGAGGCCGATGTGGCCCTCGCGGGGGCCGACATGGCCGTCACGGTGAACCGGCAACCCGTTCCGATGTGGCAAGCGGTGCGGGTGAACAAAGGCGACGTCATACGGATCCGCCAGGCAAAAAGCGGCTGTCGTTCTTACCTCGCGGTAACGGGAGGCATCGACGTGCCCGTCGTCATGGGCAGCCGGGCCACCTGCGTGAAGGCGAAGATCGGCGGGCTCGAGGGCAGGGTTCTGAGAAAGGACGACAAGCTTGGCCGCATCCCCGGGAAACCTCTCGCGAAGCCCCGGACAGTGCCCGCGGACTTTATCCCTGTGTACCCACAGGATATCGTGTTGAGGGCCGTTGCCGGTCCCCAGGAAGAAGCCTTCCGATCAGGGCTGGAGATCTTCTTTGGCGGGATCTACGAGGTGACGCCCGAGGCGGACCGCATGGGGTACCGCCTCCAGGGGCCGCCTGTCCATCACGACGAGGGCTTCCCGCAGAGCATCATCTCGGAGCCCACCGTGCCGGGAAACGTCCAGCTTCCGGCCGACGGCCAGCCCATCATCCTGCTTGTAGAACAGACCACGGGCGGTTACACGAAAATCGCCACGGTCATCTCGACGGAACTTTCGAAGATCGCCCAGGCCGTACCCGGCAACCGGGTGCGGTTCCAAAGGGTGACTCTCGAGGACGCACACCGGTTCTACCGCGACCAGGCCCGCCTGCTCCTGCAGATCGAAGCCCGGCTGACCGCCGGCCGTTAGCGCTCCAGGCGACGGAAAACAGTAAGTGGCCGGCTGGGCAGCCGACAGCCGACAGCCAACAGTTCTCTATTCCTGCCAACTGTCTGCTGTATGTATTCCCCTCGTCCTTCCAATCCTCGTTCACCCCACACGCTACCCGCTACACGCGACACGCTTCTTCCATCATGGCCTGTGTCAAGAACCTGGCGTGGTGCCGGGGAGGCTTCACGAAAAGCCCAGCGCCATGGATCCCGCATGCACTGCTAACCCATTAAATATAAAGACTATTGCGGAGCTCCCTTTTTTTTGAGGGCACGGTGAAATGGCATGGTACCTGCTAGTTAAAAGGTATTTTTAGGACATCGCCCATGAGATGCCTGTCCGGGGGGACCGGAACGAAACCATGACCGTCAACGTGCAGGAACTCAAGAGGATCTCCCTTGATCTGATCAGCGGCGGGATGAGCGACGATCTGGGGCGTGATCTGTCACGCAAGATCATCGTCTTCAACGCCTTCTCCCTGATCGGCATCCTCAACCTTGTCCTGCTGGGCACGCTTGCCTATCTCCAGAGAAACCCCTGGCTCGCCACGCTGGATTACACCGCCGCCTTTGTCCTCGCCTGCCTGATCTTCTATCTGCGCAGGACGAAGGATTACAAGACGGCCTTCTATTGCGGCGTCGGTGTCATCGGGATGCTCTATTATTATCTGCTCTTCACCGGCGGGGTGAACAACACGGCCCACGTCTGGTACTTCACCTTTCCCCTGATCGCGTCGTTTATCCTCGGCTCCCGGCCGGGGCTGGCCGCAACGCTTGTGATGCTCGTCCCGGCCGTCGCTTTCTTCATGTGGGAGAACCCGCCGAGCCCCTTCACGAACTACTCGCGGGATTTCAAGCTGCGCTTCATCCCCTCCTTTCTCGTCGTGACCGCCTTCGCCTACTTCTTCGAGAGGACACGGGAGAAGGCCACGATGAGGCTCGAAGGCGTCAATGCGGAGCTCAAGAGCGCCGTGTCCGCCCTGCAGGATACCGAGGAGAAGCTGCGCAAGGCGGGCGAGCAACTCGAGCAGCGGGTGGAGGAGCGCACCGCACAGCTCTACCGGGCAAACCTCCAGCTGGCGGGCGAGATGGAGGAGCGCATGCGCTCCGAGGAGGCGCTCCGGGCGAGCGAGGGCAAGCTCAACGCCATGCTCCGCTCCGTCGGCGACAGCATGATCATGATCGACCGGGACCTGAACATCGTCTGGTACAACGACAAGGCTAAAGAGTCTTTCGCCCTCGGCTGCGACGGAGCGAAATGCCACGAGATGCTGTGCAAAAGGGCGTGGCCCTGCGAACCCTATCCGTGCTACGCGCTGCAGACTTTCCGGGACGGCGAGATCCACAGCAGCGACACGACACTCACGACCCGTCAGGGGCAGGAGGCCTTCTATCACTGCGCCGCTAACGTGGCCCTGCGGGACGCCGGTGGAAGCCCGGCGGCCGTATTGACGATCCTGCGGGACATCACGGACCGCAAGGTGGCGGAAAACGCGCTTACGGAATCGGAGAGGAAGTACCGAACCCTTTTCGAGGACTCCATGGAGGCGATGAGCGTCTCCCGCGTCGGCAAGATGATCGACGTCAACCCGGCCTGGCTTGTCCTGCACGGGTACAAGGACAAGGGCGAGATCCTCGGCAGGGATGTCGTGGAATTCATTCACCCCGATGACCGCCACATCCTCGTCGAGCGCAGGGAAACGTGGCCGCACCACGATCTTCGCTCCTACCAGATCCGGGACATCCGCAGGGACGGGGACATCGTCGATATCGAGATCTGCGCAAGCAGGATTGCCCTGAGCGGGCAGGATGCGATTCTCACCACCATCCGGGACATCACGGAGAAGAAGCGCAGCGAGAGAGAAAAGAAGGCCCTCGAGGAGAGGCTCGCCCGCTCGGAAAAGATGGAGGCCATCGGGACCCTGGCCGGAGGGGTTGCCCACGACCTCAACAACATCCTCGGCGGGATCGTCGGCTACCCCGACCTGCTCCTGATGGAACTGGCGGAAAACAGCCCGCTGCGAAGGGGCATCCTCACGATCAAGAACTCGGGCGAGAAGGCCGCGGCCATCGTCCAGGATCTGCTGACCCTCGCCCGGCGCGGCGTGCCTGTCATGGAGCCCGTGGGACTGAACCGCATCATCACGGACTACCTCCGGAGCCCCGAGTTCCAAAAGCTCCGATCGTTCCATCCCGCAAGTGTCATCGAAAGCGACCTGGCCGGGGATCTGCTCCCGATCCAGGGCTCTCCCGTTCACCTCTCCAAGGTCGTGATGAATCTCGTCTCCAATGCAGCCGAGGCCATGCCCTGCGGCGGCACCATCCGGATCGAGACCGCCAACCAGTATGTGGACACGACGATCCGCGGCTACGACCAGGTTGCCGAGGGAGAGTACATCGTCATGAAGGTCTCCGATACGGGCATCGGGATTGCGCCGAAGGACATCAAGAAAATCTTTGAGCCCTTTTACACGAAAAAGATCATGGGGCGAAGCGGCACCGGTCTTGGCATGGCCGTTGTCTGGGGAACCGTGAAGGATCACAAGGGCTACATCGACATCGAGAGCGTGGAAGGGAAGGGGTCGACGTTCAGCCTCTACTTCCCCGTGAACCGCGCGGCGGTCAAGACGGAGGACCGGAAGATCCCCATCGAGCAATTCCTGTCGCGGGGGGAGACCGTCCTGGTTGTCGACGACGTGGCGGAGCAGAGGGAGCTTGCCTCGGCCATGCTGCGGAAGCTCGGTTACTCGACGGAGACCCTCGCGAGCGGCGAAGAGGCCGTCGAGTACCTGAAGAACAAGCAGGCGAGCCTCGTCATCCTGGACATGATCATGGACCCGGGCATCGACGGTCTCGAGACCTATCGGAAGATCGCGGAGCATCGTCCGGGGCAGAAGGCGATCATCGTGAGCGGCTTTGCCGAGACGGACCGCGTCAAGGAGGCCCAGAAGCTGGGCGCCGGGCAGTATCTGAAAAAGCCTTACACCCTGGAAAAGATTGCCATTGCCGTCCGGATCGAACTCGACAAGGCGGCCTAGGTCAGGGATGTCCAACGACACTGCGGGAGATCGATTCGTGGGAAACAATGATGTGATGACACGGGAAGAGATTCAGGAATTCGGAGTCCAGATCGTCTACGAGGAGATGGTCAGGGACGGCTACGAGATCCTCGGCGCGAACCCATCGCTTGCCATGACCCCGCAGATCGTGGCCAGGAAAAACGGCCGGTTGTGCTTCGTGGTCGTCCGGACCGATGTCTACCCGAACAAGGGGAAGCTGGCCGACGACAGAGAGGCCTTCTACAACCTGGAGCACGCCGAACGAAACAACGCATTGTGTTATTTCGCAAGCGTCGGGATCTGCAACTCGGCGGCTGCCGAAGCGGGCGATGAGTTGGCGATGGGCGTCCCCGCCAGGGACGGTGGTTTCTTCGTGGACTTTGATGGGCTCAAGGTGCTGACGACCATCGACCGCATCGGGGTCGCGAACGGCAACGGACAATGAACCAGGGTATCGGGTATTGGGGATAGGGTATAGACAGGGGGAAGCGTGTCGCGTGTAGCGGATAGCGTGTAAAAAAGATAGAAAAATGAAAAAGGCGAAGATTCCTAATCTTCGCCTTTTTTACTGCTTTAGGCTGTGGCCTGTCGCCTTTAGCCTGTCCCTAGCGGTCATCGACCATGTGGGCGAAGAAGCCAAGCTCTTTCGACCGCCGGTTGAACTCCTCCTGCGACATGTCGGCCTTTCCGGATTCTGCAACGACCAGTGACTCCTGGACGCACCCGGGGATCCAGTACTTCTCGTACCCGGGAAGCGGGGGTTTGAACTCGACGCCGGTGCGGCCGATGGCGACCTTGTAGAACCGGACCTCGCCGGGCTTGACGGTGATCCGGGGATGGGAGTCGTCGATCAGGATCGCCGACTTCTTCAAGTCTTCGTAGTAGGGGACCACGTCATCGCCCCGGGGGGTCTGGACCACGACGAGATCGGCCTTTTTGAGCCTCGCCATCCCCTCATTGCAAAGCTCCACGCTTCCATCTCGAATCTTGACGTCGATCCCGAGGGCCCGGTAGCCTTTTTCCTCCAGGTTCCGGATGATCGCTTCGCCGATCTCCCCCACACCCAGGATGGCAACGGTGGTCCCGGCCCTGGGAAGATTGTGCCTTTCCGCCACTTGCTCCACCGTCTCCACCACGGAGAAAACCCTGCCCTTCAGGCCGTATACAAAGGGCTGCTCGTATGGGAAATGGGACTTGAAGAACCGAGGACCCTGTCCGGCGACGGCGATCGTTTTTGCGCCCGTCACGGTCTTGGTGAACTTGAGGCGTTTCATGATGCTCCCGACCAGTTCTCGGTCGGTCTTGAACTGCTCTACGGTGTTTGGAACGGCAAGGACGAGGCCGCGCCCCAGTCCGTTGCCGGTTGTGATGACCCCGGCGACGAAGGGTTTGCCCGAAGCAAGGTGCTTCGCCCACTTGAACCCGGGCGGCAGGTATCCATCGATGTCTTTCTGGGAGCCGGGATAGACGGTGAAGATACAGTTGAATTTGAATAGTCTGCACGCCGACAGTGCAACCAACAGGGGCCCCCGAAGAAGGATCATGATGAGACCAAGGATCTGCCTCGACAACCTTCTCGTATAGATAGGAATCACCTCCCCTTGTAAGACTGTCACACCTCCATGTCCCGCGCTGAATCGGGACGAAGTGGAGATGCTTGCCGGAATTCTTCTCTACATTCTTTCCATATTCAGATCGATTGCATCGTGCGCAATGCAATTATCTGATATTACCAACGCAACATAAGTTCAGTAATGGTGTTGGTGATTTTTGTCAAGCGAAATTTCCGTAATAATTCAGAGCATGATCACTTGTCAGATTTTTCAAGTGTCGGAAAAATTGACATGCAGATTTTTCGTACATCCGCTTGACAATCAGGCCTGTCCCGTTTCATATGGACGACAGGAAAGCGGGGTCACCCCATGAACATCGTCCATCGAATCGTCCTGTGCTGGATCATCGCCGCAGCCATGCCTCTTTTGGCGGGCTGCCAGGACGGTGACGTCGTGCGGCTGAACGACCGTGCGGCGATTCCCTTCGACCGGATGGTCGGGGAGGCGTCGAAGAGCCGGGTCATCGTCATCGGTGAGACCCACGACAGTCAGTCCCACCATGACCTGCAGCTCAAGATGATCCGGACGATGCATGAAGGGGGGCTGCCCCTTGCCGTGGGCCTCGAGATGTTCAGGGCCGAGAGCCAGGAGCCGCTGGACAAATGGTGGCGCTGGGGGATGCCGACGGAGCAATTCGAAGCGCTCTACCGCGAAAACTGGGGGATGCCCTGGCTGCTCTACAGGGACATTTTTCTCTACACGCGGCAGAAGAGGATCCCGCTGGTGGGACTCAACGTGCCCCGGGAGATCATTGCCAGGGTGGCCCGCGAGGGCTACGGATCGCTCACGGAGACCGAGAGGAAGAGGCTTCCGCCGGGTCTCACATGCACGATTGATGAGGAATACCGTGCCCTCATCCGGAAAACCTTCGCGGAGCACGCTCGGGCATCGGGGCGCTCCTTCGAGCATTTCTGCGAAGCACAGATGGTCTGGGACACGGCCATGGCGATCCATGCCCTCGATTACCTGGATAAAAACCCGGGCAGCAGGATCGTCATCCTCGCAGGGTCCGTGCACGCCCGGAAGTACGCCATTCCCTGGCAGATCGCGACGATGAGGCCCGATGTGACGGTCTCGGTCATCCTGCCGGACCCGGACGGTAAGGGGGGACTTACAGTGGAGGATGCGGATTTCATGGTTCTGCATTAGGGACCAGGGACAAGGGACGAGGAAGAAGTGTCTGAGTGAAAGAAGTGTCTGAGTGTCTGAGTGAAGAAGTAAGGGATTTGGGATTTTCAATACCCAATACCCAGTTCCCAATTCCCTGATCAATGGGTTTTTCCTGCATGAAGCGAAATCTCGAAAAGGATGCGGGTCTGTACTGGAACCTGAGCCGGCACGACGAGCGGGTGCAGGATCAGTCCCACTGGGCCGGGTCGGCCCGCTGGCCGCGGAAGCGGTGGCTCGAATACGGGGCGTTCAACTTCGGCCTGGTCGAAAACTACTTTCGGCAGTTTGCCCCGCCGGAAGCGGCCGGGGGCTTCGCTTCAAAGGCAGCCCTGGACTGGGGATGCGGAGGAGGGGCCAACATGAGCGCCCTGTGCCGCCATTTTCGCCGTGTCGTCGGTGTCGATATCTCACAGCCCACCCTCGATGAATGTACACGGCAGCTGCAGCGCGGCGGCCTTTCCAATTTCGAGACGGCTCTCGTTGACGCGGCCCGCCCGAGGCAGGTGTTGGATGGCCTGGGAGGGGATGCCATCGACTTCTTTTTTTCCGTCGCCGTCTTTCAGCATTTCCCCACCAAGGCCTACACGAAAGAGGTCCTGGAGACCGCGGCGGGCCTCATGCGCAAGGGGGGCCATGGCTTTGTGCAGGTGCGCCACTTTGACGGGTCCGAGAAGCTCAGGCAGAAGGAGGGCGACTACGCGAAAAATGTCATCTACATGACATCCTTCACCACAACGGAGTTTTCGGCGCTTCTTGCCGAAACCGGCTTCACGCTCCTGGGCTCGGAGCGGGACCTCGACGGCTCGAAGGAGAGCCACGAGTACTACTTTTTCAGGAAATAGACCGAAAGAAACAGCTACTGCCGGATCCTCGCGGACCAAGATGGCGCGGCCCGCCAGGATCGCGGCAGCAGGAAAAACGCAATTCTCGATGCGATCATGATTCCATTGCCGGTCTCATGTCGCTCGGACGCAGGTTAGAGGTCCAGCCGGGTGATCCGAGTCCCGTCCATCGTGACGCCCGCCATGAGCCCGCTGTTGGAAAGCACGTATCCAACGATGGGCTGCTGCACCGTGGCAGAGGTAACCTGGGCGCTTGCGCCCACCGAGAGCAAGGTCACCGATGCGTCGGCGCCCACCGTCCAGCCCGAGCTGTCCTGAAACCGCTTCAACGCTTCATCCGTCATGAACAGGATAAAGACCGCCGTCGACTGGGCGCCGGCCTGCAGGCCGAACGATCCGCTCGTCGTGGCGTGATAGCTTACCGTCTTGCCGCCGACGCGCAACACGCCCTGGCCGCGCGAGGCGCCTAAGACGAACCCGGCCTCTAACACAGACGGGAACACCAGCACGCCTTTGGCCTGGCTTACCATCTGCTGCGATCCGGTGGCCTGTGCATAGAGCCTGGAGAGCGCATTGTCGGCTTCGGCATCGAGGCTGCGGCGCGTCATGTCGGGGTCGCCCGAACGCGTGCCCGTGGCGGTGCAGCCGAAGGCCAACATCAGGACAGCGGCCACAACCGAGATTAGTACCAAGATTCTCTTGTTCATACAACGTCCTCCTTCTGAGATTCGATTTGAGATTCGATGATCAGGGCGCCGGAAGTCCGACATCCCCCGCTTCATTTTCAGCATGAAGCAACGATCTTTACTTTGAGTATTCTACCGGCGATGCCCAATAATATCAAACACAATATCACGCAAAGATGACAGCCCGCGCCGGGACAATACCCAACGCAGATCCCGGGTCAGGCAGACGGGAAGCCAGGCAAGGCCCCCGGATAAGATTGCGAAGTGAGGAAGTTGTGAAGAGCGGAAGATCGGAGCGGGTGGTGTTATTTCTTCTCTTATCCGCTCTTCCTCACTTCTGCTCTTCCGATCTTCGCAGCCTTGATGCTTGAAGACGAATGTGTGCATTCATCGGGATGCGCCCCGGGTAAACAGCCTGTCAGCCCTTGAGGACAAGGAAGCATACCGGCAGCAGCAGTGCCGCCGTCCCGCCGGCGAGCATCCAGCAGAAGGCGTCGATTTCCTGCTCCCTCCGAAGGATCCTGTCCTCCCAGTCGCTCAATTCAACCATGTTCCTGAAGCGGCGGATCGGGGAGACCCTCCGTGACGCCGTCCCGATGCGAAGCCTGCTGAAACGCTCCAGGCCTTCCCGATGATCGATCACTTTCGTATTCATCGATGACTCCTCTGTCATGTTTCTTGTTATTTCATGCCTTTCTTGTGATGGCTTGCGGTCCTGACCGGCCGCAAAACCATCAGCCCGGGTATTTCCGGATGACGGCGCTCACCACGCCTCCGACTCGCAGCTCCGACCGGGCGCGAATGGGCGGGTACTTCGGGTTGGCCGCCTCCAGGAATACGTCCTTTCCCTTTTTCCGGAAGAACTTCAGTGTCCACTCGCCGTCAACCTCGGCGATCACGATGTCGCCCGATTTCGGTTCCCGGCCTTTCTCGATGACGACCAGATCGCCCTGGTGGATCCCCTCGTCGATCATGGAGTCCCCCGAAACCCGCAGCAGAAAAGATGTGCCGGGTTTCGTGATGAGGTACTCGTCGAAGGAGATCACGTCCCGGAGCTCTTCCTCGGCAGGGGAGGGGAACCCGGCGGCCACGTCTCCCACCATGGGCAGGCCGAAGGCCCTGCGCGACGGGTGAAGGAACCCCCGGGCATCCTTTTCCAGGACCCCCTCGGACAGGAGTTTCTGCACCCAGAAATAGACGACGGCCTTGGAGCGTACCCCCAGGACGGCCATCATCTCCGAGTAGGTAGGCATCCGCCTCTGGTCCCGGTAGAACCCGGCAATCTCCTTCTCCACGCTCTTGAGGGTCCTGTTTCCTCTCATGTGCTCATTTCCATTCGCAGGATCGAGGATCGGGGTAGAGGCTCGAGGTTTTTTTATTTGTTGCCTCCGGTCCTCGTTCCTCGGACCTCGTGCCTGCAGTTTATAGAACGATCGTTCTATTTGTCAAGAAAAAAATGAACTTTCCTGAAAAATCGTCAGGCGCAGCAGTGAAGGGTGGGCTGAAGGTTCGAACAGGCGATGCCATCGTGCCGGTTGAGGGGATCGTTTTTCGTTGACAGAATGAGGGATCGACGATAAGAAATCGGCGGCGCGGGGCGCGGTTGCCTCGCTTTCCGGATTCATTCTATTTTGGGCAAACAGAAGGGAGGGAGGAAAGGGATGAAGGTTCTCGTTACCTACTACACGCAGACGGGGAACACGGAAAAGGTTGCCAAGGCCATTTACGAAGCCGTCAATGTGCAGAAGCAGATTCTGCCGGTGGCGGAGGTCAAGGCGGCGGCCGGGCACGATCTCGTCTTTTGCGGGTTTCCCGTCCAGGCGCACAGCGTACCGGCGAAGATGGCGGATTTCATCAAGGGCCTGCCCAAGGGCCAGAAGGTGGCTTTCTTCTCAACACACGGTTCCCTGCGCGGCGGCCAGCTGCCTATGCAGGCCTTCGAGAGCGCAGCGGGACTCGCTGCCAGCCTGAAAGTCCTGGGCCAGTTCGGCTGCCGGGGGAAGGTGGATGCGAAGATCATCGATGCCCTGATGAAAAAGCCCGAGCACAAGGCCTGGGCCGAGGAGGCCCTGGGGGCCGGCGGACATCCCGACGCGGCGGATCTCAAGGACGCCGCGGCATTTGCCCAGTCGATGGTCGGCAAGACGGTTTGATGACCCGTTGCCCTATAACGTATCCTGAATGACGATGGGTTCCTGACATGGCCTTCTTCAACCAAGCCCGCATGGGAGCGAAGAAACCCCTCTTTTATTACAAGGATTCGGGTACCCTTGTGCTTCGCAGCGGGGGAGGCTGCCTTTCGATTCTCGGCCTGCCTTTCCTGCTGGCAGGCCTTTTTGTCATGCAGATCCCCCTGGGGATCATCCCCGTGGAGGGCTCGCCGGGACCCCTGCCTTCCGTTTTCGTCGTCCTCTTCGGGTCGGTGTTCGCCGCCGTCGGGGCCGGTCTCGTCTTCGGGCGCAGCGGCATCGTCCTGGACCGCGGAAGAGGGCGGATCACCCAGTGGTACGGCCTGCTCGTGCCGATGAAGCGCACAGAGTACATGCTCGATGCGATCCGGCAGGTGGAGATGGACTTCTCCCGGGGAGACAGCGACTCCGCCGCAACCTGGCCCGTGAAGCTCTCCGGCGAGGGGATCCCGAAGCCCATCGCCGTCGTGCAGCCCGTGAGCTTCGCCGAGGCGAGGCAGGTGGCCGAGGAGTTGTCGCGGTTCCTGCGAAAACCCCTCGTGGACAGCTCCACGGGCGAGCGCGTGACCCGCGACCCCGAACACCTCGACGAATCCTGGCGCGACCGGTTGCGAAGGAAGCAGGAGACGGCGGCCCCCGTTCCGCCCGAGCCCCCCGGGATGCGCTCGCGGGTGGAGCGCACGGGGGAAGGGGTCATCCTCCACATTCCCGGGCCGCCGCTGAGCGTACTCCATTACCTTCCCGTGCTCTTTCCCCTTGTTTTCGCAGCGGCCGTGGCGTGGTTCTTTCTGCCTGAGCTGCTCACGCTCCCCATGCCCGACTGGATCCGGTATGTCTTGTTGGGGTTCATCGGCCTTCTTTTCATTGCGGGCCCCGTCGTGTCGGCGCTGCTGAACGTGCTTCGCCTGAAAAACCAGTTCGAGCGAATCACCGTCACGAAGGCCTTTCTGCGCGTCGAGGCACTGAAACAGGGAAAGCAATCGACCGTCGAGATCCCAGTCGACGAGTTGGAGGACCTCGTGGCGCCCGCAACAGGCGCGCTCATGGACTCGATTGAAGTTCCCGGGATGAAGAAGGTTCCGCTGGGCAACACGGGGACCCCCCGGATGCCCGACGGGCGACCCGTGCCCCGCTTCATCCTGTCGTTGATAAAGATGGCGGGCTCCCGGGGTGTCACTGTCCGGAGCGACAAGGCCGTCGTCGAATTCGCGGGCGGTCTCGATGAGGCGGAGGTGGCGTATCTGTTTGCGCTCGTGCGGAAAACGATCGCGGAATGACAACTAGTGGAAGATGTGGTTTGTGGCTGGTGATTAGTGAAAGAGAAGGAATGTTTCGCCGGGCACAAATTACAAGCCACTAGCCACTAGTCACTGTCTTTATGGTGCCGAGAAGGCGAGATCCGATTCGGGTGCGGCGGTCGTGGCCTCTTTTTCCCGCGCATACATCGCTTCGATCAGGTCGTGGTATCTCTCGACGATGATGCGGCGCCTGACCTTCAGGGTCGGCGTCATCTCGCCCGCCTCCTGGCTGAAGGGCCGGGGCAGCAGCGCAATTCGCTTCACTTTCTCGTACCCCGCCAGATCCTTCTGCAGGGCTTCGATCCGCCCCTCGAAAAAGCGCACGAGGATGGGGTCATGCACCAGCTCCTCGCGGGAGGAGTAGGCGATGTTCCAGGTTTTCGCGTAGGCTTCCAGCGCATCGAAGGCGGGTACGATGAGCGCCGTTGCGTAGGGGCGCCCGTCGGCGATGACGATGAGTTGCTCGATGTAGGGGTCGCCGGCCAGTGTCGATTCGACAACCTGTGGGGCGATGTACTTGCCGCCGGAGGTTTTCATGAGCTCCTTGATGCGGTCCGTGATCGTCAGGTACCCGTCTTCCAGGATGCCCACATCGCCCGTCTTGAGCCAGCCGTCCTCGAAGGTCTCGGCCGTGGCCTCCGGTTTCCGGTAATAGCCCGACATGACCGTTTCGCCCCGGACGAGGATCTCGCCGTTGGGCGCGATCTTCACCTCCACCCCGTCGATGGGCTTTCCCACGGTACCCGGCCTGAAGTGATAGTCCTCGTGGCAGGTGACGGTGGCCGTCGTCTCCGTGAGGCCGTAGCCGTACGCGACGTGGATACCGGCCGAGTGGAAGAACTCCTCGATCTTTCGGGCAAGCGGTGCCCCGGCGCAGGGCAAAAACCGGATCCTTCCCCCCACGATGCCCTGGAGCTTTCTCAGGACGAGGGCCTCGGCCGCGAGCCACTGAAGCCGGAGAAGGGGCGACAGGTTTTGCTTCTCTTTCCGGCGCAGGTAGGCCGCTTCCCCCACGCCGAGGGCCCAGAGGAAGAGCTTCTTGCGCCAGGGCTCGTCGGCGTCGAGCTTTTCGAAGACGGACGTGTAGATCTTCTCGTAGAAACGGGGCACGGCGCACATGATCGTGGGCCGGATCTCCCTGAGGTAATCGATCACTTTTGACATGTCGTCGACATAGACATTCGTCATGCCATGGCCGATCACATAGTAGCTCCAGGCCCGCTCGAAGACGTGGGCCAGGGGCAGGAAGCACAGCGACACGTCCCGGTCGCTCACGTTGAGGCGCTTGTCGTGGGCAATGAAGGAGTGGTGGAAGTTCGAGTGGTGGAGCATGACCCCCTTGGGCTCCCCCGTGGTGCCCGAGGTGTAGATGAGCGTGGCCAGATCGTCCGCAGAGGCGCCCTGAAGCCTTCCGTCGAGCTCGGCATCCCCCGTGGATGCCCGGCCTCTTTCCAGGAAGTCGCCGAAATGCATCCCCTTCGGGTTTCCCCGCAGGTCCGCCCCGTCGTCGAACACGATGATCGCCGCCAGGGTCGGCGAATTGTCCAGAATCTTGGTGATGCTGTCGTACTGGGTCTGGTTGCCCACGAAGATAAAACGGATCCCGGCATCGTCGATGATGTAGCCGGCCTGCCTGGCCGTGCTCGTGGCGTAGATGGGCACGGAGATGCCCCGGATGCTCAGGATCGCAAAATCGACGATGGACCACTCGGGGCGGTTCCCCGAGTAGAGGCCCACCATCTCGCCTTCCCGGACGCCCAGTTCCAGGAGGGCCTTCGCGGCAGTGCGGATGCGCTCCCCGAGGGACTTGTAGGATATGTCGTGCCAGTGATCGCCTGATTTGTACCGAAGGGCGGTCTTAGTCCCGTAACGGGCGGCCTGGTTGTGGACCATGTGGGCCAGGTGCGTGTCTCTCATTGGTTCCTCCCCGGTTCCCGATTCGGCCCTGACGGGTCGGATGGATCCATTGACGCGGCACACCCTCGCACAAAAACACGTCGCTTTCAAGCCAAATCGGACATGCTAAAAATGCCTGCGGAATCGCGCTTGACAAATGGTCTATTCCGGGATTAGTGGCTAATTTGATTTTTTCTTTTCCAGGATGATGCGAGGAGTTTCCATGGCCGGAACCGTGTTCGAGAGCCCTTTTTTCGGCGGCCTGCTGTGCGGGCTGTCGAAATTTTATCTGAAAATCATCGGGTGGCGAAGGGTCGGCCGCCTGCCCGATATTCCCCGGTGTGTCATGATCGCGGCCCCCCACACCTCCAACTGGGATGCGCCGATTGCGCTTGCCATGGTGTTCGCCTTCCGGTTCAAGGCCCACTGGCTCGTCAAGCACAACGCTTTCCGATGGCCCTTCCGGGGGGTTCTGAGATGGCTGGGTGCGATCCCCATCGACCGGACGAAGTCGACCGACGTGGTGACCCAGATGGTCGAGGAGCTCAAGAAAGCGGGCCGAGCTGGTGCTGCTGCTCGCACCCGAGGGGACGCGGAAGAAAGTCACCCGCTGGAAGACGGGGTTCTATCACATCGCCTGCGGGGCCGATGTCCCCTTGGTCCTGGCCTTCCTGGATTACGCCCGCAAGGAAGGGGGGATCGGGCCCGTCTTTCAACCCACCGGCAATCTCGAAGCGGACATGACGAAGATCCTTGCCTTCTACGCCACGGTAACCGGCAGGCACCCCGAGAAAACAAGCGTGGAGATTCGCTCACAGTAGCATTCTGCCAGGCTGAAGGTGAGCATGGGGATTGGCTGCAGGGGCTCAAAAACAGTGTATAAGTGAAAAAGTGTCTGGGTGTCTGAGTGAAGGAATGGATCTTATCACTAAGACACTAAGACACTTAGACACTCAGGCACTTCTTATATGACTTTCTTCATGGCCGCCACGGCCACCTCGATCTGGTCGTCGGTGGGCTCGCGCGTCGTGATCTTCTGCAGCAACAATCCCGGCAAGCTGATCATCTGCACCCAGCCTTTATCCTTGTGCTTCCCGCTGAACCGGATGATCTCGTAGGAAATCCCCGCAATGATGGGGAAGAGAGAAAGCTTGTAGGCGACCCTCATCAGAAAATCGGGACGCCCCAGCAGCGAGAATACCAGGATCGAAATCACGAACACCACCAGGATGAAGCTCGTGCCGCAGCGGGGGTGACGCGTCGAGAAATGCTTGATGTTTTCGATGGTGAGCTCCTGGCCGTGCTCCCAGGCGAAAACGGTCTTGTGCTCCGCGCCGTGGTACATGAAGACGCGACGCATGTCCTCCATGAGCAGTGTCGTGGTCAGGAAGGTGAGGAAGATCCCGAGCCGGATGATCCCTTCGACGATGTTGAGCAGGATCGTATTCTCGATGAAGTCCCGCAGGAATGCGAAGCAGTATGCCGGGATCAGGACGAAAAGGGTCAGCGCCATGGTGAAGCTCAGGCAGAGCGAAAGCGCGATCTCCCATCCCTGCGGTTTCTTCTCGCCCTCCGGCATGGCGATCTCGGCGGAGTACAAAAGCGTCTTGATGCCGAGGATCATCATCTCCACGAGCGTCACGGAGCCGCGGATGACGCGAACGCCGAGCAGGGGATAGCGCTTCGTGAAGGGAACGTAGTCCTGCTCCTTGATGACGATGTCCTTGGCGGGTGTTCGCACGGCCACGGCGATCCGGTTGCCGTGGCGCATCATGACCCCCTCGATGACGGCCTGGCCGCCGGCGATGTCCTCGGGGCCGGTGGGCTTTGAGTGCCCGCAGGCAGGCTCGTTTCCGGAGGCAGGTTCATGCCCGGAGGCAGGCTCATGATTGACGACATTCAGGATCCCAGTGAAGAAAGATCGGGTGAGGCGAGTGATCGTCATGGCTTTCCTGTTTTCTCCGGTTCCTTTCCTGTCTTGTTCTCGGGGTCGGACACGGATTTCTTGAAGCCGTGGATGGCCTTTCCTATGGCGCTTCCCAGCTCGGGGAGCTTGCCGGGGCCGAAGAAGACCAGCGCGATGACGACGATGATGAGCAGTTCGGGCAGTCCGATATTGGGCATGGAACACGCACCTCCAAAAATTACGAGGAGACAAGATACCACAAATCAGGCAGATTGCAACCCCGCCTCCATGAGGAAAGAAAAGGCAGAGCTTAAAAAAACTGGAAATCAGGGGGCTCGAAGGAGCAGAAGAGCGGATAATGAGAAATGATTCTTGAGTTTTGTTTCTTGGCCGTCCGATCTTCCGAGCTTCCGCTCTTCCGATCTTCGCAGGCGGAGATTCTGAAGCCTTCCTTTAAGCGGCTGGCTGCAACCGGGACGAATGACGTTGGGACGGGTTCAGGCCGCCCGTTTGACCGGACCCTTTGAGCTCCAGCGGGCCAGGCCGACCTTCATCGCGATGAGCGCGCCCCGGAATTCTCTCTGGGTCCGTTCGCACTGCAAAAGCGCCCGGCAGTATGCCTGTTTCTGATCGTCCTTGATTGCGGGGTTGATGAGGGCAAGCTCAAGGGCCTTCTTCACCACGATGAGCTTTCCCATTTCACCTTCGAATCTCTCTACGTCGTCCTTCGTGAGACAGCCTTTCTGCATTGCGACTCTCCTTAGGCCTTACGTATTATGGTCAAGATCAAAAACTATAATGCGGGTTAAAGCAAGATGTGTGCCGGACAGCCCGATCCGCTTTTTTTCGTGAAATCATACGCCCTGAGGGTTATAATCCGGGTCCGGAACAGCCGGCAAACAGGAAGGATTCCACCTGCGGGTTTTATGATGAAAGCGATGATCATCGACCGGATCGTGAGCCTCTCCGGTGAAATGGCTCCGTTGCGTCCAGTGGAGCTCCCGGTGCCCCGGCCGGGGGAGGGGGAAACCCTGATCCGGGTTGCGGCCTGCGGGGTGTGCCACACGGAACTCGACGAGATCGAGGGGCGAACCCCTCCGCCCCGGCTACCGGTCATCCCGGGCCACCAGGTTGTCGGTCGGGTCGTGGAAAATGGCCCCGGGGCGAAGCGCTTCCCCGTCGGGGCGCGTGTGGGCGTGGCCTGGATCTTTTCGGCCTGCGGGGCCTGTGGCCACTGTCTCGGCGGCCACGAAAACCTCTGCACCGGTTTCAGGGCCACGGGGCGTGACGCAGACGGCGGGTACGCCGAGTACATGACCGTCCCCGAGGCCTTTGCCCACCCTATCCCGGAGGTTTTTTCCGACTCCCAGGCCGCACCGCTTCTCTGCGCCGGGGCCGTCGGCTGGCGGTCTCTGAGGCTCACGGGCCTTCGTGACGGGCAGACTCTGGGGCTCACCGGCTTCGGGGCGTCGGGCCACCTCGTGCTCAAGGCCGCGCGACACAAGTATCCCCGGTCGAAGGTCTTCGTTTTTGCCCGGAGCGAGGCCGAGAGGGTCTTTGCCCTGGAGCTGGGCGCCGCCTGGGCAGGGGAGACGGCCGATGAACCGCCGGAGCCCTGCGACGCCATCATCGACACGACCCCCGCCTGGGGGCCTGTCGTGGAGGCACTGAAAAACCTTAAAAGCGGGGGCCGGCTCGTGATCAACGCAATCCGGAAGGAAGACATGGATAGGGACCGGCTTTTGCAGCTGGACTATGCGGCCCATCTCTGGCACGAGAAGGAGATCAAGAGTGTCGCCAACGTGACGAGAGACGATGTCCGCGAGTTCCTGGAGCTTGCCGCCGCGATTCCTCTGTTGCCGGAGGTGCAGGAGTACCCGCTTGCCGAGGCGAACCTCGCCCTTGCCGAACTCAAGCAGAGGAAGATCCGGGGCGCCAAGGTCCTGAGAATGTAAAGAATTTGTGTCAACCAAACGATAACGTGTACGTTTAACCCACTAGACGCTCCCATGCGGCTGCCTGTCGCCGAGGGGTGAGGAGAACAAGAGACTGGACCACAGTGCGGCACTGAACCGGTTCCTGGCCCAGGTGGAAAGGCGGGCCTTCGGGATGGCCCGGATGGCCTCGGGGAGTCCTGACGATGCCCTCGACATCGTGCAGGACACGATGCTCCACTTTGCCCGGCTTTACGCCAATCGGCCCGAAGGGGAGTGGAACGTCCTCTTCTACAAGATCCTGCACAGCAGGATCACCGACTGGTATCGCCGGACGGCCGTCCGGAGACGGTTCCACGACTGGTTCGGCAAACCCCGGGACGATGAAAGCGACGAGGAAGACCCGATGGCCCGGGTGGCGGATTCGACCTCGCCGGACCCGGCCGAGGGCGTCATGAGGCAGGAATTCACCGGGGCCCTGCAGGCGGCCCTGAGGAAGCTTCCGCTGAGACAGAAGCAGGCCTTCATCCTTCGGGCCTGGGAAGGGTTCGACACAGCCCAGACGGCACACGCGATGGGCTGCTCGGAAGGCAGCGTCAAGACGCATTACTCCCGGGCCGTGCATGCCCTGCAGATCAAACTGGAGGAATTTCAGACATGAACGAGAAGCTCAGCGAAAAAGAGGCGCGATTCCTCGAGAAGGCCAGGCAGAGCCTTTTGGCCACCGAGGACCGCATCGAGGCCAATACGCTTTCGCGGCTTCGCGACTTCCGCGCGAGTGCCGTCGAGGCTGCAGACGCGCGCGGTCGGGGGTTCTTCCGGATTCCGAACTGGGCGCGGATCGGGGGTGTTGCAACGGCGGCAGCGGCGATCTTGGTCTTTATGATCTGGTTCGACACGCCGAAGCAGGATCTGCCCGTGAAGAATGCCGACGATATCGAGATCGTGCTCAATGTGGACAGCGCAGACAATATAGACCTTTACGAGGACCTGGATTTCTATGAATGGCTTGCAGGCGCCGGCAACGGCGGCAGCAGCAGCTAGCCTGATCAAAGGAGAAATCCAGCGAAAAGGATGCCGGAAATGAGTAGACGGATCGCAACCCTCATGGCGGTGTTGATCCTGTTTCTCGCGGGGCTTGCCTGGGGTCAGACCGGCGGCACGTCATGGGACCGGCTCAAGCCGGAGGAGCAGAAGACCCTGCAGCCTTTCAAGGAACGATGGAACACCATGACCCCCGATCGCCAGGAGCGGCTCCGCAACGGGGCCGATCGCTGGCAGCGCATGACACCGGCCGAGCGGGACCAGGCCAATCAACGATACCAGAAGTGGCGCGAGCTGCCCCCCGAGCGCAAAGAGACGATCCGCAAGCGTTATGATGAATTCAAGAAACTCCCTCCCAATGAGCAGCAGCAGATCCGTGAGCGATCGAAGTGGTACAAGGAACTGCCCCAGGAGGAACGGCGCTCGATCCGCGAGAAGTACCAGCAGATGACGCCGGAGCAGCGCCAGGATGCGCGGCAGCGCTTCCGCACCATGACGCCCGACGAGAATCGGAACTACTTCAAGGGGAGAAAAAAATAATTGATGCTGGTTGTGGGCAGGAGCGGCAGAAACTCAATGACATGCAGGACCGCTCAAGCAACAACATCTATCGACAGAAACACGATCGCCAGAAGGTGAGCGCGAAATAGACCCCAACCTCTCTCCCTCTCCATTTCCCTCCGGGCCTCTCCGCAAGAGAGGCCTTTTTTTATGCACAAGCAGGGCTGCATGAAGATGCATCAAAGTGCGGAAATTTCACTCCGAATGTGATACAAGACCCGGGTCCATATCGAGAAAAACTGCGAAACCGGCTGCGGCAGGAGAAGCCACAGGAGAAGCCAACCGGCTGAAATCGTTGGAGGAGCGTCATGGAAAGAATCCTTGACCTGAGAAGCGATACGGTAACCAAGCCCACTGCTGAAATGCGGGAGGCGATGAAAAACGCAATCGTCGGAGATGACATCCTGAGGGACGATCCCACGGTCATCGAACTCGAGGAGCTCGCGGCGGGTATTTTCGGAAAAGAGGCGGCCCTCCTGACGATCTCGGGGACGATGAGCAACGAGATCGCGGTCATGATCTTTGCGAAACCCGGCGATGAAATCGTCGTGTTTGCCGATTCCCATCTTTATAATCTGGAAACCGGGGGAATCTCCGCGCTGTCGGGCGCCCAGCCGCGGCCCCTGAGAAGCGATTCGGGAGTCTATGACGCGAAGGAACTCGGCGAGGCGATCATGCCCTCCGGCGTCCAGAGGGCAAGGACCCGGCTGATCTGTCTGGAGAACACCTTTCATTTGAACAGGGGGCTGGCCGTTGCTAAGAGCCAGTATGCGGAAACCGTCGCCATCGCGCAAACACACGACCTCCCCATCTTCATGGACGGAGCGAGGATTTTCAATGCGGCCCTGGCTACCAACACGACTGTAGCGGAGCTCGTGAGCTTTTGCGACGCCGTGGATGTCTGTCTCTGCAAGGGCCTGGCGGCACCCCTGGGCTCCATGCTGGTGGGTTCCAGGGATTTCATCGATGAGGCCAGGCGAATGCGGCAGAGGATCGGAGGCGGCATGAGGCAGGCGGGGGTGATCGCCGCCCCCGGCATTATTGCCCTGACGAAGATGGTCGAGCGACTGCCCGAGGATCACGAGAATGCCGAGAAGATGAGATCGGGCCTCGAAGCGCTGGGGGTCCGGGTCGATCGGGGGGGAGTCCTCACCAATATCGTCAATCTCGATGTCGGCCCCGCAGGATGGAAAGCTTCCCCCTTTGCGGATCGACTGAATGGCTGCGGGATCAAGGTCAAGGTCTGTTCGGAGCACACGCTCCGGATGGTGACCCACAATGATATCCAGTCCCGCGATGTCTCGTTCGTCCTGGATACGATCGGCAAGTTGTTCCGGGAGCAACCCGCGTCATAAAACCATGATAGATTCTATAGTGGCTGTTTACGTGGTGACAGGCTTTGCGTAAATGTGGTAATGATCCGGGCTCGGGCGGCCATGTCGATGCCTGAAGCGGGCAGGAATAATATCTTGGAGGAGAGAACACCATGGGGCTCATACTGAAAATCGTTGCAGGAATCATCGTGGGCATTCTGCTGGGTTTATTCGCGCCGATGCCGTTGATTAAAATCGTATCCAGCATCGGATTTATCCTGGGGCAGTACATCCGGTTCGTCATTCCCCTTCTCATTATCGCCTTTGTGGCTAAAGGGGTTGCCGAGTTCGGCAAAAATGCCGGTAAAGCCCTGCTGGTGGGACTCATCCTGGCCTATGTTTCCACCATCTGCGCAGAACTTCTGGGCTTCTCCGTCGCCTCTGCATTTCTTCCCCATCTGGGGATCGTCCCGGGTTCGGTGGCCTCGGCCGTAAAGATCACGCCCTATCTGAGGGTCGAAATTCCGGCGGCCATCTCCATCATGGGGGCCCTGGTCTTTGCCATCATCCTGGGCCTTGGGATCACCCGGATCAAGAGCCCGACGATCACGGGCTTCATCCAGGAATTCAACGGCATCATCGCCGATCTGATCCGGCACGGACTGATCCCCGTGTTTCCCTATTTTGTCGCAACGGTGTTCATGGAGATCACGGCCAAGGGACAGCTGATCCCCACCATCAAGGCCTTTTTCATGGTCCTTCTGCTGATCATCCCGACGCAGTGGGCCTGGCTTGCCGTACTCTACACCATCGCCGCGATTTATACAGGCAGGAACGCGTTCTCTGTCCTGAAAACGATGCTTCCGGCCTATTTTACGGCGATGGGGACGATGTCGAGCGCGGCGACTCTTCCCGTGGCGCTGGAATGCGCCCACAAGGTTCCTTTTCTCAAGAAGGAATCGGTCAATTTCTGCATCCCCCTGTTCAACGTTGTCCATCTGTCGGGGGCCGCGGCCGCCATCACGATGTCCGCCATGGTCGTGACCATCCTGACAAAGGGACAGACGCCGTCCCTGGAAACGTTCCTGCCCTTCATCATCCTTCTCGGGTTCATCGAAGTGGCGGCTGTAGGGGTGCCGGGGGGCTCTGTCACGGCGGCGCTGGGCATCCTGGAAAGCACCCTGGGGTTGGATCAGTCGGGCCTGGGGCTCATGGTTGCCCTGTTCATGATCCAGGATTCCTTCGGGACGGCCGCCAACGTAACCGGAGACGGAGCCTTGACGATGATCGTCGACAAGGTCATCCAGGTCGAAGAACCGCAGGCATAAGCGGCACCGCATCCTTCATTGCTTGAAAAAGCCGCCCCTCGTTTCGAGCGGGCGGCTTTTTCGTTCTTCCCCCCGGCAGGACGGTGGCTTGACTTTTTACCGCAGGCTGTTACGATCACTAAAAGACAGGCTCAAGGCGCAGGGCATAAGGCATAGGTGATTTCGAAAATGAGAAGTTATTCCTATTGCCATAAGCCCTGAGCCATATGCCGTAAGCCATGTACAGGACTTCCTGCGATGAAGATCCGTGTGGAAACCTATGACGGGTACCGGGCGGGGGAGAGGCCCCTGCGGTTTCACATCGGCGCGAAAAAACGCGAGGTCGTGGAGGTTCTCGACCGCTGGTTCGGCGAGGACCACGACTACTTCAAAGTGATCGCCGATGACGGCGGTGTGTACGTGCTGCGATACGGTCGCGGCGACGATAGCTGGGAATTGACTCAGTACCGTGCCGCGGGCGCAGGTCAGGAAAGCGTAAAAGCAGGCCAGGCGGGCACTGAGATCCTCCTGAACTAGAGGGTGAATCGTGGCGAAGACGGAAGCCAAAAAAGGGAAAAGCGGTTCCGTTGACGATCGCGCGCGGACAGGCAAGGGTGTGAGCCCGGCCGGGCTCGAGGCGCGGCTTCGCGCCATGATCGATTCCTTCGAAGGCTTCATCTATATCTGTTCCCGGGATTACCGCATCGAGTACATGAACGAGCCGCTCATCGCGCGCACGGGCCGTGACGGCACGGGGGAGATTTGTTACAGGGTTCTCCACGAGCGAGACGAGATCTGCCCGTGGTGCATCAACGAGCGTGTCTTCAAAGGCGAGACCGTGCACTGGGAGATCCAGAGCCCGAAGGACAGGCGCTGGTACTCCATCGTCAACACGCCCATCTACAACCCCGACGGCACCCTCTCCAAGCAGGCCCTGATCCGGGACATCTCCGATGCCAAGAGGACCGAGGGTGACCTGAAGCATGCCCTGGACCGGCTCGAGCACGAGGTGGAGATCCGCACGGCGGAGCTGCAGAGGAAGAACCGGCAGCTCACCGACGAAATCGCCGTGCGAAAACGTGCCGAGGAGGCCCTGGCCGCCTCGGAGGAGCGATACCGCAGCGTCATCGACAACGTCGGGATCGGCATTTCCCTCATCAGCCCCGACATGAAAATCCTCGCCTTGAACAATCAGATGAAGAAGTGGTTTCCCGATATCGACGCGACTGCGAAACCTGTCTGCCACCGGGCCTTCAACGACCCGCCCCGGGAAGAGATCTGCCCCTGGTGCCCGACGGCCATGACCCTGCGGGACGGTCAGGTCCACGAGTCCGTCACCGAGACCCCATCGGGCGATGGCGTCCGGAATTTCCGGGTCGTTTCGTCCCCTGTCCTGGACAAGGACGGTCGCGTCACGGCGGCCATCGAGATGGTCGACGACATCACGGAGCACCGCCGGTCCCAGCAGGCCGTCGCGGACTCCGAGGCACGCTACAGGACGATCTTCGAGACGACGGGCACGGCCACGATGATCGTCGAGGAGGACATGACGATCTCCATGGTGAACGCCGAGTTCGAGAAGGAGTCGGGTTTCTCCAAGGCCGAGATCGAGGGCAGGAGGCGCTGGACCGAGTTCATCCACGAAGACGACCTGGAACAGATGAAGGCCTACCATGTCCAGCGGCGGATCGCCCCGGAATCGGTGCCCCGCAGTTACGAGGTCCGTTTTCGCGACGGCGGAGGCCGGACCCGCAGTGTCACCATGACGGTCTCGCTCATTCCGGGGACGAAGAAAAGCGTGGCATCCCTCATGGACATCACGGTACGCAAGCAGGCCGAGGAGAGGATGAAGGAATCGGAACGGTTTCTCGCGGACGTGATCAATTTCCTGCCCGATGCCACCTTCGTCATCGACGGCGACGGGAAGGTGATCGCCTGGAACCGGGCCATCGAGGAGATGACGGGAATTCCCGCGCCGGACATGATCGGCAAGGGGAACTACGAGCACGCCATCCCCTTCTACGGCGAGCGCCGGCCCATTCTCATCGATCTCGCGCTGAAGCCCGACAGGCGATACGAAGGGACGTACGTCTCGACGGAGCGCGGGGAAACCGTACTGATCGGGGAGGCCTACATGCCGGCCCTCAAGGGGGGCGATGTCTACCTCCACGGGACGGCGAGCGTGCTGCGAAACTCGGCGGGGAGAGTCATTGGAGCCATCGAATCGATCCGCGACATCACCGAGCGAAGGCGGATGGAGGAGGCCCTGCGGCGCCGGGAGGAAGACCTGGAAGTGAAATCGCAAAATCTCGAGGAGATGAACACGGCCCTGCGCGTCCTTCTCAAGCACCGGGAGGAGGACAAGAGCGAGCTGGAGGAAAGGCTTCTGTCCAACGTGAAAAAGCTCGTCGTGCCCTACGTGGAAAAACTCAGAAAGAGCAGGCTGACGGACGAGCAGGCCTCCTACGTGGAGATCCTCGAAGACCATCTTCAAGACATTTTGTCGCCCTTCCTGCGCAACCTGGGCACCCGGCATCTGAATCTCACGCCCAAGGAGATCCAGGTGGCGAGCCTGATCCGGGAAGGCAAGACGAGCAAGGATATCGCCGAGGTTCTGGGTGTGTCGGCCCGGGCCGTTGACTTTCACCGCGACAACATCCGGATCAAGCTGGGCATCAAGAACAAGAAGGCAAATTTGAGGTCCTACCTCCTGTCCTCATTCTGAGGGTACAGGGCCGCTTCGCGGCTGGAATCGGGCATCCAAGGCGCTGCGCGCAGGCTCCAGGCATCAGGCATCAGGCATCAGGCTTCAGAAAAAGCAAAGGATCGGGGTGACGTTTCCCGATCCTTTTTCTTTGTCTTGTTGCCTATATTCACTTCGACACTTAGACACTCAGACACTTCTTCTTTGTTTCCTCGGCCGCAAGATTGTAAAACCCCCCTTCAATGCAGCGCAATAGAAAAACATCAGGTATTGCCTGACAATATACCGTTTTTAATCCGATATTGCCTTTTTCTCCGATTTCGGTTATTGGCTTCCTCGGTACAAAGAAGTGCCATGGTTTCCGCAGAGGGTATGAATCGGAGAGAGACCCTCCATCTTAAAAGACCGGGACATACAACGTCGAGGATGGCGCGGAAATGCCGGTTTTGTGGAGTTCGGACATGAAAAATCAACACCAGGCCTCAGCTCAGGACTTGGAGAAGAGGCTGAAATTTCTTGACGATTACAAGCGGATCAGGGACGAAGAGACCGGGGCAACCAACGGGAACGAAGTGAAAAAAGACGGTGAAGAGTCCCAGGATGTGAGCCCCAGCGCGCAGTTTTTTCTCACGAAATAGGGTCCGTGACCCCTCGATCACGCGGGTGAAACATTTTCAGGGGTCAAGCCCGCGCGCAGCGCCTGTCAGATATTCAAACCGTATTGCAGCGCCTTCCGCTGGATTCCCAGCGGGATCTGCGGATGGATGAGTTCCCCGCCCCTGGCCCTGAATGGCAGATAGACCAGCAGGGCCTCTTTGGTTACAATCCTCATATCCCCCAGTCTGGGCAACAGGGTCCTCTTGTCGGCGGCGAGGCCGGCCATGGCCGTCTTGAGGCTTTCTGCGCTCTCCTGGGCAGGCAGGGTCACCGGGTGGCATTTGAGAGAGCCCAGGCGCTGCTCGAGCTCCCCCTGCCACTGGAAAAGCGTCACCCGGCGAATCAGGGTCAGAAAGAGGGCCGCGTTGACCTTGAAGGCAGGCACCCAGAAAAAGAAGGGCGCGTCCTCCAATGCCTGCGTGACTGCGCGGGGCAGGTTGCAGAAGCGGACGTAATCCGCAAAGGACGCAAGCGATATTCCCTCGACGTCCACCCGGATGCGCCAGAACGGGAGGCCGAACTGCTCCTCGCCGGTTTTATCCGGGACGACACAGAAGGGCATTTCCTCGAGACCCTCCGATCCCCGCTTCCATGCACGATCGCAATTCCGGCAGGTCAGCACCAGGGTGTCCCTGTCTCCGTCGAGGTCCACGCCGCAGTCCGGGCAGGTTGCCGCGTAGAATCGCACTTGAAAGTCGGGCTGCTTCGCCGCCAGGGCTCGCGCCTCCCACTGGCCGACGGACTCGAAGATCCTGTCCTGCAGGGCGTCGACGATCTGCCCGTCGCGCCGGGCAAGCGGGTAGTACAAAAGGCTTGTCTGCTCGCCGATCCAGGCCCGGTGCAGGGCGGTTTCCGTCCAGGGGGGTATGCCGAGCTGCTTCAAGTTTGCCTCGCAACCGGCAATGGCTTGCCCGATCGTGAGCGTTGGCGCGAAGAACGTGCCTGTCACACCCGGCGCGAGGAAACGGAGCCTTGCCAGCTGTGTCTGGATACCCAGGGACCACGGGAGCGTTTTTGCGGAGAGGGCGATGTGACTCAAGTCGACGGCGCCCGAATGGATCGAGCGGGCCGTGCAGGTGAAGGCCATGCCTTTCAGGCGCCAGTACGGCACATACAGGGCGTTGTCACCCGGACCGGGCGGGGCGGGGATGTAGCACTCCAGCGGGCCGCGGCTCCCGAGACAGAGTTTCACCCGGCACCAGGCACAGGTGAAGATCCGCTCCGTCTCCTCGAGGCTGACGTTGCCTGCGCAGCGGGGGCACTGGAAGTCGATGAGCCAACGAGGGCTATCCGATCTTGTTTCCACAGTGGTTGCAATACACCGAGTCGGGCAGGTTATCCGTGCTGCACTGTGTGCACTTCTTCGGCCCCGGCGCATTGCCGGCGGCGCTGCCGCAACGGGAGCAGAACTTCGCGTGGGGCGTCAGGTTCTTGCCGCACTTCGGGCAGCGGCTGAAGACAACCAGCTGGTGCCCGCAGGCCGGGCAGAACGTTGAATCGGCCGCGACGGGTCCCTGGCAGTCGGGGCATTTCATGGCATCGGTCTGGCCGCCCTGCTTCATGGCTTCCGAGTAGAAGGCGGGCATCATGAGCCCCAGGCCCATGCCGATGGCGGCGCCCGCCTCGGTCTTCGTCTCGGCGATTTTTTCCAGGGCCATGGCGGCCTTCACCTTCAGGAGCTTGTTCACGTCGTCGAAGACGGCCAGGCGGCTCTTGTCGTCGATTGCCTTCTGCACCTCGGCGGGCGGCGTGATGGAATTGATATAAAGGGCCTGCAGCCCCAGGCCGAAGTGGCTGAAGTCTTCCTGGAGCCGCTTCACGAGGCCGGTGGAAAGCTCCTCGTAGCGGCCCGGGAGCTTGAAGACCGTGTCGATCGTTTCGCCCATGAGGTCATTGAACCGCGAGACGATGGCCTCGCTCAGGTAGTCCTCGATCTCGGTCGTGCTGAACATGCCCTGCGTGCCGACAAGGCGGTTGATGAGCAGGGCCGGCTGCAGCACCTGGATGCTGTAGACGCCGTGGGCCCGCAGGCGGATGAGGCCCAGCTCGGAGTCCCGGAAGGCGACGGGGTCGCGGGTCCCCCACTTGAGGCTGGGGAACAGCTTCATGTTGACGAAGTAGACCTCCGCCCGCAGGGGGCTCGTCATGCCCCAGGGGAGGCTGAGGACCTTGGTCAGAACGGGGATGTTGAGCGTCGACAGGGTGTGGCGGCCGGGTCCGAAGGCGTCATAGGCCTTTCCCTGATAGAAAAAGACGGCCGACTGGCTCTCCCGCACGGTGAGCTGGGCGCCGTACTTGATCTCGCCCGAGCCCTTCTCCGGGAGGCGGTGGACAAGTTCCTGTCCCGTCTCATCGAACCACTCCAGCACTTCCAGGAAAATGAGATTGTCTGCTCCCATCGTCTGTGTCCCTCCGCTCGAATCAAGAAGTTAAGACTGCATCATGCAATAAGCATGCATTCTGAAGAGGGGAATGGGGTGCAGGGTGGAGGGCAAAGAAGCGCGTAGCGTGTAGCGGGTAGCGTGTGGAGCATCTAGTTCTCGACAGAGAAAAAGAGATCGGGTATGCTTCCGCAACGTTCATGAGTGGAGCTGTGAAAATGATCAGGCCGGAGAAGACGATTGCGAAGCTGAAGTCGGGCGAGGACGTGAAGATCGTCGCCATCGGCGACTCCCTCACCTACGGCTGGCAGGTCAGCAAGGGATACCTCGATTTTCTGAATGAGATGCTCAGGAAGCGCTACCCGGGGACATACTTCCAGATCGTGAACAAGGGAATCCCCGGCGATACGGCGTCGGGGGGCTTCGACCGGATCGACACCGACGTCTATTTCTACGATCCGGACTGCGTCCTCGTGGAGTTCGCCCTCAACGACGCCTTCTGCGGATACTCATCGGAGCTCTTCGGCCGCAACATCCACGAGATGATCGCCGGGATCCGGAAGAACACGAAGGCCGAGGTCGTCCTGGTCACGGCTGTCTGGCTCGACGATCCCGGCTCGTATGACTTCGTCGAGAAGTCCTTCTACGGGAAGCTCGAGGAGATGGCGCAAAAATTCGGCCTGCCCATAGCCCGGGTGCACGAACACTGGAGGCGGCAGGTGCAGTCGGGCGCCGTCGATTTCCAGGAACTCGTCCAGTTCGACGGGGTGCACCCGACGGTGGAGGGCTACCGGCTCATGGCCGAAGCGGTCATGGCGGTTTTCAACGAGTAAAGCAGCAGGGCCAGGGAAGAGTTGTCAGCAATCCCGTCATGAAGGTCATCGATAGCACCTACCTATACGTAACAAAACACTGATTGACAGCTGATTGGCGAGCGGCCCATCATCTGCCTGTTTTTCTTGTGGATTCACAGAAAAAGGAGGCAGAGATGCACGTTTCTGAGTTCAGCCTCAATCAGGCTTCGCTTCTGTCTGACGGGTTCTTTTCTGTCGATCCAATCGAGAACAGCCCACCCCGGATCGTCCCTTCTTATCCAAGTCAGCATACCGAATCGAGCAGCGTCCTGAAGACGCTTCAACGGATTCTGAACCGGCTCGGCAGGATGGCTCTGCCCGGGGCCGATCAGTTCGAAGCGTTTCTTCGCCATGTCGCCCGCCGGAACCGCAGGCCCCGTACGCTCTGCAGCCTGTGGCAATCCAACATGCTGTTTCTGTGCATGCTCAAGGATGCGGGCCGGCACGAGTTGGCTGGCATCAGCCGCGCAGACGTGGAGGCGTTCGTCGAGCGGGAACAGGACCGGGGGATCAAGATCACGACGATCCGGACGCGGCTCGTCTGTGTGTGCGCGTTCCTGCGGTACCTGGCCGAGGAGAAGGTCGTCTCCCCGGAGATCTTCGTGCGAAGGATCCAGCTGAAGCTGCCCGAGCGGCTGCCGCGGGCGATGGCGCCCGAGGATACGGCCAGGCTGCTTTCAGTCATTGATCATCCCGAGGACCGGACGATGATCCTGGTCCTGCTTCGGACGGGCCTGCGGATTGGCGAGCTTCTGCACACCAGGGTGACAGACGTCAACGTCCGGGAGCGCCGCATCGAGATCTACGAGGCGGAGAAGAACCGGCTGGGCCGTGTGGTGTACCTGAGCGAGGATGCGCTTTCGGCGTTGGGAATCTGGATGAGCAAACGAAACGTCTTGAAGGAGTACCTGTTCTATGGACGTAGTGAGGATGGCCGGATGAGCTACAGCACGGCCCGGGCCCGGTTTGCCGGCTATCTCGGGAAGGCGGGGCTTGCAGATCGGGGCTATACGGTCCACACGCTTCGACACACCTTTGCGACGGAGCTTCTCAATGCCGGGATGCGCCTGGAGTGCCTGCAGGTGCTCCTGGGTCATCGAAGCATCGAGGAGACGCGGCGATATGCCTGCCTTACGGATAAGACACGGGAGGAAGAGTACTTCCGGGCCATGTCCGTAATCGAGAGGGGGACAAACGATGACGGATGCGATCATCCACTGGCGGCGCTATCTGAAGAGGCGCAACTGCTCGCCCAACACGGTTAAGAACTACCTGTGCGCGATCAGAAGCTTTGTGCTGTGGCTCGATGTGCCGATCGAGCACGTCACGCACTCCAAGGTCTCGCACTACATCGACGAGCTGATGAGGCGGCGCCTGAAGCCCAAGACCATCAACTGCCAGCTCAACGTCATCCGGCAGTTCTATCACTTTCTGCGGGACGAGGGCGTCCTGGACATCGCAAACCCGGTGAAGAACACGCATGCCCTGAAGATGTCGCGGCCGCTGCCCCGGCACCTGAAGGACGAGCAGGTCGAGAGCTTCTTCCAGATCATCACTCGACCGCGCGACCGGGCCATGTTCATGCTCATGGTCCGCTGCGGGCTGCGGGTCGAGGAGGTCGCCCAGCTGACGCTCGGGGCTGTGGACTACAAACACCGGAAGCTTCTGATCGAGGACGGCAAAGGCGGAAAGGACCGCATCGTGTATCTGAGTCAGGATGCCTGCCAGGCGCTTGTGGCCTATCTTCGGGTGCGGCCCTCATCGCGAACTCGTCGGATCTTTCTCGTGGAGAAGGGCCCTTGCACGGGCCAGCCGATCTCGATTCGCGGCATTCAGAAGCGCATGGAGCACTATGCCCGCAAGACGAAGCTTCGCGTCTCCTGTCATCAGCTGCGCCACACAATGGCCACGCAGCTGCTCAATGCCGATGCCGACCTGTGCACGATCCAGGACCTCCTCGGGCACAGCAACGTCAAAACCACGCAACGCTACTGCAGGGTGTCAAACCTGAAAGTGCAGCGGGATTACTTCAAGGCCATGGAGGCGATCATGAGGCAAAGCGTCGATAGCACTTGATGAACAGAAAAAAGGATGAGATGGTAAACAAGACTTAACAAACCAGAATCCGTGAGAAAAACAGTCTTTGTTACGTATAGCACCTACGAGTCTTTGGCCAAGCTGAGTCTGTTTGATTGTAGATTTGCAGTTGACCTTTCCCTGATAAAGTGGACACGTGGTTAAGTTTCACGAAGGAGCTTTTCATATTGTTCTGGGCTCCTGTACCCTAATGACGAATGCCTTCGCTGACGATTATAAAACACTTCCACGTACTCAAAAATACTGAGCCTGGCCTCAAGCCTTGAACGGTACCGCTCACCATAAACCAATTCTGTCTTGAGCGTACCCCAAAACGATTCCACATAAGCATTATCATAGCAATTGCCACTTCTGCTCATGCTCGGGGTAATGCCGTATTCTCTCAGAAGCTCCTGGTAGGCATAGCTTGCGTACTGCCGGCCCCGATCAGAATGGTGGATCAACCCTTCAGGAGGGCTTTGCCTGCCCGCTGCATCTCTGAGTGCAGCAGAAGCCAGCTCCTGAGAGAGCGTATCACTCATGGACAGCCCAATGACCCTTCTGCTTTTCACATTCATCACTGCTGCCACATAGAGCCACCCCTCCGAAGTGGAGACAAACGTAATATCGGATGCCCATACCCCCTCTGTCTGTCCCTGGTCAATCAGCAAGTTTGCAGCCAGGGCGTAATCATGCCGCGAATCGGTAGTCCGCCGGAATCTCCTCTTTTTCACTTCGGCACATATGGAGTGGTCCTTCATGATCCTGGCAACCCGGTTCTTGCCGCATTTGAACCCCTGTTCATTGAGCTCCACGGTGATCCGCGGACTCCCATAAAGCTTTCTGCTTCGGGTGTGGATCTGCCGTATATGCCCCAGCAGTTCCTGATTGTCTATCCGTCGTCTGCTCGGCTGACGATTGCGCCAGGCATAATAGCCGCTTCTGGATGTCTTGAGTACTGCACACATGCTTCCTATCCTGTACATCTCTCTGTGCTCTTCAATAAACCCATACTTCATCTGCTTTGTTTGGAGAATGCGGCCAAAGCTTTTTTTAAAATGTCCCTCTCTTCCTTCATCTTTTTCAAGGCCTTTCGCAGCTGCCTGACCTCTGCGTTCTCCGGCTTGACTCGGCCCCTGCCGACAAAGGCCTTATCTCCCTCTTCCCGCAACCTCCTTCTCCACAGATGAAGCAAATTGGGATGGATGTCCAGCTCCTGAGCGACTTTGCCCACCGGCATCCCCTTCTCAGTGACCAGTTGGACCGCATTCACCTTGAACTCACGCGTAAAATGACGATGCTTATCCTCTTTCCCCATAGCCATGCCTCCTGTGACATCTTACTAATCTTCATGGCTGTCCATCAATATGGGGAAAGCTCAATCTGAAATCAGACATTCTTGCAGGAAATTCTCAGAACAGGATTTCAGGAAGGAGGGGGCAAGGGTTCGGCTGGAAACCACCGAACGGATCGAATCCCGCATCATCCTGATATTTGTACAGTTTGAAGCCAAGCGGGCCGGATTCCGGATCGACTCCATCAGCACCGTCCGGCCCCTTGCCTTTCCATGCCGGGGATGTATATTGATTATAGAAGAGTGAAAGCCGGCTTATCCACGGGTTCATCTACCGATAAAGATCTCTCCGCATTTCGCATCCTCTTGCAGCGTTTCTTTTTCCATTCCGACAGACAGTGATTGGCTTCTTGCCGGTTTCCCCGGGCGGGCACATTGCCCCGGCGGGTTCGAGGAGGTGTCGTCATGACATTGAAGTGTTCCGAATGCGGGCGGATCGCGTTGAAGCTCAATGCCGAGAAAAAGTGCGCGGAGTGCGCCAAGAAGGACGAATCCATGAAGTCCTACTTCACGAAACTCTTCTTCATCAACGAGGGCTGCGCGAGGCTGGTGCCGGCGACCTGATCCGACCGATTTTCGTTTATTCCATTATCCGGCCTTCATGGCTGAATGGTAATTCCTGTGCCGCAGCCTGAAAAATCTGAAAGGAGGTAATGGGTCATGAAAGACGCATCCAAGGAGATTTTGCGGTTCTGGAAAACGCAATGGGAAGCTTACATGAAATCAATGATGGCCATGCAGGAGCAGGGGGAGACGATGCTGGAGATGATCCAGAAAAGCGGTGTCTTGCAGGAGGGGTCCCTCAATATGGTCAGGGAATGGGCAAAGAAATACAAGTCAATCCAGAAGTCTTATCTGGATGCGGTTGAAGAGCATTTCGAGAAACTCGATGATATTATTGGGGGTACGCCCTGAGTTGGGGAAAATGTGTTGGAGTAAGGACAGGACGAAGGCAGAGTCGTTTGGCTCTGCCTTTTGCATTTTTAGTCATTATCGATTGTAATCTTCACAAACCGTCAAACTTCGTTTTCATCGAGTTTTAATTTGTGATCAGGAAGAGCATGAAATAGGGCTTCTTGCCACACAACGATTTTATATTGAGTTTTTACATTGATTCGGAGCCATGAAATAAGACTTTCAGCTCCTACTAATGCTCGTACTCAATACATAACGAGTATTAAATATCGACTTCTATAAAGGCAAATCCTAGCAGCTCTTGGATAAGAAGTACTTCCTGCTATACGTAACAAAACACTGATTGACAGTTGATCGGCGAGCGGCCCATCATCTGCCTGTTTTTCTTGTGGATTCACAGAAAAAGGAGGCAGAGATGCACGTTCAGGAGTTCAGCTTAAATCAGGCGTCCCTTCTGTCAGACGGGGTCTTTTCTGTTGATCCAAGCGAGAACACCCCACCCCTGATCCTTCCTTCTTATCCGACCCACCGCACCGAATCGGGCAGCGTCCTTAAGACGCTCCAGCGGATTCTGAACCGACTCGGCAGGATGGAGCTGCCGGGCGCCGATCAGCTCGAGGCGTTTTTGCGCCATGTCGCCCGCCGTAACCGCAGGCCCAGGACGCTGTGCAGCCTGTGGCAATCCAACATGCTGTTCCTGTGCATGCTCAGGGATGCGGGCCGGCGCGAGTTGGGCAGCATCACGAGAGCCGACGTGGAAGCGTTCATTGAGCGGGAGCAGGACCGGGGGATCAAGATCACGACGATCCGGACGCGGCTAGTCTGCGTCTGCGCCTTCCTGCGGTACCTGGCCGAGGAGAAGGTCGTCTCGGCGGAGATCTTCGTCCGAAGGATCCGCCTGCAGCTTCCCGAACGCCTGCCCCGGGCCATGGACCCCGACGATCTGGTGACGTTTCTCTCGGTAATCGACGACACACAGGACCGGGCGATGATCCTGGTCTTGTTGAGGACGGGGATGCGCATCGGTGAGCTTCTGCAAACCAGGGTCATGGATGTGCACGTCAGAGAGCGCCGCATCGAGATCTACGAAGGGGAGAAGAACCGGCTGGGCAGGGTCGTGTACCTCAGCGACGATGCGCTTTCGGCTTTGGAGACCTGGATGCGCGAGCGAAACGTCCTGAAGGAGTACCTGTTCTACGGCCGCGCTCAGGACGGCCGGATGTGCTACAGCACGGCCCGGGGCCGGTTCGTGCACTACATCGAGACCGCGGGGCTTGCGCATCGGGGCTACACCTGCCACACGCTTCGCCATACCTTTGCCACAGAGCTGCTCAATGCCGGGATGCGCCTGGAGTGCCTGCAGGTGCTGCTGGGGCACCGGTGTATCGAGGAGACGCGGCGCTATGCCCGGCTCACGGACAAGACGAGAGAGGAAGAGTACTTCAGGGCCATGTCTGTAATCGAGAGGGGGAACAACGATGACGGATGCGATTATCCGCTGGAGGCGCTATCTCAAGAGGCGCAACTGCTCGCCCAACACGGTTAAGAGCTACCTGAGCGCGATCCGCAGTTTTGTGCTGTGGCTCGATGTGCCGATCGAGAGTGTGACCCACGCCAAGGTCTCGCACTACATTGACGAGCTGATGCGAAGGCGGCTGCGGCCCAAGACCATCAACTGTCATCTGAACTGCATCCGGCAGCTCTACCACTACCTGCGGGATGAGGGGTTCATGGAGATGGCCAATCCGGTCCGGAACAACCATGCCCTGAAGATGTCGCGGCCGCTGCCGAGGCACTTGAGGGACGAGCAGGTGGAGAGCTTCTTCCACGCGGTCAAAGCGCCGCGCGACCGGGCCATGTTCATGCTGATGCTTCGCTGCGGGCTGCGGGTCGAGGAGGTTGCCCATCTCTCACTGGGTGTCTTGGACTTCAAGCATCGGAAAGTGCTCATCGAGGACGGAAAGGGCGGCAAGGACCGGATCGTCTACCTGAGTCACGATGCTCATCAGGCCTTGGTCGATTACCTGCGGGTCCGGCCGTCCTCCCGATCCAGAAAGGTCTTCCTGGTGCAGAAGGGGCCCTGCAGTGCTCAGCCCCTCTCGATCCGCGGCATCCAGAAGCGCATGGAGTTTTATGCTCGCAAAACCAGGCTTCGCGTCTCGTGTCATCATCTGCGGCACACGATGGCCACGCAGCTTCTCAACGCCGATGCCGATCTGTGCACGATCCAGGATCTTCTCGGGCACAGCAACGTCAAGACCACGCAGCGCTACTGCAGGGTCTCGAACCTGAAAGTGCAGCGGGATTACTTCAACGCCATGGAGGTGATCATGCGACAACGGCTCGCCAGTCCGGATAGCACTTGATGAACAAGAAAATTGATGTCAAGGTAAGCAGGACCTAACAAACCAGGATCTATAAGAAAAACAGAGTATGTTACGTATAGCTTCCTGTAATGTTTGAAATCCGATCTTGGATGGAGATAGAAGATTACAATCTAGAATAGTCGAAAAGCAAAAGGCAAAGCCAATCGACTCTGCCTTCTCTGCTACATCTTGATGGTGGTAAGCTTACTTCTTAAATCTCCTCAAACCTGCGAGCCCCACAAGACCGAAGCCCAAAAGCAGCATGGTAGCCGGTTCGGGTACAGCGGCAGGCGTGTAGTCGTATTCATATTCCAGGCGGACGTTTCCGTCATAGCTCAAAGCAAACAGGTCATAACCAAGAGTGCCACTTGAGGATGCTGACCCTGACAACGTTAGACCGATCTGGAACGGATTGGCGCCGATAAACCGCCCAAAATTCGCATATATCGTATCAAAAGCAATATTATTACCCGAGCCATCAAGCTGGGCGTACCCTTCAAGATAGTCATAGTCATAATACCAGAGGGGTGTAGAGCCCGCGAAACTAGCCTGAGTGGTGCCCCATCCCATTTCCGGCACCGCATCGAGCGTATTTGTGAAATTGCCGGAAAGTACTGCAAATTCATCCGAACTCCAAAGCTGCGCAGAGCCGCTGACGTTCACTTCCGCTAACATTGTCACGCTGTTCAGTGCTCCGAGAGTGGTATCAAACGGCGTGATGTCTAGGAAGATGCTAGTCGGCCCAGGAGGCGAGGAAAATACGTTCCCGGAAGCGTACCCGGTTATTGAATCGGCTGCGGCAGGCGCGGCGAAAACCAAAATCATCACTGCCGTCGCGAGCATGGTTAATTTTCGTTCCATCAAGAACCTCCTTCTTTCCCTTATTCTCAATCTGAATTTTTCATCCAATAATCCCTTGGTGGTTGATCGTACTGATGCAGTTTCCGGACCATTTTTTCATGCTATTGAAACTACTGCACATTTTCGATTATCACTACAGACACCTTGGGATAAATCGTCGGTTACTCTTACAAACACTATTTCCACAAAGTGGAACAACTGGCTTAAGATTCCGTGTTTATAAGATATTTTCTCATTATTCACTTTGTAACGAAACTCGACACTATGGCCTTCAAAACAAGCGACCACAGTCATAATATGTACTAACACTGAAATAAAAGGCTGGAAGTTTTGGCCCAGCTTTTCGTTTATTTCAACTGCAAATCTGCAATATACTACGAAATTGTGAGGTGAAGGCTTGTAGGTGCTATACGTAACAAAGACTGTTTTTCTCACGGATTCTGGTTTGTTAAGTCCTGTTTACCATCTCATCCTTTTTCCTGTTCATCAAGTGCTATCGACGCTTTGCCTCATGATCGCCTCCATGGCCTTGAAGTAATCCCGCTGCACTTTCAGGTTTGACACCCTGCAGTAGCGTTGCGTGGTTTTGACGTTGCTGTGCCCGAGGAGGTCCTGGATCGTGCACAGGTCGGCATCGGCATTGAGCAGCTGCGTGGCCATTGTGTGGCGCAGCTGATGACAGGAGACGCGAAGCTTCGTCTTGCGGGCATAGTGCTCCATGCGCTTCTGAATGCCGCGAATCGAGATCGGCTGGCCCGTGCAAGGGCCCTTCTCCACGAGAAAGATCCGACGAGTTCGCGATGAGGGCCGCACCCGAAGATAGGCCACAAGCGCCTGGCAGGCATCCTGACTCAGATACACGATGCGGTCCTTTCCGCCTTTGCCGTCCTCGATCAGAAGCTTCCGGTGTTTGTAGTCCACAGCCCCGAGCGTCAGCTGGGCGACCTCCTCGACCCGCAGCCCGCAGCGAACCATGAGCATGAACATGGCCCGGTCGCGCGGTCGAGTGATGATCTGGAAGAAGCTCTCGACCTGCTCGTCCTTCAGGTGCCGCGGCAGCGGCCGCGACATCTTCAGGGCATGCGTGTTCTTCACCGGGTTTGCGATGTCCATGACGCCCTCGTCCCGCAGAAAGTGATAGAACTGCCGGATGACGTTGAGCTGGCAGTTGATGGTCTTGGGCTTCAGGCGCCGCCTCATCAGCTCGTCGATGTAGTGCGAGACCTTGGAGTGCGTGACGTGCTCGATCGGCACATCGAGCCACAGCACAAAGCTTCTGATCGCGCACAGGTAGTTCTTAACCGTGTTGGGCGAGCAGTTGCGCCTCTTCAGATAGCGCCGCCAGTGGATGATCGCATCCGTCATCGTTTGTCCCCCTCTCGATTACAGACATGGCCCTGAAGTACTCTTCCTCCCGTGTCTTATCCGTAAGGCAGGCATATCGCCGCGTCTCCTCGATGCTTCGATGACCCAGGAGCACCTGCAGGCACTCCAGGCGCATCCCGGCATTGAGAAGCTCCGTCGCAAAGGTGTGTCGAAGCGTGTGGACCGTATAGCCCCGATCTGCAAGCCCCGCCTTCCCGAGATAGCCGGCAAACCGGGCCCGGGCCGTGCTGTAGCTCATCCGGCCATCCTCACTACGTCCGTAGAACAGGTACTCCTTCAAGACGTTTCGTTTGCTCATCCAGATTCCCAACGCCGAAAGCGCATCCTCGCTCAGGTACACCACACGGCCCAGCCGGTTCTTCTCCGCCTCGTAGATCTCGATGCGGCGCTCCCGGACGTTGACGTCTGTCACCCTGGTGTGCAGAAGCTCGCCAATCCGCAGGCCCGTCCGAAGCAGGACCAGGATCATCGTCCGGTCCTCGGGATGATCAATGACTGAAAGCAGCCTGGCCGTATCCTCGGGCGCCATCGCCCGCGGCAGCCGCTCGGGCAGCTTCAGCTGGATCCTTCGCACGAAGATCTCCGGGGAGACGACCTTCTCCTCGGCCAGGTACCGCAGGAACGCGCACACACAGACGAGCCGCGTCCGGATCGTCGTGATCTTGATCCCCCGGTCCTGTTCCCGCTCGACGAACGCCTCCACGTCTGCGCGGCTGATGCCAGCCAACTCGTGCCGGCCCGCATCCTTGAGCATGCACAGAAACAGCATGTTGGATTGCCACAGGCTGCAGAGCGTACGGGGCCTGCGGTTCCGGCGGGCGACATGGCGAAGAAACGCTTCGAACTGATCGGCCCCGGGCAGGCCCATCCTGCCGAGCCGGTTCAGAATCCGTTGAAGCGTCTTCAGGACGCTGCTCGATTCGGTATGCTGACTTGGATAAGAAGGGACGATCCGGGGTGGGCTGTTCTCGATTGGATCGACAGAAAAGAACCCGTCAGACAGAAGCGAAGCCTGATTGAGGCTGAACTCAGAAACGTGCATCTCTGCCTCCTTTTTCTGTGAATCCACAAGAAAAACAGGCAGATGATGGGCCGCTCGCCAATCAGCTGTCAATCAGTGTTTTGTTACGTATAGGTAGGTGTAACAACCAACTGGCATTTTCAAAATCAGCACAACCCGCTAGCGATGAGCCACAATCCGACCTCGATAATCGTCGCATAACAACCGACGCAAGGTACGGCATCGTCAATACCCATGCTCGTTCAGGGATAGTAAACGGGTAACGGTCACGAAAGCTATCATAGGCATCACGGGCATACACCTTCCGGGAAAATGTGCCTATATTCATCCTTTGCTGCCCCCCTTTTCAAACATTTTCCATTTTTCGGAGCCATTAACGCCCTTATATACTCCTGTAATTATCATAACTGAAATTCCCGCCCCTTTACCCTTACGGACAGGGTGATGCGGCCATGTTGTGGCTCCTGGGGGATTTAAATAGCATTTGTGGGGCAAGGCTTGCCTATACTTCAGGCCCATTTGTAAGCGGGTTTGACGGCAGGTGTAATAAACGGGTACTGGTAATGCGGCTAAGGGTGGCACCCCCTTTAGTCCTATGATATATCATCCTCGGCTCGGGCCGATCTGATACTACGTTCTGCATGGGCTTATACCGTTCCCGTGAAAGGCAAGGAAATGAAAGCGACCCCTGTAAGCAAGTTCTATTTACCCGCCACAGGCCCCGATGACTGGAAACGATTGCTAGCCGAACCTGATAAACACTGGAAAGACGTCTATTCGGCTAAGTCGCTCGCGTACGCGTGGCAGCGGGCGAACGATTTTCCACCCGCTGTAAGAAAGGTTTTCGGGTCATCCGGTATTCCTGTTTTTCAGGACACGGAGCTGTTACTAGCCCTGCCCGAATACAAAGTGCCACTACCGGGGGGTGTAAGACCCTCGCAGAATGATATTTTTGTGCTGGCGCGGGGTAACGACCAGTTGATTACGATCATGGTCGAAGGTAAGGTTTCAGAGTCGTTTGGGCCCACGGTAGCAGTATGGAAAAGTGACTTTCGCGAGGGAAAACGAACTAGGCTGGATTTCCTATGTGAGTTGCTTGAAATACCTAGTTCGGGGATTGACCATATCAGATACCAGCTGTTACACCGGACAGCCTCGGCCGTTATAGAAGCAAGGCGGTTTAGCGCCCCCAATGCCCTGATGCTGGTTCACTCGTTCAGTAAGACGGATGAATCCTTTACGGACTACGCTGGCTTCGTGGGCCTTTATGGCTTGGTTGGCGTGATGCCGGGCTCCTTAGTGTATGTGAAGAATTTGGATGGGGTTAACCTTTACTGTGCGTGGGTTAAGGACTGATTGGCTAGAGGACCATATTAGGCTGCCGTTCATTCAAGATGCGAATTAGACCCTTATAGTTCCTTTTTTCGAGTTAAAATCAAGTTCCCGCCCCCTTACCCCTACTGACAAGTTAATAAGACCATGTTATGGCTGCCAGTAGCCTAAAATGCGTATGCGGGAGGGAAGAATTAACCTACGTTCAACCGTTTTTGCGGCTAAGGCCAATAAGGGGTCAAAATATCCATTTGGATGGGACCCCTCATTCTTCAAGCCATAACAACTTGCCAGCGGGCTTTTCAAGCACGTCCCGAACTTGATTTTTACACTTCGGCAGCACCGTACTGCTAGGCATCAACCGTGTGAAAGTGAAATAGCCATATTTCCTCGTGGGGTGGGGCACCCCAATTACCGTTCGTTTCGGGTACAGGTAGGCCAGTGCCTTATACGCTTCCATACCTATCGCCACAAGCGGCCAGCCCGCCGGCAACACCGCCAGCTCCCGGGTCAGAAAGCGCCCTGTACAGGTTCGTAATGTGGCCAAGGGGGGGAGGCCCGGCGTACGCCATTTATTTTGACATTTTGCTAGTTCGGTCCACAGAATCGGCCCCGTTAACCCCACCTGATCCAGCAAACAACGAAGACGAGCGTAATACGGGAGCTGGGTTATTTTCAGGTTCCAGTATTCCTGTACAGCCTCATAGGTGGGCCCATTACGGCGATAGAACACTTCCTCGGGTTCCCTAGCCCGCCCCGGATTGATACCTATAGCAGCGCAACCCCGGTCCCCGTTACGGCCCGCTAGTTCCAGTATCAAACACCGGGGTAATGAACCCTTTTGCTGATCCCGCTGTATACCCGCACAGGTAGCGGTACAGGTTACAAGCTGCTGACCAATTACTTGAATTTCAGCCTTCAGATTTTGCATGTACTTACCTCAGCTCACATTAAATTGTTGAACGTGTGAACCCGTACCCTTGTCAGGGGTAGGTGAAATAACGAGGTTCGGGGCAATTGTTTTGATAATCGATAAACATACCAATATCATAAAGAGGATAAGGGGGAGAAGTTAGGTATTGTTATAGGGGTCCTGAACTTGCCGTAATCCTTGATCGCAAGAACCTTCCGTTGATATTCATTTTTTTGTCCACGGTGGTTTTTAATCTGTGCTTTTTGCTGTATGAAGAGGCTCACCAAGTCTGTATGACTGTCGATATCGTAGGTTCTTAATTGATGAACAGCCGCTAACTGGATGCTCATCCGCTGCCTTTTTGTGAATTTTTTTCTTCGACTCAAACCCGTAAGCCACTTGCCGAGCTTATTAATATCGATTGCTTCATGAACAATATATCGTGCTGTTGTGTCTTCAAAGTATTTTACCAGATCGAAAGTCGCGAGATCCTGGATTGATTTAATCCCCGTCTTTTTTTTAATGACCGCGGCACGGGTGATACGCCATTCTGCATGAATACAGGGGAGATTGTTAATTTTCGATAATCTTGCATAAGGAACATACTTGAAACGCTTCGAACCGAAATACCCGATCTTATCAGAAAACAAAGCCGGATCGTTATTAATGCGCCCTTTTGCCTTGCTCTTTTTTTGATCGTATATGAAGGGAAGTGGGCTGTGTTTTTTCCTTGCAGTTTCGATTAAGGTTTTTGTTTTGATACTGGCTTCAAATTTTGACTGACAGATGATATCTTTTGTAATTTCTATATAAGATATAGATACTTGGATGCCGGCCAATACTTTACTGATTTCCAGAATTAGCTCCGCGGATGGATCAAGGAGTTCAATCCTCGATTTATAACCGTGATACCTCGCTATTGCATAGGGTTTTCGCAACGAGAGCTGTCGGCCATACTTGTTTTCGGGAAAGTAGGTCTTTAATAGCTCAAGGGGTAACTTTACATTGATCCGGACCCTGTCAAAGTAATAAATAGATGTGGTTTTTGTCGTGTCTGACCCTTCGATAACTGTAATGCTCATCTTTCACCTCCTGACCGGTTACTTCCGGGATCGGGGTGGGAGTGTCAGGGCTCCCACCCTTAACCCTCTGCGCAGAGGGCGTCCCGGATAAATTTCTATCCTATCCCATTAAAAGATATGCCCCTCCATCCAAGGTATTTGACCTTGCATGGAGGGGCTCCCTCGATGTATAGCGCTTTGAACCTGACGGCTTTTTAAACGGCTGTTCGTGGACAAATACGCAGCTAAACGGTTCTTGATGGCTCGAAAAGCAGGCGGAATACGCTCTTTCGCGCTCCGCCACGACGGTCGACGCAACCCCTCCGTCGGTTCCCTCCAACCTCCAGGGGACGGCTGCCTCGACATCCCGGATCGATCTGACCTGGACGGCCTCGACGGACAATGCGGGGGTCACCGGCTACCGGGTCTACCGTAACGGGAGCCAGGTCGGAACCACCGCAGGGACAGGCTATTCCGACACGGGTCTTGCCGAGGCCACGAGCTACAGCTACCGCGTGGCTGCCTACGATGACGAGCGGAATGAATCTTCCCAGTGCGGAGCGGTTGCGGTGTACACGGCCGACGCCACGGCGCCCAGCGTTCCCTCTAACCTCCAGGGGACGGCGGCCTCCACCTCCCAGATCAACCTGACCTGGACGGCCTCTTCGGACAACTTGGGCGTCACAGGCTACCGGGTCTACCGCAACGGGAGCCTCGTGGCGAGCCCGGCGGGCACGAGCTGGTCCGACACGGGTCTTTCCGAGGCCACGAGCTACAGCTACCGGGTCCTGGCCTACGATGCCGGCGGCAACGAGTCCGCCCAGTGCGGGGCCGTTGCGTTCTCCACGGCCGACGCTACAGCGCCCTCGGTCCCCTCGAACCTCCAGGGGACGGCGGCCTCCGCCTCGCAGATCAACCTGACCTGGACGGCCTCGACGGACAACGTAGCGGTGACGGGGTACAAAGTCTATCGGAACGGCAGCCAGGTCGGGATGACGGCGTCGACGAGTTTCTCCGACACGGGGCTTACCGAGGCCACGAGCTACAGCTACCGCGTGGCGGCCTACGATGCGTCGGGCAATACGTCCGCCCAGTGCGCGGCCGTTGCGGTCTCCACGGCCGATGCCACGGCGCCCTCGGTCCCCGCGAACCTCCAGGGGGCGGGGGCCTCCGCCTCGCAGATCAACCTCACCTGGACAGCCTCGACGGACAACGTGGGCGTAACGGGCTACCGGATCTACCGCAACGGCAGCCAGGTAGGGACCACGGCCGGGGCGAGCTACTCCGACACGGGTCTCTCCGAGGCCACGAGCTACAGCTACCGCGTGGCTGCCTACGATGCGGCAGGCAACACATCCGCACAATGCACGGCGGTGGCGGTTTCGACGCTGGATGCCACGGCGCCCTCCGTTCCCGCGAACCTGCAGGCCACGGTGGTCTCCACGTCGCGGATCGATCTTACCTGGACGGCCTCGACGGACAACGTGGCGGTGACAGGCTATCGGGTCTACCGCGACGGAAGCCTCGTCGCGTCGCCTGCGGGGACAAGTTACTCCGACACGGGACTTTCGGCAGGCACCACCTACAGCTACCGCGTTGCGGCCTTCGATGCGGCTGGAAATACCTCGGCCCAGTGCGGCGCCGTTTCCGCCACCACGACGGCCGGCACATGGGCAGGCACGGTCCTCATGGGAACTACAGCAGGGGACCGCGGTCATGGCATCGCCCTGGACACCAGCGGCAACATCTACGTGGCTGGGTACACGGCCGGAGACCTGGACGGTGAAACCAACAACGGCAGCGATGACATTTTCCTCACCAAGTACGACTCGTCGGGGACAAGGCAGTGGACGCGCTTGTCCGGTACCACGGGCAGCGACCAGTCCGGCTGGGGGGCCGTGGCCGTAGACGGGAGCGGCAACATCTACGTCGCAGGAAACACGGCAGGGGATCTTGACGGCGAAACGAATGCGGGGGGCTCAGACGCCGTGCTCATCAAGTACAATTCCTCGGGTACGAAACTGTGGACCCGCTTGCTGGGAACGGCAGTAAGCGATTCCGCCTGGGCCGTCGCCGTCGATGGCAGTGGCAATATCTACATCTCCGGCTTCACTGATGGAAACCTGGGTGGCGAAACGAATTCCGGCGGCACCGATGCCTTCCTCGCCAAGTACAACTCGTCGGGGACGCTTCAATGGACGCGACTGCTCGGAAATGCGACGTTGACCTACTCCTATGCCGTCGCCGTGGCCGGCAGCGGCAACATCTATATCTCAGGCATGAGTCGGGGCAGCCTGGACGGGGAGACGAACGCGGGCATCCAGGACATCTTCGTCGCCAAGTACAACGCCTCGGGGACGAGGCAGTGGACGCGGATGCTGGGGTCCACAGTATTCGATTACTGTTATGGCGTCGCCGTTGACGGGTCCGAGAACGTTTACGTGGCAGGCCAATCCTACGGAAATTTTGATGGACTGGCCAACACGGACGGCAGCGGCGCGACCGAAGATATCTTCCTGGTCAAGTTCAACTCCTCGGGTACGAAGCAGTGGAACCGGTTCCACGGCGGTACGGGCAACGACGTCGTATCCGGTTTGGCCGTCGACGCAAGCGGGAACACCTACATTACGGGCAACACGAACGCTGACCTGGACGGTCAGACGAACGTCGGTGGCCACGACCTCTTCTTTATGAAGTATGACACATCGGGGACGAGGCAGTGGACACAGATGCTGGGGACTGCTTCGGGTGAGTACGGCCGTTCCGTTGCCGTTGACGGGAGCGGCACCAGTTTCCTGACGGGCTTCACCTCGGGAAATCTGGACGGTGAGACCAATAACGGCGGAAACGACGCCTATCTCGTGAAGTACGACACGAGCGGCGCCCTGCAATAGTTCGCTCTGCCCGCAACATGAAAAACGGGGCCCCCTCAAGCGATGGGTGCCCCGTTTGCCTGTAGCGGTCGATTCGCGTTCCGGTTACACCGATTTCTCCATCAGCTTGACCTCGAAGCGGTATCCGGCGCCCTCGGCCGCCTTGCGAACGGCCCCCCGGAAGGCCCCGAAGTCGAACTTGTAGGAGTAGTCCTTCCCGAAGAGCTTCGACTGCTCCTCGACGGTGCCGCTGCGCTCCTTGCCGAAGGTGTTGTAGGTTTCCTTCTTGAAGCCGAAGCCCGTGCTCATCCCGTCGTCGCCCCCGCCGCCGGTGACGCCGAATCCCGATTCCTTGAGCATCTCGAAGAACCGCACCTCCTTTGCCGGCTCATCCACGCGGACGCGGCAGATGTAGGTGAGTTTCTTCTTCGACAGGAAAGCCTTGCGCTCGGCGATGACGGCCTCCATCCTGGCCGAGCCGTCCTTCTGCACTTCGAACTGTCCCGGGATGGTCTTCCCGATTTCCGTGATTGCCTGTCTCAGATCCATTGTGTCCTCCTATTTCCGGCCGACGGTGATTGAGATGGCCTCGGTCGTCTGCGTGCCCGCCCTGATCGACGGTTCGACGTTGAGACCGCGAAAATCACAGCGAGTCTTCCGAAAAAAGTACGCCATACCATGTGTCCTGTCCTCCATGAAAATGATGAAGGCTTATCATGCAAAAATCGCGTCATCTGTTGTGGAGGCGGGACGAATGGACTGAATCTTTTTCCCGGGTGGATTGTGACATGGGCGGGGTTGTGCAAGGCATTCTTGCAGAGTCCCGCCTGCGGCCATCAGACAATGTCCTATGAAAAAATCGGACGCTGTCTGATAGACCATTTTCGTAACTTCGTGTTAGGGGCACGCTAGAAACGTTCCCGGTGGTATGCTGCCGGGGGTCGACAAGGCCGGCCCTGCTTTAAAAAAGCAGGGCCGCACTTTTATGGGGCACTCTGTAACAGAATCGCCCGATACGCTTTCGAACCTTCCCCTCACGCCATCAACTCCGGATCCGCAACGGCCCGGGTCTCATGCGCCATACCGGTCATCCCGGGAAGGGCAGGGTGTCGGGGAGCATACGATCTGCCGACCGTCATTCCCCGAGATGAGCGTGCAGGCCTTCGAGCCGGCAGGGTCTTGCGCCGTTCGGGCAAAAAAATCATTTGACAGGAAGCAAAGGATGAATTAATTATACCCCTAGGGGGTATCTTATGAATGACGAGAGACGAAAGATCCTGGGCCGGTTGCGGCGCATCGAGGGGCAGGTCCGGGGTCTCCAGCGGATGATCGAGATGCAGGCGCCCTGTGTCGATGTCCTGACCCAGGTCTCTGCCGTCACCTCGGCGATGAAGAAAACGGGCAGTGCCATCATCCAGGCGAACATGACCCGGTGCATGAGCGAGTCCGGTGGAGCCGCGGGGAAAGGTATGGATGATTTTCAGGCGGCCCTGACCCGCTACATCGATCTGGCCTGAGGAAGGAAGAGGATGAAATCGAAATATATTGCAACGATGAGCCGCAGGTCTTTTCTGAAAACCTCGGCGGGAGTGCTAGCGGCGTCGGGACTTGCATGGCCGGAAAAAGCGCAGGCTGCGGGGGGCGGGCAGCTGGCGACCCTGATCGATCTGAGCCTCTGTGACGGCTGCACCGACCGGGAGATCCCGGCCTGCGTCTCGGCCTGCAAGGCAATCAACAGGGACAAGATTCCCCCCGTTGCCGACCCCATCCCGGTGCCCTGGCCGCGGAAGATCGTAGAAGACTGGTCCGGGAAACGCCAAGTGTTCGACCGGCTCACACCCTATAACTTCATCTATGTGCACAAGGCCGAAGTCGAGCACGATGGCGCAGAAAAGACCCTGTTCGTTCCACGGCGCTGCATGCACTGCGACAACCCGCCCTGCGCGACCATCTGCCCCTTCTCGGCGAATCACAAGCAAGAAAACGGCGCCGTCGTCATCGACCAGGACCTCTGCTTCGGCGGCGCAAAGTGCAAGACCGTCTGCCCCTGGGAGATTCCGCAGCGCCAGTCCGGCGTCGGCGTCTACCTCCAGGTCCTGCCCGATTACATGGGAAACGGCGTCATGTACAAGTGCGATCTCTGCAACGACCGCCTTCGCGAGGGTAAGCTGCCGGGCTGCATCGAAGCATGCCCGCAGAAGGCGATGCGCATCGGGCCGCGCCGGGAGATCTTTGCCCAGGCGGAAGAGAGGGCCCGGCAGTTGAACGGCCACATCTACGGGAAGAGCGAGAACGGGGGAACCTCGACGCTTTACGTCTCGCCGGTTCCCTTTGAACTCATCGCCAAGACGATGAAAAAGGAGCCGGGCAGGCCCGGCATGAAGCTTGGCGTCGAGAGGCAAATGGCCGGGACGGACGCCATCGGGAAGGCCGTGCTGGCGGCCCCCGCCATCGGGATCGTCGCAGGTGCGGCGGGGGCGTTCAAGTGGCTCGCCGACCGAAAATCAAGGCTGACGGAGGGCGGGAAGAAGGATGGATGAAAAGATTCTCAGGGAAAAGGGTCGTGTCGTCCGCCACAGCGTCGTCGAGCTGGTCGAGCACTGGGCCATCGCCCTGTCGGGCCTCGCGCTTGTTCTTTCGGGGATGTTCGAGATGCCCATGGCCAACCGTTACTACATATCGTCCGTACCGGGTTTGGCCTGGTCGGCGGATTACATGGCTTCACTGAAAGTCCATTACGCGGCATCGATCGTGTTTGTCGCCGCCGCCTTCTTTCACGTGGTCTATCACGGGATAAGGGGCGACCGGGGGATGATTCCCCAAAAGGGCGATCTCCGCACGTCCATCGAGGTCATGAAGAGCTTTTTCGGCACGGGCAAGGAGCCGCCTTTTCACAAGTATCTTCCCGAGCAGCGGCTGGCCTGGGTCGGGATGGCCGTGATCATCGCCATGCTGATCGTCTCGGGGCTCGTGAAGACCTGGAAGAACATCTTCGCCCCGGACATGTCGTACACGGTTGTCCTCTGGGCCACCTGGATCCACAACATCGGTTTCGTTCTTTTCGTCCTCGCCTTTTTCGCCCACATGGCGGCAATTGTCCTGAAGCCGAATCGTCCGATGCTGCGGGGGATCCTGACCGGTGCCGTCAGTCTGGATTATGCAACGCACCGTCACCCGCTGTGGATTGCGGAAATCGAAGGCGCGTCAGCGGTCCAGGCGGAGCCTCCGGCACCTCCGACGGAAGTTGCCGCGGGAACGAAAGAAGCTCCGGCCCCGCCGTCAGATGCGGAGGGAAAAAGGGAAGAGCCGCCGATCATAACCGAGGGGCCCCTGACACCGGCCGAAGAGGACGCGCCGGAGCAGAAGGTTTGATCCCGGGGACTCATGCCCGGGTGATGTGAACCCTCTCACGTGCGTTTGTGCTTGATGAACGTGCCGGCGCGGTACTCGTCGAAGGCGATGCGCAGCTCCTCCCGGGTGTTCATGACGATGGGGCCGTACCAGGCAACGGGCTCCCGGAGCGGCTTGCCGGATACGAGCAGGAACCGGACCAGCTGCTTTTCCGTGGAAACCGCGACCTGGTCGCCGTCGTCGAACAGCACGAGGGATTCATTTCCGAGGAAGGGATCCCGCTGCATGTCGAAATAGTTGATTCCCTCGACCTCGTAGGAGAACGGGTCTTTCTCCTTGCAGAAATATCCTTTTCCGTCGATGACATAAGCGAATACGGTGTAGCCTTTCTTGACGGGATAAACCAATTCCGTGTGAGGCGGCAGGGTGATATCGAGGTACTCCGGGTCGATGACGATGTCCTGCACGGGGCCCCGGCTTTGTTTCAGCCTGCCGCAGATGATCCGAACGAGGGTGCCGTTATCCAGCTTGATCTCCGGGATCGTGCGCGCCGTCACGTCCCGGTATCGCGGATCCATCATCTTGTGAGAGGCCGGCAGGTTGGCCCAGAGCTGAAAGCCCCACATGAACCCTTTGTCGTCTCCTTTGGGCATTTCCTGGTGGATGATCCCGCTTCCCGCGGTCATCCACTGGACGTCGCCCGCCCCGATAACGCCCTTGTTCCCCAGGCTGTCGCCGTGCTCAACATCCCCGCGCAGAACGTACGTGATCGTCTCGATCCCGCGGTGCGGGTGCCAGGGGAACCCCTTGAGGAAATGGGCGGGGGTGTCCGAGCGGAAATCGTCGAGCAGCAGGAATGGATCGAACAGCGGCACCTCGCCGAACCCGAAGGCGCGCTTCAGATGCACGCCGGCCCCTTCGATCGTGGGTTTGCTCCTGAACACTCTCTTGATTTTTCTGTTCGTGCTCATCGTTTTGCTCCGATCGTCTCTGCAAGGCTAACCCATGCAGGCTTTGAGGACACGGTAGGTGTTGCCGCCCATGTAGGCCGCGATCTCCTCCCGCGTGAAGCCCGCCTCCTGCATGGCCTTGACCAGGAGGGAGAGGTCGCGGACGTCCCGGTAGCCCTCGATGAACCGGGGCAGACCACCGCCGCCGTCAGTCCCTAGACCGACGTGCTCCATGCCGATTCGATTTTTCATCTCCATGATCTCCGCGGCCCAATCCCGAAAGGTTTCGCGCTTCGTCTTTCCCCGGCTTGTGGCCCAGGACCAGGTGCAAACCACGCCGCCGGTCTTTGCCACCGTTTCCATATCCTTCCAGGTTCGGAAACGGCCACATTGTTTTGTATCGGCAAGCGAACAGGGATGAGTGTGGGAATCGAGCACAGGCCGCCGGGTGATCTCGCCGATCTGCTTGAGGGTCAGCGAGTCCGCGTGGGCGACGTCTACCACCATGCCCATCTCCTGCATCCTCTCTATCACCTTGCGTCCCGCCGGGGTGAGGCCGTTGTTTTTCGGTCCGGGGTTCATCCCCGCCCAGTTTTTCATGCAGTCGCCCAGCTGGTTGTTGTTGTAGTGGATGAGCGTGATCATGCGCACGCCGTAGGCGAAGAACTCGTTGACCCGGTCCGGGTTGCCGGCGAGCGGGTCGCCTCCCTCGATCGCGAGAAGGCATCCCGGCGTGCTTCCCGGCACCGTGTTTTGCGGGAGATCCGTCGTTTTCAAAATGAGTTTCACCTGACCGGACTTCACAATGTCGTCTTTCCAGAAATCGAGCTGGATCATCGTGCTCTGGTGCTCCGAGCCCGGCATGCGTCCCTTGGAAAGATAGACCCGGTCCCCCACGGCGGAAAAGACGCTCGCAGCCATGCCCATTTCCGTCATGGCCTTGACCGTCGAGGAGCTGTCGATAAAGCGATGGTCGGTCAGGTACCTGTCCGGGTGCGCATGGGCGTCGATGATCGTGAGCCCCTTCAGGAGGGCCTTCTGCTCCTCCGTGAGCCCGGGTGTGCCGAAGAAGGCGAAGACGTCCCGGTTTCCGAGGGCGAGAGTCGACAGGCCGAGAACTTTCAGAAACTGGCGGCGGTTCAACGACGACCTCCTGAAATATTTTTTGTCATTCCGGGCACGACCAGGAATCCATCTTCATCCGTGGATTCCTGCCTGCGCAGGAATGACGGGGTTCGAAAGGGTTTCATTTTTCCGGCGGCGTAGAGAGCAGCACGTCAATCTCCCCGAGGATGCGGTCGCCGTCGGCGGGCGAGGCCGCGGCAAACCAGGCCTTCTGCGGGTAGATCAGCACGTTGGGCCCCTTTCCGCAAAGCCCCATGCAGCCCCCGCTCGAGACGCGGACGCGTCCTTTCCAGCCCCGCTTTTCGACTTGATCTTTCAGGTAATCTTTCAATGCCGCGTTGCCGCCGCCGTCGGCGCAGGACTTCCGCTCCCCGTGGCGGTCGTTGGTGCAGACAAACACGTGACAGGTGTAGGGGCTGGTCCCTTTCTGCATGATGTTGTCCATTCCTTCCTTGCTCTCAGATCCGTTACCCGGCCCGCATCTCGCAATACTCAGGTTGATAATTCCCGTTTCAGCCGTTCGAGAACCTCTTCGTAGTGCTGTTCGTCCGTTTCCTTCAGATGCCGGATTCCCTCGAGGAAACGGTCAATGTTCCCTTTCGTGGGCGCAATATAGTCGCCCTTCACGGCGGCGATCTCTTGGGCCATCTCAAAGAAGTCAATAAGGGCTTTTTTCTGATCGGCCGACCATTCTGCCGTGGCCGAGTTGACAAGCAGGGCATCGAGGACTTCGATGACACGGCCGAGCTGTTTGCCGTAGCCGGCGACATTCTCGGTGATCCGGCGCTCCATCTCCGGATCGGAGGATTTCGTCAGGTTGATGTTGATGAATCCAATCTGACTCATCAGGCGAAGCCACCATGTCCAGGGGTTGATCGCCTGGGTGACGTCACCGGAAAAGGGAAACTGAAACGGGATGGCGGGTGTAGTTTTTGCCATGTTCGCTCCCTCCTTTCTGATCGGATGAAACGGGATGGGACGCGGTCACTGTGACGGGTTTGGTTGCCGGGTGCGTGTGGCTCGGAAGGGAGTGCCGGCGCCCAGGGTCCCGGCCATGAAATCATCACGTTCATGATAATCCATGCCATAGGGATTTTGCAAGCCTCTCCTCCTGCAGAGCGACGTGCGGACCCGGGCCGGCGCGCCGACAAGGCCATCGATGCTGGTTTCCTTTTTGCATGAATTTGCGGGAAGCGAACACCACGCCTCGAAAGGGGAAAGGGCATGACGAAAACCATCACTCGCCTCGCAGGAATCCTGCTGATCCTGGCTGTTCCGGCCATTCTGGTACTGAGCGCGGAACGCACGGCCGCCAGGGCCCCCACCGCACCGCCGCAGGACCTCAGCCAGTCCTACGCCCAGCGGGCGACCTGGTTCATCGACCGGACCCTGGAAGGTCAGTATGCCGCCGCCCTCCAGATCGGGAGCGAGCGCTTCAAGAGGGACATCGGCGAGAAAGGCCTGCGCCACTTCCGCGACACCCTGTCAAAATACGGCAAGGGCAGGTTTGTCCCGACTGCAGCGGGAGCCGAGGAAGGGTATTTCATCGTGGCGGGACGCCTTGAATTCCCCGGCGGCAGGAAAATGGAAGTGCACGTCATCTTCAAGGGCGACAGGGTCGAGCACCTCTACCAGCGCTGGGCGTAGCCCGCAAGAAAGGACAGGTCAATGAAAAGACGTGAAATCATCCTGCTCGCGGCGGCGTTGGTGTTGCTTGTCGTTCTACCGACTTCGGGCCACGGTGGCCTGAACCCCTTGAACTGGAGATACGGCCTCTCCAAGGAGCAGCAGTATGCGGTGCGGGATTGCATCCTGGAGGGGCGAAAGCAGGTGGATGTCCTCTCGGCGGCGGGAAGGGCGCAGGAGGCGAAGGAATTGGACATCATCCTCAAGAACCTCGAGGGCCGCACCTATTCCCTGACGGATAATCCCATGGGCTACATGGCAGGCGCCTACGCCCACGTCTACTCCGGAGTCGGCCTGCGGACGATCCACCTCTATGGTGCTTTTTTCGACATTCCGAAGAATGCCCCCGTGTCCAGTCTGCCCCAGGAAGAGCTGCTTCGAAGGGCCAGGCTCGAGCAGTTGTCCGTTCTCATCCACGAGTACTGGCACACCAATTACAAGTCGGCCTTCGATTTCGGACGGCCCGAGGGGGAGGCCTATCAGACGCAATACAAGTGGCTCCGGCTCTTCGGCGTGAATGACGGCATGGTCATCGCCGTCGTCAAGAGTCAACTGGCAAAAAACAACATAACCCCCGTGGAGCCGCCGCCCCCGAAGGTGATCCCGAAGCCGCCGGCAGCCGATCCGAAGGTCAACGGTGCAACCGTCTGCGCAAGCTACATGACGGCCCTGCAGCGCGAGGTGGCGGCGAAGAAATATCCCGGTTACCAGTACCGCCTGCAGTTCACCCGCCCCTACGCCTATGACGCCAATACGAACAGCTGCGTCGGTTCCCACTCGATGTGGACCTCCCACAACGGCGGGAAGTGGCACGAGGAACTGATCTATTGCACCCCGGATAAGCCGGCTCGCGAGTCCGTGGGGAGGATCCAGGGCGACTACAGGAAGAAATACCCGGACCTGAAGTGGCAGTGATCGCCCGCATCAGCCGCGCAAAGAGCAGGAACTGACCCCCGCCCGGGCGGGTTGCCCGCGTGGCAGGGCATCTTTTTTGCACGGATCCGGTAATGTTCGGACATGATGTGATTCCGGTTTTCCCCGAACCGGGTACCGTGAGGAGGTTCTCATGAAAAAAGCGATGTTCCTTCTTTCCGTCCTGATGGTCGTCCTGCTCGCCATGCCGGTGGACCCCGCCGATGTGCAGGCCGCTCAGCCGCAGGACGTGATGGCCGGCCACTGGGTGCTCAAGTTCGAGGACGGCAGGACAGGGTGGGCCAACCTCGTGTCGGACGACTACGCCAAGACGAGCTTCTCGTCGAAGGGGAAAGTCGAGGTGCCGGGCTTCAAGCCGGTCGATGTCACCTCCGGTGTCGTTCCGGAATACTACAAGGTCGGCCAGGTGATCCTGTACAACGCCCAGGCACAGCAGAAGCCGTTCCACTTCGTACGCTTCGTCATCGAGGGGAACCAATTCATGACGGGCTATGTCGCGACGTTTGACGGCAAGCAATACCGATTCAAGGCCCACAAGCGTTAGAACGCTATGGGCCGCGCTTTCACCGGCCCGCCTTTCTTGCTTCTTGACGCGCGATACCCCGCCCGCTATATTTGCCCGACAAAAATCGGATCCCCGGAAGGGATCCATCGAGGAGGCAGATCATGCGCCTGTGTCTGTTCATTCTGGCGGCGTTCATCCTGTTTTCCTCCCCGGTGTTGGCCGCCGACAAGTACCACGTCTACAGGCTTCAGAACGGGGAGTGCGAGATCGACACGCGGGATCACAAGAAGATGAAGGACCAGCGCGGCACCGACGAGTGCCTGGGCCACTACGACTACCGCACCGACGCCCAGAAGAAGCGCGCCGAGGCCGTCAAGAGCGGCGCCTGCAAGTGCCCCGCGGGCCAGAACTGCTGAGGCCTGCTCAACTCTTCACTCTCGAATCGGGGGTTTTTCAGCAACCGGCTTGAGGCTGAGGATCCGGTCGACGTTGAAGACGCGCTTATCCCGCCGCATCAGGCACATCGCCTCCAGTCCCAGGAAGGGCCGCCCGGCGTATTCCATCTCGCCCAGGCGAAGGGGCCTCACGGTCCTGCGGCTCTTGACGTCCGAGCCTTTCAGGTAGACCATCTCCAGGGGGTCTTTGCGCCCGATGGCCGCCTCGAGGATCCGGAGCTTTTCTTCGCGGGAAAGAGCCTTCGAGGCCTGGTCGTACTGGCTTCGCGTCAGGTAACGGACCACCGCCCAGTCCAGCAGGATGTGCTGCCTGCGCAGGGCCTTGCGCAGCACGATGCCCTCGAGGCTCGTGCAACGGGAGAGGGCCACGTAGAGCTGGCCGGGTGCGAAGGTCCCCCTGCCCACATCCAGGATCACCCGCTCGAAGGTCTTGCCCTGGCTCTTGTGGATCGTCACGGCAAAGGCAAGCCTCAGGGGGAACTGGGTGAACATGCCCACCGCCTCCGAGTCCAGGCGCCCGTCCTTCAGGAAGAACCGGAAGATCTCCCAGGTGTTGGGCCCGACCTCCGCCGGCCGCCCGTCGTTCAGGCGGACGCGCACCAGGGGGCCTCCTTCCGGGTCTTTCCCGAACCCGGTGACCCTGCCGATCGTTCCGTTCACCCAGCGGCCTCCCGCGTCGTTGTTCAGCATCATGACCTGGGCGCCCCTCTTGAGTTTCAGCGCCACTGCCGTCGGGAGATACTCCCTGCCGAAATCGCCCTCCAGGATTCCCGTCGAGGTCCACGTCCGGCCTTTGAGCTTCTTGAGCTGCTCCTCGTTGTAACCGTCGGCCAGGGCGTTCGTGCTGGTGAGGTGGATGTAGTACTCGTCGGCGGGGGGCTCGAAGTCAGGATCGAGGCGCGAATTGAGAAGCTCCAGGTCTTCCTCGGTGACCGTGCGGTTGCGGATGGCGTTGAGCAGGTCGATGAAGCGGCCGTCCTGCTGGCGGTAGATCTTCTCCAGTTCCACGAATTCCATCTCCAGGCCCTGGAAGGCCAGGGCGCTGAAGAAATAGGGGCTCGCGTAGAGGGTCTTGAAGAGCATTTTCTCGGCCGCGCTCACCACGGGGGGAAGCTGGTAGAGATCGCCGATGAAGATCATCTGCAGGCCGCCGAAGGGGGCGCCGGCCTCGGGGCCGTTGAGGCGCAGGAAGGCATCCACGCAGTCCAGCAGGTCCGCACGGACCATGGAGACCTCGTCGATGACGATGGCGTCGAGCCTGCGGTAGATCTCGGCGCCCTCGCCGCGGATGCGCTTGCGTGCCGATTCGGGTGTCACGTCGGGCTTGAACCTGAAAAAGGAGTGGATCGTCTGCCCCCCCACGTTCAGGGCCGCAACGCCCGTGGGGGCCAGGACCGCCACCTGCCTGGAGGTGTTTGCCTTGAAGTACTGGAGCAGGGTGGACTTGCCGGTGCCGGCGCGGCCCGTGACGAAGACGTGGCGCCGCGTTTCCTCCATGAGCCGGAGGGCCCGCTCGAAGGGTTCCGTGAACTCGATGAGCGTGTCAGCCAACCTTCTTGACCTGTCTTAATCGGGACATTTCCAGCATCATCTGGGTCCGGTCAAAGTAGACCTCGTTGCGCCGGATCTTTCCCCCGTCGTCGAACTGCACGAAACAGACGCCGATGCACTCGATGATCTTGTCCCCGATGGGTATCCGGGCCAGCCACTTGTTCAGAAATCCGCCTTCCATCGGGATCGCTTCGATCTGGGTCCAGACCCAGTCCGGGTTCTGGGCCAGGAGCTTCCGGAAGTAGGCAAGCAGAGGGTCTTTTCCCCGGATCCCCCCGGGCACGGCGGGGTCGAGATAAAACGTGTCATCGGAATAGAAATCTGCAAGCTTGCCGGGATCGTTGCCCGTCCACGCGGGCAGCCACCGGGAGGCAAACTCCCTCGCTTTCTCTTTTGTCATCATTCACTGTCACCTTTCACAGGGCTGTTGCCCAACAGACCACGTTGCTTGCCATCACTTCACGAAGCAGGAGAAGCGTTCATCGTATTTCCCGGGTGTGAATTCGACGAAGTGATACTCGGCTGCGCCATGGATCGTGAAAGGGTCTTTTTTCATGATGGCACGCGCCTCGTCGATCCCGACATTGGCGAGGATCGCACCCCCGACCCTCGGGATCTGTGGCCCGGAGAAGATGAATTTCGACTGCCGGTACTGATCGTCCAGAAACTTTCGATGATCGGCCAGCAGCGAATCGATCACGTCCAGAGATTTCACGTATCTGCTTGTAATGATGACCATGTATTCCTCCTCTAATCCGAAAACCTGTCGATTGCGGGGGCAGGGAATAGGATGTCAGTTAGCCTGCTTCACCCGGATCGACTCGATGATCACGGCGCTGCGGGGGACGTACGAATCGAACGGCCCCTGCGGCCCGGTCTGTACACTGGCGATGGCGTCAACCACGTCCATGCCCGTTGTGACCTTGCCGAAGACGGCGTATCCGTAATCGCGGGCGCCGTGGTTGAGTTCGGCGTTATCCTTCAAATTGATGAAGAACTGTGCGGTAGCCGAATCCACAACCGAAGTGCGGGCCATGGCCAGCGTGCCGCGCTCGTTCTTGAGCCCGTTGGCGGCCTCGTTCTTGATCGGCGTCCGGGTGGGCTTCTGGGTAAAGTAGCGGTCAAAGCCGCCACCCTGGATCATGAAGCCACTGATCACACGGTGAAAGATCGTCCCGGTATAAAACCCGGCGTCGACATACTTCATGAAATTATCAACCGTGATGGGCGCCTTGTCCTTGAACAGCACGGCCTCGATCACGCCCTTGCTGGTCTTGATCACGATGTTTGGGTTGCCCTTGCCGGCGTCTTGAGCAAGCGCCGGGCCTGCGCACAAAGACAGCATGAGTAAGATCCAGAACCATTTCTTCATGTGCCTGCTCCTTTCCTGACTCGTCTTTGCCGGGGTCGGCCCCGATATTTACACATCGAAGCCGGGCAAAAGTCAATACTTCAGTCTGACCCGGCGTTTTCCCGGGATGTGCCGTCAGGGATGACTCTCACTTTTTTCGGGGACGGCGTTGTTCGGTAGTCAGCGCCGCCAATTTCTTTTCTTTCGGGAGCCGCTTGATCCGGTATTCCAGGCGGAAGGCCTCGGCCTTTCCCATGGCCCTGCTTGTCGCCATCAGCGTCACGGGCAGCCGCGCCCGGGTGAACCGGGAGGCGATGCCCCGATTGTGGGCATCGAGCCTCTTCTCCATGTCGTTGGTGACGCCGCAGTAGAGTTTCCCGTCGGCGCAAAGAAGGAGGTAGGTCATCCACGATTCACGCATTGGACAATCCCGAAATCATCATTTCAGACAAAAGGTGTCAGCTATGCTTACAAGTTCAAATTCAGCCGAAAGTTTAATGATTCCAATAAGGAATCCGGGTTCTGATCTTCCTGCCCCATCTCGACTGTAAAATTAATTTACAATGTCTGAACCGCGTTTCGATTTTCAATATGTAAATCCTGCCATAAATCAAGTACTTGATAAATTGGCTCGCTAATTGCTCATGCACAGGGAGTACACCTGCGACACAAGTTCCCGAGGATATCCCGCAACCTGCTGAATTTACTCTGACCTTCATCCTCAGATTTTCCAGTCCTGCCTTGGGAGGTGCTGTATTTCATGCATCGCTTCTCAACAAGATCACCGGGTGCCTGCTTTCTCGTGGGGATGTTCGTCTTCCTCTCCCTTCTCCTGTCTCCATGGAGTGTTCAGAACGTCGATGGCGCCGATGTCACTTTAGCCTGGGACCCCAACCCGGAGGCGAATCTGAAGGGTTATAAAGTCTACTATGGCTCTGCCAGCGGCAGCTATTCCTTCATGGTCGACACGGGTAACCGGACGAGTCTCACAATCTCGGGTCTCGCAGCGGGGAAAACGTATTATTTTGCCGCCACGGCGTACGGTTATGCCGGTGAGGAGAGCGAGATGTCCCATGAGCTCCGATATGATACCCCCATTGCCGATAGCCGTTCCTTGTCACCGGCACATGCATCAAACGGCATTTCAGCCGGTTATACGATCCATGCCTCGGCCGGGCCCAACGGTACCATTTCACCTTCAGGAAACATCGCCGTCCGGAGAGGCTCGAGCCAGACGTTTATCATCAGGCCGGACAGAGGCTACAGAATCGGCCGGGTGAATATCGATGGGGCAACCATCCACTTCGTGACATCCCATTCATTCACACAGATAAACGCCAACCACACGATCCGGGCGGAATTTGAATCGATCCGGAGCAGAAAAAATACGGCTCCCGCTGTCCCTCTCATGAGGGATTCACGCCATCACCCCGGCTCGCTAAATTTCGACGCGAGGCTCTCCAGTTCGTCCCAGCGCCCGTAGGCCCCGTCCAGTTCCTCTTCCAGGGCCTTCAGCCGGTCGCTGGCCCGCTTGATTTCATCGGCGTTTCTGCCGGCATAGAATGCGGGAGAATTCAGGGTCTCCAGCAGGCGCTCCTTCTCCTGCTCCAGGGCTTCGATCTGCAGCGGCAGCTCCGCCAGCTCCCGTGTCTCTTTATAGGAGAGCTTCTGCTTTTCTTTCGGGGGTCTTGTCCTTTCTTCTGTTTCTGCTCTCCCGGCGCCGCCTTCAACGGCTCGCCCTGCACCGTCCGCTGCCGCAGCCAGTCGTCGTAGCCGCCCACGTATTCCTGCAGCCGCCCCTTGCCTTCGAAGACAATCGTCGAGGTCACCACGTTGTTGAGGAACGCGCGGTCGTGGCTGACCATGAGGATCGTGCCGCTGTATTCCAGGAGCCGGTCTTCGAGGAGTTCGAGCGTTTCCGTGTCGAGATCGTTGGTCGGCTCGTCCAGGACCAGGACATTGGAGGGGAGGATGAAGAGCTTCGCCAGCAGGAGGCGATTGCGTTCACCGCCCGAAAGGGAACTGACCGGCGACAGGATCCGGTCCGGCGGAAAGAGGAAATCCTGGAGATAACCCATGACATGCCGGGAGGCGCCGCCCACGACGATCATGTCGTTGCCGTCGGCGATATTATCCTTCAGGGTCCTGTTTTCGTCGAGCTGGGCGCGGAGCTGATCGAAGTAGGCGATCCGGATCCCGGTTCCCAGGCGGATCCTGCCCTGTTGCGGCTCCAGTTCGCCGAGCAGGAGTCTTGAGGAGCGTGGTCTTGCCGGAGCCGTTGGGCCCGATGATGCCCACCTTGTCGCCGCGGATGATCGCGGTGGAAAACCCTTCCACGATCTTGTGGTCGCCGAAGGCGAAGTGAATCTTTTCCGCTTCCGCAACCAGTCTGCCGCTGCGTTCCGCCTCCTGGATCGTCAGCCGGACATTGCCCGTCTGCTCCTGCCTGCGCGCCCGCTCCCGGCGCATCTGCACCAGCGCCCGCACCCGGCCCTCGTTGCGGGTGCGGCGGGCCTTGATTCCCTGCCGGACCCAGGTCTCCTCCCTGGCCAGTTTCTTGTCGAACTCCTGCCACTGCTTTTCCTGCGCCTCCAGCAGGGCCTGCCGGCGTTCGAGGTACGTGCCGTAATCGCAGGGAAACGACATCAGGCGGCCCCGGTCGATCTCCACGATGCGTGTCGCCAGCCGCTGGAGAAACGCCCGGTCATGGGTCACGAACATGAGGGTCTTCTCGAACTTCAGGAGAAAATCCTCGAGCCAGAGGATGGCGTTGATGTCCAGATGGTTCGTGGGCTCGTCCAGGAGCAGGAGGTCCGGGTCGCTCACCAGGGCCTTGGCCAGAAAGACCCGGCGTTTCATGCCCGCCGACAGAAACCGGAACTCGGCATTCTCATCCAGTCGGTCCTGGCGATCACCGTCTCCACCCGCTGATGATAATGCCAGGCGCCGGAGGTCTCCAGCCGGTGCTGGACCTGTTCGAGCTTTTTCAGCAGGCCCTCGTCGCCTGCTCCGGGACATCTGCAGGGTGAGGTCGTGGTATTCCCGGAGCAGCTCCAGGTGTTCCCGGCCGCCGGAGGCCACGACATCATAGACCGTCCCCGGCAGGTCGTCGGGAACATCCTGGGGCAGCATGGCGATCCGGACCTCGCCGCTTCGGATGATTTCGCCGGTATCCGGTGCTGATATCGCCCATCAGCAGTTTCATGAGGGTGGACTTGCCCGAACCGTTCCGGCCCAGAAGCCCGATCCGTTCGCCCGCCTCGATCTGGAGCGTGGCGCCGTCCAGCAGCCGCGGCCCGCCGAAGCTGACCGAAACCTCATTGATCCAGATGAGTCCCATATCGTCTCGCCTGTAGTATCAGCTTTTCCGTTCGGGGAGGCGCCGCCGGGTCCAGCCCGTCCTTTCAAGGCCACCCGGAGACATTCCCGCCCTCTGCCTACCGGCAATGCCCGCCTTTGTAAAGGATAAGTTGCCTCCGCTGCCGCACCGCCGGCGTATTGACCGGAAGCCTTTCGCCGGCGCATCGTTTCCGGACAATAAAATATCCTTGCATTTCCATAAAAGATGCTTTATATTGTCATTTCACTTGAAGTGCAGCACGTTTTTGTAAATCAGCAAAGTACAGAAAAGTAGACCGCACAAACCAGCATCAATGGCAAGTGCGGTTTTTTTGTGCGCAAAAACAGGCTGCCAGCCGAAGGTTTCGGCATAATTTAAATGGTTCCCATGAGGAACCCAAGAAAAAGGAGCAGTAAAGATGTTTGAAGGAAAAGTAAAGTGGTTCAATGATTCAAAGGGTTTTGGCTTTATCGAGCAGGACGGGGGCAAGGACGTTTTCGTACATCATTCCGCCATCCAGGCAGAGGGTTTCAAATCCCTGGCCGAGGGTGATCGGGTAAGCTTTGAAGTGGTCGCAGGCCCCAAGGGTCCCGGCTGCGGCGGATGTTCGCAAGCTGTAAGACCTGAAGCTTCGATTTGCCTGTAAAAGCTCCCCCGGAAACCGGGGGAGCTTTTTTTATGCAGAAAACGGATGCCTGCCTGTACCGCGCATTCCGCTCCGTTTACGCCTTGCCGTTTTCGTTTTTCAAATGCCGGGTCAGGAAGCGGTCCAGCCGGTTTGCGAACGTCTGGCGGTCGATCTTGCTGAATGCCGCCGGGCCGCCCGAAATCATGCCGCCGTCGCGCAGCTCTTTGAACAGCCCGCGCAGGGCCAGGCTGTTCTTGATATTTTCCTGCGTGTAAAGCTTGCCCCTGGGGTCGAGCGCGAAAGCTCCCTTGGTCACCACCCGGTCGGCAAGCGGGATATCGGCGGTGATCACCAGGTCGCCCGGCTGCACGAGCTCGGCGATGCGATCATCAGCCTTATCGAGGCCTTCAGGGACCTCGATGATGGAAATGTTTGCCTTCCCCTCGACCCTCACCGGCTTATTGGCCACAAAACACAGGGGCACGTTCAAGCGCACCGAGGCCCTGATCAACACGTCCTTGATCACATTCGGAAAGGCATCGGCATCGATAAAGATCCGCATTCAGATCCTTGATCCCTTCGGGTTCAATCCCACGAAGCCCGCTTCGCACGAGCGTCATTCCCGCGGAGGCGGGCATCCATCTACTATCCGGCGGTGGGTCCTGTCCATGCAGGGCAATTGCTATCCTTCCAGGATCTCCTTGACCCGGCCGACGATGCCGCTTTCCAGGCGCACCTTGATGCCGTGGGGGTGCAGGCCCGACTTGGTGAGAATATCCCGGACGATGCCTTCGGTCAATCTGCCCGAGCGCTGATCCTGCTTTTGGACGACCTTTACGCGGGCCCCCACTTTGATGTCTTCGCGATTGGTTCCCTTCATGCCTGTTTCCTTCAGCGCGGTGATCCTGATTCTGAGGCAGTGTCGTAATCGTCTCTCGTCATTGCGAGCCACGGACCCCGATCGGATTTGGGGTTATCGATGGAAGAAACACCATTTCCCCTTCGCGGGAGAGGGCTCTTTCCAAATATTCCCTCTCCCCTCGCGGGAGAGGGCAGGGGTGAGGGGGCTCTTGAAAACCCTTCACCCTCCCCTTTATCCCCTCCCGTCAAGGGAGGGGAAACGAGAACTGCTTCTTAGGAGCCCATCGGCAGACTCAGGGTAAACTCAGCGCGGCAATCTCAGCCTGTCCGAAGACATCCGAGATTGCTTCAATCGCTTCGCTCCTTCGCAATGACATTGCGACACAGTCTCTCTGCGTGGGGGGGCAGCGCGCGTCAGGACCTGCCCGCCATTCTTTCACGCGAAAAAGCCCCCCGGTGCCGGGGGAGCTTTCTTTTATTCAATGCGTGATCTGGCCGTTTTCACGGCGAGGTCTTTATCCTTTGTAACGAACGTCCACTCCATTCCTGTCGCGTGAATGCCGGCTTTCTTGTCCTGGCCTCTGCAGGAGTACCAGTGCCCGAAGCGCTCGACCGTGGAAAAGGGGTGATTTTTCGAGCAGAGGATACTGCAGGGCTGCAAAACCTGAAAAAATACGACCTCGTCGGGGACAGCGTCATACGACAGATCGTCAGGCAATGCGATCTGGGATACATCGATGCCTTCCGCTTCCTTTTTATCCAGCCATTCTGAAATATTCATGTGCTTTGTCTGCTCCAGAGGTAATCTTTTTTGGGCTCACAACGTAAAAGGAACATAATTCTCGAGTGTTAACAAATATAGAATTGATAATACAAGATCTGGCCCTCAATCTCAACCTTGCAGTTTGATCTCATGCCGTTCCCTGTCCAACAAATCAGGCATTTCGAAGCTGAAAGTCAACCATACCCCTAGGAATGTTTGTGATTATTCATGATACGATATGTACAAATCATGGATGATATGATGTCCTCCTGACATCCGAAAAACAGATGCTGCTGAAGCAGGGTTGAGAAGAGACCAAGTACATCCCTTCCGCTTTCCCTTCAGAAATAAGTCTTTCGACCAGCCGGTCAACCAACCTCTTAACTATAAAATTCAGAAAAGGAGTAGGGAACATGAAAAAGAGCTATATCGTGATCCGTTTTCTCGTCGTCCTCATGATGATCGCAGCCTTTGTGGCCTGCGCATCGACACCGCAACAGTCAAGCACGGGGGAAGTTGTCGATGATTCCGTCATCACGACCAAAATAAAAACGTTGCTCGCAGAGGATGAATTTCTCAAGTCATTCCAGATCAGCGTCGAAACCCGCAAAGGCATCGTTCAGATGAGCGGCTTCGTTGATAATCAAAAGCATAAAGATAAGGCAGGCCAGATCGCTCGCGGCGTCGGAGGGGTCAAATCCGTCAAGAATGATATTATCGTAAAATAGGCCGGTCCGAGTTCAAGACCCATTCAACTGCCCGTTGCCGGCTGTCACAGAAATGTGCCGGCCGGCAACGGGCCTCAACCATCCAGGAGGGAGATCCTATGCTGTATACGATTGCTGTCATACTGATAGTTTTGTGGCTGCTGGGGCTGGTGACCGGCTATACGATGGGTTATTTTATTCACATCCTGCTGGTCATTGCCATTGTCGTCGTTCTGGTCAGGGTCATCCAGGGGCGAAGACCCATCTAGCAGTGAGTACAACATGAAGGGGCTCACCTCCGGACAGAACATGTCACTCGCCAAGCCTCTCTTTTTGTTTCTCCTGTCGGTTTCCATCCTGGGGTTCAGCTGCGGATGTGCGACCTTGCCGGATGTCGCCGAAAAGATCGACGCGGCGCCGACTGCCCAGGAACCGCGCCAAATCGTTTCGGCCAAGGGACTGTTGTCCCCAAAGCAGAGCAAAGCCATCATGGACCGGTTGCAGCGATCGGTCGCTCCGACGGACATTTTGGAACGCCACACCGCCGTGGTGGAGTCGGTTACCGAAAGCCCGCTGACCAGGGGAAACAAAGTCACTCTCCTCGCCGATGGCCAAGCTGCCTATGCCGCAATGTTCAAAGCCATGCAGAGTGCCCGAGACCATATCCACCTTGAAACCTATATCATCGATGATGATGACGTGGGCCGCCAATTTTCCGACCTGATGTTGAAAAGACGGGCGGAAGGGGTTCAGGTCAGTCTCATTTATGACAGCGTGGGCAGTTTCACGAATCCCGCTTCCTTTTTTAAGCGCTTGAGGGACGGGGGAGTTCAGGTCGTCGAATTCAATCCGGTCAATCCATTCAAAGCTCAAGGGAAATGGCTCCTCGCGCATCCGGATCACCGCAAGATGTTGATTGTCGACGGCAAAATCGCCATTACAGGCGGTATCAACATCAGCAGCGTTTACTCGAGCAAGCTTTCCGGAAGGGATGAAGACGAAGGAGCACCGCTTCCCTGGCGTGACACGGACGTTCAAATTGAAGGTCCCGCTGTGGCGGAATTCCAAAAGCTCTTTCTTGACACGTGGTCGAAGCAAAATGGGCCTGAACTGGCAGGGAACTACTACCCGAGGTTGAACGAAGACGGGAGTGCCCTGGTGAGGGTCGTCGGCTCAACGCCCGGTTCGGACAACAGGATTACGTTTATCGTGTATGTGGCCGCCATCACCTTTGCGGAGCACTCCATTCATCTGACGAATGCCTATTTCATACCCGACGACCAGATCCTGAAGGCCTTCAAGGACGCAGCCCATAGAGGCGTTGACGTAAAGATTATTCTTCCCGGGGCCACCGATTCCACGCTGGCCTTGTATGCGGCGCAGTATAATTATTCCGAGCTGTTGGAATCGGGGGTGAAGATCTACGAGCGCCGTAATGCCTTGCTGCATTCGAAGACAGCGGTCATTGACGGTGTCTGGTCGACGGTCGGTTCCACCAACCTGGACTACTGGAGCCTTTTAAGTGATGACGAGGTGAATGCGGTTATTCTGAGCCGTGAGTTCGCTGTCGAGATGGAAAAGAGCTTTGCGAAGGATCTCGCGGAGTCCCATGAGATAAAACGGGAAGAGTGGAAAGAAAGACCCATCTTCTCGAAGATGAGGGAATGGTTTGCGCATCTGTTTGTCCACTGGTTGTAACCCGGGTATTCAACCGACACACCTCCACATTATCTCACAACATAATGGAACATGAGGTGAGGTCGGTGTCACGGCGGCTTATGTTTAGATTTGTCGTTTTGCCAGGTTTGTTATTTCTTGATGTCTTCCACTGCCTTATCTACTTTCTTGCCGGCCTTCTCCATCGGGCCTTCTTTCGCACAGCCCGATAGCCCCACAATCAGGGCGATCATTGCCAACAGGGCTTTAATGATCTCCTTTCCCCAATGCGAAGTTGATAATCGGCGCTTTTTCTTTGAGGGCGACTTCTGCATTTTCCTTGCCGTTTGGAAAGATCAAAGTGGCGTTTATTGCAAAAGGTTTATCCGTTAGATCTTTGATCTCCTGGATGATTCCCTTTAATTGGTCAGGAGTGTTCGCAACACTGTTAAAGATCCCGAGTGCACCTGCATTGCAGACTGCTGCGACAAGTTTTGGCAGGCTGACAAAGGCCATGCCTGACAGTATTATGGGATGCTTGATGCCGAATAGATCTGTAATCCTGGTTCTCATTGTAACGGCCTCCTTAATTTTTCCGAAGCTACTGAGCGATAATGTTCTCAAAAACAGGTTTTATTGTCAAAGAAATCCCTTGATATAGGGTCACCAATATGAACTTAAACTCTTTTGTTTTGCAAAAGCCCGTGCTATAATCGCAAAAAATTGCAGAAGAGGAGGCCTATATGAAAACGAGGATGACTGAGCTTTTTGGAATAAAACATCCGATCATGTGCGGTGGTATGATGTGGTTGTGTAAACCGGATTTGTGCGCTGCAATCAGCAATGCAGGCGCTCTTGGCAATATTACGGCTGCCAATTATGATACGGGGGAAGAATTACGAAAGGCGATAAGGAAGACGCGCGAAATGACCGATAAGCCGTTTTCCGTTAATTTGTCTTTGCTTCCCTCCTTCCGTATTACCAAGGAAATGTATCTTGAGTGGTTCAATGCTTGTTTGGCAGAGAAGGTTACTGCATTTGAGATATCCGGTGCACCCGTAGACAAGTTCTTCGGGCCGGATGCAATTAAACGTGGACATGATGCCGGTGTTAAGTTTATACATAAGTTAGGATCAGTCAGACATGCAGTACATGCAGATCACGCGGGTTATGATGCTGTGATTGCTGCAGGAGTGGAAGAAGGAGGTCATCCGCTTAGTGATGATGTGACTACCATGGTGCTGACGCCGCGAATGTCTGAATCGATCAAAATACCGGTCATAACCACGGGCGGCATTGCCGACGGGAGGGGGCTTGCAGCTGCGCTTATACTTGGCGCTGAGGGTGTGATGATGGCATCAAGGTTTATGGCCACGACTGAGTGCCGCATGAATGATAAAGTGAAAGATGAGCTTGTCAAACGGCAGGAAATGGATACTGTGCTTTATGGCAAAAGCATCGAGTTGCAGGGTAGGGCCATAAAAAATGATGTGATTAAGCAAGTACAGGAATTGGAAGCCAGGCATGCCAAGCTTGAGGAGTTCATGCCATTTTTATCAGGCATGCGCCAGGGGACCGTATGGAATGATGGTAACTGTGATGGCGCAATACTGCCTGTCGGTCAATCAATCGGTCTTATCCATGATGTAGTAAGCTGCAAGGAACTGGTGGAGAGGATGGTGAAAGAAGCCGAAACCTTGCTGACAGGGACTTCTAAACGGTTAAATATATAAGCCTTAATAATCACTGAAAGCAGAAGAGGGGAAGCTAACAAGCTTCCCCTCTTTCTATTGTAATTCTGTCTGATTTATCAGGATATTGCGGCGCAATTCTTTTTAATAATCGACTCAGCTTCCACCATGATCCTGTCGATCAGCTCTTTAACGGACGGAACGTCATCGCAGGCACCCAGAATCTGTCCGGCAAAATAGATGCCTTCTTTGGTGTTCCCATCGTATATTGCCATGGTATGACGTCTGAAGCCGGCAGCCTGACGGGCCTGTACCCAGATCGGGTGTTCGGAATCAGCGCTCATCATTTTGAAGCTTAAGCCGATGAACTGTGGCCAATTCAGTTTCAAGTATTCTTTGGTTTCAAATGCGCCCTGGAAAGCTTCCACCAGGGGGAAGCCTCCTTTAACGATGCGCTCCGTTACAGGCGTCTTAAGAGCTCGTCCGCGCATTCCATCAAACTTGGTGCTTACAATCGTGTCATTTTCACTGGCTTTGAGGCAAAGCTGTTTGAAGTTTTCGTGGACCATGCTTTCCTTAGTCAGTGCAAAACGTGTGCCCATCGAGATGGCGCTGGCACCCAGGGCGAGCCCTGCCGCCAGGCCGCGTCCGCTGCCGTAACCGCCGGCGGATATTATTGGTATCTTCACTTTGCTGGCGATTATTGGCAGCATGACCAGTGTGGTAGCTTCCTCTCCATGTGCTGCTGCTTCAGCGCCAGTGACTATTATGGCATCGCAACCTAACTGCTCTGCCTTGATTGCGTGTTTAACATAGGCAGTCGTGCCGATTACCTTTCCGCCGTAGGCATGTACCTGGTCGATAAACCAGGGTTTCCCCAGCGTGTAATTGATTACGGGGACCTTCTCCTCTATAGCTACATCTATAACATCCCGGGCCACCTGTCCCAAAATGAGGAGTTGATTGATACCGAAGGGTTTGTCGGTTAATTCACGGATCTTGCGGATGTTCTGTCTGGCTTCGTCAGGAGTGCACCTCGCCGTAGCAAAAATACCCAATGCCCCGGCGTTGCACACTGAGGCCACGAGTTCAGGCGTGGTAACCCAGTTCATACCTGCCAGCATTATCGGGTGTTTACATCCGAACAACTCGGTAAAAGGGGTCTTAATCATCGAATTCTCCTATGTACTAGCTGAATTTCAGGCTGCCTTTAGCAATACATATTGGGATATGTAATTTGTTGAACTCATCTGATTTGTACGGCGCCTGTTGGGATGCTATTATATATTAACGTGCTTTGAATCTCAAGGCATTTTTTTATTTTATGGCCCGATTATTTCAGAGATATAAATGTTGATTGAGGTAATAACATATGTATAACAATATTACTGAAGATCTTGATCCATTATTTAATCCGAAATCGGTAGCGCATATCGGGGCGACTAATAACCGTAACAAGTGGGGATTTTCCACCATAACAAGTCTTATTAATACCTACAAAGGCCCCATTTACCCTGTAAACCCGCATGAAGAAGATATACAGGGAATCACAGTATTTAAGAAAGTGACGGACATACCCGGACCGGTTGACATGGCTGTATTCACGATCCCGGCTGAACGGGTAGCCGCTGCTATGGAAGATTGTGTTCAAAAGGGCGTTAAGTCGGCAGTCATAATATCAGCCGGATTTGCTGAGACGGGACCTGAAGGTAAAAAGTTACAGGACGAAGTGCTGGCAATTGCACGTAGAGGAAACATCAGGTTTATTGGTCCTAATTGTATGGGATATTGGAGCGCATCGTCTTCGTTGGCCGCCTTTATGATGCCGTTACTTGTCAAGGATGGGCCGATCGCATTCGTATCACAGGGTGGCAATGTTGGTGCTGCAGTAGTGGTCGCCGGTTATGAACGGGGAGTCGGTTTCCGCCACTATGTCAGCTGCGGTTGCGCAGCCGATATACAGATAGAAGACTATATCGAATATTTTGGCAAGGACCCTGCAGTCAAAGTAATCTTGACCTATATTGAAGGTATCAATGACGGTTTGAAATTTATTGAAGTTGTCAGAAAAGTCACACCAAATAAACCTGTGATTATGTTGAAGCCCGGTAAAACTGCAGCAGCGGCAGTAGCAATTAAGTCCCATTCAGGAGCGCTTGCGGGCAGCGATGAGATCTACGATGCAGCCTGTAAGAAAATGGGCGTCCTCCGTGTGAATACTCCCGAGGAAATGCTGGATGTGGCACTGGGTTTATTAATCCAGCCCTTGCCCAAAGGTCCCAATGTTGCAATCATAACCCCTGGTGGCAGCTATGGTGTACTCTGTGCAGATGCCTGCGAGCAGGAAGGGTTGAACGTTGTAAAATTGCCGGAAAAAACCATTGCTGAACTGGACAAGATATTTCCTCCGAGGTGGAGCCGGGGAAACCCGGTGGACCCTGCCGGAGACCGCAACTTTATCTCTTATCTCACAGCGCCGGAGCGCCTTCTTGACCTTGATGACGTAGATTCCCTGATTTTTATGGGTTTTGGGGGATTTTCATTATTTGGGAATCTTATTGCCCAACAACGTGAAGTAACTGAGGGTATGATGAAGCATGATGAGGGAGCGGGGAGAGAGGCTGCCATAAAGGCGCTTGTCCCTATCATTGAAAATATTAAATCAAAAGATATGTCGATCGCTGAAACTTCAATCAGGCAGTTAATCGATTTACTTGGTATGGTGCTCGGTATAAATGATAAAGCGGAGATGAACGCTTTTGCTAATACGGTCATTGCGGCCAAGCACTCGGGCAAGCTGGATGTGACTTTGATAGATAACCTGTTGGACCTAACTAAAGGTGAAGCCTACATAATCAGTATAGGTAAAACGCGGGTGTGGATCATTAACGATTTGATCAGCAGATTGCTGCGTTCACTGGTTGGGCAGTGGATTTTGAGCTATGGAAAGCCGGTAATTACCACCACTTTTACTGAAGAGCAGGTCAGGATGGCAGGAAATCATTACGATTATACTTCAGGCAACCGTGCAGCAAGGGTGCTGGTAAAGTTACTCGAATATCACCGTTATTTAAACCTGACATCTAAATAGAATGTGTAAATTTCCGGGCGTTTGCGCTATATTAGTGAGGTAGCCGGGAGATGGAAAAATATGCAACAGTTTAGTTTACTATTAGTAATCGTCCTTCTATTATGTCCGGTCTTTGCTGCTCCGCATGATTATCCTGTCCAGGCTATATCCGAGCAGGAAAACATAACATTGCCGGAGATCGCCGGTTTTTCGGTCTCACCTTCCAGCATTGATTCAGGATCTATTGCAATCTTAACATGGGATGTCAGGAACGCAACAATCGTCAATATCGATCATGGTATTGGGAATGTTTCCTCCTCGGGACAAATCAGCGTAAATCCGCCTTATTCGACGACATATAAACTAACTGTGTCTAACGATGCAGGAACCAGGACAAGATATATTACGTTGTATGTTGAGATAATGCAGGCAAATCCTGATGTTACAGTGAATGCCGATCCGGTAACCGGCAGAAATTCAGAAGTAGACCTCTCCTGGGAGGATTACTGCCTATCCAGGCAATACCAGGTCCAGATTGCCAGGGACCCTATTTCACACTAAAGGTATATGACTCAGGATCGATGGATACTGCCGACACTTTGTACCCCGCTCTTTTATATCCGCCCGGAAACCTGGAAGCAGGCCATACTTACTATTGGAGGGTACGTGTAACTCAGGCGGCAACAGGCCAACGTATTTTAAGCGGATGGTCGGAGCCGAAATCCTTTACTGTGAGGCCGGGCTTTGCTACAAGGGCTGATTATGCCAGTGTTCATGCTTTTACACCTTCTAACGGCTGTGCCGCATGTCCGGTAAAACCGGTATCTTTCAGTTGGTCGGGGTACCAGGGCACCAGTAAATACAGATTCCTGTTGGCCAGGGATTCGCAATTACAGGATGTGGTTGTGGATGGTATTACATCGGCCACATCCTATGCCTATCAGAAGCTTTGGAATATGATACCAGCTATTACTGGCAGGTTACGGCGGTTGCACCGATCCCCAGCGACCCGAGCTCCGTTTTTACTTTTCACACTGAGTCAGCTCCAAAACCGGTGACGGACAGGACGTCGTCATCGCAATCGTCCCCACCGCTGTGGGCAATAGTTGTAATGGTGGTTGGGGCCGTACTCATAATTGCTGCGGTTGTTTTTAGTCAGGGCAAGGCCGAGAATTTAGCAAAAGGGTGGGGTGATGGCGTCCTGATCGTTGAAATATAATTTTACCATATGATAAAGCGTCATTGACACTGTTTGCATATTATAGATATTCTATTATTACTAAATTGATGGGGGTTATGAATGGCAAAATCATCGACAGGGCTTGAAGAAAATGTTGCGGGGTTACTTTGCTATGTGGTTGGGTGGATAACGGGGTTGATATTTTTCCTGATTGAAAAAGACAGTAAATTCGTTAAATTTCATGCTATGCAGTCAATTATCACATTTGGCGGCCTTATGATTCTGTCCTGGATTCTTGCATTCATACCGATTATTGGATGGGTTATAAGCTCGTTACTAGGTATTCTTGCGCTTGTTCTCTGGATACTGCTGATGATAAAGGCCTACCAGGGTGAGAAAATTAAGTTACCGGTCATTGGGGATCTTGCCGAGAAGTGGTCAGCTTGAGTAATTAAAATAAAAATATTGACTACGCAAAAGTACTAATTTTTTAAAGTACTTTAGTACTGTTATTACACATTGAACGTAAATCATGTTTAATATATGTTGAAATAGCAGTCTCATTTAGGTTATTCTTCGTTAAAACTATTGAGGAGAGTAGTCTAAGATGCAGGGTTATTGTATGAAGTGCCGTGCCATGAAAGACATGAAAAATCCAAAAGCAGTTACCATGAAGAATGGCAAACCCGCAAACCAGGGTGTTTGCCCATCGTGCGGGACTAAAATATTCAAGATTGGGAAGGCCTAAAACAACAAAACGTTATAAATAGAAAGGGCTGAATATAATCCAGCCCTTTCTATTTATACGGATCCAGTAGTTTATTTCCATCCACCAAATGCCTCAACCATTTTCTCCATCCCATAAGTTGTAAGTTTTGGTGCTCGGTGTGAGTTAACATCACCTGTTGGTATGATGATAATATTTTCTCAACGACTGAGTCCCATCCATAATGGGCTGTCAATATTCCGGTGTGGTTGTTATTTTCGGTTCTGCTGCTATTAAGCATACCGTTGAGGTGCCTTGCCAGCATCGCAGGAGAAGTGTCATTCATTATTCTACAATCCGCGCATATCTCCACCATGTCTCTTACCTCGCCCACATCCGTAGATAGTATCGGAGTGCCGCAAGCAAGGATTCAAGTGCCACCAGGCTGAAACTTTCATAGTATGATGGTATGACGCAGAAATCGGCGGCATTGTAATATAAATACATATATTCGTGCGGAACTGACCCAATAGGTTTTACCACATCCTCAATGTTAAAGTCTCGAATTAACTTGAGCATGTGCCGAAATTCAAACTCGTTCTCATTGTCCCCGCCTATTACTAATAGTTGAAAATCTTTCCGCGGCTGGAGAATCGAGATGGCTTCAAGCAAATTTGACAGACCCTTTAAGGGGTCCATACGGCCTACAAACAGGACTGTTTGCCTGGAATCGAGTTTGCAGGCTTTCTGGCCATGCTCTTATCAACCGGCCTGAATAAAATGGGATTTATACCGCAGGGGATGACGGATATATTTGATGGATGAGCCATATACGTGTGCTAACTCACGTTTTTCATTTTCAGTGGATGCAATAATCAGGTCACAGGCGTCAATGACCTTCTTTTCGTATCTAATCCTAAATTCCGGTTCAAGAATGCTGATGCCTGCCTTATTTTTAAGCTTGGCGAGTGTATGGAACATTGTAATGTGCGGAATACCCCAGTGCTTGCTTAGAAGTTCCCCGACCAGGCCGGACAGCCAGTAGTGACTGTGTATAACATCATAGCGCAGTTAAAAATCCTTGCAGAATGACAAGATGGATGAAGCCAGATCAGATACGTGAGTCTCGAGGTTAATTTCAGAAACCGAACTGTAATCTGCGGCGTTCAAATGTATCAGCCGGATTCCCCGGTGAGATCCATTACCTTGCATTGCTCGTCACCTGCATGCGAAGACGTATAAATGTCAACGAAATGACCCCGCTGAGCCAGTTCTCTAGCAAGGTTCTGGATATATATATTCATTCCGCCCGTATAGCGGTTTCCGGGCTTTGCCCACGGGCAGCTGTGAGTGCTAAGTAATGCTACACGTAATTGGTTCACCTATTCTGTTCCTTTAATGCCAAGTGGTTGTTTTATTATACATCTAAATAGAGGGATCTCCTTGCCGCCAAGGTAAAATTTATATTTCTCAGATCCTTTCAGAAAATCGAACCTCTGCTTACCGGATTCTATGCTATGTTTAATATAATAGTATTTAGATAATAAACCGACGCTAAGCCACTTGTAGACGGGATTGTAGCCGCTGTTATATAGATAGGTATCATTCTGATAGTGAAAACCGAGTGTAACTGCCACGGGTGTCTTATTTAATTCCAGTACGCCCAACATCAACATCTGGTTTGTTGCAGCTTTATCAATTGCATCCTTGAAAAATGCCTCCATTTGCGTGGTCAAAAACTTATTTTTATCCTCCCTGCTTTCCCGAAAGAACTGCAGAAAGATATCGATATCATTTGATAAAGCTTGTTTTGATATGCGGTATACTACATCCCCTTCCTCATTAAGGCGCCTTTCTTTTCTGAGCAATTCATGCCGTTGTTTGCCGCTCAGGATTGCATGATATGCCTCCAGGCCACCCGGAAGATCGAGAACCACGGTGACATCCTCTTGCGAGCATGAAATCGACACGCCCTTTTTCTCAGCTATATCCGTGTAAAATTGTCTTACGGAAGATTCCGGTAAAAGAGGCGAAAGATCCATGGCATCAATGCCTTTCTCAGCTAAATGTTAAAGGACCGTCACGAAAAACATCTGCTCCTTGCCAGTTTCGACAATAAAGTCCAGGAAATCGCATACGTTATCGCTACCACGAAATATGCAGTGCGGTCTTTCAGCCGCAAAGGAGCTATACCTATACATCGTCCGTCATCCATAACTGCTCCTAATAGCAGTTCACTATCTGCCCGAAATGCTGCCACCATAATTCCGACCAGTCCGGAGAGGAAAAAAGGAGCCTGTTATTGGTCTTCACATATAGATCGTTCCAGCACTTGTGGAGAGTCTCGAAATCACCAGAAATGAACTCGGCCATATTTACAGCTTTAATTGAACAAATACCTTTATCTAGAGTGTAAAGCTCTGCCCGAATTCCGGGACAACTACATTTTTCAGTCCGATTTCTCTGAAAGATCCGCAAGTGCAAGCGAAGCCGATTCCTCCCCGTGAACAATAAACACTTTCTGCCACCTGTCTTTGCCGGCACTTGCCCAGTTTACCAGGTCATTACGGTCTGCGTGGGCGCTGAACTCATTAAGCACCTCAACACGGCAGCGCAGCTTGTATTTCTCACCAAAAATGGGAACTTCCGGCCATTTCTCTGCAATCTTACGGCCCAGGTTTCCAGCCTGCCAGCCTACAATCAGTACGGTGTTCTTCGGATTGCCGATATTATTTTTCAAATGATGCAAGATCCGCCGGCTTCAGCCATTCCAGAGCCGGCAATTATCATCATGGGCGTATGTCTATAATTAAGCGATTTGGACTCTTCCACGCTCGAGACAAAATGCAAACCACGGAAACCGAATGGGTCGTCCACAGATCTCATAAACTCAATTGTCTCACTGTCAAAACATTCCGGGTGTATCCTGAATACGCTGGTCGCATCTATTGCCAGTGGACTATCTAAGAATATGGGAAACTCGGGTATCAGGTTGCTGACCCTCAGTTGATGCAAGTAATATATAATCTCCTGCGTCCTTTCCAATGCGAACGATGGTACAAGCAATTTGCCGCCTTTCGATATTGTCTCGTTTATTATGGTTGCCAGCTTATCACTGGCATCCTTAATATCGGCATGCAGCCGGTTACCATATGTGCTTTCTATGATAAGAATATCGGAATCGGTTACTACGTACGGATTGCGAATAATGGGTATATCGTAACGCCCCAAATCACCGGAAAAGCATATGGATACTTGCCGCCCCTGGTCGTTAATATTCAGGACCGGTATGGATGATCCCAATATATGGCCCGCATCCCGGAAGCTCAGCCAGATATTATCAGTAATATTGAACGGGTGGTCATAAGCGCTTCCCCGCAGCAGTTTTAATACTGGAGGAATGTCTGACTTCATGTACAGTGGCTCTATGGGTGGCTCATTATGTCTGCGGCGGATCTTGTTGACGAATTTGATGTCCCCTTCCTGGATGTTTCGCAGAATCCATGAGCAACTACGTTGGCCAGATCAAGGGTTGCCGATGTGCAGTAAACGTCACCATGAAAACCTTGCCTGACAAGGTTGGGCAAATCTCCAAGATGGTCCATGTGCGCATGAGATATTATCACCGCATTGATGGATTTAGGATCGAATGGGAAATTGAGGTTACGCTCATAGGTTTCAGCCCTGCGGCCCTGGAAAAAACCGCAGTCCAATAAGATTGTAACCATTGACGCTCAGGAGATGTCTGGAGCCGGTGACTGTCCGGGTGGCACCGCAAAATTTAATATTAATCAATGGCTCTCCGCCCTACGATTGCCTGTCTGAGATACCGACGACGATATCCTGGATCTCTCGGGTTGATTGATATTCGGAGTAACTGCAGGTCGGATTCTGATATGTACCCTGGGGCCAGTACTGTATTTTGAAGCCAGTCCAGTAAGCCGCGCCAGAAGCTGGAATTGAACAATATGACGGGGAATGGTTTGATCTTGTTGGTTTGGATCAGTGTCAGCACTTCCGTTAGTTCATCCAAAGTGCCTAGTCCGCCTGGCATTATGACAAAAGCGCATGCATATTTTACCAACATAACCTTGCGTACGAAAAAATGGTTGAATGTTATATTTAAATTAGAATATACATTGCATTTTCGCTCATGGGGCAGCACTATGTTGAGACCAACCGACTTGACGCCGGCCTCACTTGCCCCGAGGTTCGCTGCCTCCATCATACCCGGTCCACCGCCGGTTACAATGTTAAATCCCTGTTTTCCCAGGAGATAAGCAATTTGTTTGGCGTTCTGATAATCAGTCTGATCAGGTGTTGCTACTGCAGAGCCATATATTGTGACAGCCGGGTCTATGCCCGATAATTTATCAAAACCCTCGACCAGTTCCCCGATGTATCTAAATAACCGCCAGGATTCTTCTTTTTCAAGCGAGTTAATCTCATATTTATCCGGCATAAGGTACCCCAATTCTCATCGTAGAAGAAAATTATTCTATATTTGACCAGGCTAATCTAAATGTATTTAGGATAACGCCGAAATGTGTAGCTGTCAAGATAAAGAAGATATCGCCCTGCTTGATGAAAAGCAGGACGATATCTTTAACAGCTAATATGTCGATATTACCACTTGGAAAGCACGTCGTCCCAGAAGGCGTATATGCCTTTTTTACCTAGGCCGCCGCAATAACCTGCCCTAGTCATAAGCTTGACCAGGGGGTGACACCTGCCTTTTGCGTCGCCGACCTCTTTTATACGGTCGGCCTCGCTGGATGCGCTAATACCCCAGCCGCCTGTAAAATCGAATAATTCACAGGGGCCCATGGGGAAATTGTATCCCAGCTTCATTGCTTTATCGATGTCTTGAGGTGAGGCCACACGTTCCCAGACCATTTGAACAGCTTCATTTAGCATGGCTGCATATGCCCTGTTAGCAAGGAATCCAAGGCTGATATCTTTGCACATTACAGGCTCTTTTCCGACCTTTTTCATCAATTCGACTGTTACTTTTGTAGTGGCGTCCGATACCATGGGGGGAGTAATGACCTCGACCAGTTTCATAACTGCTACAGGATTCATGAAATGGGTACCGATGACTTTATCCGGCCTTTTGGTTGCAACTGTCATAAGTGTTATGGGAAGCGCAGAAGTATTGCTTGCCAGTATTGTGTCTGCAGCTGCATTTGCATCAAGTTCCTGAAATATCTTTTTCTTGATATCCATGTTTTCGATGGCAGCCTCAATTACAAAGTCGGAGTTCTTGGCAAGTTCCGCAATGCTTGTTGTGCCTTTGATCGCTCCCATGATGGTGCTTTTTTGATCTGCAGTCATCTTGCCTTTGTCTACAAAATACTTTTGTAACCCTATCTATACCTTTAATGCCATTGTTCACGAGGTCCGTGTTGATATCCGAAATAGTGACCTGATATCCTCCGACTTGTGCAAATAGTTGCGCCAGTTGAGCTCCCATGGCGCCCGCTCCCACAATCCCGATACGTTTAATGTTACCCAGTTCCAAGATAGTACCTCCTGATAATTATTATGTTTATTTTAAGTCATTGGCTAATAGAAGCTACAGAGCCTTCAGGCGTCTTAGTTACATTAATGAGCACCGGGAACCTGTCTTTCAATTCCTCAAGATGGGTGATTATGAAAATTTTCTCAAAATCATCTTGTATAGCGTTGATCGCTTCAATCAACTTCTCAAGGCCTACATTATCCTGGTACCCAATCCCTCATCAATGATGAGGATCGGCATGGAGGCGCCGGCCCTTCGGACTAGAAGACGTGATACTGCTATGCGCAATGCCAGGTCTATACGGAAGGTCTCTCCTCCGCTGTACATATCATATATACGTGTGCCTAACTCATCAGCGATCTTAATATCAAGGGTCTCGATCATATCCCCCTTTTTAGTTGCGCGTTCGTGGGGCTAGTGAAAGAGACATGCGGTTGTCGGTCATTTTACCCAGCAGTAAGTTAGCCTCATTTTCTATTTCAGGGAGGGTCTCTTCAATAATAAGGGCTTGTATTCCCTTTTTACTAAAGTACCTGGCAAGTTCTGCAAACACGCTTTCATCTTCTTTACAACTAACGAGCGACTTTTCTTTTGACTGCTTCTCAATGGTCAGCAAATCAAAAATGTTTTTGAGCTTTTCCCTGGATTCTGCCAGGCGGTCTCTGATGTTCCTCTCTTCAGTTGTCAGCGAGTTTAGCTGCGTTTCCAGTTGTGCTATTTGTTCAGTAATTTTGGGCAGTTCTGTTATCTGCCCCGCAATATCCGTGTATTGTTTTGTCAGTTCTACAATTTCAGATTGCATCCGGGTAATTGTTGTTTCGGAGTCAGCTCTAGCACTTTGCTGTGAATCATATTGCAACTTTGCGTCAGACAACTCTTTATAGAGTGTATCGAAATTTTGCAGGGATATTTTACGTGCAGCAATCTGTTTATGTGAGGGTGGTATCGTACCCTAATGATTGTTGCTCCTGCTCTATAGCACGCTATGCTTTATATTCATCGGCAGCATATTTTCTATCTTTAATATCTTCTTCAAGTTTTTGCAGTGCGGTTTTCTTAATGGATAGTTCCTCTCCCGCATTTTCTGCCTCTTGTATTTCCTTTTCCATGATTGCCAACTGCTGCTTGGTATTGTCGCTGTTGGACTTGAAGGACAGTTCTTTTTGCTTTAGTTCCTTTTCGAGCAATGCCAATTCCGACTTGCTTTTCGCCATTTGTGCTGTATTCTCTCTTGACTGTGATAGTTTTCGCTCTAATTCGAGCGAGAGCTTGTGTTCAATTCGAGAACGTCCGTCCGTGCCCAGTTGGATTTACACAGCGGACAGGTAGCGCCGGCGTGTGACATCATCCCGATTTTCCTCCTGATTTCCTCGGTAGCGGAAAACAGTTCGGAATTTAATGCAGCCAGGTTGCCCATCAATCCTGTGATCTGGTTATATTGCTTTCTTTTTTCTTCGATTTCTGCTTCGATCTTTTCTAAATCTGCTTGATGATGCAGCAACTGGTCTCTTTTTTCACGTATTTGCGGCAATTTATCGAATTTGACGGATAGTTCAGCTATGCGTGTTAACAAGTTCTTTCGTTCGTTACTGTAATGTTTTCCGCTGCAGTGATGAACTTTTCCAGCTTGGCTTTTTTGTCAAGCAGTTCTAATGAGTTTTGAGTTTCTCGTTGAGTTGTTCGTCCTGATTGACGGTATTTTTATATTCGGAATATCCATTTTCTATTTCAGCAGATTTAGTCATTATTTTATTGGATCGTTCAATATATCGGTTTGTATTATCACTTGCTCTTCGCCAAATTTGAATATCATTTTTCTTGCTGTTGATCTGCTGCATAAGCAATCCCATCTGTTCTTTGCGGGCAACCAGGGACTCTTTTTCTTTGCGGTATTTTAAGAGGTCATCATCAATCGTCTTTTTATTATGTTCGATGGTCTGAAGTTCTTCATATATCGTTTTGCTTGTTTCTTCAAGACTGGCCTTTTCTTCTAACTTTAAGAGTAATCCGTCTATATCCCTTTCAAGGTTTGATGATTCTAATTTTCTAATTTCAGAAGATGCCCTCGCTTGTTGCTCTAATTGATCGTAAAATGAAAGATCGAGAATGTTGGCAAGGATTTCTTTCCGTTCCCCCGGTCTTTTATTGCTGAACTCATTAGCTCTACCCTGCAAGATCATGGCGCTATTAATAAATGTCTGATAATCAAGATGAAGTAGACTTTGGATTTTCTCCGTGTCTGTGTCTTAGTATGTTCGGA
>CAWHEJ010000020.1:0-90512 GCA_963828305.1 uncultured delta proteobacterium | reverse complement strand
AGGAGCTGACCTTGCTCAGGTAGTCCCGGATATAACGCTCGGCAGTGAACATGCCGTCGTTCTTTCCATCTGCATGGCGCTCTCGATCTGTGGCAACTTGTTTTCCCGCAGGATTCCCTTGACCGATTGGTTGCCCTTCAGGATGGACAGGACGGGAACGCGGAACCCGGCATCTTCCTTGATGACGAGCTGCTGGACAACGAGCCATTGCAGCGTCGATGCCACATCTGGTGACGGATTTCCTCCTGTGACTCCACGGGGAAGGAATTGCACAACCGGTACAGGGCGTCTTCCGCGTGGGTGGCGTGAAGGGTTGCAATCACAGGGTGTCCGATTCGGCGGCATTGAGGGTGAGCCGCATGACCTCCGGTTCCCTCAGCTCTCCCACGACGATCACATCGGGATCCTCGCGCAGCACGTCAGCCAGCCCCTGCTCGAAAGACGGCATATGGGCGCCCAGTTCGCGCTGTTCGATGAAGGATTTGCGGGAGACATAGCGGTACTCGACGGGATCTTCGAGGGTGACGATGTGGGCGGCCCGGTTGGTTGATCTCGTCGACGAGAGCCGCGATCGTCGTCGACTTGCCGGACCCGGTGGCGCCGCAGATGAGCACGAGCCCGGAACGGAGTTCGGCGACCTGTTTCAGCGAGGAGTGAAGGTTGAGTTTCTCGGTGGTCGGCACGGTGCCGGGAAGCAGGCGGACGGCGATGCTGAGGCCGCGCGTCGTGTTGAATACATTGACCCGGATACGGATGTGGCGGATGGTCATGGCCATGTCGACGGACGAGCGATTGCGCAACGTCTGCATCTGCCTGGCCGTGAGGACTTTTTTCACGAGCCCGTCAATCTCGCCGTGTGTCCATCGCCCGGAATTGTCGAAATGGATCTGGCCGTTCTTGCGGTACACGACCGGATGCCCCCCGGTGATGTGCACATCGGAACAGCCTTCCTGTACGGCTGTCACAATGACCTTGCTGAACTTATTCATTCCTGCTTATCCCCCCCCGGATCCGATTGGCGTCAGCGATGTAGAATCCACTGGAAGGCGTGCAACCGGCAAAAGGATCAAGAGCGCATGGTTTCGGCGGAGAAATTATTAGCACGAAACATGCCACTTGCCAGAAGGCAAGGCAAAAAATAACCTCAGCAAATCAGGCTGTTATGGATTTTGTTGGGGGTGATGATGTCGAAAAGGGGGTCAAAAAAGCGGCAGGCCACCATGCGGATGCAACCATTGCATCAAAAAGTGTAGGATAGAAGAATAAAAGGGAGAGTTGATTGGTTTAGTCGTTGACAGGTTGATTAGGAAATCGTGCATCCAAATAGCGCTTCACGCGGGCTTCAGGCAAGGATGTTTTATCCTCTCCTGATTCCCCGACTTTCTAATCCCCAATCCCTCTTTTCACTTCTTTCTCACTCAGACACTTAGACACTCAGGCACTTAGCCACTGTTCATTCTTTGAACTTGCCCGAGTCCCTGATCTGCGCGATCAACTCGTCGACGGTCGCCTTCTCGTCGATCATGAAGTGTTTTTCGGCATCGTCTTCGGGGTGCAGGAAAATGACGAACTATCTTCGGCAGAAGGCTTTTTCTGCTTCGGTGCAGCCGGCTCCGGGTCCCCGTCGGCGGGGGGAGTGATAGATCACTTCGCGCGAAGCTTCTTCCGACGGGAGGAAGTTTTCCGCGGGGGGGTAGAAGGAGTCCTTCGACGAGAGGTATTCCTTGAGGTATCTCTCCATCGAGAACATGCCGTCGCTCTTGCCGAGCTGGATGGCGCTTTCGATCTGGGGAAGCTTGTTCTCGCGGATCATTCCCTTGACGGAGTTGTTGCCCCTGAGGATGGAAAGCAGGGGTACCCTGAAGCCGAACCGCTCGTGAAAAATGAGCTGCTGGACCACGATCCAGGCGAGCGTCGAGGCGATCTGGTAGCGAATTTCCTCCTGGGCCTCCATGGGGAACGAATTGCACAGCCGGTGCAGGGCGTCCTCGGCATTGGTGGCATGAAGCGATGCGATCACTAGATGACCCGACTCGGCTGCGTTGAGAGTGAGCCGCATGACTTCCGGTTCTCTCAACTCCCCCACGACGATCACATCGGGGTCTTCCCGAAGGACATCGAGGAGCCCCTTTTCGAAGGAGGGCATGTGTGTGCCCAGCTCCCGCTGCTCCATGAAGGACTGCTTGGATGTGAAGCGGTACTCGATGGGGTCTTCCAGGGTCACGATGTGCGCCGAACGGCTGCGGTTGATCTCGTCGATAATCGCGGCAATCGTGGTGGATTTGCCGGTGCCCGTGGCGCCGCAGACGAGAACGAGCCCTGACTGAAGCTCGGCGACCTGCTGAAGCGAGGGATGGAGATTCAGTCGCTGGATCGTGGGGATCACGCCCGGGAGAAGGCGGATGGCCAGGCTCGGTCCCCGGGTCGTGTTAAAAACGTTGAGCCGCAGGCGAACATGCTGGATCGTGACGGCGAGATCGACGGACCATTCCCGGCGAAGGATCTGAATCTGCCGGGGTGTCAGCAGTTTCCTGATGAGCGCGTCCACCTCGGCATGGCTCCACTTGATGGAGCGGTCCTGCTGGATTTGCCCGTTTTTCCGAAACACGACCGGGTGGGCGCCCGTGATGTGGATATCCGAAACCCCTTCACGGACGGCCGCAGCAATGACGCCGCTGAACTTTCTCATTTTGTCTCCCCGTTGACCGGGGTCCTCTGCCGGGAAACAAACCCCCGATTATTCCGGGGAGAAGAGGTCCCCCCCCGGGATATCGTTTCTTTTCCGCGATCTCTCGAGTCGTGGAGATTCCGCCCTAGAGTGACTTTTTGATGTTCGTCAGGATCACGACGTGCTTGCGCTCCTCCTCGATGACCTGTTCGAGAAGATCCTGTGCGGAAGCCGTGACGTACTTCTTCATTTCCGAATAATAGAGGACGGAATCGAGTTCGCGCCCGATGGCGAAGTCCAGAGCCGCGATCACGTCCTTGATCTCGGCCATCTCTTTGGTCGCTGTCGTCGAGAAGACTTTCCCGTCTATGCTGCTCTGCAGATAGGCCATGTACTCGCCGGGGTAGCTCTCCTTCGGCATGATCGTGTCGATCCTGGAGAACATGTCTGCGAAGAGTTTGCGGTGCTTAATCTCCTCGGAGGCAAGCTTGGTGAATATCCCGAAGACCTTGGGATCCTTTGCAATGGACGCTGCATAGTTATAGAATTTTTCGCCGTTTTCTTCCATGCGGATGGCGAATTGAAAAATGTCGCTTCCCTGGTAACTGCTCATACCGTTCCCCTTTCCATAAAGTTGCAGTGATTATAGATGTCTTTTCTCGCTGTGACCACCTTTTTTTTAATTCCCTGGATGGGGATTTCCGAGAGGATTCACCTAAAGACAGGATCAACAGCCTGGCACGCAATGGCATCTGATGCGGGGTAGCTTACTGCGGAGTAGTCAACGCTGATTTTGTGGATGGAGAGGTTTTAAAAGGGGGGGCGGGGAGGTCTTTCGACCTCCCCTTCTGGAGTTTTTATCGCTCATGAAGGAGGAGATTCCTTAAGCGACTTTTTCGTAGAACTGTTCCGCTTCTAATCGGTTTCTTTGCTTTAATGAAGGCCCTCCTCGCTGTGTTGGGCACCTCATTTGCAGTTAATCGGTGACCAGACAAATTGCAGGTAGCGTGCCACGGGGAAGTCAGGGATGTAAGTGTCTGTATTTGAACGATATTGTTTTTGTCTCTCCATTTTCTTCTTCCGATAAGGGCGGACCGGGCAGGCAAGATCTGTCGGCACATGTACCCGGGGTTGTAAATATATTATATTTTTCAAGCAGTTATAAATATAATCCAGAAGCACGATTTCGACAATATTGTCGAAATCTATCGCCCCCTCTTTTTCAGGCAAGGCCGGGGGCACTTGACATTTCTTTTCTGATGGGGTTCACTAATTTGTATTTCGTCCACGGGTGGCAGAGGTGTCGGAAGGCGGACGCGGAAATCCTTCTGGCGTTCGTAAGGAGTTTTTCATGAAGCTGGTGAGGATCGTCTCCTTTCTTTTCCTGCTTGTCTGTCTCGTCTCGGAGAGTCATGCTCAGGGGGTCGGACGCAACGGCCGGCAGGACTCATCGCTGCCGTCGAGCAGGGATGTGTCGATCATCAAGGAGCTTAACCTGACGGACTCCCAGGTGAAGGAGACAAGGCGGATCGGGGCAGCCTATTCCAACCGGACGCTGAAGCTTCGCAGCGAAATTATCGGGAAAAGTATAGAGTTTCGGAACCTTCTGCACGACCCTTCCGCCTCGGAGGAGGCCATCCGGGCCAAGGGAAAGGAGATCGAGGCCATCGACGCTCAGCTGATCCGTGAAAAAATCGAATTCCAGATCGAGATGAGAAAAATCCTCACCCCCGAGCAGCTTCAGCGCTGGTATATGGTGATGGACCAGCAGTCCGCGACGAAAAAACCCATCAGATGAACAGACGGGCGAAACCCTCTTTTCACCGGATAGCCGGATGAATCAGATCCCTTCAGCCAGCCAGATCCTTCTGCGCCCCCTCACCCTGATCATTTCCTGCACGATTTTCGTGATCCTGATCCTCGTGATGGGTCTCATGGACCTGAACCGGCTCGACCGCTCCCTCGTCAATTTCATGGAGGTCAGGGGACTCGACGTTGCCGAAAAGATCGAAAGGGAGTCCCAGGTCGGCTTCAGCAGCATCATGCAGATGCTCCGCGGCGAATCGGCGGGCGAGACCCTCATCCCTCTGACGGACGAAACCTTTCTGACCCAGGAGTCCCTGATCAAAGCCCTGGTCAGCGTGATCCGCACGATCGACAGCAGATGGCCCTCCCAGACCATCACTCCGGAGGAAGCGAAGGGGGTCATCGAGAAGGAAGGCCTCTGGCTGCTTGCCGTCGTGGATGACAACGGCCGGGTTCTCTTTCAGAGCCGCCCCGTTTCCCGGCAGGTTCTTTTGCGCGCGGAGCCTGCGATCCTGAAAAAGAAGGATCTCGTCATCGATCTCTTCGGCCGATCCGAGAGGGCGGCCCGGGGCGGCGTCGTCGCCCTGCGGCGCAGCGGCGGCAACGGGACGGTCATCATCGCCCTTGACGACGACGCCCTGCGCTGGTGGGGCATGCGGATCGCGATGCAGCGGGCCGTCGACGAGGCGGGGCAGACGCCGGGCGTCGTTTTCGTCACCGTGCTCGACGGTTGGGGCGCCATCCTCGGCGCCAGGGGAGAGCAGCCCGCATCGCAGGAGATGACGGCGCCGGAGAAGGAACTCCTGGCCGGGACGGTCACCGTCACTAACCAGAATGTGAGACTTGGCGAGCGGGAGCACCTCATGGTCATGGCGCCGCTCACGCTGGAGGGTCGGCCCGCCGGGATCGTGCGGGTCGGTTTCGAGAGGGACCGCATGGATCAAGCCCTGGAGCGAAACCGCCATTTCCTCTTTCTCTCCATGGGTTTCATCGTTCTCGCGGGGCTCTTCTCCCTCTGGTTCGTCTTCCAGAACCAGAAGCGACACCTTGCGCGCATCGAAGAGATGCGCAAGCGTCTCGAACAATCGGAGCGGCTCTCCTCCCTCGGGCAGCTTGCCGCCGGAGTGGCCCATGAGATCCGCAATCCTCTGAACGCCATCAGCATGGCGAGCCAGCGCTTGCAGCGGGAATATCTTCCCCGTGAGGAGGACAAGAGCCAGGAATTCGGCCGCCTCACGGTGGTCATCCGTGACGAGATCCGGCGCCTGAACGTCATCATCGAGGAGTTTCTCACCTTTTCGCGCAGCCGGCGCCTGGCGCTCCGGGAGTTCTCGTTGACGGAAGTCGTCCAGAAGCTCGCACGGCTCATGGGCGAGGAGGCCAGCGTCCGCGGCATCGCCCTCTCCTTGAAGCCGGAGCAGGACCCCCTGATGGTTCCCATGGACGTGGACAAGCTTCAGCAGGCCCTCATCAACCTCATCAAGAACGCCATGGAATCCATCGCGGGCGCCGGGTCCATCGACATTGTCGTTGAACGACAGGCAGGGGAGCGTGCGGTGATCCGCATCTCCGACACGGGGTCGGGCCTCGCCCCGGATGAGATCGCGAAGATCTTCGACCCGGACTATACCACCAAGGAAAAAGGGCTGGGGCTCGGGCTGCCCATCGCCCATGAGATCATCCGCGGCCACGGCGGCACCATCCGTGTCCAGAGCGGTGTCGGCCGGGGAACGACCTTCGAGATCACCCTTCCGATCAAACCCGTGAAGCGGGAAGGCGCCTCCCGCTGAGACGGGGAAAGGGTTAAGGAAAGCATGAAGAAACTCAGTATATTGATTGTTGAAGACGGGCAGATCCAGCGGGAGATGCTCCGGGACTTCCTGCGCAAGGAGGGCCACACTGCGGCGGAGGCGGACTCCGGCGAGAAGGCTCTTGCGGAAGTCCGGGCGGCTTATTTCGATCTGCTCCTCATGGACTACAAGATGCCGGGCATGAACGGCCTGCAGGTCCTCCAGGAGGTGAAGAAGTTCAACCCGGAGATCGACGTGATCATGATGACGGCTTACGGGACGATCGAGACCGCCGTGGAGGCCATGAAGGCAGGGGCCGTCGACTACGTCACGAAGCCGATCGATCTCGATGAGCTCGTGCTGCACATCAACCGGATCTCGGAGCGGCGCATCCTGCTCCGGGAGAACGAGATGATGCGCCAGCGCCTGCAGGAACAGGGGGTCACCGCCGATCAGATCGTCTTCCGCAGCCCCCAGATGGAAGGCCTTGTCAACCTGGCCGGCCGCGTCGCCGTCAGCCGCGCCACCGTTCTCGTCCGCGGGGAGAGCGGGACGGGCAAGGAACTCTTTGCCCGCCTGATCCACAACCTGAGCCCCCGGGCCGCAAAGCCGCTCATTGCCGTCAACTGCGGCGCCCTCCCCGAAACCCTGCTGGAGAGCGAGCTCTTCGGGCACGAGAAGGGCTCCTTCACCGGGGCCACGGTGAGGCGCATCGGGCGCTTCGAGGAGGCCGACGGCGGCACGCTCTTTCTCGACGAGATCGGGGAGCTCACCCCGGCCGTTCAGATCAAGCTCCTGAGGTTTCTCCAGGAGCGCGAGTTCCAGCGGGTCGGGGGAAACCAGGTCCTCCATTCCGACGTCCGGATCATCACCGCCACCAACCGGGATCTCGAAGCGAGAGTCAAGGAAGGCGCCTTTCGTGAAGACCTGTTCTACCGGCTCAACGTCGTGGACATGTTCATTCCGCCGCTGAGGGAGCGCAAGGAGGACATCCCGGCCCTCATCGACCACTTCCTGAAGAAATTTGCCGCCGAGAACGGAAAGGAAATCGAGGGCGTCAGCCAGGAGGCACACGACCAGCTGCTCAAGTACGACTACCCGGGCAACGTGCGCGAGCTCATCAACATCCTCGAGCGCGCCGTTGTCATTGCCCGCGACCCGATCATCACGGTGGCCGATCTCCCCTTCGGGGACCGTTTCGCGGGCACCGCCGAGACGGCGGGTGAGGGCCGTCTGAAAGACTCCATCGAGGAGCTGGAAAAGCAGATGATCCTGAAGGCCCTGGAAGAGTCCGATAACCACCAGACGAAGGCTGCGGGCATTCTGGGCATCAGCGAGAGGATGCTGAGGTACAAAATGAAGAAGTATGGACTAAAACAATAAAGCGTGTGGCGTGTAGCGTGTAGCGTGTCGGGGGAGCCACAAGCTCTAACGCAAATTAAAACGGCGGGAGAAATTCCCGCCGTTCTTTTTTCTCTGTGTGTTTTCTTTCTACACGCTACACGCTACACGCTTCTCATCACTGATCACTTCTTTTTGAATCCCAGTATCTTTCTCGCTTCCGCCGGTGTGGCCACCTCGCGGCCGTAGGCGCGGCAGATGCCGGTGACGCGCTCGACCAGCTCGGCGTTCGTCTTCGCGAGCACCCCCGGGTTCACGTAGATGTTGTCTTCCATGCCCACGCGGATGTGGCCCCCCATGATGAGGCCCATCATGGCCATGGGCAGAAAACCCCGGCCCACGCCGAAGATGGACCAGGTGGCGTTTGCGGGCATGTGTTCGTAGAGGTGCAGGAAGGACTTCACCGTGGCCGGCGCGCCCCAGGGCGTTCCCAGGCAGAACTGGAAATGCATCGGATCGTCGATCTTTCCCTCGCCTCGCAGCTTCAGGGCCGTCACCAGCATGCCCAGGTCGAAGACTTCGATCTCGGGCTTCACCCCGGCCTCTTTCATCTTCTTTGCCGCCTCGTCGAGAAATACAGGGTCGTTGATGAAGGCCCTGCCTCCCAGGTTGATGGACCCGGCATCGTAGGAGGCCAGCTCCGGCTTCAGCAGAAGCGGCGCGAGCCTCTCGTCGGTCGGCAGATTCCGCCCGGGAATGCCGCTCGTGGTGAGGCTGAGAATGAGATCCGTCTTCTCCCGGATCCTGTCGACGACCCGGCGGAAAAGCTCCGGATCCTGGCTTCCCAGGCCCGTCTCGGGGTCGCGGACGTGGATGTGGACGATCGAGGCGCCGGCCTGCCAGGCCTCGATGGCCGACTGGGCGATTTCCTCGGGCGTGATGGGGATGTGGGGGGCGATGTCCCGCATCATGCGGCTTCCGGTGATGGCTGCGGTGATGATGACATTTTCCATGGATTATCCTCGCACCTTTTTTTCCGTTTCCGTGATCGCCTCGTCGAGGATCTGGACCATCCGGTCGATCTGGGCCTCCGTGATGATGTATGGGGGCGCCAGCAGGCTGTGGTCTCCCTTCACGCCGTCGGCACCGCCGCCGCCCGGGTACGTGATGAGGCCCTTCGCAAAGGCGCTGTTGCCGACGAGGACATTGACCCGGAGCTTCGGGTCGAAGGGCTCTTTCGTCTTCTTGTCCTGGACGAACTCGATGCCGGCAAAAAGCCCCAGCCCGCGCACGTCGCCCACGATGGGGTGCTTGAGAAGCCCCTTGAGCTTTTCCAGCAGGTAGACGCCCTTTTTGGCCGATGCGGCCACCAGGTCGTGCTTTTTCAAATAGTCCAGCACGGCCGTGCCGACGGAGCAGGACAGCGGGTTCTGGCTGTAGGTGTGGCCGTGGACGAAGGTGCCGTTCTTCTCCTTGATGACCTGGTGGATCTGCTCTTTGGCCACGACGACGTAGAGCGGTGTGTAGCCGCTGGCCAGCCCCTTGGCCGCCACGATCATGTCGGGCACCACGTTCCAGTGATCGAGGGCCCAGTTTCTGCCCGTGCGCCCCACGCCGGACATGACCTCGTCGGAGATGAGCAGCACGTCGTACTTGTCGCAGATCTCGCGGATGCGCCGGAAGTAGCCCTCCCTCGGCACCAGGGCGCCCGCCGTGGCCCCCACGACGGGCTCGGCGATAAAGGCCGACACGGAATCGGGACCTTCGTAAAGGATCGTCTTCTCGAGCTCGTCGGCGCACTCGACGCTGCACTGATCGGGGACCAGGTTGAAGGGGCATCGGTAGCAGTAGCACGGTGCGATGTGGGGAGTGTGCAGCATGAGGGGCAGGTAGTAGCGGCGCCTGCCCGTGTGGCCGCTCAGGGCGAGGGCGCCCACGGTATTGCCGTGATAGCTTGCCCACCGGGAGATGACCTTGAACTTCATGGGACAACCCCTGTCGACCTGGTACTGGCGGGCCATCTTCATGGCCGTCTCCACGGCCTCGGAGCCGCCCGAGAGGAAGTAGACCCGGGAAAGCCCCGGCGGGGACATCTGGACGATCCGGTCGGCCAGCTCGATGGCTGCCTCGCTCGTGAACTGGGTGCCGTGGGTGAAGGCGATGCGGCTGGCCTGCTTCAGCATGGCTTCCTCGATCTCCTTGACGCCATGGCCGATGTTCACCACCGCCGCGCCGCCGGAGCCGTCGATGAACTGCCTCCCTTCCTTGTCGTAGATGTATACGCCCTCACCGCGGTCCACGGTGGGATAAACCTTGGTCGGCGTTCTGTAAAAGACATGATCCTCGATGACTTTTTGTGCCATGGTTGCCTCCTGGAAACGTCAGGATAAGATGCGATAAACCCACGAAATTCTATCAGATAGAGTGCCGGAGTCAATGAGAAAGGAATTGCGGGGCGCTATTTCTTCTTGCACTTTACGGGTGGAAATAATACCCTTCCCCATGAAAAAAACGGGCCCGTCCGGCGGCCTTGAAAACGAAGGGGGCATGAGCCATGGGAAGTGATACGCTGCAGTCGGTGATCGATCTTGCCATCCAGAAAGAGGAAGAAGCCTACAACTTTTACATGAATCTGCAAAAGAACGTCGAGGACAAGGCGGCGAAGGACACGTTGAAGTATCTGGCCGATGAGGAAGCCGGACACAAGGCCTTTCTTGTGAAGTGCAAGGATCAGATGTCCTGCGATATCGTTCTGCGGCCCGATATGCCCGTGGACTACAGGGTTGCCGAGCACCTGAAGCAGCCCGACATCAAGAAGAACATGAACTCCGAGGAGGTATTCCTCGTTGCCGCCAACCGCGAGTTGTACGCGCACAATTTCTACAAGGGTCTCGCCAATCTCTGCCCCAAGGGGCCGGTGCGGGAGCTGCTCGTGAAGATAGCCGGTGAAGAGATGAAACATAAGGAAAAGATGGAATACCTTTACACCAATACGGCCTTCGCGCAGACGGAGGGGGGATGAAAGGCAGTGACCGGCAACAAAAAGCGTGTCGCGTGTAGCGGGTAGCGTGTCGGGGGATCCATAAGCGCTAACACAAATTTAAACGGCGGGAGCGATTCTCCCGCCGTTCTTTTTTTTCTGTGTGTTTTCTTTCTACACGCTACACGCTACACGCTATACGCTACACGCCGCAATCTTTACCGGTCGGTAAAAATTGCGGACGCATACGTGACGGCGCTCGAGGTGGCCGCCTCCTGGTAGGTATCGTAATCGAGCAGGATTCCCTTTTTCCCCGTCATGAGTTCGGCCATCAGGACCAGGGCGGGCAACCCGCAGACCTTGTACCGGTCCCCCGACCCGGCGGCGTTTTCGTAGATTGCCCGCCCGTTCCCGGCGAGCAGCGAATCCAGGATGAGCCGGTCGTTGGCCTGGGCGCGCTCCAGGATCGCGTCGGCCGGCACCCCGTCGCCGAATTTGAGCCCCACGTGCGAGAAGTCCACCCCCGCCACGAAGAGAACCTTTTCCCGCTTTTTTACCTCTTCGCGGATGGATTCCACGAACCCGAGGAAGCGGCTGTCCCCCAGGGGATTCTGCCGGGCCAGGAGATACTCGTGGATCCCGCCGCAGAGGATCGGCACGATCGGGGTCCCCTTCAGGTAGTGATGAAGGAAGATCGCCTGAAACTCGATGGAATGTTCGATCTTGTGACCGAAATCATGTGTCGCCAGGGTGCCGGGCCGCGCGCTTTTCCCCAGGGCCTCGATAAAACCCCGGTCCGTCCGCATCTCGCCGAAAGGCGTCATGTAGTTTTTCGGGGAAACGCAGAAGAGACCGTCCTGGTGGTTGTGGTTGATTCCCAGGATCACCGCAAGGTCGTATTGCCTGCCTTTAAGGTGCCTGTAGGCTTTCAAGTACGTGTGCCGCGCCACACGGATGTCGATGTGGGGGGCGACGACGGCATGGATTTCAGGCGGGTGCAATGCCGGCGGGGGCAGCTCGCTTGCCGACTCCTCGATGAAACGGGCCAGTCTCTCCGGATCGGGGTCGTAGGACTTGCCTGCATGGACACACAGGCGCCTCTCCTGCTTGGAAAAGGCCGTAAAGAGCGAGTCCATTTCCCGCCGATAGGCTTCACTGTTCAGGAGAAAAGCCCCGTCGAGGCTGCCGAGGAAGTCTTCGATGTCCGAGAGAGAGACCAGGCGTCCCCCGCTGCGGTTCATAAGCTCCCTCTGGATGTCCCGGATCTCGTGCCGTCCATCGAGCATCTGCAGAAGCGGCAACGCGCCCGCATCGACGGCGATGCGCCGCTCGCCCAGGTCGTGGGGGTCCTGGAATACGATCATCCGGCGGCCCTCGACGAGGGTCATGACCATCTGGATGTCCGTTCGCAGGGCGGGTTTTTCGAGCATGGCAACTCCCGGGGGCCAACGTAACCCATCGAAAGCGTGATTGCAAGGAAGCTTTGCCGCGGGCGCCCGCACTTGCATGGCCGGGGATCTGTGTTATATAAAAGAAGAACGTAAGAGGGTGAGAGGGTAAGAAGGTGAGAAAAGAAAGTGCGCACAAAATCCCGGCTGCATGACCTCGAATCCGAGGGCATATCCAACCTTCTTACCTTCTCACCCTCTTACCTTCTTCTTCTACCGATCGGCCGGAACCAGAAGGACAGGACGATGAGCGCAAGATAGACCCCTGTGGCGCAGGTGATCTTTTCCAGGGTGACGTTGTCCACGTAGATGAGCCGCTCGAGCGTCTCGATGATGAATTTCCCCGAGTAGACTTCCGCCCCGCGCCCCTCCGACTTGAGCCACACTTCGAGATACGTGAGGGGGCAGATGGAGTGGGTTACCTGCATCAGGACCATCCAGATCACGGCGGCCAGGTGGATGAGGCGCCACCGGGCGCTGTTGAGCCACAAAAAGACAGGGAAGCCCAGGATCACGAAGGCGATCCAGAGAAAGTGGATCACGAGGACGATGTCGGCGGCGATCGGGTAGAACATAGGGCAACCGACGGGAAACAGCGTTTCCCTCTGTTTGCGATGTATTGGCCAACTCCCACGTCATGATAGCACAGGGGAGGGACGACATGAAAGCCCTCGTCACGTTTTTCGCCGCGGTCACAGCGGTGCTTCTGTCATCCTCGGTCCTCCTGCCGGGTGCGGCCGACGGCTGGTTTTTCGGCAAGCAGCCCACCTCGAAGGATTTCGAAACGCTTCGGGAAGCCATGGTCAGCGACCAGATCGTTGCCCGCGGGGTCCGCCACGAAGGCGTCCTCCAGGCCATGCGAAGCACCCCCCGCCATCTCTTCGTGCCGGAGGATCGCATGCCCTCGGCCTATGAGGACAGGCCCCTGCCGATCGGTAACGGCCAGACGATCTCCCAGCCTTACATCGTGGCTTACATGACGGAGATCCTGCAGCCCGATGGTTCGGGGACGGTCCTCGAGGTCGGCACCGGTTCCGGTTATCAGGCGGCCGTCCTCTCGCCCCTCTACCGGAAGGTGTATACGATAGAGATCATCCCCGGGCTGGCCGAATCGGCGAAGGCCCGTCTCCGAAACCTCGGTTTCACCAACGTGGAGGTCCGGACGGGGGACGGCTATGCCGGGTGGCCCGACAAGGCGCCTTTCGACGCCATCATGGTGACGGCGGCAGCCGGGCACATTCCGCCGCCCCTCATTGCCCAGTTGAAGGCAAAAGGGCGGATGGTCATCCCCGTGGGCAGCCCCTCCATGATCCAGCATATCATCCTGGTCGAGAAGGATCAGAAGGGAAACATCACGACGAAAAGCCTGTTGCCCGTCCGGTTTGTCCCTCTGACGGGGGGACGACAGTAATATCCGCCAACCCGCCGCGCTCTTGATGGACGGCCCCTGACCCTCGCCGGCATCTGTCCTGCGGCCTCTCTTTGCCGCTCTCGGCGAGGGCTGCCAGCCCCTTCCGAAAGAAGGTAAGAGGTTATGAAGGTAAGAGGGCGAGAAAAGACAGTCGCGGGGGCCTTTCTTCGTAACTCACCGATACTCCAACCTTCTTACCCTCTCACCTTCTCACCCTCTCCCCGGGGCATGCCCCGCTGTACGGCACAATAGTTGCTTTAATGTTCACGGGTTGACATTATGGAAACCAGACGAACCATCACGGATGACCGGGCGGCGCATTTCCTGTCGCGCATCGAGGCGGCGAGGAACCTCCCGTCGCTTCCCCAGGTTCTCCTCAAGCTCATCGAGGCCTGCCGCAACGAGGAGATGACCATCCGGGACATCGCGCAGATCGTCAGCGGGGATTCCGCCCTCTCGGCGAGGATCCTGGGGATCGTCAATGCCCCCTTCTACCGCCGTGCGGAGAAGATTGTCCGGATGGATGACGCCCTGTTCCAGTTGGGGCGCGACGCCGTTCGCAGCATCGCCATCAGCGCTTCCATCCACCAGGTCTTCTCAAGGGTCAACGGCCGGTCCCTTTTCAACATGAAGCTTTACTGGCGTCATGCCCTGCTCTGTGCCGTGCTCGCCCGGCGTCTTTCCGAAAAGACATCCTTCAAGGCCTCGGAGCTCAGTTTTCTCTCCGGGATCCTTCACGATGTGGGGAGGATGGTCCTCTGGGTCAACTTTCCCGACGAGTACGGGAAAGTGCTCCAGGCCGCCCGGAACCAGTCGGAGCTCCTCCTCGAGGGGGAGATCAGGATGGGCATCACTCACGCCGAGGCGGGTTCGTGGCTGCTCACCCGCTGGGGCCTCGACGCGTTCACGGCCGATGCGGCCCGATACCATCACGAGCCGCTGGAGAGGATTCACAACGCCTTCCCGCTCATCAAGATCATCTACGCGGCCAACCTCCTCTCCGACATGCCCGATTCTGATTTTTCCCGGTACAAGGTGATCCGGGAGCTCTTCGGGATCAGCTTCACCGACATCACGGACATGCTCACGGCCGCCCAGGAGGAGGTGCGGGAACTCGCCGAAGCACTGGATATCCAGATCGACCCCGTCGATCAGCACCCCCTGCCCCTCGACGACAGGGACGAGGCAAAAGAGGAGGCGCTCACCGGCGAAGTCAGGGACGTGGCCCTCCTGCAGGCAGCCATGCAGGGGCTCATGGAGGCTCCCGACCGGGATGCCATCCAGAGGGCCGCCAGGCAGGGGATCGAAATCCTCTTCGGAACTCCGGCCATCATGCTCTTTCTGCTGGATCGGGACCGCGAACTGCTGGTTTTGCAAGATCCCGCAGGCTCCAGGCTGCCGCCCGGGCAGGAACTGACGATCCCCATGGGGCGAAACGAATCGCTCCCCGTGAGGGCGATGACACAGAAAGCGATCCTCGGCACCCCGGAGCGGCGCGATAGGGGCGCTCTCACGATCATGGACGAAATGCTCGTCCACATCCTGGGGAGCGAGGAGATCCTGTGCCTGCCCCTGGTGACCCAGAATGAAACGGTGGGTGTTATGATCATCGGGGCTCAGCGTGCCGCCATGGCGCCGATCGCGGCCCAGTCGAGGCTCCTGACCCTCTTTGCGGACCAGGTGGCCATGTCCCTGCGGCTCGACCAGATGCGAAAGGCCCAGACCCGGCTCTACCAGGCCGGCCGTCTTGCCGCCTCTTCGGCGCTGGCCCGCAAGGTGGCCCACGAGGTGAACAACCCGCTGAGCATCATCAAGAATTACCTCAAGATCCTCGGGATGAAGCTCGGGGCAGACAACACGGCCCAGGACGAGCTGCGGATCGTCAACGAGGAGATCGACCGCGTGGCGCTCATCATCCGCCAGCTCACCGATCTGACCTCCGAGAAAGACCGCGTGCGCCAGGCGGTGGATGTCAACGGCCTCCTGCGGGATCTTGCCACGATTATCGAAAAGTCCTTCTCGACGGCGAGCCGGATCCGCTTCCATCTCGATCTGGACCCTGCCCTGCCCGGGCTCGTTACGGACCGCAACGGCCTCAAGCAGGTCCTGATCAACCTCCTCAAGAATGCCATCGAGGCGATGAGACAGGGCGGCAACCTCTACGTGCGGACGAAGGGCCTCGTCACGCGTGACCTGGAGGAGATGGCCGTCAAGCGGGAGGGCAAGGCGGAGCAGTGCGTGGAGATCTCCGTGCGCGACGACGGCCCCGGCATCCCCGAGGCGGTCAGGCAGCGCCTCTTCGAGCCCTACGTGACGACGAAAGGGGAGGGCCACTCGGGCCTCGGCCTCTCCGTTGTTCACAGCATCGTCAAGGATCTCGGCGGGACGATCCAGTGCGAAAGCGCGGAAGGCAAGGGGACGACCTTTGTGATCCGCTTTCCCCTGAACGGGGTCACGAAAACAGCATGAGTCGGAGCGGAAAATGACAAGAACCCCCAGAATCCTCGTTGTGGACGACGAGGTCCGGATGTGCGAGAGCCTCAAGATCCTGCTTGGAGGGCGGAACTGCCAGATCGAGACCTGTTCTTCGGCCCGCGAAGCCATGAGCTGGCTGGAGAAAAATCATTGCGACCTCATGCTGCTGGATCTCATGATGCCGGAAATGGACGGCTACCAGCTCCTGGACCACGTGAAGGCACGCTACCCCGACGTGACGGTCATCATGATGACGGGTCACGCATCCATCGAATCGGCCGTGGAGGCCCTGAAGCGCGGGGCCCACGACTATCTCGGCAAGCCCTTCGAGCACGACGAGCTCGTCAAGCGAGTGCAGAACGCCCTCGACCAGAAACGGCTGAAGGCCGAGAACAACATCTTCCGCAAGAGGCTGGAAATCTCCGAGGAACGGTATCGCTATCTCGTACAGCATTCCCCCGACCTCATCTTCATCCTCGGGGAGAAAGGCGAGTTCCTCTTCGTGAATAACACCGTCGAGAGCCTCCTCGGCTACGAAAGCGCCTCCCTGCAGGGGAAGGACTTTTCGACGATCGTCCACGAGGACGACCAGGACAAGGTCCGGGCGTTCTTCGAGGCCGCCCGCAGGGGAAAGCCCCTGTCGGACTGCATGGAAGTGAAGCTTCGCTGCCGCACGAAGCCGGCAAACGGGGCGGAGTGCTCCTTCGTGGAGCTTCGGGCCGCTGCCATGGAAGAGTCCTCCGTGGTCAGCGGCGGGAAACTCCACGGCCTCTACGGGGTCGCCCGGGACATTACGGAACGCAAACGATCCGAGGAGGAGAGGTTGCTCCTCGAGGCACAGCTGCGCCAGGCACAGAAAATGGAAGCGATCGGCACGCTGGCCGGCGGCATCGCCCACGACTTCAACAACCTGCTCATGGCCATCCAGGGCAACGCCTCCCTCATGCTCTTCGACCTCAGCCAGAAACACGAGCACTTCGAACGCCTGCGCAACATCGAAAAGCTCGTCGACAGCGGCTCGCGGCTCACGTCGCAGCTCCTGGGCTATGCTCGCAAGGGCCGCTACGAGGTGAGGGCCATCAATCTCAACCAGACCGTGCAGGATGCCTGCGAGACCTTCAACCGGACGAAAAAGGAAATCCGGATCAATCTGCAACTCGACAAGAACCTCGCACCCATCGAAGCCGATGCCGGCCAGGTCGAACAGGTCCTGCTGAACCTGCTCGTCAATGCTGCCGATGCCATGCGGGGCGGCGGGACCATCACGATCCGGACGGCGAACACGACCCACGAGGAGATGAAGGGGAAGCTCTACAACCCGAAGCCCGGGAAATACGTCCTGCTGTCGGTGACCGACACGGGCATCGGGATGGATGAGAAGACGAAGGAGCGGATCTTCGAGCCCTTCTTCACGACCAAGGAGATGGGCCGGGGCACGGGCCTGGGACTTGCGTCGACCTACGGCATCATCAAGGGCCACGGCGGGTTCATCGACGTGGACTCCCAGCCCGGAAAGGGCGCCATGTTCTGCATTTACCTGCCGGCGTCGGCCAAGAAAGTCTCCAAGACCCAACGGGGCCATGAGGGGATCGTTCGGGGACAGGGAACGGTTCTCCTGATCGACGATGAGGACATGGTCCTCGAGATCGGGCGGGCCCTGCTCGAAACCATGGGCTACCACGTGCTGACCGCGAAAGACGGCGAAGAGGCCATCTCGCTCTACGAGAACCAGGGCAGTGAGATCGATCTCGTCCTTCTGGATGTGGTCATGCCGGGTCTGGGCGGCGGCGAAGTCTTCGACCGCCTCAAGACCATGAACCCGGACTTGAAGTGCCTGCTGCTTTCCGGGTACAGCATCGACGGCGAAGCCTCGGAGATCATTCAGCGGGGCTGCGACGGCTTCATCCAGAAGCCCTTCAAGCTGCGGGATCTGTCGAAGAGCATTCGCGAGATCCTTCACCACCCGTAAAAAGCGTGTAGCGTGTAGCGGGTAGCGTGTCGGCGTAAAAAAGTGTCTGAGTGTATAAGTGTCTGAGTGCCTGAGTGTAAGAAGGCGAAACTCTTTCACATTCTTCACTCAAACACTCATGCACTTCTGCACTTCTTTCACTGCCGCGAAGCGGCCAGGCCGAGCCTTTCTTTTTTCCCCGAAATGTACTATGCATGACGAGGTGCTGCCCCGGCTGGTTTTCGGGGCGATCCGGGCGCCGGGGAGAGGTTCGTCATGGGTGGCATGCTGCTGGAGGCCGTGGAGAAAACAGCCGCGCTCATAGTCGGTGCGAAACGGATCGTCGTCTTCACCGGGGCCGGGGTCAGCACGGAGTCGGGGATCCCCGATTTTCGCAGCCCCGGCGGGATCTGGTCCCGTTTCGACCCCGAGGAATTCACGATCTACCGTTTTCTCTCGAGCGCCGAGACGCGACTGAAGCAATGGAAGCTTCTCGTCGAGAGCGGGCTCATCGTCAATGCGAAGCCCAACGAGGCGCACCTTGCCGTGGCCGGGCTGGAGAAGCTCGGCAAACTCGAGTGCGTCATCACGCAGAACATCGACAGCCTCCACCAGAAGGCGGGCAATTCCCCCGAAAAAGTCTTCGAGCTTCACGGCACCATGAATTTCGCCAAGTGCCTGGGATGCTTTAAGCGATATTCCATGGAGGAACTCCTCGGGTGCATCAGGCTGGAAGAAGAGGCGCCCCTGTGCCCCGAGTGCGACGGCATCCTCAAGCCCGACGTGATCTTCTTCGGCGAGCAGCTTCCCGCGGAGGCGCTGCGGCAGGCCGTCGAGCATTCACGCCAGTGCGATCTGCTCATCGTCGTGGGCTCGTCGCTGGTCGTCTACCCGGCGGCCTACATGCCCGTCTATGCCAAGGAAGCGGGGGCGGCCGTCGTCATCGTCAACCTTACCGTGACGGACTTCGATGACCATGCCGATGTGGTCCTCCACGGGAAAGCCGGGGAGGTGATGCCGCTCATCCTGCAGGCGGTCAAACGCAGCCTGGGTGTCACCGGCGGAGACGCCGCCTGAGAAGGACCGGATCATGTGCCTATTCTTCTGCGCCTTCGAGATTCACCCGGAGTACCGGCTCATCGTTGCGGCCAATCGCGACGAGTTCTACGAACGCCCCTCGCAACCGGCCGCATTCTGGCCCGAGTCGCCGGAGCTGCTGGCCGGGAAGGACCTGCAGGGCGGCGGCACCTGGTTCGGCATCACCCGCTCCGGGCGGTTTGCCGCCATCACGAACTACCGGGACCCCCGCTCCCACCGCAACGACGCGCCATCGCGGGGGCTTCTCCTGACGGACTATCTCCTCGGGTCCGCCGATCCCGAAGGCTACCTCGAACGGGTCAGCCGGAAGGGGGCAGCGTACAACGGCTTCAACCTCATCGCCGGGACGACGCGGGAGCTGTACTATACCTCCAACCGCAAAGGCGGCGTCATCGCTCTCACCCCTGGGCTTTACGGACTGAGCAACCACCTCCTGGACACGCCCTGGCCGAAAGTGGCCCGGGGAAAAGAAGCGTTCAGCGACCTGCTGTCCCGGGGCGGGGACCCGGACCCCGAAACCCTTTTCGACATCCTGTCGGACTGCTCCATCGTGGAAGACCGGCTGCTGCCGGAGACCGGCATCGGGCTCGACTGGGAGCGGATCCTGTCGGCGCGCTTCATCGTGAGCCCCGTCTACGGGACCCGGTCGTCGACCCTGCTCTATGTCGACCGGCAGGATCGGGTGACGTTCATCGAGCGCAACTTCAACTCCGCGCCCGGGCCGGGCGAGACGGCGCGCTTCGAGTTCGCCGTCACCCGGGGCGATGCGGCCTGAGAGGGAACGCGTGAACGACATCGTCCAGATCGCCGGCATCCGGAACCTGAAAGAGGCAGAGATGCTTCTGGAGGCCGGTGTGGACTGGCTCGGCTTTCCCCTGCGGCTGGATTTCCACCCGGAGGACCTGCCTGCCGAAGAGGTCTCCGGGATCATTGCCTCCCTCGCCATGGGCGATCGGGCCGTCCTGGTCACCTACCTGGGGAGGGCAACGGAAATCGCCGGCCTGGCTGCCATGCTGGGGTGCCGCCGGGTTCAGCTGCACGGCGATATCACGGCGGGCGAGGTGCGCCGCCTGAGGAATTCTGTCCCCGCTCTCTTCCTGATCAAGTCGCTGGTCATGAGGCCGGGGAATCTCGATGAGCTTGCAGGCATTGCCGGGGACTTCGGGCCCCTGGTCGATGCCTTCATCACGGATACCTGGGATGCGCAGACGGGTGCCCGCGGTGCCACGGGCAAAACGCACGACTGGGACGCAAGCCGCCGGATCGTGGAGTCAGCCGTGAAGCCGGTCATCCTGGCCGGTGGCCTCACGCCGGCAAACGTCGGGCGCGCCATCGCGCAGGTCCGGCCGGCGGGCGTCGATGCCCACACCGGGGTGGAAGGAGCCGATGGAATGAAGGATCCCGCCCTGGCGAGGGCCTTCGTCGAAGAAGCCCGCAGGGCCTATGCCCTGCTGAAAAAGAAAGCTGTCCGATCATGAGCGGGAAGGAAGAAAAACCCGGACGCGAATACCGGGAGCTGCCGCGGGCGGGGGTGGGGGCCATTGTCATCCACGAGGGCCGCATCCTCCTCGTCAAGCGGGCAAGCTCGCCCGGAAAGGGCTTCTGGGCAATCCCCGGGGGCCTCGTCGAGCTGGGGGAAACGGTCCGCGAGGCGGCCGAGCGCGAGATCCTGGAGGAGACGGGGATCTCGGTCCGGGCAAAGGAAGCCTTCTACCTTTTCGACTTCATCGACCGGGACCCCGAAGGGCGGATCAAGTATCACTACATCATCATCGATTTTCTGGCCGATTACCTGGGCGGCGAACCGAAGGCCGCCGACGATGTGAGCGATGCGCGCTGGGTCGCTCCGGACGAGGCAGCGGCGCTGAACCTCTCACCGACGACGAGAAAACTGCTCATGCAGATGGGATTTATAAAAGAGTAACTGGTTGATTGGTTATGGGGCATAGGGTCTATCCCTCTTTGCCTACACCCTACACCCTCAACCCTACACCCTTTCTTTTGGAGGTGGACCGATGAAGGTTGTCTGGAGCGAGAAGTTCATAGAGTCCTACACGATGGATCCGGCGGCGGCCTCGGGGCGCATGGAGGCCATCATGGACGTCATCCGGGACAAGGTCACCTTGGTGGAGGCCAAACCGACCGGCGAGGAAGACATCGCCGCCTGCCACACGAAGTACCACATCGAGCACATCCGGCAGATCGGCATCTACGAGATCGCGGCCCTTGCCGCAGGCGGCGCCATCCAGGCAGCCGAGATCGGCATGAAGGAGCCCTGCTTCGGCCTCATACGTCCCCCCGGCCACCACGCCTCGGCCAACAGCTGCTGGGGCTTCTGCTACTTCAACAACATGGCCATCGCCCTGGAGAAGCTCAAGAAGGACGGCAGGATCAAGAAGGCCCTCGTGCTCGACATCGATCTGCACTTCGGCGACGGGACGGTGAACATCCTCGGGGGCAAGGGCTACGTCACCCTCGTCAACCCTTCGTCGAACTCGCCGGTGGATTTCCTGCGGCAGGTGGAAAAGGCCCTGGATGCGGAGACGTTCGATGTGATCGCGATCTCGGCCGGTTTTGACTACGCCCGGGAGGACTGGGGAGGGGTGCTGGGCGAGTCGGATTACACCGACATCGGCCGGATGGTCCGCGAAACGGCCCGCAAAACGAATGCGGGGTTCTTCGCGATCCTCGAGGGCGGTTACAACCACCGCGTCCTCGGCCACAACTGCATGGCGCTGCTGGAAGGGATGCGGGAGGATTGAGGCTGGTCAAAAAGGTGCAGATGCAAGGCGTGCGAAGTTCTGAGGAGTGAGGGGTGAGAGGAACGCCGCAGATAGGTGCTTTTCAACAGCACTCACTTGCCGATGCAGAAGGTCGAGAATATCCGGTCCAAAACTTCCTCCGTGATCGTCTGCCCCGTCACCTCGCCGAGTGTGCCCAGTGCTTCCCTGAGGTCGAGGGCGATGAATTCCGGTGAGAGGCCGCCGGAGAGGCCCTGCTCGGCCGTCCTCAAGGATGCGAAAGCGCGCTCGAGCGCGATCTTGTGACGAAGGTTCGTGACGACCGTGCCGGAGTGACACTCACCGGTCGAGCGGCTGATGGCGGAGTGGACGGCATCGCGAAAGGCATCGAGACCTTCCCCCGTCTTCGCGGAGATGCGCAATGGCTCCCGGCCGGAGAGCGCCTCCGGAAGAGAGTCCCCGTCAAGGACCCGCGTCAGATCGGACTTGTTGATCGCGACGACGAGGTTGCGGCCCCGGTTTGCTTCGATGAGGCCGCGATCCTCCGGCGTGAGAGGGCCGCTCCCGTCGAGCACGATGACCACCACATCGGCCACGGCCGCCTGCTGCCAGACAAGATCGATGCCCTCCTTCTCGATGGGGTCCTGCGCTTCCCGAATGCCGGCCGTGTCGACGAACCTCACCGGGATTCCCCGGATGCTGACACCCTCCTCGATGAAGTCCCGCGTCGTCCCGGCATGCGGCGTCACAATGGCCCGCATCTGGCCCAGCAGGCGGTTGAAGAGGCTCGATTTGCCCACGTTGGCCTTTCCCGTGATGACCACCCGTGCGCCGTCCCGCACGATCCTGCCCTCGCCGTAGCTCGCCGTCAGCTCTTCGATCCGGGCCGTCAGGCCCCTGAGCTGATCCAGCAAGCCCTCCCTCGGGGCCGGTTCGACGCCTTCTTCCTCCTGGAAGTCGATCTCGGCCTCGAGAAGGGTGAGGATGTCGAGAATGGCTGTGCGCAGCTCCCCGGTCGTCCGCGACAAATCGCCATGAAGATGGCCGATGGCGAGATCGAGCCCCCGTTGACAGCGGGCCGATATCATCTCCTGGACGGCCTCGGCCTGGGAGAGATCGATCCGGCCGTTGAGGAAGGCCCGGCGTGTGAACTCTCCCGGCTTCGGCGGGGCGGGCCCCTGCACGCAGAACGGCCTGCAGCACCTCCTCGCAGATGAGGGGGCCGCCGTGGCAGTGGATCTCCAGGGTTTCTTCACCGGTGAAGGAGTGTGGCGCCCGAAGCAGGGCGACGAGGACCTCGTCGAGGACGCGCCCCGTGGCGGGGCAGATGATTTCTCCGTGGTAGAGTTGGTGGGACCGGAAGGGCTCCGGCGCTTTCCGGGGCCGGAAAAGGGTGTGCCCGATCCGTTCCGCGTCGGGGCCGCTTGCCCGAATGATCCCGATGCCGCCCGTGCCGGGCGGTGTGGCAATCGCAGCTATGGTGTCTGCCTGGATCACCGGGGTGGTCTTGGGCCGTGGGGGCCGCTTCTCCTGCTGGGCCGGACGATGATCTTGCGATTGTGGCCCTCACCGCGGCTCATGGTGACGACGGTGTCGTCGTTCTGCAGGGTGAGGTGGATGATGCGCCTCTCGCGGGCCGTCATGTTGCCCAGCGTGACGGGCTTCCTGGTTTTTCTGACTTTCTGGCTGACCTTTTCCGCCAGGGACACGAGGGCCTCCTCGCGCTTCTTGCGGTAGTCCTCCGTGTCGACGATGACCTGCTTGTTCTCCCGGCCCTGCTTGCTGAGAATCTTGTTGACGACATACTGCAGGGCATCGAGGGTCTGCCCCCGTTTGCCGATGAGAAGCCCCTCGTCGGCACCCTGCAGGGTCAGGCTGATGGCCTCGGGCGTGTCCTCCACCGTTACCTGGGCCTCGATTTTCATGAGGGCGAGGATCGCCAGGAGGGTTTCCTTCGCGGCCGCCAGGGCTTCCGGGGATGATGCCACCGGTTCCGGGCGCGGTTCGCGCGGCGTCTGTGTTTCCCTGTGTTCCCTCGGCGGGCGGGCCTCCCGCGGCTCCCGGTTCTCGCGGGGAGGACGCGAATCGCGCTGCTCTCGCGGCGGGCGTTGATCCCGCTGCTCTCTTGGCGCCCGGTTCTCTCGGGGCGGACGATGCTCGCGTTGCTCCCGGTTCTCGCGGGGCGGACGTTGCTCTCGCTGTTCCCGGGGCGGATGCGGTTCGCGCTGCTCCCTGTGCTCCCGAGGCTCCTGGGGCTTTGGCGCAGCCGTCGCTTCCGGTGCCATTGCCTTTTTTTCCCTGGGAAGCTCGAAACTCATGTCCAGACTCAGAAGGCTTGCCTTGATTTTTGCCTTTTTTGTCCCCACGAGGCCGAGGAAGCCCGACGACCCCTCGGAGAGGATCTCGATGTTCAGTTTCTCCCGGGGAACGCCGAATTCCCGGCATGCCTTGTCGATGGCTTCATCGATGGTCTTTCCTTCGATTTCGATGACCTTCATGTTTCAGCACCTCACGCGGTGGGAGCCTTGTTGATGTAGTACTGCTGGCCGATGCTCAGGACGTTGTTGACGAGCCAGTAGATCACGAGACCTGCGGGGAAGTTGAGAAAGAGGAACGTGAAGACGACGGGCATCAGCAGCATCATCTTCTGTTGCATGGGGTCTCCCATGGGCGGCGACATCTTCTGCTGGATCAGCATGGTCGCCCCCATGATGATGGGCGTGATGTAGTAGGGGTCCTTGGCCGAGAGATCCTGGATCCACCAGAAAAAGGGCGCGTGCCGAAGCTCGATGGCGTAGGACAGCAGCTGGTAGAGCGCGATGAAGACGGGGATCTGGATGACCACCGGGAGGCACCCGCCCAGCGGGTTGATCTTGTGCGATTTGTAGAGCTCCATGACGGCCGCATTCATCTTCTGCTTGTCGTCCTTGTAGCGCTCCTTGATCTCCGTGAGCTTGGGCTGGACCTTCTGCATCTCCTTCATGGACTTGTAGCTCTTGTTTCCCAGGGGCCAGAAGATGATCTTGGTGAGGATCGTGATGATGATGATGACCCAGCCGTAGTTTCCCACGTACTGATAGAGGAACTGCATCAGGATGAGGAACGGGAATGCGAGCCACTTCATCCAGCTGCCGACGTTGATGGCTGCCTCCAGCCCTACGTCTTCCGCTTTCAGCCGGTTGAATTCCTTGGGCCCCACGAAGAGGGTGTAATTGAAAACCCCCGCCTGGCCGGAGGGAATCGCGTTCTTCGGGCCTTCCATGCTGACGACGATCTGCCCCTGTGGGTCCTTGGCGAAGGTGACACCCGTGAGAGCCGGTTGCTTGGGGATCATGGCGGCGATGAAGAACTTGTTCTCGAAGCCGCTCCAGCGGACGTCGGGCCCAAAGGCTCTCTTTTCGAATTTCGCGGCGCCTTCCCGCTCCGTCGCTCCCTTGACCTGGGCGATGGCGCCTTCTTCTTCGATGTCCTTCTTGCCGGCTTCCGCGGACCATTTGATGGTGAAATTCTGGCTGAGAGCGGCGTTCGTGTTGTTCTGGAACCGCACTTCGAGATCGAAGGAATAACGTTCGGGGTTGAAGGTGTAGACTTTCTCCACGCGGTACTGGCCGGGAACGGCGAAGCTGAAAACGACCGTCCCGGGCTTGGCATCCTTTGTCAGGTCGAGCTCTTTCCTGTCGGCCTCGAACACGAAATCGCCGGGCAGGCTCACGCTCGAGTCGGGAAAGGCTACCGACAGGGGGAGTTCGGAGCCCTCCTGCACCTGGACCATCTCGATGAGCGGGCTGTTCTCCTCGAGGGTGGCCTTGTACTCCTTGAGCTTGAAGGACTTCAGTGCACCGCCCCGGGTGCTGAATACCGCCGTATACAGCGGGGTTTCGATCCGGATGTCCCGGGCGGCCGGAGCGGGCTTCGCCAGAGGCGCCACAGAGGGAGCCTTCACTGCCGGAGCGCCCGGCACGGCCGCCGGAGCGGTCGCCTGCTGGCCCGTCTGGGCCTGAGTCTGGTCTGTGTCTGCGCCTGCTCCTGCTTCTGCGTCTCCAGGTTTTTCGCGAAAAAATACTGGTAGACGAAGACGACGAGGAACGACAGGAGAATCGCCAGAAATGTTCTTATGTTCATGCTCATGGAATGCCTCCTGGGGCGCGCTTACCGGACCGGATCGTAGCCGCCGGGGCGAAAGGGGTGACATCGGATCAGCCGCCGGATCCCGAGAAAGATCCCCCGCGCCGGTCCGTACTGGCGGATCGCCGTCAGGGTGTACTCGGAGCAGGTCGGGGTGAAACGGCAACAGCGCGGCAGGATGGGGGAGATCAGAATCTGATAGGCTCGGATGAGAGCAATAAACAGTGTTTGTAAAATAGACCTCAGCATGTTCAGGCTTTCATTCGTCCCGCGAGGACCTTTTCCAGTTCACTGCAGAGGTCCCGATATTTCATGAACGAGAAGTCTTTCCTGGCGACAATCAGGATATCCTGCGAGGCCGGAAGCCTGTGCTTGTTCAAACGGAAGAACTCTCTCAGGAGCCGCTTCATCCGGTTGCGCCTTACGGCTGCCTTCCCCACCTTTTTGCCGACGACGAGCCCGAGGCGCGTCATGCCCGAGGGGCTCGTGCTGAGAATGACTGTCAGGTACTCCGAGTGAATCCGCTTGCCCGACTGGAAAAGGGCCGAAAACTCGCTGCGCCTGCGGAGCCTCTCGTTTTTCTTAAACGCGTACCTGCCTCCGGGGGCTGGGGATTTTCCTGCGGCTGGGCTCACCCTTCCACTCTTCCCTTACCCGGCTCAGACGGTCAGTCTCTTTCTCCCCTTCGCACGCCTTCTGCTCAGGACCAGCCGCCCACCCTTGGTGGCCATCCTGGCGCGAAATCCGTGGGCCCGCTTGCGCTTGAGATTCGTAATGGTCTTGAGTGTCTTTTTCATAACGGTACGATCCTGTTGAGTTAAATGCTTTAAATGTTAAAGGAGAATCTTTAACCATTATTCCGAATCTTTGTCAAGGCTTAATTGGGCGGGCGTTCGCGGCTTGCATCGTGCCGCCCCGTCCATTATAGTAAGGACATTGATGGGTTAGAAGACCCTGCCTGCGGCGGACAGCAAAGGGCCGGGGGCGAAGGGCAAAACCGGCGCAAGGGATCCGATTACCGTGTCAGATCATCGCAGTCCAGACAAGACCGCAGGCGATTACATCGACCAGCGGCCCTTCCGGCTCGTCTCCGACTTCGAGCCCCGGGGGGACCAGCCCCAGGCCATCGAAAAGCTGGCCCGGGGGGTCGAAAAGGGGCACCCGCACCAGGTCCTCCTCGGGATCACCGGCTCGGGCAAGACCTTCACGGTGGCCAACGTCATCCAGGCCGTCCAGCGTCCCGCCCTGGTCATCGCCCCCAACAAGACCCTGGCGGCACAGCTCTACCAGGAGTTCAAGACGCTCTTCCCGGAGAACGCCGTCGAGTACTTCGTGAGCTACTACGACTACTACCAGCCCGAGGCCTACATCCCGACGACGGACACCTACATCGAGAAGGACTCCGCGATCAACGAGGCGATCGACAAGATGCGCCACTCGGCCACGCGCTCGGTCCTCTCTCGCAGCGACGTGATCATCGTGGCGAGCGTGTCCTGCATCTACGGCATCGGTGCCCCCGAGACCTACCTCGGCATGGCGCTCTCCCTCGAGGAGGGGATGGAGATCCCCCGCGACACGCTGCTTCGGCGCCTCGTGGACATCCACTACGAGCGAAACGATATCGACTTCCATCGCGGCGCCTTCAGGGTCCGGGGAGACGTGGTGGAGATCTTTCCGGCCTACGAGGAGGAGCAGGCCATCCGTGTCGAATTCCTCGGCGACGTGATCGAGTCGATCTCCGTCGTGGACCCCCTGCGGGGGAAGAAACTGGGGCGGCTCTGGAAAACGGACATCTACCCCGGGAGCCATTACGTCACGACGCGCGACACGCTGAAGTCGGCCCTCGGCACCATCCGGGAGGAACTGGGCGAGCGGCTCCGGTTTTTGCAGTCGCAGGGCAAGCTCCTGGAGGCCCAGAGGCTCGAGCAGCGCACCCGCTTCGACATGGAGATGCTCGAGGAGATGGGCTACTGCCAGGGGATCGAGAACTACTCCCGGCACCTCACAGGGCGCAAGCCCGGAGAGCCGCCGCCGACCCTCATGGAGTACCTGCCGGCCAACGCCCTCGTGATCGTCGACGAAAGCCACGTCACCGTCCCGCAGATCGTGGGTATGTTCCGCGGCGACCGCTCCCGGAAGTCAACCCTCGTCGAGTATGGCTTTCGCCTTCCCTCGGCCCTGGACAACCGGCCGCTCATGTTCGAGGAATACGAGCGCTTTGCCCAGCGGCGCCTCTACATCTCGGCCACCCCTGCCGAATACGAGATCACGAAGGCCCGGGGGCGCGTGGTGGAGCAGATCGTGCGGCCCACGGGGCTCATGGACCCGGAGATCATCGTGAGACCCGTGACCTACCAGGTGGACGATCTGCTGGGCGAGATCCGCAAGCGCGTCGAGAAGGCCGAGAGGGTCCTCGTGACGACCCTCACGAAGCGCATGGCGGAAAATCTCACGGAATACTACGAGAGCCTCGGGGTCCGGGTGAAATACCTGCACTCCGACGTCCACACCCTGGAGCGCGTCGTCATCATCCGCGATCTGCGGCTGGGCAAGTTCGACGTCCTCGTCGGAGTCAACCTCCTGAGGGAAGGGCTCGACATCCCCGAGGTGTCGCTGGTGGCCATTCTGGATGCCGACAAGGAGGGGTTCCTGCGCTCGGAGCGCTCCCTCATCCAGACGAGCGGCCGGGCCGCGCGAAACGTGGCGGGCCAGGTCATCATGTACGCCGACAGGATCACCCGTTCCATGCGGGCCTGCATCGACGAGACTCAGCGCCGGAGGGCGATCCAGCACCGGTTCAACGAGGATAACGGGATCACCCCGGAGACGATCCGCAAGTCCATCGACAATGTGCTGGCCTCCGTCTACGAGGCAGACTATGTCAGTTTGCCCGTCATGGAGCAGAAGATCGAGTACGTATCCATTGCCGAGGTTCCGGACTTGATCGCGAAACTGCGGGAGGAGATGAAGGCGGCGGCCCGGGACTATGATTTCGAGCGGGCGGCCGAACTGCGCGACCGGATCCGCAAACTCACGGAGCTGGAGATCGGCTTCGGCGGCGAGGCGGACGGGGACGAGGCGGATGAGGGTGAGGCCCCGAAGGCGAAAAAGAAGCGGGCCACCGGCACATCGGTGAGGAAGAAGTTGCGTAGATAAAAGCCGAGAGCCGACAGCCAACAGCCGAACAGAAAGTTCCTCTTCCTGCTATATGATGTCTACTGTAGGCTGTAGGCTTCCATATGACCAGATAGACGAGATAGACGAGATAGACCAGATAGACGGAATAGACCGGACAGACCAGATGGACCAGACAGACCAACAGACCAGACAAAAACAACCGGCCCGGGCAGAGTGGAGGCGATTGACCAGAAGGTCAGGGCCATCCCCCCCAGGACCGGCGTCTACCTCATGAGAGACGAAAAGGGGGGCGTCATCTATGTCGGCAAGGCGAAAAACCTCCGGAGCCGCATCCGCAACTACTTCCAGGGGACCGACACTCGCGCGATGGTGCCTTTCCTCGTTTCCCGCATCCGCGACCTGGATTTTGTCGTCACCAACACGGAGAAAGAGGCCTTTCTCCTGGAGAACACCCTCATCAAGGAGCACCGGCCCCGCTACAACGTGATCTTCCGGGACGACAAGACCTATGTCAGCCTGCGCCTCGACACCCGCCAGGATTTTCCCGCCTTCCAGGTTGTGAGAAAAATGAAAAAAGACGGTGCCCGGTACTTCGGTCCCTACCCGTCGGGGCTGGCCGCCAGGGAGACGCTCAAGTTTCTCCACCAGCTCTTCCCATTTCGGACCTGCAAGGACAGGGAGTTCAAGACGAGGCGCCGGCCCTGCATCGAGTACGAGATCCGCAACTGCCTGGGTCCCTGCGTGGGTCTCGTCGGGAGGGAGGAATACCGGAAATTCATCGACGACGCGGTTCTTTTCCTGGAGGGCCGCGAGACAAAACTGCTCGACCTGCTGCGAAAGAGGATGGCCGAGGCGGCGGAGAAACTCGAGTTCGAGGAGGCCGCCAGGCTTCGCGACCGGATCGCCGCCCTCGAGACGACGGTGGAGAAGCAGCGGATGGTGTCGGCGGAGTTCAAGGACCAGGATGTCTTCGGCCTCTATCGGGAAGACGACCACGTCCAGGTCTGCATCCTGCGCATCCGTGAGGGCAAAACCCTCGGCACGAAGAAATTCCCGCCCGTCCGGACGGCTGCCTCCGACGCCGAGGTCCTCTCGTCCCTGCTCCGGCAGTATTACGACGTGGAGCTTTTCATCCCCGCGGAAGTCGTCATCCCGGAGGACATCGAGGACGGGGACGTCCTTGCCGAGTGGCTCTCGGAAAAACGGGGGAAGAAGGTGGACGTCATCGTCCCGCGACGGGGGCCGAGGAGGGATCTCGCCGGGATTGCCCGGCAGAACGCCGAAGACATCCTCAAGTCCGAGCGAGCCGTCCGCATGGACGAGGAGAGCGCCATGGCCCTGCTCCGGGACAAGCTGCACCTGCACAAGCTGCCCCGCCGGATCGAGTGTGTCGACATCTCGAACCTGGGCGGGCATCTTCCCGTCGGCTCCCTGGTGTCCTTTGTGGACGGCAAGCCCGAAAAATCCGGCTACAGGCTCTTCCACATCCGCGGCGTCGAGGGCGCCGACGACTACGCCGGCATGTACGAGGTTTTGAAGCGGCGCTTCGAGAATCGGGAAAACCTGCCCGATCTGCTCATGGTCGACGGCGGCAGGGGACAGGTCAGCATGGCCGTGACGGTCCTTCGCGAACTGGGGATCGGGAACCTCGATGTGATCGGCCTCGCCAAAGGGTCAGCTTCCGAAGGCGATACAGGGGGTGTGCGCCGACGGCCCTCGATGAAGGAGCAGGATCATGTCTACCTGGCGGGGCGCAAAGACCCCGTCTATCTCATGAAGTACCCTGCCGCGCTGTTTTTCCTGCAGCGCATCCGCGACGAGGCACACCGATTCGCCATCACGCACCACCGCCGGAGGATGGAAAAACGGGACGTCCGTTCTCTGCTCGACGAAATCCCCGGGGTGGGGGCGGCAAAGAAGAAGGCCCTCCTGCGTCATTTCGGAGACATCGACGCGATTCGTCGGGCCGGACCGGAAGAGTTGCGAAAGGTCCCGGGGATAACCGGGAAACTTGCCGAAGAGATCCTCCGTCACCTGAACCTGCCGGCAGTCCGTTGACAGGGCTGAAGCGTCCGACATCCCCTGCATGTCGATGCTCATCGGGATCGGAGATAAAATTCTCCTGGAGCACAGGTCGCCCGAAGCCGTTTGTTGACGACAAGGGGTCGACAACCGCTTGTGCAGGTCACAGGTTGTAAAACGATTGCAAATGAAGTAAAGAAACATTGCCCGATGAACTGCCTCGCGGGACGCTGCGGGGTATCCGGGGATCAGGCATCGTCTGACGAACCTGTAGAGGAGTTGACGAATGGACGAAAAAATTCGCGAAGCGCTGCAGCAGGCCTACGTCGGTGAAGCGAAGGCGGTTCTGAGGCTCAAAATGTTTGCCGAAAAAGCGGAGGCGGAAGGGTACAAGCAGATCGCACGACTTTTTCGCGTCATCGCGTTTTCCGAAGAGATTCACGGCATGCGCGCGTTGCGCGTGCTCAGGGAAGTCAAATCAACGGAAGAAAATCTGGCCGCCAGTTTCGAGTCGGAAAAGACCGTGGCGGAAATCGCCTATGATCGTTTTGTGCAATGGGCCGAACAAGCCGGGGATAAACCCGCCCTGCTTCATTTCAGTCAAAGCCGGGATGTGGAAGAGACGCATGCCAAGCTCTACAAGCAGGCCATGGCCGATCTCATGGAGGAGAGGGATACAGCCTATTACGTCTGCAAAGTGTGCGGTTTCGTTTCCGATGGTTCTTTGCCTGATGAATGCCCGATCTGTGGAGCCAAAAAGGCACAATTCGTCCCTTTCGACCGATAGCGGGACCCGGTCCCCTCGCCATGCGGACCCGGTTCCATCATCTTCAATACATGGGGCCGGGATTTATCCTGAAGCCCGAGTCCCGAATCCCGAAGCCTGCGGCCATTCGGCCGCTTTATTGAATTTCCCCGATGGCCTTGACGATGTTGGCGGAGCCTTTGACCACCTGCTTTCTGCCGCTGTCGACGATCACGACGGTGGGTGTCGAGCGGATCTTATCCTCGGTGAGGTAACCGTTGAAAATATTGAAGGTCGGGGTCGGGTCGTAGACCTTGTACTTCACGCCGTTCTTCTTCAGATGCTCTTCCAGCTTTTCCCGGTCCGAGATGTTCTGGGCGGCGGCCTGGAAGAGGACATGCCGCACCTTGTTGGCGTAGTCGATGTCCTTCTTCTCGTTGAGGGCGTAAAGGAAATAGCGGGCGTAGAGCACGGTCTCCGGGCGGAATGGCGTGTCGATGAAAGTTACCTGGATTGCGTTCTTTTTCACGAGATTCGCGATGGGCCTGGCGATTTCGGGGTCGAGCTTGGAGCAGGGGTTGCAGAAATAGTCGCTGTAGATCCGCACATGGACCCGGCCGTTTCCGAAGGAGGGTTTCAGGGGCTCCGCCGCGAAGGCGGGCGTCACCGACCCGTCGAAAAAGACGACAAAGAGCAACAGGCCCAAAACGGCGAACAGGCCGACGAGTTTCCGCTTCGACCAGTCCAGGTTGATGGCGAAAAGGAGCAGCAGGACGGCCCCGAAGGAAAGGCAGTAGGGGCAGAAGACGTCGTTCTGCACCTGGAAGCCGAAGAGGAACACCTCCGCCCCCACGCCGGCCGACAGCAGCAGGAGCCTGTAGTCCCTGAGGCCGAAGAGGCCGAGCGCGACGAGCGTCCCCATGAAGACAACCCCCATGTACTTGAGGTCGATCCCGAAGATCGAACCCTTCAGGTAAGAGCAGGAGTCCCCGCAATAGGCGTAGACGAAGACCAGGGCGATCCCGGCCAGGGCAAGGAGGATGTTGAGTTTTTCTTTTCCGGTCAGGGCAGTTTTGACGGCAATGCTTTTCATGGCTGTATTTCTCATCAAGATCCGTACCAGCTTGGCTTTTGTCTGAATCGAGCTTATTCCAGGAGTCAGTCTCAAAAGAGCCTCAGGAAAATAAGCCCGAGAATTTCCAAATGTCCGCCTGGCGGCATGTCTATTTTCCGCTCTTCCGATCTTCTTCTCTTCCTAACTTCCTCCTTTTTTCAGCAGGGTAACCTGGAAGAGTTTTCTGGGGAGCGAGCCTTCCTCGAATTCCTCGATGTCAAGGAGTTCGAACCCCCCGGCCAGGTGCTCTACCATGGCCCGGTCGAAATAGTGTACGACAAAACCGTTCATTTCGTAAAGATCTTCGTCGAGGTGCGTGCCCTTTCCGTAGTGGGCATCCCCCTTGTGGCGGACCGTGTAGATGTTGAGACCGCCCGGCTTGAGGACCCGTCGGATCTCCCCGTTGAGGAACTCCAGTTCCGCCCGGCTGAATGCCATGCAGTAAAGCATGTGGGAGAAGCAGCCGTCGATGGAGTTCTCTTCGAAAGGCAGCGGCTTGCGAAGATCGTGAAAGACGGGCGAGATCGATTCGCCCAGTCCCGTCTTCACCCCCTTGTCGATGATCCCCCAGAGCCCGCTTTCGCTGTATTCCAGGGCGTAGACCCTTAATCCCAGGCCGGCAAAAAACAGGGTATCCCGTCCCTGCCCCGCGCCGAGCTCCATGAGGAGGCTGCAGCCCCCCTCCAGGAAGCGTTCTGCCGCCCTTCGCGCCGCGAGGCTGGGCTCATCGCCGAAGAAATCCATCTCCGCGGTGTAGGCCCGGTCCCATTGAAGCTGCTGCTGATCCAGATCGTCTTTCTTCATACTCCCGTCAGTCCCACCCTGCCGGATTCCTTTAGCCGAAAAGAGGATTGCCGTTGTTTCTGAACTGCTTCCGGGTAAAAGTCAAATTAATTTAAAAAAGATAAAAGGATAAAGGGTCCAGGGTCCAGGAATTTTCGGAGTTATGGATATAAAGAGGATCACCCGGCGGAGGGACACCGGGTGATCCTGAAGGGGGAAGTGTCTTAGAAGAAGGTCTCGCCTCTGGTGGTTACTTCATGTTTCCGCCCATGCCGGGGCCCGTCCCGGAGCCCATCCCAGGGCCCATGCCGTGGCCCATCCCGCGGCCTTCGCCCATGCCCTTGCCGGCGGGCCCGGCGCCGAAGCAGCGGCTCGCTGCCCTGTTCTTCTTCAGCGTCTCCTGCTGCTCCGCGGTGAGGGACTTGTAGACGGCCCAGCGGTAATCGCTGCTCTTGTCCTGCATCTGGTCGCGCAGTGCCCGGATTTCTTTCTCCGTGGCCCGGATCTTTGCCTCATCGGGGGTCTTCTCCAGCCACAGGAGCCTCAGGTCTCCCGCCTTGCTGTGCATCTTGTCCTGGATGGGCTTGATGTCCTTGAGGTGTGCGGTCCGCATATCGGTGATCTTCGTCTTCTGCTCGGCCGTCAGGTTCAGGCCCTGCACGCCGGAAAGGTCATTGCCGTTGCAGAAGCCGTATCCGTGGCCTTTCCCGCCGCCGCGCATTGCGTCGGCCGGCATCACGAAGGCCGTTACGAGAAGAAGGGCTGTCATTACAATCATCAACTTTTTCATGGTTTCACTCTCCTTTGGAGTTGTTTTCTTGCATAGACCATAGGGCAACGAGCGTGCCAGGATGGACAGTTTAGTTTTAAGCAGCTGTTATAATTGATATATCCTCATTTCCGCCGCCTGTCTCGTTCCCGGTCACGAGAAAAATATGGATATCAAGTATCCAGACGATGTATACATATGAGCAGAAAGTATGCAGGGAAGGAACGAGGAGCGAGGATCGAGGTGAAAAATCCCAATCCTTTATTTCTGAGCTTCCTAGCTTCCGCTCTTCCTAACCTCGACTGCTTAAACGGCACATCACTATAAGGAAGCGCATAGTGGCATCAGCGCACAGACAGAAAATATGGCTATTGGTCCCCCCCTGGTTCATCCTGGGGGCCGTGGCTGTACTGGTCCCGCTTTTCGCATTTTTCACGTGGGAAAATGTGAACCGCCACATGGAAATGAGCACAAGGCTCCTTCTGGAAAAGGGGGAAGCCCTCATCCGTTCCTTCGAGGCAGGTGCGAGGGCCGGCGAAGGGATGGCCTGGGGGAGCTTTCAACTCCAGAAACTGCTCATCGAGACGGCTCAGCAACCCGGCGTGGACTACCTGATCATTACCGACACGGAAGGGCGGATCGTCACCGACTCTGAACCGGGCATGGTCGGGGATGCCTACGGGACGGATCTGGATCTCAATGCCCTGTCCCGACAGGGTGCCGCCCGGTGGAGGATCATCGCCGGCGCCGAAGGGCCGGAAACCTTCGAGGTCTACCGCCGGTTTGCCCCCCGGGCGGAACCCTATGGGGGATTCAACGGTCAGGCCCGGGGGGCATCTTACGTGATCTTCGTAGGCCTCAATATGGCGCCTGTCCAGGAGGCCCATGATCAGGACACACGTAACACGATCATCACTGCCGCGGTGCTTCTTCTCATCAGCATCGCCGGCATCGTCTCCCTTTTGCTCGCCCTGGGGTACCGGTCCGCCCGGGCCTCCCTGTCGAGAGTGAAGGCCCTCTCGGACACTCTCGTGGAGCACATGCCTGTGGGGATTGTGGCCGTCGACTCGGACGAGCGGGTCATGGTGTTCAACGACACGGCGGAGAAGCTGCTCGGCCGCACCTCTGCGGACACGATCGGGAAAGCCTCGTCGGAGATCCTTCCCCCCGCATGCCTGGAGATGCTGAAGGAATTGGGGCCGGGGCGGCCGATCGTGGAAAAAGAGTTCGAGTGCACGGTCAGCGAGGGTCGCACGGTCCCCCTGGAAGTGATCGCGGCGGTCCTGCGGGACAACGAAGGGGAACTGATCGGCCGCATTGCCCTCCTTCGGGACCTCTCGGAGCTGCAGCATCTGCGCAAGGAGGTGGAGCGCAGCCAGAGGCTCGCCGCCGTCGGGAGCCTCGCGGCGGGCGTGGCCCACGAGATCCGAAACCCGCTCAGCTCCATCAAGGGCTTCGCCACTTATTTCCGCCAGCGTTACGGCGGGGTGCCCGACGACGTGAAAGTGGCCGACATCATGATCCAGGAGGTCGACCGCCTGAACCGGGTCATTACCGAGCTGCTGGAATTTTCCCGACCCATGGAGCTGAAAAGGAAGGGCACAGACCTGGCGGGTCTGGTGCGGCACGTCCTGCGCACGGTCGAAGGACAGGCGCTCGAGAAGGGAATCACCGTAAAGACAGCCCTGTCCTCCGGATGTCCGGAGGCTTTCATCGACTCGGACCGGATGACCCAGGTCTTTCTCAACCTCTTCCTGAATGCCCTGGCCGCCATGGACAAGGGAGGCGTCCTGTCCGTGAGCGTCACCCGCCATGACGAGGGCAGCCTGCGGGTTACCGTTGCCGACACGGGCGCGGGGATCCGCAAGGAGGATATCGGGAGAGTCTTCGATCCCTACTATACGACAAAACCGTCGGGAACAGGTCTGGGTCTTGCCATCGTGCACCGGATCGTCGAGGCCCACTGCGGCGAGATCCGCCTGGAGAGCGAGCCGGGGAAGGGCACGACCTTTAAGGTCCTTCTCCCCATCGAGCAATCACGTTCCTGACTGATCACGGGATGACAGGATATTTGCCATGAATGCGAAAAACACCATTCTCGTCGTCGACGACGACTTTGCCCACCGGACGATGCTCAAGACGCTCATTGCCGGCTGGGGATATGACGTCCGCGAGGCCGACGACGGCGCGGCGGCCGTGGAGGCGGTACAGAAAGATCCCTTCGATCTTGTCCTCATGGACATCCGGATGGTCCGCGTCTCCGGGCTCGAGGCCCTGGAGGAAATCAGCCGGTTCAACCCCGCCCTGCCCGTCATTCTCATGACGGCCTACGCTTCCGTGGAAACGGCCGTCGAGGCCCTCAAGAAGGGCGCCTACGACTACCTGACAAAACCCCTCGACTTCGACGAGTTGAGGCTTGCCCTGGAGAGGGCCCTCGATCACACGCACCTGAGGGAGGAGAACCGGGTGCTCCGGGAAAGCCTGGGCGCCCGATTCGATCGTGGAAACCTCATCGGGCGCAGCGCCGCCATGACGAAGCTCCTGGACCTGGTGGCCCAGGTGGCCCCCTCCGAGGCGACGGCCCTCGTCACGGGCGAATCGGGCACCGGCAAGGAGATGATCGCCGGGGCCATCCACACCAACAGCCCCCGCAAGGCGGGTCCCTTCATCCGCATCAACTGCGCCGCCATCACGGAGTCGCTCCTGGAATCGGAGCTTTTCGGCCACGAGAAGGGCTCCTTCACCGGCGCCGACCGGCGCAAGGAAGGCAAATTCAGGCAGGCCGACAGGGGGACGATCTTTCTCGACGAGGTGAGCGAGATGTCGCTCGGCATGCAGGTGAAGCTCTTGCGGGTCCTGCAGGAGAGGGAGTTCACCCGCGTGGGGGGCGAGGAACTCATCCGGGTCGACGTTCGCGTGATTGCCGCCACGAACCGCGATCTGCTCAGGGCCGTCACGGAAGGCCGGTTCCGGGAGGATCTCTACTACCGGCTCAACGTGGTGAACCTGCGCGTGCCGCCGCTTCGGGAACGAAGGGAGGACATCCCGCTTCTGGCCCAGCACTTTCTGAAGCTCTTCGCGGAGAGAAACCGCAAGACGCTGCAGGGATTCACCCCCCGGGCCATGGACCGCCTCCTGCGCTACCCCTGGCCGGGAAACGTCCGGGAGCTGATGAACACGGTGGAGCGGGGGGTCGTACTGACCCGTGCGGACATTCTCGACGAGGATGACGTGGCCCCCGTGCTCGAGGCGGAGACCCGGCAGTCACCGGCCGGGCAGGCGGCCGATGCCGCAGGGACCGACACATCCCTTGAATCCGTGGAGAAGGCCACCATCCTCAAAATCCTCGAGGAATCGGGCGGCAACAAGAGCGAAGCGGCCCGCCGCCTCGGCATCACGCGCCGCACCCTGCACCTGAAGCTGAAAAGATACGGAATGATGTAGCCATTATCCTCCTTTCCCGGGAGGGGCCAGTGTTGCAATGTCATTGCGAGGTGCGGCAGCGACGAAGCAATCCCGCAACTTTTCCAGACGCTGAGATTGCCGCGCTCCCCGTGGTCGCTCCTGAGAAACAGCTCAAAAATGGGTCATTACGAGCCGAACCTCGTGAGGCGTGGTAATCGACGATTCAGAATGAAATAACGAAGATTGCCGCGCTTCGCTCGCAATGACTTTTTTATATTTTCCTGCTGTATCTTCCATCGATAACCCCGGGTATGGCCGGGGGTCCGTGGCTCGCAATGACGAGACCGCTTGAAGACACAGTCTCCAGGGGAGAAGGGCAGAGGATATCGTCCGATGTACAAAAGAGGCCCCGTCCGGATCCGAACGGGGCCTCTTTTGTGAAACCATGCAAAGTCTCGGGCAAATGGGATTTTCTTTATGCCCGGTATTTTTCTTTCCCTACCCCCTATACCCGACACCCGACACCCTTCTTCATGCTTTGCTGACCCTGCAGGGAAGCCCCTTGAGGTTAGGCGTCCCGTACTCTTTTCCCAGTTTGCCGACCGACGTGAGCATGTTGAAGTTCGACGTCTGCCAGTCGTACTGGGTCTCCGGCGAGCCCTCGGGGAACCACCAGCCGTGGGCGGCGCAAAGAACGCGCGGATCGAGCGCTTCGCTGAAATAGGCCATCTGGGTGATCTTCCCGTAGGGGGTCTCGATGAGGACCTTGTCGCCCGCCTGGATGCCGAACTTTCCCGCCGTCTCCGGGTGGATCTCCAGCCTCGGGTCGGGGTTGAGTTTCCGGAGCTTCTCGACCCAGCGGTACGAGGAATGGAGGAAGTAGCGGCTCTTGGCGCTCGTGAGGACGAGCGGGTAAGCCGGGTCCTCCGCCTCGGGCAGGCCCTTGTAGACGGGAAGCGGCGAGAGTTTGAACTTCTCGGCCGTGCTGAGGCGCAGCTCTACCTTCGTCGTCGGTGTCGAGAAACCCTTCTCCTCGTATTTCTTGAACCGCTCGGGCCCCTTCAGGTAGCCCTTCTCGCAGAACTGCGCATAGGTGAGGCCCGCGGGCTTTACCACGTCCTCGGCAAAGTCGTCGAAATTTTCTTTCCAGAGCTCTTTCGGCGTCATGAGCTTGCCCAGTTCGTTCATGATTTTGATGTCGGGCCAGCACTCGTCGGGCGGCTCCACCACCTTGGGCCGGGCCAGGATGTAGCCGTGGCCGATCCCGATGTGGCCGATGTCGTTGAACTCGAACTGGGTTGCGGCGGGCAGCACCACGTCGGCCATGGCCGCCGTGGGCGTCATGAAGATCTCGGCAACGGCCAGGAAGTCGAGCTTCATGAAGGCCTCGTAGGTCAGCCGGCTGTCGGCGTAGGAGAGCATCGGGTTGCAGCACATCATGTAGGCGCCGCGGATGGGGTAGGGGACGTCCTCGAGGATCGCTTTCCGGAAAAAGGCCGGCGCGTTCGTCATGAGTCGCGGGATGATGCCGTGGGAGTTCCCGATCATCTCTTTGCGCTTGTCGGGGATGAGATCGGCCCGGACCAGGGGCGCCAGGCCCAGCATCTTGGGGTCCCTGGGGTCGACGTTTCCGCCGGGGACATCGAGGTTGCCCGTGATCGCCATGAGGCAGATCAGGGCCCGCGTCGTCTCGAAGGTCTGCGTGTTGTGCTCAATGGGGTTTCCCCACTGGATGGCCGCGGGCTTGGCGGCCGCGTAGGCCCGGGCGGCCTGGCGGATCAGATCGGCCGGCACCCAGGTGATCCCGGAGACCTTCTCAGGGGTATAGGATTTTACATGGGCGGCAAGCTCGTCGAAGCCGTGAGTCCATTTCTCGACGAACTCCTTGTCATAGAGGCCTTCCTCGATGATGACGTTGAGGAACCCCAGGGCCAGCGCCGAGTCCGTGCCCGGCCGCAGCTGGAGCCAGTGCTTGGCCTTCTTGGCCAGGTCGATCCGGCGCGGGTCGATGACGATGATCTCGGTGCCGTCCTTGATCTGCTTCATCAGCATGCTGCAGATCTCGCCTTCCTCGTTGGTGGAGGTGATGTTGCTCCCCCAGAGGACGACAAGCTTGCTCGAGTAGTGCAGGTCCGCCACGGGGTAGAAGCCGCAGGTGTGCACTCCCGTGATCTCGCGCGGGGCATGGCAGACGTCCTGAGAGGCGATGATGTTGGGAGAGCCGAACAGATTGGCCAGACGGATCTGGATGAAGTGGTCGAGCCCCTTGGGCATGCCCACGCCGAAGGCGACGCCCTTGGCGCCATACTGTTCCTTCACCTTCAGCAGACCCTCGGCCACCGTCTTCAGGGCCTCATCCCAGGGGATCCGTTTCCACTTGCCTTCGCCGCGGCCGCCCACGCGCTTCAGCGGGTGACGAAGCCTCTCCGGGTGGTTGAGCTTGTCCGCCGAGGCGAGTCCCTTGATGCAGGTGTAGCCCTTGCTGAGAAAGCCCGTCGGATCCCCCTTGATCTTGACGATCTGGTTGTCCTTCACCCCCACCAGGAGCGTGCAGCCCCCGTGATCCATGCGCGCGCAGTGTGTCTTGATCCACCGGATGTCTTCTGCCATCGATCCTCTCTCCTTGATGCATTCTCCGCTCGGGCGAGCTGTCGCCCGCCGCGGTCAGGGGCACCATACAACATTTGCCGATGGGCTGCAAAGCCTTATTTGGTGCCGGTCCCGCGGGATTTAAAGCCGCAGCGGCCGAGTTCCACCATGTGGCACAGATTATGCTTTTCCATCGTTGGGTTTCATTGTTAAACGGAACCTTGTCTTGGAATAGCTAATTTCTCCCCGGGAGGTAGATCGATGAAGAGAATTCTGGTGATCGCGTTTGCAGTTTGTTTTGTGCTCGGGCTCGTGTTCGCGTCGGGCGCCATGGCTTCCCAGAAAGATGCCAAGGCCCTCGTCGAGAAAGCCGCCGCCTATATGAAGGCCAACGGCAAAGACGCGGCCCTCAAGGAGTTCAGCAAGGCCAAGGGGCAGTTCGACAAGGGCGATCTCTATGTCTTTGCCTACGACATGAGCGCCACGATCGTGTCTCACCCCAAGAACCCGAAGCTCATCGGGAAGAATCTCATGGATGTCCCCGACACGGACGGCAAGCTTTTCCGCAAGGAGATCGTGGAGACGGCCAAGACGAAGGGCTCCGGCTGGGTGGACTACAAGTACCTGAACCCCGAGACCAAGAAGGTCGAGGCGAAGACAACCTACGTCCTCAAGGTGGGTGACCTGGTTCTGTGCTGCGGCGCTTACAAGTAGGATCTCCGTTTCCGGCAGGGTTTCCCGACCCTGCCGGGCTTATTTTTATCCGGATGAAAGGATCTGTGGGATGAGAAAATGGATTGCGAACCTGTCCATGACGAAGAAACTCCTCGTCTCGCCCCTCGTCGTCATGGTCTCGATGGCTGTCCTTGTGGCCATGGCCTACGTGGGATTTTCGAGCCAGTCCTCGGCGATTGACGACCTGTACAGCAACCGCTTCGTCGGCTACCAGAGCTGTGCACGGATCATTACCGATGTGAACGTCGTGCACAAGAACCTCTACAAGGTCCTCAGTCTCGCAGGTTCGAATGCAGACGAAAAGATCATCGATGCCCTGGTGAAGGACCAGCTGAAGATTCTCGCTGAAACGCAGCAGTTTGCCGAAGGGATCGCCCAGCGGGATACCCTCACGCCCGAGGAAAAGAAGCTCTTCGAGACCGCCCTGGTACAGTTGAAAACTTACCGGGAGCAGGCCGCCAAGGTCCTGGACATGGCCACGGCCGACTACAGCGTTGCGCTGACCTTCATGGGGCCCGTCGACGGGAAGTATCAGGCCATGTACAAGGCCCTGTCGGAGCTGCAGTCCCTGGAGGATCGGCTCGGCAGGGAAAACCACAGCGCCTCGAAGGCCGGGTTCAGTGCCATGCTGCGCAACTTCATCGTCGTTGCCGCCCTCGTGGTGATCTTTTCCATTGCGGTGAGCCTGTTCATCACACGGATGATCTCTTCCCGGCTCCGGGCGACCATGGATGTACTGCAGCATGTTGCCGAAGGGGATCTCACCCACGAAATCTCGTCTACGTCGAACGACGAACTCGGACAGTTGGCGCAGTCGGTCAATAGCATGCGGGTGAAAATGGGCGAGGCCGTGGGCCAGTCAAAGGAGATCGCCCAGAACCTGTCGGAGTCCGCATCGGAGCAGGCAGCCACTCTCGAGGAGACGGCCGCCTCCCTGGACGAGCTCGAGTCGATGACGCGGCAGAACGCCGGCAACACCGGCGAGGCCAACAGGCTCATGGGCACGGCAAACGAGATCATGGAGAAGGCGAACCGGTCGATGGTGCAGCTGGCCACGTCGACCCAGCAGATCGCCGAGGCGAGCCGGCAGACCCAGAACATCGTCAAGAGCATTGACGAGATTGCCTTCCAGACGAACCTCCTGGCCCTGAATGCCGCCGTGGAAGCGGCCCGGGCGGGTGAGGCCGGCGCCGGCTTTGCCGTCGTGGCCAACGAGGTGCGAAACCTTGCGCTGCGCGCAACCGAATCGGCCCGGAACACCTCCGAACTCATCGAGGACATCGTGCGCAAGGTGAGCGACGGCGAGCGCCTGGCCCAGGCAACCGGGAACGACTTCGAGGAGGTGACTTCCGCCGCATCGAAGGTGGTGGCCCTTGTCGCGGAGATCGCTGCCGCCTCGAAGGAGCAGGCCGAGGGCATCAGCCAGATCAACAAGGCCGTGAACGAGATGAACCAGGTGACTCAGAAAAACGCCGCTGCCGCCGAGGAACTGGCCTCGACCATGTCGATGTTCCGGACGGAGGGGAGTGGCGCGGAAAGCGAGGCGCTCGCGATCGAGGGCCGCACCTGAGCGCAGGGAAGCACCGTAAAAAAAGAAGGGGCTGAAGACGATGTTCTTCAGCCCCTTTTCCGTTTCCCTGTTCCTGCTGTCAGTCGGCCTTGCCCTGCCTTCCCGTTACGTAGTTCCTCAGGGCCCTCTGGAAGGTCCGGGCCGCAAACAGCGCGCAATGATGATCCCTCTCGGGCATCCCGCCCAGCGCCTCGATAATGGCGCTCTGGTTGATTTGGAGGCATTCGCGGACGTGGCGCCCCTTCGCCATCGCCGTGGCCGCAGCGACGGAGGCGCAGGTGGGCAGGCAGCCGGTCGTCTGGAACGTGGCCTCCTCGACCTTGCCGTCTCTGACACGCAGCCAGACCTCCACCACGTCCCCGCAGTCATCGGCTGTGCACTTCCCGTAGCCGTCGTATTTTTCGAGGGCCCTGGCGTTTGCGGGGTTTGTCCCGTAGTCGATCAGCTTTTCCGAATAGTCCTTGCCGGTTCCCACAAATAGCTTTTTCAGGATCTCGAGAGTGATGTCACGGTCCTCGCTCATGTCCCTATAACCTCTGCGTCGGGATCAGGGCCTCGTTCCGGCCGCTCGTTTCGACTAACCACAAAACGGCGCCGAATGCAACCGGGCAGGCGGCCGGACCGCTTTCTCGGAACCGCTTACGTCACGGCCGGTTCTGTGGTATCCTATGCACACGAACGCAGAAGGAGGAGCGAACGATGGCGAAGAAAAGGCTCGTGGTCATCGGCGGGGATGCGGCGGGGATGAGTGCCGCAGCCCAGGCAAAGCGGCTGAATAAGGGTCTGGACGTCATTGCCTTCGAGAAAGGCCCCCACACCTCCTACTCGGCCTGAAGCATCCCCTACTACGTCGGCAAGGTTGTCGACGACGTCAAGACACTCATCGCAGTGACACCGGAGGTATTCAAAAAAGATTACGGCATCGACGCCCGGGTGCTCCATGAGGTCGAGGCAATTGATCTGAAAAAGCGACGTGTCCTCGTGAACGGCCTGGAGAGCAAAAGAGGGTGGTGGGAGCCTTTCGATCAGCTCCTGATCGCAACGGGAGCCCTGCCGTTCTGCCCCGAGGTGCCCGGCTCGGATGCCAATGGAATTTACGGCATCCACTCTCTGCAGAGCGGGATCACCGTAAGGAACGCCGTGGACAAAAAAAAGCCGAGAACGGCCGTCGTCATCGGCGGCGGCTACATCGGGCTCGAGATGGCCGAGGCGCTCGTCATGCGGGGCCTCGACGTCTCCCTCGTGGACCGTGGCGCCCAGGTCATGAACACGCTGGACCCTGACATGGGAGCCCTTGTTTCCGATGCCCTCGTCGAGGCCGGCGTCAAGCTCTATCGCGAAGAAGCCCTCGAGGCCTTCGAGGTGGCCCATGGTCGAATCAAGGCCGTCGTGACCAACAAACGAACCCTTCCCGCCGACATCGTCATCCTCGGCCTCGGCGTGCGCCCGCGGACGGAGCTGGCGGCCCGGGCGGAAATTCCGCTCGGCGTGCGGGGTGCCATCAAGGTCAACGACCGGATGCAGACGGAGGTCCCCGGCGTCTGGGCGGCGGGCGACTGTGCCGAGTCCTTCCATCTCGTGAGCCGCCGCCACGTGAACATCGCACTCGGCACCATCGCCAACAAGCAGGGCCGCGTGGCCGGCATCAACCTGGGCGGCGGCTATGCCACCTTCCCCGGTGTCGTGGGCACCGCTGCAAGCAAGATCTGCAAGTGGGAAGTGGCCCGGACGGGCCTCCAGGAGCACGAGATCGAAGCCCTCGGGCTGGAGTACGTCACGGCGAGGATCGAGAGCACCACCCGGGCGAGCTACTATCCCCAAGCGGGACCCATTACCGTAAAGACCATCGCAGAGAAGGGGTCAGGGCGCCTCCTGGGAGCCCAGATCGTGGGCATCGAGGGGGCGGCCAAGCGGATCGACATCTTCGCCACGGCCCTGCACGCAGGCATGTCCGTCCAGGAGATGATCAACCTGGACCTCAGTTACGCCCCTCCTTACTCGAATGCCTGGGATCCCGTGCTCATTGCCGTGCGTCAGGCCGATAAGGCCGTCAAGCAGGCCTCCTGAAGAGAAAGCGCACACATTTTACAAAACCCGAGAAGACTCGATCTCCCCGGGTTTTTGTCGTCCGGACACTCTTGCTCAAGCACAAATATTCCCGGGCGGGGCCGGCCGTTTTCTGACTTGGCGTAGCGGCGAATAGTTGAAAACGATAAGGGGCCGCATTACCTCGATCGGCGGCTCGACAGCGAGAAATCTGCGAAGTACGGTGCGCGGAACAGGAAAAAGTGCTTGACAATGCGCGATTGAATTGATAAATCAGAACTAACTGAATAATCAGAACATTCATTTTCAGGGGTCCGATCATGACTGAAAAAAAGAAAGCAAAGAACGGCGGGTTAACGATGGCGCCACCCGGCCTTACGAGCAACTTCCGCGTCGAGTCGCTGGTGAGCGTGGACGAGCGGGGCCAGATGGTGCTGCCGAAGGAGATCCGGGACCGGGCCGGGATCCGCCCGGGAGACAAGCTGGCCGTTGTCTGCTGGGAGAAAGATGGGGCTGGGTGCTGCATTTCGCTCATCAAGACCGATTACCTCACCGGGCTGGTCAGGGACTTTCTCGGGCCGGTGATGAAAGATGTTCTGAAATAAAAAAACCCAGTCCGGCGGCTCTTTGCAGGAATAAGCGCCGGAGAGACAGGAGGATGGAAAAGTGGAAGGGCGTGACATCAAAAAAGCGGTACAGGATCAATACGGGAAGATTGCCTTGACGGGCGGGTCCTGCTGCCCGTCGGCGTCGTGCTGCGGCGGGCCGGCCTTTATCACGGAGATCGGCAGGAAGATCGGCTACGCCGATTCCGATCTCTCAGCGGTTCCCGAGGGGGCGAACCTGGGGCTGGGATGCGGCAACCCCATTGCCCTGGCGTCGCTCAAGGAAGGCGAGACAGTGCTCGACCTGGGCAGCGGGGCGGGCTTCGACTGCTTCCTGGCCGCCGACCGGGTGGGCAAGACGGGCAAGGTCATCGGCGTCGACATGACGCCCGAGATGATCGAAAAAGCCACGGAGAACGCCAAGAAGGACGGCGTTGAAAACGTCGAGTTCCGGCTCGGGGACATCGAACACCTGCCCGTCGAGGACGGGAGCATCGACGTCATCATCTCCAACTGCGTCATCAACCTGGCCCCCGACAAGGGCCGCGTATTCAGCGAGGCCTTCCGGGTCCTGAAACCGGGCGGGAGGCTCATGGTCTCCGATATTGTTCTGACAAAGCCGCTGCCGGATTTCGTGAAGAACTCCGTTGCGGCTTACGTTGGTTGTATTGCCGGTGCCACTGTCCGCGAGGATTATCTGGAGGCGATGAGGCTGGCGGGCTTCGAGGACGTGACGGTTCAAAGCGAGTCTGCCTTTCCCGTGGATTGGTTCACGACGGACCCCATGCTTTCGGGGCTTGCCGAATCCCTGAACCTCTCCATGGAGGAGCTGGCGCGGCAGGCCACCGAGACCGTTGTGAGCGCCCGCGTCTCGGGGTTCAAGCCTCACACCCCATCGTGATGGCCGTCTCCGGCGGGCGCGTCCGCGCCCAGTTCCGCGAGGTGAGGCGGCGGGTAAAGGTGAAAGACCTGGCGGGGGACTCGCGTAAACAACAGGAATCGTGCTGACGGAGAAAAGGAGCAACGATCATGACTCCCGATGAGATGCGAGACAAGGCGGAAGCGTATTTCGAAAAACGGTTTCACTGAAGCCAGGCCCTTCTTGCGGTCGGGCAGGAAAAGCTGGGAAGGGACTACAGCGAGGATCTCATGAGGGCCATAGGCCCCTTCGGCGGCGGTCTGGGGCGCGGCGAGGTCTGTGGGGCGGTCAGCGGCGCCATCGCCGTCTTCGGCCTGGTCTTCAGTCGCGGCAAAGAGGAGGAACGGGAAAATCTCCGCATGTGGCCGCATATCCAGAAATTCATCGACCGCTTTGAGCGCGAAATCGGCCGGGGGAGCATCTACTGCCGGGATATTGCCGGGGCGGACTGGCGGGATCTGGAAGCCGTCAAGGCATTCTACCGCAGCGAGAAGCTGCTGGATTGCCAGCGACTCACGGGGAAAACGGCGCGTCTCCTCGGTGAATTCCTGGAGGGGTTCGAGCGGGGGAAATGACCGGCAGCCGAAAGTACTTTGAAACAGTGGCCCCGAAGTGGGACGCCCTGCGCCAGGGCTTCTTTTCCGAGACCGTTCGAGAGAAAACCTTCGAGGCTGCCGGTGTGGTCGCCGGAAAGATTGCCGCCGACATCGGCGCCGGATCGGGCTTCGTCACAGAGGGGCTTCTCAGGCGCGGGCTCCGCGTCATAGCCGTCGATCGCTCCGAAGCCATGCTCGAGGAGATGAGAAGAAAATTCGGCAAGGGCGGCGCCGTCGAGTACCGCATCGGCGACGCGGAATCCCTGCCCCTGGAAGACCGGTCTGTGGACTACGTCTTCGCCAACATGTTTCTCCACCATGTCGAATCGCCCCTTGCAGCGCTCCGTGAGATGGCGCGCATCGTGAAGCCCGGCGGCAGGCTCGTTATTACCGATCTGGACCGCCACGATTTTGAAAACGATTGCACGCGCATTGAAGCCTTATGCCGCTTCGCGGGGCTTCCCGGTAAGGAATGAACCGGACATGGTCGCGCACCCTGCCGGGATGCGCCCCCGGTCCCCGCAGCTTGCTGCGGGGTAAGCGAGCATAATGACAGATAAAACAATTTCCTTGAGTTTCTAAATTCCTGGCACCTTGGTGCGAGGAATTTTAATTCCTCCGGACGGAGCACTGCGACCGCTGGATGGGTTTCGACCGGCCGGACGTTGCCCGCTGGTATGCCGAAGCGGGTCTTGTGGACGTGAATATCGACTGTGTTGGCGAGAACTGCTGCGCCGCCTCCCGGAGCGGCTGCGGCGAGGCCGCCGTGAGTATCTTTGTGGCGTCAGGCATGAAAAGCTAAACAGGGTTCATCCCTTGACCGTTTCTGACCACCCCCTTCGATCCACCCGGCGAAGGGGGATTTTTTTGGGGTGTATCCTTTTCCGGCGGCCCGTCGTCTAACCGTGCAAAAGAACAATTGGAGGTTCAGAAATGAAACTGGATGAACGGACACGGAAACTTATTGCTGTCGGGGCCTCGGTGGCCTGCAACTGCCACCCCTGTCTCGAATATCACCTCGGGCAGGCTCAATCCATGGGAATCGAAACGGCTTTGATCGAAGAGGCGATCATTGCAGGAAAGGCCGTGAGGGAGGGTGCTGCCTCCAGCATGGACCGGCTCGCCTCGCAGATGACCGGCCGGAAAGGGGCAGCCCTGCAGGCCGCCTGCACCGCTGCGGGATGCAGCTGCTGAGAGGAGGGTAACGGTATGGGATACTTTTATGGAAACGGGACCTGGAGCTGGTTATGCCTCATTCCTTTGCTGGTCATGCTGGGCTTCATGGTCATGATGTTCGTCATGGCCCGGCGCCGGTGCATGGGCTGGACGGGAGCAGAGACTTACGGAAGAAGAATGGCAGGAGGTGTCAGAATGGAAAATCAAACGGCAGGGAAGTGGAGCGGCATGCGGGGCTCCATGATGCAATCCTGCATGGAGATGATGAGCCGCAGGATGCCGGCGGCAACGCATGACAAAGGTACTCATGAAGTCTTCGACCGCTGGTCGAAAGACCTGGAGCAGAAAATCCTGGATCTGCTGGACAGGAAGGGGAGCGCGGGGCCCTCGGAGATCGCTGCGGCCCTGGGGATCCCGGAAGACGTAGCCGTTTCGCTTCTTCACAGGCTCGCCCTGGAGGGGAAGGTCCGCATCGGCTCCGTCGAGAAAGCGAAGTAAAGAGGGCATTGTTGTGAGCATCGACGACGTACCCGAAGAGGAGCGCAAAGCCACAGCCCGGGAGGTTGCCGACAAGATCCTGGACAGGCTCCGGCAGGGGAAAACCGGTTTGACAGCGGGCGGTCCTTTCGTTAAGAATGAGGAGGCATCGGCATGCTCGCCCAGTTGAAAGGACCTCAACCCATGACGACGCGAAGACCGGATTTCCGGGAAATCCACGACGCCCTGCGCCCCAGGGTCCTGCGTTACCTTGCGCGGATGGCCGGTGAGGTCGAGGCCGAGGATCTTGCGCAGGAAGTCTTCGAAAAGGTGAGCCGGGGTCTTGAGGACTTCCGGGGAGACGCCGAGCTGTCGACATGGGTATACCGGATCGCCACCAACACGGCACTGGATCGCATCCGCCGCCGTGGGAGACCGACGAATTCGATGGATCCGTCGGTAGCGGAGTATGCTGTCGCTGCCGAGGGCGACCGCGACGTGTGGACCGACGAGATCCGGCAGACGCTGGAAGGGCGCGTGATCCGCGACGAGATGAACGCCTGCATTCGCGACGTCATCAACGGGCTGCCGGAAAACTACCGAACCGTCATTATCCTGGGAGATCTGGAGGGCTTTTCGGACCGGGAAATCGCGGAGATCCTGGGTCTGAGCCTGAGAAACGCAAAGATCCGCCTGCACCGGGCACGGGTGCAACTCCGGAAAACCCTTGAGAAAGCCTGTGTCTTCTACAGGAGCGAAGAGAACGAACTCGCCTGCGATCGCAAGAAACCATTTCCCATCATTGATAAGTGATGAAAACAGGAATTTGGAAAAAGAAGCCCCCCTTTCTGCATGGAAGAAAAGGGGGACTTCTTTGTGTCTAATGCATATGGATGATCGTGACGTGCCTCCTATGCGGGCACCCGGATCAGCTTCACCTGGCTCTGGTAGAAGACGGCGCTGCCGCCCACCGTGTCCACGAGACCCGTATTCTTGAGGACGGGATCGAGCCGCATGGCGGCGTTGGCGTGGATACCGCCTGCCCGCCGCGCATCCGACGGGACTGCCTGGCCGTCTATAACCACTTCGTTCGACCCGTAGGCCCAGTGCCCGTGACCGAGCGAAAAGGCCACGACCCCCGGCCTGATTCCCTGTTTGACCCGGGCCTTGCCGATCATGGGCTTTTTCCCTCCGGGTCCCAGGTCCCAGATCCCGTCTTCATTGGTGGCCGACACGACCTTCACCTGATCTCCTTCGGAAATTCCCAGCCTCTGGGCGTCAAAGGCAGAAATCTCCACGCCGTTTTCCGGGTAGAGGGCATGGAGCCAGTAGTTGCCGATGGTCCGGGACTTTGTCTGGGATATGGCTTTGTAGGTGATGAGGGTCATGTCGTACCCCTTGGCCTCGTCGTCGATCGGGCGCCCTGTGCAGTCGCGCGGCCCTTCGATGAAATCGGCATGGGGCAGGTAGGTCTCTCCGGTCATGGAGTGCTTCGTGTTTGCGAGTTTGTCGAAATAGATTCCCACGAGCTTTCCGTACTTGTTGGCAAGCTGCCCTTCCTTGTAGGCCGAGCCGTAACCCTGGAATCGGCCGCCGCGGTTGATTACATAAACCACGTGAGGCCACAGATCCGGTCCAACGACGGTTTTCCAGCGGTTCAGGTCGTAAACGGTCGCGGGCAGGAACTGGTGCGATTTTTCGAATATCCGGATCTCTTCCGCGCTTGCCGCCGGCACCTTCTCGGAGCCGTCCGGCTTGTCGCCGAAGGCGATGTTGGCCACCATCCGGACATACATGTCCTCGTCGCGCTTGAAGTGGAGTCCCGGGCCAAAGCCGTTTTCCCCGAATCCCGGCAGCTTGAGTTTTTCCGCCAGGCCCAGGATGAGTGACTCCATGGAAAGGGGCATCTTCTCGCCGTAGACCGTCACCGTGTCCGTCAGCGGCGCCACGGCCGGCTGGCGGAAGGGGGCCACCTTCGGCGTGACGGAGGGGTGGGAACCGGAAAATTCCCAGCGTTCCAGGTACGTGAGATCCGGGAAGATGTAGTCGGCATACATGCTCGTCTCCCCGACGACGATGTCGGATACGACAATGAGGGGGATCTTCTTCGGATCCATGAGAATCTCGACGAGCTTGTGGCCCGCCGGGAGCGAGTAGACCGGTGTTCCCATGTAGAGCAGCAGCGCCTTGATCGGGTAAGGGTAGGCATCGCCCATGCTGGGGATGATTTCCTGGTAGATGTCGCTGCTGAAGGGATACCAGACCCGCTTCGAGGGGTAACCGCTGAAAAGGGTCGTCTTGTCGTAGGCAACCTCATGCCGGATGATGGAGATGCCCCAGGGCTTCTGCTTTCCGCCCTGTGTGGAAAGCTTGAAAGGTTTGCCCTCCCGGTCGCCCATGATTTCGTAGGTCGTCGCCTTGGCCAGCCCGCCCTGCCAGTCGTGATTGCCGATCAGCACGTTGAGGGTCATGTAGATGACGACGTTGTAGAACCCGGAAGTGAGCTGGGAAACGCCGCGGTGAATGTCGACAACGGCCTTCTTCCCGTGGCTCGTGAATTCCTGGGCCAGTTCCACGATGTCGGATTCCTTGATGCCCGCGGTCTTGGCCCAGTCGGCGAGCGTCTTGGCTGCCGCCGCTTCCCGGTAGACCAGCAGGACGCTCTTTGCCTTGATCCCCTTGATCTCCGTGTCGACGAAGAGGTCCCCGGCCACGGGGGTTTTCTCGTCGTTGGGGTCGAAGGGCACGACCTTGCCTTCACTGAATACCAGGAATGGGTCGAAGGTCCACTCCTCGCCGTCCTTCTTTTTCCGTTTCTCGGTCTTGAGCCCGACGTCGGAGGCGTGCAGGAACGGGCCTGGTCGGCCGTCGGGACGCAACTTGACGAGATATGCCGCCTGGGTCCATGTGGGTTCGTTGTCCTCTGCGGCGGCGGCCTTGTTGGCGTTTGCGAGATAGCGGGCATCGTAGCGGCCGTTCTCGAGGATCCAGCGCATCATCCCCATCCCCAGGGCGCCGACGCCATTGGGCCGGACGGGGAGCCACTTCCAGGCGCGAGCCGCCGTCTTGGAGCATCTGGGGTCCGCCACGGCGATCTTGAGCCGTTCCTCCGCCATGCCCTGGGTCATCTTCTCGGCCCTCAGGGGCGGGCCGTAATTGGCCTCGTAAGGGTTGGCCCCCACGAAGAGGATGAACTCGGCGTTGCCCGTATCGGCCTGCCAGTAGAACTTGCTTCCGCCCGTCCACTTGCCCTCCACGAACTGGTCGCTCATGGCCTTGCAGCCGAAGTACAGCGACCCCTGGCAGACGGTCGTGTGCCCATGGGCGTTGAAAGAGCCTAATCCTGTCTGCACAAACCGCCTCAGCATTTCGGCGCGCCCCGACTTCAGGCGGCCCCAGCTCAGGCAGAGCTGGTTGTTCTTCGGTCCCAGGTCGGGGTGATCGGGGTCGATGAGATATTGAAGATTGGCGGCATGCTTCTTCTTGAAATCCTCCAGCGTCATCTTCTTGGAGGCCACTTGCCCCGCGTCCTCCGCGAGTGCCGCTGATATCTTTGTGTCTTTCAGCGTGCAGATGTCCTTCAGGCCTTCCACGCGGCCTTCACCGAAGAGATCTCCCCCGTCGACGATCTCCTGAATCGCCTGCTCGAAGGGTATCGTTTTCCATTTGTTTTCCCCCCTCTTGCCTGCCCGTTTCACAACCTTCACGATCCGGTAGGGGTCGTAGAGGGCCTGGATGCCAGCCTGTCCCTTGGGGCAGAGGGCCCCCTCGATCACGGCCGCCTCGACGATAGGGGTGTTGTAGGAGATGTGGGGCGTCATCGTCCAGGGGTTGTAGGGGTTTCCGTCGATCTTGGCCACCATGCCATCGATGATCTTTACCTTGATGCCGCAGTTGGTGTTGCACTGCTGGCAGACGGAGTAAATCTGGTTCTCCGGAAGGTGATGAAGATAGGCGCCGCCCACGTCGGCAAAGACGGCCTCCGACCCGCCGAAGAGATGCCAGACAGCGGGCGGCAGGGCCAGGGACCCTCCCAGCAGGGCGGAGCATTTCAGGAATTGCCTGCGGTCCAGCTTGTCCATGAAGATGGGAAAAACCTCCCGATTCTTACGAGGCATGCTGCTCCCCTCCTTTCTGCACCGGGATCACGGGCAGCCACCGAGTGCCGAGCAGGAAAACCACGAGCCCGAGAGACACGACCCAGAGGCTGACCAGCCATTCGTAGAGGTTGGGTGTATAGGCCTGGCTCAGGCGCCGGTGAACGAAGAAAAACTCGCGACCCTCCAGGTTGTACGCCATGAGTTCCGGCACGACGGCGTTGTACCGGACGGCCACAAATGTGATCACGATCAGGAACCCGGCCCATGCGACGGACCGGGCATCATGCAAACGTGCGGTCAAAAGGTACAGGGGGACGATGCTGCCGAGAAGCAGGTGAATCACCCAGAACACCCATGCGTTCGGTCCATTGGTGATGATGCTCAGTGCCGCTACCGCGCCGGGATTGTCCGTCCGGTAGCCGAAAAAGATCTGGATGAATTCGACCAGCAGAAAGAGGATGAGGAATCCGCGCAGAAGCCGCCCAAGAAAGCCGAATACGGGCTCCTCCGGGTGATAAACACAGGCCAGAAGGGTGACGAGGGCGCAGCCGGACAGATAGGATGCGAACATATACAGAATGGGCAGGATGGCACTGTCCCAGTGAGGGCGGCCCAACATGTCCGTGAACATGGCGCTGGGCACGGCGAAGAAGATGAAGCCGACGGGAATGGAGATGAGAGCGAGAATCCTCAGCCATTTCCGGTCGCGCTCACGATCTCCGTCCGAGTACTCGGTCCGACCCAATGCCAGGGCCCTGTAGATTCCCCTGCCTTTTCGCTCCGGGTCCCGGGACCACAGGACGAGCTTTTCCCGAAGGAGAAGATAAAGGAAAGGAATGAAAATGACCCACATCGCCACGATGAAGACGACGAGCCACGTCAGCATGGAGCTGAAACTGGGCGTCACGAGAAAGCGGTAGACCCGCAACGGATGCCCCAGGTCGAGGCTGATGATGATTCCCTCGCAGAGCAGCGAAACGAGGAGGGAAAAAACCGACAGGGGAACGAGCGGCTCGAATTGCTTCATCCCGAATCCGTAGGTGAGGACGACGATGATGTAGGCGCCGGCGGTGAGGCCCAGGAAGAGCAGATCGAAGGCGACCCAGAGACCCCAGGGGACGTAGGAACCGTAGGCCATGTGCACATGCCCGAAAATGAGCCGGACCCCCATCCCCAGGGTCCCCGCGAGAAGACCGGCCACTCCCACGCCAAGCAGAATTTTGAACGTATTTTCGTTCATCAGCCTCCCCTCCCTAAGCAAGGTAATAAACAGCCGGTTGGGTGCCCAGTTCTTCCTTCCATCGAGTGACGCGGGGCGAGCCGATCATCTCGAAGACGAGGCTTTCCTTGTCCGTACGGTCGCCGAAGATCGTCGCCCGGCCCACGCAGGAGGTCACGCAGGCGGGAAGCATCCCCACGGCGAGGCGGTGGAGGCAGAAGTGGCACTTGCGGGCGTTGCCGACGGGGGAGCCATGGCCGCGTTCCGGCCATTCCTCGCCGTATTCCGCGGACGGACGGGCTTCGTACCCCTTGGCCGTGGCGGCCCTGCCCACCACTTTGCCCGGAACCTCGGGTGTGTTGCTCGTGTACCAGTCTCCGAAATCGGAACAGCGCGCGGTGTAGGGGCAGGCCCCCATGCAGTAGCGGCAGCCGATGCAACGGGGGTAATTCATGACGACGACGCCCTGTTCGTTCTTGTAGGTTGCCGTGACGGGGCAGACCCTGACGCAGGGCGGTTTCTGGCATTGGACGCAGGGACGGGGGATGAATCGGCGCCTGACGTGGGGATATTCGCCGATTTCCTGCTCGACGACGACGCGGTAGACGACACCCGGAGGGAGTTTGTTTTCGGCGACACAGGCAACCGTGCAGGCGTGGCAACCGATGCACCGGGCGATGTCGATGACCATGCCCCACTTGACATCCGACGGTTTCTTCGCCAGGGCCCTCTTGAGATCCCGCTGCATCCGGATCAGGGGATCTTCCGCAGGCATACGATTGCTCATAAGACTCCCTCCTTGCCTTGTGAGAAACAATCCCGGCGCCCACCGCATCGCGGGGCCTATTTCAACACTACAGTCTGAATTATAGAAAGCCCCTCTTTCTACTATTCAAATTGTAATGACTATAAAGTTATTTCGCTTTGAAATCAATATGTTAAAAATAACATAACTTGAAATAGAGATTTGGTTCAGCCTATGTTAAAAATAACTGAACGTTTGGTATGGCGTTGCAGTCTTTGAGGACGACTTGACTACTGTCGGGTGAAGCAATGCGATGCATACACCCTGGACATTTTTTGAGGGGCAACTGATGTTTGCATGGACCACGTGGCTCATTCTGGTCCTGTCGATGTCCGCATCGGCCTTCGCAGCCGACAGCCTGACCGTGGCCGTTGCCGCTGCGTTCAAGCAACCCTTTACAGAAATCGCCCGGAGCTTCGAGGCGAGATATCCCATCAAGGTTGAAGCGTCGTATGCTTCGACGGGTGCGTTCTATGCACAAATCGCCAATGGCGCCCTTTACGATATTTTACTTGCAGCCGATGCCAAACGGCCGCAGGTCCTTCACGAAAAGGGCCTGGCAGAGACTCCCGTGATCTATGCGCGGGGACGTGTCGTGCTCTGGACAAACAGGGAAGATCTCTGCAGGGCCGGGGATTGGAAATCGGCCATTCGGGATGCCGGAGCCCGCAAGATCACCATCGTCAGCAGCAAGACGTCTCCCTATGGCGAAGCGGCCGAAAGAGCTCTCCGGAAAGAAGGCCTCTGGGAGGCCGTGAAACCCCGGTTCGTCTTCGCCCAAAATGTAACCCAGGCGTTCCAGTATGTCTACACGGGGGCCGCGGCGGCAGGATTCTGCGCGCTTTCGGATGCCGTTTCCGTCGCGGGCAGGGAAGGCTGCCGCTTCGAGTTGGCGGAAGCACCCCCCGTCGAGCACTCGGCCTGTGTTCTGAAAAGAGCGAAAAACGGGGAAGCGGCACGCCTCTTCCTGAAATTCCTGCAAGCATCCGAGGCGGAAGAAATCAAACGGAGCTACGGGTACCGGTAAATGGATTGGCTCCCTCTTTATCTGTCGATGAAACTGGCCTTGCTCTGCACGGTCATCCTCCTGCTTGTTGCCGCCCCGCTGGCCGGCCTTCTCGCCTACAGCCGCTTCCGCGGGAAGTCCTTCCTGGAGGCGCTCTTCAGCCTTCCCATGGCGCTCCCCCCTACGGTCATGGGCTTCTACCTGCTCATCTTCATGGGGCCCAGGGGTGCAATCGGAGCTCTATGGGAGCAGTGGACCGGGTCCCCCCTGGCGTTCAGTTTCCTCGGCATCGTCATCGCCTCGGCAGTTTACAGCTTGCCCTTCGCCCTCATGCCCATGAAGACGGCCTTTCAGAAGATCGACCGGCGCCTTCTTGAGAGCGCCTATGTCCTGGGCCTCACTCCGGCCTCGGCCTTCGTGAGAGTGGTGCTTCCGAACAGCATCAACGGCATCGCCACGTCGGCCATCCTCGTCTTTGTCCACAGCATGGGGGCCTTCGGCGTGCTGCTCATGGTCGGGGGCAGCATCCCCGGGGAGACGAGGGTCGCCTCCATTGCGATCTACGAAGCCGTCCAGTCCCTGGATTACGGCGAGGCGGGCCGGATGTCCCTGATCCTTCTCGCGATCAGCTACGCCTTCATGCTGGTCATGAACCGCCTGAGCAGGAGTTGAGAACGATGGCACTCGACGTGAAGGTGAAAAAAAGAAGGCACGATTTCAATATCGATGTCTCTTTTTCCTGCAAGGGTGGGGAGATGCTGGTTCTCGTCGGGCCGTCCGGTGCGGGCAAGACGACCATCGTCCGCCTCATTGCCGGGCTCGATCAGCCCGACGAAGGGAGGATCGCCTGCGGCGATGAAGTCTGGGCGGACTCGGATAAGGGGATAAACCAGCCGACGCGAAAGCGCCGCTTGGGCTATGTGTTCCAGGACTACCCCCTTTTCCCTCATTTGACCCTCGGGGCCAATGCCGCCTTCTCATCGCAAAACGGGGCCGAGGTGGATCGCCTGATGAAACGGTTCGGGATCCATCACCTGAGGGGTCACAAGCCGGATCATATTTCCGGCGGCGAGCGCCAGCGTTGCGCCATCTGCCAGGCCCTGGCCCGCGAGCCCCGGGTTCTTCTGCTGGATGAGCCATTCTCAGCCCTGGATGTCACCACCCGGCGTCTGCTTCGCGACGCCATCGTGGAGTTGAAGGGCAGGCTGGGGATTCCCATGATCTACGTGACCCACGACATCAGCGAGGCCCTCGCGATCGCCGATGTCATCGTCCCCGTTGTTTCGGGAAAGATCGACCGCAGCTGGATCGAGAGGCCGCGCAACGGCAAAGAACCTGAAGAACAGGCCCTGCATTCGAAAGCCGCCAGGAAGCACCGCCTGAGCCTCGTCTACTGACGGGAAGGCTGGATAAAGAGTTTCGCAGAGAGGGGAAAGCAATGATCAGGATCGGCACCTATTCCTACGATGAATACGTTCAGCTCGTAAAATCATTCCATGGCAACATGGCCCCCGGTCTCATCATCGGCGGCTTCATGGTGGATCTGGCCATGAAGAATCTCCCGCCGGGGGAGTTCTACGACGCGATCTGCGAAACGGCCGTCTGCCTTCCGGACTCCGTTCAGCTGCTAACCCCCTGCACGATGGGAAACGGCTGGCTCAAGGTGCTCGAGTTCGGCCGCTTTGCCCTGACGCTCTATGAAAAATACGGGGGCGAGGGGGTGAGGGTCTATCTGGACACGGAAAAGCTCGAAAAGTGGCCGGAGATCAATGCCTGGTTTTTCAAGCTCAAGCCGAAGAAGGATCAGGATCTCCAGGCGATCCTCGAGCAGATCAAGGAGGCGGGCGATGCCATCATGACGATTCAGAAGGTGAAGGTCGACCCGAAACCGCTGCACCGGCCGAAACTGGGGAGGGTGGCCGTCTGCCCGGGATGCGGCGAGGCCTTCCCCGTGAGGGACGGGGAGCGCTGCAGGGCCTGCAGGGGGGAATCGCCCTACCTGTGAGGGTTAATCGGCGCCCCGCAGTTTCCTGACGAAGCCGGATCGTGTCGGGACGAAATGATTTCCGGTGATCATTTGCCGGCTTTCTTCGCCGCGGGGCGGAGGGCGGCAAGCCCCTTCAGGATCTCCGTCTCGCCCACGTACTTTCTCGTGTCGGAATCCGAATGCCTGATCACGCAGGTCGGCGTGGAGTCCACCCGGTGCTCGCGGATCAGCCTGTTGAGCTCGGGCTGGGCGGTGCGGAAATCGAAGGGCGCAAAGGCGACCTTTTCCTTTCGGAACGCCTCCTCGATCCTCTCGTCCATCCAGAACACATTTTCCTTCCCCGCCAGTGCAAAGAGAACCTGTCTGGCCCGCATGGCTGACCTGTAATCCGGGGCAGCCTTGGCGGCATAGAGGTAGAACTTGGCAAACAGGGGTGTCTCCTTGTGCATGGGCGTGTCCACGAAGCGGATTTTCACATTGCCCTGTTTGTAGAGTGCATCGAGAACCGGCTCGAGCTTCGGTTCCAGCGCCTGGCAGGGCGGGCAGAAGTAGTCCGAGAAGATGAGAACCTCGCGGGGGCCGCGCCCGTAGGAGGGAATGGGTTCGTTATCTGCACCGGCCGCCGGGGTTACGGACCCGATGAAAACGAGCAGGCAGAAGAAAACGACCGACACGGAAAAGGACCGAAGCAAGGTCAATTTTTTCAGCGATTTGCGGCTGGCCACGATATGCCCTCCATTCGATGGATCTGACCATTTTTTAGATCTGCAAACTGCAGGCCATATTCGTTAAAGAATTTGGAGACGCCCTTGACGATCAGGAAGCAACTCTCGGAATGGATCATCCCGATCTTTCCGGATTGCCCGTGTCGAACCTTTACCTATTCCTGCTTGTAGATGATCATTTGCGTGCATCGGAACAAGGCAATGTCCCTGCCTGATACACCGTCCCGGACACGTGCGTCCCAGACCTGAGTCCGACGGCCGATGTGTGCAGGCATTCCTTCGCACAGGATAAAACCGCTGCGGGCCGTTCCTAGAAAATTGGTCTTCAGCTCCAAAGTGGTGAACCCTTCGGCGCCTTCCGGGAGGTGCATGCTGACTGCGAAACCGCAGGTCGAGTCGGCCAGCGCGACTACGGATGCTGCATGGAGATAGCCGTTGGGTGCCAGATGATGCTTCTCGATTTCCATGCGGGCCAGGACACGCTCTTTCGACACGGATAGCAATGTAAAGCCCAGAAGACCCGTTAAATAGCCCTCGCTTTTCCGGTTCATCAAGGCGGCAATCTGTTCGGGGGGCAGTTCCTTCCAGTTTCTTTGTGGTGTAATCGCCATGGTCTTTTGCGCCCCGCACAAAGTAAGAGAATTAATTAAAAAACTCCAGCCGAATCTCAGGAGATGGTTTCACGTCAGAACCCTTACACCGGTTTCATCATGATCTACCAACTCCGCGGAAGTCAGGATAGGTCTATTCTATGTACCGGTCAAGGCGGCTTCGAATTCGTCCTGTCTTTTGCGGCCCTTGGTTGCAGCCTCGGACAGGCAACGTTTCATGTTCACGCGAAGGACAGCAATGCTTGCTTTTCTTTATGGCCGAGGCTTATGTGACAGGGTTGTCGGAAAAAAAAGAAAGAAAGCGCGGTTAATAATGACGCCATGTTGGAATAAACATGGGAACTTTCTTCTGATACGCCCGATAGGCATCGCCATATACCGCCGTTAAATCCCGCTCCTCGAGCTTCGTTGCCACAACGATCCATACCGTCCACAAAACATTAAATAATAACCTGTCTGCCGTAATGACAGGATTTGACCAAATCATCAGGAGCATGGCTGCATACAGGGGATGCCGAACAAATACGTAGAGCCCCTTGGCAACGAGGTCTCTTTTTTCCGCTGGTTTAGCCCTCATGTGATCGATCACATCTCTTATTCCGGTCGGATCATAGAACCCCAACGCCTGTATCCCCCAGAGAAATCCGAACACCAGAGAGGTAAAAAAGACTGCTCTGAGCAATAAGCGCCAAACACCGCCGACTACCAGGATATGCTCGGGAGAAGCTTGCCAGAACAGAAGCATTGCATACAGAATGATGCCCGAAGCAATCCCATAAACAGCCTTCACGCATCCATCGGGTACAATCCGAGTCAAATAGGCTTGAAACGGTCTTCGTATCATGCCGCTGTGCTGAATGAAAAAGGCAAGACAGAGGAAGGCGTCTACCCACAATATCCCGCTTTGATCAAGATTGAAGTCCACAATGCCGAAAGGACCAAAAAAAAGAAACCTCATAAAGGCCAACAGGCCGCCAACGCCAAAAACCGCCGCCAGAAAGAGGATCAAATATGTCAAAAACATCTGCATCTCCCTTTGAGCTTTCGTCGCAGCGTGACGGGATGCCCCATGGACCAGATCACGTCAACTCATGATCATTGCAATCAAAACAATTCACGAGCCCACGATTCATAAACTGACTTTATGAATACCCCGCAGAATACTCCGTCCTGCGGGAGGGGATGAATGCGGTGCGGGGGCAAGTGGGGGTGCAATCCCCCTCATCGCCTTTCAAGATGCCCCGCCTTGTAAGCCGGGTAATTCACTACGACAAGACCTTCTTGAAAACCGGTTCATTGAAATCCTCAAACTCAATCGAGAACTCTTGTTCAATTACACCATTTTTGTATAAGGAAATGGCCAATACATCTTGATCTTCAAGGTCACTGTGTTTGCCTTCAAAGATTTCGTCTGCCGTGACTTGCTTCTTGTTGATGGCGACGGAGTAACCTTGAGCCTCTAATTCTCTACACAGGGTGCCCAGTGTGCTGTTCTGGATGTCTTCATTAAGGGCATCAAATATCTTCTGAATGTTCATGATAAACTCTCCTGCGAAGCCAGGCGTGGGAAAGGCCGTTCGGAGCCTGCCTTGAAGTTTAGATTATAAAACCTCTCTGTTCATCTGTAAGCGTTGTATCCCGACACGCGCGAGAAACAGTGGGTTGCCAATCACGTAGCGGCGGAACTTGCGCGGCTGCCTGATCAGCAAATGCAACCACTCCCACCCGCTCTCACGCAACCAGGCAGGCGCGCGCTGAAGGTCGCCCGACCAGTAGTCGAAGAGCCCTCCCACCCCCATGCACAGCGATGCGCCGAGCACGTGCAGGTGCTTGTCGATCCAGTGTTCCTGAATCGGATTGCCCATGCCGACGAGCAGCAAGTGCGGATTGGTCTTTTGAATGAGCTGGATCGCGGCACCAATTTCCCCGGGCTTCTGCAGATAACCCTGGCAGCAGCCCGCGAGAGTCCAACCCGGGAAATTGCGCAGCGTGAACTGCGCCGCGCGCGCGATGCGCTCGGGCGTGTTGCCAAGCAGGAAGTAGCGATATCCGCGATGGCGCCCGCGCGCGAAAAGCGCAGGCATAAGGTCGGTGCCGTTGACGTTGTCCATGAGCCGAACACCGTGCAGCATGCGCGCCGCCCAGCGTACGCCCGTGCCCTCGCCGAACACGCGATCGGCGCGGCCCAAGACCCTGAGGAAGTCAATGTCATCGCACGCCAGGTTCAGCGTGTGTGCATTGACGAAATACACCGCATGCGGCTTGTGCGCTGCGTCGTCGAGCATCGCGAGCAAGATATCGAGCGCCGTGTTCATCGTGACGTCGGTGACGTCCACGCCGAGAATGTTGAATACGCGGGACTGCTCCTCGCTTTCCGTCATGCGTGCGCCCTCAGCGCAGGGTGTTATCTCTTGCGAAGGGTCACTCTGAACAGTTTTCTTAAATGCGCGCCCTCTTCCATCTCATCGATTTCGAGAACCTCGTACCCCTGTGCAAAATGAGTGACTTTGTCACGGTCGAAGAAGTGAACAATGAAATTGTCGAATATATACAAATCCTCAGAAACAGGCGTCGCCTCGCTGAAGAGAGCGTCCCCACTATGCCGGACCGTGAAGATGTTCAGTCCCCCTGGTTTGAGGACCCGGCGGACCTCTCGGAAAAGCAATTCAACGTCGGCCCGTGTCAATGCCATGCAGAAGAGCAAGTGCGAATAACAGGCATCGAACGCGTCATCATCGAAGGGCAATGCGTTCCTGACGTCATGGTGAACGGATCGGACTAGATGGGTTAGCCCGGCGGTCTCCGCTCGTTGCCGGATCTCTGCCAGCCCCGATCTGCTGTAATCAACAGCTGTTACGGTGAATCCAAGGCGGGCAAAATGAATGGTATCACGTCCCTGTCCGGCACCCAACTCGAGAATCCGCTCAAGACCCTCTCCTTGAAAGAGCACAGCCGATCGGATGGCAGGCTCACTGGGATTGTCTCCGAAAACATTATGATCTTCGGAGAAGGCTTGTTCCCAGAGATCCATTTGCTCATCGAGGACCTTCCTCATGTGCCCCTTCCCTGTGCGCGATTCTTGACGGGATCCTGCTCGGGAGATGAGTGAGGTATGAGATCCTTTTCGTCCAGTGCGCTATCAGACAATCGGGAGTTTACAGTTTTTTCAACCCGTCCACGAGGGGCCACTGGATCGCTCAGGTGAAGCCAACCCCGGACTCTCCCCCGAAGCCCACGGTGACCCCGTCCCCCTCGACGATGACGGGGACTGCCATTTTTCCCCCGGAATAGTCGAGCATTTTCTGCAGGTCCTTGATGTCGGCATCGACATCGATGTATATCGCTCTGTCCCCGTAGGCCATCCTGGCCTTCGTGCAGTGCGGTCACCAGTTAGTGCCGTAGATGATGATTTTATCTTCCACCTGTTTTGCCTTCTCGAGGCGATGACCCTTCAGTTCAGCCAAAACAAGCCGGCCCCCCATTGAGGACCCCAACCGGGGAATCCTCTTCCTGTGTCACTCCCTCTCACGGACGGCCCCAACTTTCAGCGCCGGCCTACTTTTGTGTCTCCTTTCTTTTTCAAACTCTGCACGGCATTTGACCATGTAGCCGAGCCCCACCAACATCACAACCCCGGAATGGGCGGCGTTGAAATAGAGCTCCGGCCCTGTATTTCCGGAAAACAGGGTGATCCAGAACAGGGGGCAGAAAAACCCGACCAGCGCAATGGTCTTTCCGATCTTGATCCTGGTCCGGATATCCCGCTCGCGATCCGTATCCGGGATGGGTTTGGTCGCTGTGAACCCCTTCCGGACATGCCCGAAAGCCTTTCTGCCTGCCCAAATATACGGGCAGGACGCGATAAGAGTTTTAAATAAATTCGAGTTTTCTCCCGGATTGGATCCTTGTCCCTGGTCGGCACCCCCCGTATTCTTCGCCAAGTTACATTCCTTTCAATGCAATGCATGAAATTGACTTCGTATTTTCACATCAGCCAGAACCGCCATTTCCAGCATTCTCAAAGAGAAAGATAATGCCTATGTGCCTGGATTTCCCCTCCCGCACGAGGGAGGGCCGTCCCTTTTATGCATTCGGTGGCACGCAGAAAACGGGTCGCTTGGCAAATCTCATGACTTTTTCGGCAGTACCACCGAAGAATATGTTTTCCGGATTACCGGCCATGCCGCAACTGCCGATGACGATCATATCGGCATTGAATTCTTCTGCCTTGCGGGTGATCTCCCGATAGGGAAGCCCCTCGCATACAACCGTTTTCACGTTGCCATTAAGGTGTTCTCCTTCAAGAAAGGTCTTGAGTCTGGCTTTGGCGTCCATGAAGAGCTTTTTCTTGATGTCGTTTTCGCTGGACAGGCCAAGCCGAATAAGGTCCTGTACAAACTGCCGATCGATAATGTGAATAACGATTATTTCCGTTTTTCGTCCAGCCACCATGTCCAAGGCCTTTCGCAACGCCCCAAGACAACAGTCAGAGAAATCAACCGACACCAGCAGCCTTAGGGCATCGTTGATTTTGTTCTCGGCACTCATAGGGAACCCCCTCGTTTTTTCGAGCAGTGTCCTGTGGATCAGCGACGTTTTCTTAACTGCCTGCGATCGCAGATTTCTCATCCGGATCGATCCTGACTGCGCAGACCTTGTATTCGGGGATCTTCGAGTCCGGGTCCAGTGCGGGATTCGTCAGAAGGTTCGTTGCCACCTCCCGGAAATGGAAATTCATGAAGATCGTTCCCTCCGGAGACCGGTCGGTGATCTGGGTTTTGCCTACAACGCTGCCTCTTCGCGAGGTGACCCTCACGGGTTTGCCTTCTTCCATGCCATACCGGAGGGCATCCTCCGGATGGATTTCGACCAGGCTTTCGCGATATCTTTCCATGGACCCCCTGACCAGGCGGGTCATCGTTCCCGTGTGATAATGATAGAGTACCCTGCCTGTCGTAAGGATGAGGGGGTAGTCTTCGTCCGGGAGTTCGGCCGAAGGAACATATTCAATGGCGTGGAACAGGCCCCGTCCCCTCGTGAAGCGATCCCGGTGGAGGTATTGCGTACCCGGGTGATCCGGCGTCGGGCAGGGCCACTGGAGCCCCTTTTTAGCGATTCTCGCGTAGTGAATCCCCCCATAGCTCGGGGTGACCTGTGCGATTTCGTCCATAATGTCCCGGGGCGAGGAGTATTTCATCGGATAGCCCATCCGGGACGACAGTTCCGAGATGATCTGCCAGTCCGGTTTGGCGGCGCCGGGCGGAGGAACGGCGTTCCTGACGCGCTGAACCCTTCTTTCCGTGTTCGTAAAGGTGCCGTCCTTTTCCGCAAAGCAGGCCGCAGGCAGGACCACGTGGGCGAATTTCGTCGTGTCATTGGGAAGGATATCCTGCACAACAAGAAATTCGATCTTTTTTAACGCTTCCTCTACATGTGTCAGGTCGGGATCGCTCAGCATGACGTTTTCGCCCATCACATAAAGGGCTTTGATCGCGCCCCTGTGGGCGGCGTTCATGATCTCCACGATTGTCAATCCGGGTTTGTCCGGCAACGGAGCGCCCCATGCCTTCTCAAATTTCGATCGGACTTCAGGATTGTCGACTCTTTGATACCCCGGAAGCACTTCCGGCAGGGCCCCCATGTCACAGGCGCCCTGGACATTTGCCTGCCCTCTCAGCGGGTTGACGCCGCCGCTTTCAATGCCGACATTTCCGCAAAGCATGGCAAGATTGGCAATGGATTTCACCGCGTCGGTGCCTGTCGTATGCTGTGTGACCCCCATGGTATACAGAATCGACGCCTTCTTCGCCCTCGCATAGACGCGTGCTGCCTCACGCAGGTCGTCCGCAGGTATTCCTGTTATTTTTTCGACCGCATCCGGCGTATATTTTTTCAACGCCTCCTTCAGGGCTTCGAAGCCTTCGGTCCGCTCATCCACGTAGCGCTTGTCATACAACCCGTCATCCACGATAACGTTCATGAGGCCGTTGAGGCAGGCCACATTCGTTCCCGGCCGGGGCCGCAGCCAGAGATGTGCATACCGGACAAGAGGAATTTCTCTCGGGTCGATGACAATGAGTTTCGCGCCGCGCTGACGGACGGCTCGTTTCACTTTCATCCCGATGACCGGATGATTTTCCGTCGTATTCGAGCCCATGGCGACGATTACGTCGGCGAATTCCACCTCGTCGATTGAGTTCGTCATCGCGCCACTTCCAAATGCGGCGGCCAGACCGACCACCGTGGAAGAGTGTCAGAGGCGGGCGCAGTGATCGATGTTGTTTGTTCCGATCACCGTCCTCATGAATTTTTGAAAAAGGTAATTCTCTTCGTTGGTGCATCTCGCCGAGGAGAGGCCGGCCACACTGTCGGGGCCGTCATGGTCCCTGATTGTCGAAAGCTTCTCGGCAATGACGGCATACGCTTCGTCCCACGTTGCCTCGCGCAATTCCCCATTTTCACGTATCAATGGGTTCTTCAACCGGCTGGGATGACCGATAAACTCCAGTCCGAATCTTCCCTTCATGCAGAGGCTTCCATGGTTTGGCGTGCCGTGATTGCGATTTCCGGTGACCTTGACGAATTTTCCATTGTGCACGTTGATGTCCATCTGGCAGCCGACCCCGCAATAACCGCAGGTGGTATGAACTTTCTCCGTTTCCCATGGCCTGCCTGCAAAACGGGACTGGCTGTTGACGATAGCGCCCGTCGGGCAGGCATCAACGCATTCGCCGCAGAAGACACAATTCGAGTTCATATAGTCTGTATCAAAGGCCGGGCCCACCTTCGTGCGGGAGCCCCGCAGGGAGAAATCCAATACCTCGTTGACCTGGATTTGGTTGCAGGCACGGACACACCGGCCGCAGAGCACACATTTGTTGAGATCCCGATGGATCATTGAATTGGTTTTTTCAAGGGGGTATCCTGGAGGCGTTATCGGGAAACGGGGTATATCGATCTTCAGCCGGTAGACCAGATCCTGAAGCTCGCAGGCACCGTTTGCCTCGCAGGTCATGCAGTTGTGATCACCGGAGGCGAGCAGAAGTTCCACCACCATTCTCCGGGCCTCTGCAACTCTCGGTGTGGCCGTTCGGACGACCATGCCGGGACTTACGGGCATGGCACAGGATGCGATCAGGCTCTTCGCGTTTTCCACTTCCACGACGCAGACCCGGCACGCCCCAACCCTCTGTGTCTCCGCATAGGTACAGAGCGTGGGAATGTAGATGCGATTTTCCCTCGCCGCGTCAAGAATGGTCTGACCGGCCCTTGCCTCCAGCTCCAGGCCGTCTATGGTGATATGTATTTTATTGGTCACGGTCCCACCCGAAGCGGGCTGGTTTATTTCACGAAGGCAATATTGACCGCTTCTCTAAGGCTTGATACTTCCTTCACTTTTATTCCTTCAAGCGGCAGTCCCTGACCTTTCGGCACGAGAAGCAAGTCCGCCTTGCCCAGGATTACCTTCATTTTTTCCGCGAGGCTTCCAACGGGGGTTATCTCCCCCTTTTGATTGAGGCCGCCGGTGGCAAATGTTCGGGGCCTGAACTTCACCCCCCGTGTGCAGGCATGCATCCCAAGATACATGGGAAGTGCAAGGCTGCCGCCGCAGAGGCAACAATTTTTATTTCCCGGAACACGAACCAGCACGTCCTGCCGTTTCAGGTGAAGCAGCGAAAAAGCGGTGTTCAATGCCTGCCTGATATCGTTATCGGCATAAAGTTTGGCGTCAAGAAAGAGAGCGCCCGTGCCCTGCTGTTTCATTTCGAGATCCAGCTCCACGATGATGCCTTTCCCCTTCTGCACCGCCAGGATGGGTACTCTTACCATGGGGATAACCTCAAAACAGTCATAATGCCCCCCTACATCATTTCCTTTTGCGTCTGGTCCACCGCCTGGTCGATCTGCGCCTTCAACTCGGGAGGGAGCCCCGGGATGTCGACGGATAGAAATCCTCTCACGATCGTCGATGTCGCCTCGTCCGCTGAGAGTCCCCGGGTCATGAGATAGAGGATCTCCTCCTGGGCGATCTTTCCCACGGCCGCCTCGTGAGACATCTCGACGCCGTCGACTGTGCCCCGCAGCTCCGGTATGGCATGGATGATGCCTCCGTTGAGGAGGAGTCCGCGGCACTCCAAATGGGCCTTTATGCCGGGGACTTCGCCGACCAGGTCACCCCGGGAGATGATCGTCCCGCCGTTGCTGATGGCGCGCGCGACGATCTCGGCCCTCGTATCCTCCGCTTGCAGAAGGATCCGACCCCCCACGTCGAGCTCTGTGCCCGGGTTGCCGACGAGCAGCGCGTAGAACCTTGCCACAGCCCCTTTTCCCACAAGATACGTTGTGGGGTACATCTGGAGAGACTTCACAGGTCTCATGCAGATGTAGTTATTGAGAAACAAGCCACCCTCTTCGACCCTTCCCACGGAGCGCGGGCGGACCATCATCTCCTCGGCCCAGTGATGGATCATGGTAAAGCTCAGCTTCGCATTTTTCTTGACGAAAAATTCCGAAATCCCCACATGGAGCCCCCTCCGGAGATGGGGCGCCGCCGCGCATCCCGTGATGACGTGGAGCTCGGAGCCCTCCTCGGCGATGATGATATTGTGGACGTACTGGCTGAGATTTTCCTTGTCGAGGTAGAGACAGGCCTGCACCGGGAAAATGACCTTGCTGCCGGGCAGGGCACGGATGACATAGCCGTCGTGAAGGTCAAGCTGGGCTCTGGCTGTGTATTTGTCTGCGTCCACCGATGCCAGCTTCCAGTAGTAATCCCGGATCCAGTCGCACTCCTTCAGGGCCTTTTTGATGGGAATCACCTCGAGCCCTTCCTGCCGGGACCGCGAGAAAATAGCCGCCGTGTCCATCTGGATGTAGCTGCCGGATCGCCCGGCTTCCCGGGTATCGATGCCGGCCTTGGTCATCTGTCTTTTGTCCTCGTCGGACAATTTCTCGAGGTCAGGCAGCGCATCGTGCGCGACCGGTTCCGCCGTAAACGTGGTTAGATCAATATCCGGACCCAGGGCCGCTTTCTTTTCCTTTGCCTCCTCCGCCTTTTCATCTATGCCACGCATCGCACACACTCCTCGTAGCCGCAATCCTTGATGCACTTGAAGATTTCGGCGGGATTGCTCTTGCAGCTCAGTACGCCGTCATAGAGGACATGGCCCCTGTCGGCCGTCACGTAATCCAGGATGAAACCGGTGTGGGTGATGATCAGGCCCATCTTGGTCCTCTCTTTCCTTAGCTGCAGAATCGGTTTTCCGGGGCCGGCCTTGACGTCTCTCTGCAGAAGCGAGCTGATGGTGTTTCCGATCAATGCAATGTTTTCCAGGTCCACACCCGATTCCGGTTCGTCGAAAAGCAGAAGGTCGGGATTCTGGGCCATGAGCTGGAGCAGCTCCGATCGTTTGATCTCCCCTCCCGAAAAGCCCGCGTTGATGTCCCGCTCGAGGAAATCGGTAAAATTCAGCTGCTTCGCCAGCTCTTCGACCTTGGCTTGACCCGTTCCGCAAATCTGGACCATCTGCCGGGTCTTGAGACCGTGAATCGTCGGAGGTCGCTGAAAAGACATCCCGATCCCCAGTTTCGCCCGTTCGTCGACCGGCAGGCAGGTGATATCCACATCCTTGAAGACGATTTTTCCGGCCGTGACCTTGTACTGGGGATACCCCATGATGGTCATCAGAAGGGATGTCTTCCCCGACCCGTTGGGCCCGAAGAGGATGTGCGTTTCACCCGGCTTGATTTCAAGGTTGATTTGACTCAGAACCTCCCGGTCGCCGATTTTTACTTGCAGGTCCTCGATTCTTAACACGGATTTTTTCTCCCGAGGTCACTTGCTGAACCCGATCTCTCATTTGCCCATTTGCGACAGCGTGAATGGGTTATAACGTTTCTGCCGAAAGTCGATCTCGATGGATCAGATGCGCTGCAATTCTATGGATATGCTGTGTCGGCCTTTCCTTGACCATTTTCGCCAGCTCGATCGTTTCTTCGATCTCTTCCAGCGAACAGCCCTGTTTTCGTGCCTCGGTAAAGTGATGCCGAAGGCATGGGAGGCAATTCCCTGCGATGGCGGCCCCGACGGCTACGAGCTCTCGCGTGCGCGCATCGAGCCTATATAATCTTTCCATTGAATCCGATTCCTTCATGTAGAGTCTTTTTTGCTTTCCTGTTTTTCCAGCAGGAGGCTCACCAACTTGGTAATCACCGGAATTCTGGCCAATCTGCCGACCCCCTCCGTGCCGCAGGCGGCTTTCCCGTACTCGGGTCCCACAAAATGATACCCCGCCTTCTCCAGCCGTTCGATATTGGACTGGGTCATTTTATTCGCATACATGTTGGGATTCATGGCCGGGGCGATCACAACGGGCGCCCTGGTCGCCAGGACGGTGGCCGAGAGGAGATCGTCGGCAATGCCGTTGGCCATCTTGCCGATGATGTTGGCCGTGGCAGGCGCGATCAGGAACAGATCGGCCATCTCGGCCAGAGCGATGTGGGCGATGCCTCCGTCATTCCGCCCGTCGTACATCTCCACGAATACGGGGTTCTGCGAGGCTACCTGAAGGGTCAGCGGCGTGATGAATTCCGTGGCGGATCTTGTCATGATACAGTGGACATGGAGCCACAGATCTTTCAACTGCCCGACGACTTCCGGAGTCTGCCAGGCTGCGATACTGCCCGTGACGCCCAGGACGACTGTTTTGCCGAGCAACATCAGGGGCTACCTTTCTGCCGTGTTTCCGGACGATCAGCAAGCGCCATTGGTCGATGCATTCTGTCCGAAGTCAAAACCGGCCGCCCCGGTAATGGATTCGTTTGCCTCCCGGATCATGGCCATGGCAAGCTGTTCGGCCTGCAGCCAGCTCATGATGGTGTCATTTGAACGAATTTTATCCTGGAGCTCCTGGATCGCCACATATACATCCTCCTGTCCCCCTTTTCCCTGCATCATGTCACGCAGCTCCTGATGCTTCTTTTCCAATTCTTCCAGGAGGGATCGGGCCTCGGGATCGTTCTTTAACTTTTGCTGCAGGGAGTAGTATTCCTCGAATTCCTCCGAGGAGGCCAGTGTTTTCGCAAAGGCTTTTGCCTTTTCAACCAGAGAAGACGGACTTTTTGTTTCCATAGCGTATCTTCCTCTTTAGCAGCAGCCGCCGCCGGAGCGGGAATTTGACGAAAAATCGATCCCGAGAAGGCCGGAAATCTCCGTGTTCAGGTTTCTCATCGCCTCCTGAAATGCCCGGCTGTTCTCGACGAAATTCCTGATCAGGACATTGGAATTAACCTTTGCCTCCAGGTTTCTCAGTTCGGCCATTTCGATGTCCGGCAGACCCTTTCCCCTCATGTTCGCCATCTGCAAAAACCGCTGCCGGGTTTGATAGGATGAGAGAAGATCCCGGGCTTCCTTGTTTTTTCGAAAAGCGCCCTCGGCCTGTTTCAATGCCGCGACTTCCTTGCAATTGGACAAAGCCGCGCCAAAATCCCTGGCTGCCCTCATGACCTCATTTCTCGTTATACGTTCCATCCTGATATTTTACTCCTTTGAGGGTATCCATTTGGAATGAATGATCGTTCTGCCATTTCAGCAGCAGCCCGGGCCGGATGACGGGCCGCAGCCCGGCATGCCCCCCATGGCTCCCCTGGAACCGATATTCATTTGCCCGAAGAACTGGATGAGCTTCTTGCCGCCGCACTTGGGGCATTTTAATTTCAGCCCCTTCTCCTTCTCTGCAATGGAGGCAAAAACCTCCGTTTTTTCCCTGCAATCCATGCAAATGTACTCGTAGGTCGGCATCCCTCTCTCTCCTTTGCTATTGTCCCAGTTTCTCGCTGATCACCGCCAATGCAACTTCCTCTGTCGAGACCCCCATCGCCACCACTTCGTCGTTCAGGCTCAGGATCGGCGTGATTGCCGGTCCGTATTCTTTCAACATCTCCCCCGCGGACGGGAACCGGGTAAAGAGTTCGCCGCCGTCCTCTTCGACATTGTGGACTTTCACGGAGACTCCCAGGCCTTCCATGGCTGAAACGAGGGCCTTTACGGTTTCCTCGCTCTGCCCGATCGAGCAGCAGGTCGTCCCCGGCCCGCAGGGGAACTGCAGGGGTGCAGTAAATATCCTCACGACATTCATGGTCTTCTCCTCCGTTCCATGCGAAAATCAAACGCCACTGCACACCTCCCGGCCCAGCGCTTTCAGATCCTCGAGCCCCTTAGGCTCCCGTTCAAGAAGCGGAAAGAGCATCATCGGCTTGTTGAATCGGTCTTCAATCTGCGAGATGTACTTCTCCTGCTGTTTCCTCCTGTTATGGAAGAAGGGATTCTCGCCGGAATGATCCGGCAGGATATAGTTTATGGCAACCGCCGCCGTTTCGATGCCGACCTGTTTCCTAAGCTCTTCGGCGGCCCTCCAGGCCTCGATCATGGGTGTATACTCGGGGTACATGACGAAGACGAAGGAGCTCTTGGCCGGATTTTTCATTTTCTCGATGACGTCGGCATATTTGTTGGTTGTCTCCTCCGACGTCTGCTTTGTCAACGTACCCAGGTCGACGAATCCCTTCCAGTCGGATGGGAGCTCCAACAATCTCAGGGTGTGACCCGTCGGGGCCGTATCGAAGATGGTGATGTCGTATCCGTTTGTCTTGAAGTAGCTCATGAAGCGCTCGAAGGCGGCCATTTCTTCGGCGCAGGGCGAATTCAGATCCTCCTCGACGGATTTCTTCGTCTCTTCGCTCTGGTCCTTGATGGCTTCCAGGATCCTCACTTTATACTCTTCCAGCGCTTGCTTTTGGTCGATCCGGGCCGCGTAAAGATTGTCGATTCCCTTGATCCGGGTCGGCTCGTGTTCGATGGGCTGCCCGAAGATCTCATGGAGATGGGAGGCCGGGTCGGTCGTAACGATCAAGGTCTTGAATCCGCGCTGCGCCATGCATACGGAGGTCGTGGAGGCGACCGTGCTTTTCCCGACGCCGCCCTTTCCGGTGAAGAAAAGGTACCGCGACCCGTTGGCCGGCACAAACATGCTGCCGCACAAATCGTTTCTCTGGCGGATTGGTCCTGGCGTCCAGGCGGTTTCATCGCGGGGCCGGGCTTTCCTCTTCTCCTCTTTGCCGTCGTAGATCAACCGGCCCACGGCGTTCAAAAGATCAATGCCCGATACCTCCTCGTCTTGAAGCGGATAATAAATCTTCGGTAACGAGGGAAGTTCGCGATTGATTCTTTCTACGATCTTTTCCTCCTCCGCTTTCTTGTGCCGGAAAAAGTCGTCGGTGATTGCCTCCTCGGGCAGGATCCCGTTTACGATCAGGAGGCTCGTCTCGATCCCCAGTTTCGACAGCTCCTCGGAGCTCCGCTTCGTCTCCACGATGGATAAATTCTCTGGCTTCAGGACGAAGACGAAGGAGGTTCTGTCCCGGTCCTGAAGATAGGAAATCGCTTTTTCGTATTTTGCCTTCGCGGTCTGCAGGGAGGCACCCGGCCCGATGCAGGTCGCGCTATCGCCCGCCAGGGTCTCGCTCCATCCGCTCGGGAGCTCCAGGAGCCTGATCGTGTGTCCCGTCGGGGCCGTATCGAAGATCACGGCGTCGTATTGCGGGTCATCCATGAACTCGATGAACTTGTCGAAGGCCGCCACTTCCTCCACACAGGGGCTGTTCAATTGTTCCTTGATGACCTGCAGGTTCTTTTCATCCAGGAGTTCTCGCAGAGGGCCCACGATCCTTTCCCGGTATTCATCCGAGGCTACATCAGGGTCAATCTCGATGGCATGGAGATTCTCGATGCCGTGGATGGGCGTGACATGGTGTCCGATCTTCTGGCTGAAGATGTCCGAGAGATTCGGCGCGGGGTCCGTTGTGACGAGAAGGGTTTTATACCCTTTTTTAGCCAGCCACACCGACGTGGCGCAGCTCATCGTGCTCTTTCCCACTCCGCCTTTGCCGCTGAAAAAAATAAATTTGACGTCTTTTCCCTTCGGTTCGATCAATTCGTTAATCATGTTTAGTCTTCTCCTCCAGGAGTTTCTTTATTTCGTCATACTTCAGATATCTTTGCCTGGCGACGATCTCGCCGTTGATGGCCGTAATGGGCAATATTTCCTGACCGTTGTCCTTCACCATCTGAAAGACTTCCTTGTTGGTAAAAAACATGAGACTGTTGAAAGCCAGGCTTGCCCGGATGATATTCAACTGCCCGTTGTATTCGCCCTGCAATTTCTTGATAGTTTCGTTCAGGGCGATCAGTTCCTGATCCGGCTCGGGCCCGCATACGCCGGTCGAACAGCACATGGCGCCCTCGTAGATAATCAACTCATTTCGCGGCATGGATCTTCATCTCCTGTCTTGTTCCTGATTTTTGTTGTCATGATTCATGCTTCCGGCCCTGATGAGCTTCAGTGCCGACTTCCATTTCTCGCTCTGCAGGCCATTGACGCACTTTCCGTCTTCCCGTAGAGACAATCTCGCCTGCAGCCTTTCGATATCGGCGGCAAAAAGATCGTCAGGCAAGTTTCCGACAGCCAGCAGCAGGTACTTGTGAAATGGACTGCCGGGCTCCGCCAGGTAAAAATGCACCCAGCGCCCTTCCTTGTTTTCTCTGACGATCCCGGATGTCTTTAGAATTTTAAGATGTCGAGAGACGTTACTGTGGCTGATTTCGATGGCATCCATGAGCTCGCAGACGCACAGATCCCCCTTCGCCTCACAAATAAGCCGGATGATCTTCAGGCGGGTTACATCCCCCAGCGCTTTAACCTGTTCGGCAAACTCTTTCATAGGGCCTCCCTGATATTCACATATTCAAACATATGAATATAATAACCGTAAATATTACTCTGTCAAGGGGAAATAATTAAAAAGGACAGGCTCTGGAGATTGTACCCATCTAAATTCACATATTTAACAAACATTTGCATGGCTCCTGACCATATTCTCATATTCACGTCTGCGCATATATTAGTCATGAAAAAGATCCTGTCAAGGAAAAATGCGTGGAAGGGGACTGGAACCGAGAAGTGCCCCGGTATATATCCCAGTACCAAGGTGCCAGGAAGATGGTCGGGGTTAGTTTTCGCTGTTATTATGACCACTCACCACTCGGCAACGGTCGGCGCCGTTCGACACGCTCACGGCAAGCGCTCACGTGAGGCACTACGGGGATATGGGCGCGATCGTCTTTTATTGCCCCGATCATGTATTTCCCGCTGCTTAAATCCGAACGCTGAACCATGCCGATCCGAGTTGCGCCCACGCTACACGCCTGGATCAGACGGATTCGTTCGGATCGGATAGAGACGATTCAAGCAAAAAAGATTTGACAAAGAAAAATATTATGATAGTAGCCAATATATAGATGATCAATATAATGAAATCATCGATCCTTTGGAGGTTGTCGCCCGATGGGACTTACCGATTTGAACTACTGGAAATCACTGATCAATATCGGCCTTACAAAAGTCCTTGTCCTTAAAGTTTTGTCCAAAGGTCCCAATCATGGCTACGGGGTGTTGAAAGAATTGGAAGCCATGACCAGCGGATGCTGCGTCACTACGTTCGGTACGATTTACCCGATCCTCAAGGAATTATCACAGAACGGTTACGCGGAAATCCATGAGGATAAGCAGCTCAAGGGCGCGAGGAAGAGACGCGTCTATACCCTGACACCCTCTGGGATTGAGGCCTTCAAGATAGCGCTCGAGGCATGGCGAACCACGATCCCTTACATCTATAAGGCGCTCGAAAACGATCAGCTTGTTTTCATGGAAGACATGAAAATGCGTTTCTCGAAGAAATAGAGTTCTTAATCAAGCGGATAGGAGAATAGCAGATGTTCGAATTCAATAATTTCGTCACTGCCGGTGAGTTTTTCCTGGAGATTGCCGGCGAACTGATCCTCATCTTCGTTGCCGTTTCTTTTCTTATCGGGCTGCTGACGGAATATCTCCCCCCGTCGCGCATCAGGGACTTTCTGTCCGGCCGGTTCACCTGGGTGCAATACCTCCTTGGTGCGGGACTCGGCGCCATCACGCCGTTCTGTTCCTGCTCCACCGTACCGATAACGGCCGGTCTGCTCAGGGGCGGCGTGCCTTTCGGTCCAACGATGGCATTTCTTTTTTCTTCGCCCGTTCTCAACCCGGTGATTATCGCGCTGTTGCTCTCGCTTCTGGGCTACAAAGTAACAGTGGTTTATGTCGCCGTCACCTTTCTCGGTTCCATGGCGGCGGCATTCCTGCTGTCGAAACTCGGCATGGAAGGGCAGGTCAAACCCCTGATGAATATTCAGGCAGCCTGTTGTGCGGAAACCAGCAAGCCGGATCTTGTTTCCCTTTCCCCGAGAAACCAGTCTGCTGCAGCCGGTTGCTGTTCTCCCGGGAGCATTCAGACCTCACCCCTTATTACCTTAACCGCCCTGCAATCTTCGGCAGTCAACCGAGGCCGGGAAGAAGAGACGGCTGCGCAGAAGCCGGCTCAAGCGATATGTTGCACGATCAACTTCGAGGCGCCCGTCGCGGTGTCCGACTCGGTGCGGGAACCTATTTCAGGAAAAGATGAAGAGGGCATCGTCGTTCGCCGTCGACACGTTCAAGGGGGTGTTCTGGTATCTTCTGCTTGGGGCAGCCATCGGCGCCTTCATCTACGGCTTTTTCCCGCAGGACCTCGTCGTGACCCTCGCCGGGCCGGGTAATCCCTGGTCCATTCCGATTGCGGCGGCTGTTGGCGTGCCCATGTACATCCGGGCCGAAACGGTGATCCCCATCAGTGCCGCCCTGGTCGGTAAGGGGATGGGAGTCGGGACGGTTCTGGCGCTCATCATAGGCGGAGCCGGAGCCAGCATCCCGGAGATGATCATTCTCGGGTCCATGTTCAAAAAAAAACTAATCGTCGCTTTCGTACTGAACGTTTTTCTGGTTGCCATCGCGGCGGGATATCTTGTAGATCTCCTGGTCTACTGAGCACGGTAAGTTGCGGATTTCGGATATGCCGAATGAGGATCGAGCCGGTTTAACGACTAAATATAAATGATGAGGCGGATATGGATGAGAGTCAGAATAAAAAGACAGGAGGCAGGATTTTCCTGCCCACATTGCAGTCCGGAAACCTCTGTGCGGTCCCCGCTGATGCAGGCTGGAACGAGGAAATCAGGGTTCTGAACATCGAACTTGTCGTTATCGATCTCACGGTATGCGCCCGGTGTGTTCCGACAGGGGATCAATTGGAGAATGCCGTGCGGCTTCTCACCCCGGTGGCCGAGGCAATGGGGATCGAGATGAAGTACCAGGCCATCGTCGTACAATCGGAAGACGAGGCGAAACAGCATGCACTTCTCAGCTCCCCGACGATCCGCATCAACGGGCGCGACATCGCCCAGGACATCCGGGAGTCGGTGTGCGAGTCCTGCGGAGACCTCACCGGGAACAATACCCTTGTCGATTGCCGCGAGTGGCACTACAGGGGAAAGGTCTACTCTTCCGCACCGCTGCCCATGCTTCTGGAAGTCATTATGGGCGTCATGCTGAACATCGACAAAGAGCCGCCGGTTGCCCCTGCACCTCTTGACGAATTGCCCGATAACCTTAAAACATACTTTGCGAACAAGAAACGGGTCGGAATTTCATGACTGTGACTAGAGCTGACGATAGAAGTCGGCAGACTGAAATGTAATGACACGCGAATGTCAGGATGCGTTTCTGATGGATTCCGCTCAATCTCTTTGAATCTCAGAGTTTTTTCAGCCCGTCCACGAGGGGCCACTGGACCGCTCAGGTGAAGCCGACCCCGGACTCTCCCCCGAAGCCGATCGTGACCTTGTTCGCCCTCGACGATGACGGGGACGGCCATTTTCCCGCCCGAGCAGTCGAGCATCTTTTGCAGGTCCTTGATGTCCGCATCGACATCGATGAAGACCGCCCGATCCCCGTAGGCCTCACGGGCCTTCGTGCAGTGCGGTCACCAGTTCGTGCCGTAGATGATGATCTTGTCTTCCATTCGGATCACCTCAAAGAGGAATTTGTCTGTCAAACGACCAGGGTGTAGATCTTGTAGGCCGTCATGACGACGATGAGGACGCCGAAGATCTGCTTCAGGCGCCCGCTGGGGACGTAGAGGCTCGTGAGCCTCGCCCCGAGGAAAGACCCGATGGCGCCGGCGACCAGCAGCGGCAGGGCCAGATCCATGTCCCACTGGGCCGTTCCGATGTGGGGGATGAGCGACGAAAAGGAAGGCGGGCAGACGGCAAAGGCGTTGATGCCGGCCGCCTTCTTTGCATTGAACCCGACGAGGATCAGGGTCGGCATGAGGAGAAACCCCGGCCCCACGCCGAGAAACCCGCTGAGGATGGAAATGGGCACGGCCAGCATCAGAGCGAGGTTGAAGTGCTCCTCGCCCGGCCGTTCCTTCACGGGCCTGAAGAGCCTGTAGGCCATGTAGATGACCGAGGCCAGGTAGATGATCCAGATGTAGCTCTGCGGGACGAAGCGCACGAGCCAGGCACCGAGGGGGGCCGAGGCTGTTGTGACGAGAGCAAGGATGATGGCCTTTCGCCAGTCCACGAGGCCGCTCCGGGCAAAGCCGAAGACGGCGAAAAGGGCCGTGATCCCATTGAGCAGAAGGCTTAACGGCTGGACCTGGTGGACGAGATCCGGCAGATAGAGGGCGAGAAACGGGACGGCGGAGAAGGCCACGCCGAGGCCGAGCATCCCCGACGCAACGGCCAGGATAAAGAGCCCGCAGGTCATGATCACTACAGGATTCATGGCTTATCCATCGTCGTCATCAGCCACGTCACGTGACCTCTTTGCATTCCTGGGATGCCCGCAGGTCAATGAGCCATTGCTTGATCCGGTTCCGGTCAGGAAGGGTGCCGACGCAGACGACACGCCCGTTGATCACCAGGGCCGGAACGCCCATGAGCCCGTATTTTGCGATCTCGGCGGGGTCCGTCACGTGGGATAGATCCCCGGGCATCTTCAGCTCGGCCAGTACTTCGCGGACATCCTGCTCCATCCTGTCGCAGTTGTGGCAGCCCGGTCCAAGGACCTGGATGCGAACGCCGCCGGCAGGCGCCCCTTCTTCTGCCTCCCCGGTGAAGACCTTGAATGCCCGCAGCAGGGCATCCTTGTATTCCTCGATCATTTTCGGCGGGATGTAGTTCTGACCCGCAATGCCCCGATAAAGAATCTCCCGGCATTCTCCGTCCGTCTTTCCGGCAGCGGTCCCGGCCAGGTCCGTCATCACTTTCTTCAGGCCGACGATCCCCATGGACCGACCCCCTATTAAAACCTGCATGATGTCTCCGGCCATGAACATCCTCCCTTGAAAACTGTTTTCTTCCTGCGTGACCGACGGTTAAGCCTGCCGGCAGAACTCCTCGACGGCCTTGCGGATGGAATCCCGGATCACCCGGACCCTCGCGAGCTTCTCCTCTTCCGTTCCCTCGACCCTCGATGGGTCCGTGAAGCCCAGATGAACGTGCTTCGCCGGTCCCGGGAATATGGGACAGGCCTCCGCCGCCGACTCGTCGCAGACGGTGATGACCCAGGAAAACAAGGTGCCGGCCTTCAGGACATCGAAGACGCTCCGGGTGGCCTTGTGGGAAATGTCGATCCCTGCTTCCTTCATGACGGCCACGGCCAGGGGGTTCAGTGCCCCCGGCTCGAGGCCTGCGCTTTCCGCCTCGAAACGATCGCCGCAGAGACGGTTCATCCATGCCTCGGCCATCTGGCTGCGGGCGCTGTTGTGAATACAGACGAAGAGCACCTTCTTCTTTCCCATGGCGGATACCCTTCTTTTATTAAGGCAGTCATTAAACAGGTTGCATAAAGATCTTCCGGGAAAAAGTCTCTGTCATTCCGGACTTGATCCGGAATCCAGCATTTACATGGATTCCTGCCTGCGCAGGAATGACACCGCATGAAAGGCGTCTATCTACGTGCTCAACAATATGCAATCTATTTATCGCTCCCAGTGATATATGGATGGCCGGTGCGCCGCCCGGCTCAGCCCTTGAGTTTCTGGTAGAGCCCGGTGAGCTTCGTCCGGTAGGCGTTCCGGATCATTGCCTCGTCCTCGCCAAGTGGCTTCACGGGGATGAGGTCCATGACCTCGTCGGGGGAGAGTCCCGATTCGTCGATTGTCTCGAGGGCGCCTTTCAACATTTTCTTGATCCCTTTCCATGCCTGCTTGTCGGTCAGACCGAAGGACTTGCCCAGTTCCAGAAGCTCGTAGAGCTGAAACCACAGGTAGGTGGGGCCCATCGCCGTGATGATCGCATAAGCCTCGAGTTTTTCCTCGTCCACCTCGGGGCAGTCGCCCAGCTTCTTGAATAGCCTGGAGAGGTCCTCTTTTTCCTTTGTTGTGATCCCCGGGCCGAAGGCGACGGGATTATATCCTTCATTGACGACGGATGGGGCATTCGGGATCATCCGGACGATCCGGTTGAAACCGCCCAGTCCTTCCGAGAGGGCCTTGATGGAAAACTTCGGCGCCAGAGAGACCAGCACGGCCTCGGGCTTGAGAGACGCCTTGATCTCTCCCAGGCTTCCGCCGATTGCCGGGGGATGAAGGGCAAGAAACACGAGATCCTGTGCTGCAGGTTTTCCATTGTCGCCCTGCGAGATCGCTACTTTCGGAAATCTTGCCTTGAGCTTCTGCAACACCTCCGCGCTTGCGTCGCTGACGACGACGGTCCCGGGAAGCATCCTTTTCTGTTTAAACGCTTCGAGAAAGATTCGAGTGATCCTTCCCCCGCCGATGAACCCCATGGATTTGTACGACATCGCAAAATCCTCCTTCCGGGCCGGGATGGTCTTCCCCTATCAGACGTACACTGGAGCGGAATGGATACGCCGGCGATCGTTTTTCGGCGCAGTTCTTCTCCCCTGCATAGAGCCCGGCTACTTGTCCTGGAGAAATTCCTTGATCTTCTGCGCGTCCAGCATCTTACCGACGGCCTTCACCTTGCCGTCCACGACGAGGGCCGGTGTGGAGAAGACGCCGAACTTCATGATCTCCCTGACGTCGGTGATCTTGTCGATCTCGAACTCCAGCCCCAGTTCCCTGGCCGCCTTTTCCGACTCTTCGGCCAGCCTCTTGCACTTCGGGCATCCGGGGCCCAGGATCTGTATCTTTTTCATAGCATTCGACCTCCAACCATGTGTTGTGTTCTCTTGATCGTCAGCTGCCGAGAAACGGGCTTATGACAAAGTAGATGCCCAGGCACCCGATGACGACGCCGGCGCCTTTTCGGAACCAGTTGCCCGCGCCGTGCCAGGCGTGGCTTTCCATGAGCTTTCGGACCAGCGCCGTGGAGCTTCCCGCCACCATGATCGGCAGGCAGTGGCCGATTGCGAACAGCACGATCATCGTCATGCCCGCGGCGACTTCCCCCTGGATCGTGATGATGGCCAGGATCGGGGCGATGAACCCGAAGGTGCAGGACCCCGAGAGAAACCCGTAGGCCAGGCCGAGGACAAAGGCCCCGAGCACACCCTTCATGGTGAAACGCGCCAGGATCGAGCCCGAGAAGCTGCACGACTCGACGCCCAGCATCCCCAGGGCCACCCAGAGCAGGATCGCCCCCACCAGGATCTGCCAGTAATTGCCCACGTCGCCCAGCATCCGGCCCAGAAGTGCGCAGGCAATACCGATAGCGGCGATGGTGATGAAGAGCCCGACGGAGAAGGCGGCGGAATAGCCGACGGCCTGCTTGGGGTTTACGGCCTTGTCCTGTCCAGCCACGTAAGCGATCATGAGAGGGATCGAGGCCAGATGGCAGGGGCTGAAAAGCACGCTCACCATGCCCCACAAAAAGCTTCCCAGGACGGCGAAGGCCATGGTCCCGGTCATCCAGTCATTGATGGTGATGAAAAACGTTTCCAAACGCTGCTCCCATCCGTCTTTCAATATCCATCTGATTATTCAACGCCCATTTTCTTGAACTGGGCCACGATGGCGTCCTCGCTCATATAGCCAAGGTGCCGGTACACTTCATTTCCTTTTTTGTCATAGAAGATCTGCGTCGGGATGCCGTTAATGCCGAAACTGATGGCCGTTTCCTTGTGATAGCGGACGTCGAGAAAGATGACGGCTGCCTTGCCGTCGTATTTCTTCTCGAGCTTCTCCAGGATGGGCGCCATCATCTTGCAGGGGATGCAGCTGGCGGCGCCGATGTCGAGTATCGTGACCATGCCCTTGACCGGGACCTTCATGCCCGGGCTGAAATCCTTCGCGCAGGCCGGCGTGACGTAATCGATCGCCCCTGAGAACAGGATGGTTAAGATAAGCATTGCAACAGTGATCTTCTTCCTCATGAGTTCACTCCTTGATAACATCTGAGAATTTCTTTCACTCCTTCAAGGTTTTTTCAAAACCTTGGAAAGGATTTTTCTAAGTTCATAGGTGACGTAGGGCCGATCCTGAAGGGATGAAAAGTCCGCCATGTCGGAGTAGATAATCAACGGTATTTTAAAATCCTCCGGGTCCTGGGAAGCGTGGATCTTGTCGTGTCCGCTGTGATCGCTTGTGATCACAAGCGTGGTGTTTTTCTGCTGCATCAACCTCTCGATGATCGGCTTCAGCTCATTGTCAATATACCAGAGCTCCTCCAGATATCCCTCTGACAGCCAGCCCTGCCGGGGACCCACAAAATCAAGCCCGCTGACATGAAGAAACAGAAAATAGTCTTTCGTTTCCTCCAAAACGATTTTCTCACCCACCGAGGTCGACTCCCTCCTCCAGGAATTTGCCCACTGGGATTGATCCACCGCATCGCTCACCAGAAACCCCAGGTTTTCCTTGGAGTAGATATAGTAGGTTTTGTACCCGCTCCGCTTGGCATCATGGAAAACGGTCTCCATGCCCACCCGTTTATCCCCCCCCTTCCACCGGTTAAACCGGTATCCGCTCTCCCCCGGCGTTTTCCCTACCACCATGGCCGCATGATTGACCAGCGTCATGGGGGGACTGACACTGCTCCCCTTCATGGTAAACACTCCTTTGGCCATGACGGAGAGAATGTTCTCGGGCTTTTTCAACTCGATGGCCTTAGGATGCAGCGCATCGATGGAGATTACCACCACTTTCCGGTTTGTCTCGGCGGATACGGCAACGGGAATCAATAACAGCAGGATCACAAGCAGTTTTTTCATGGCAAGCGCTCCTGAAAAAACAGTCGGGCGGTGGGTGTTACCCAACATTCAACGCCCATCGGGTGGACGATATTGCTGAAAGAGTGATCATCGTCAGAATGACAGGACCTTCCTTCCGAACTCCACAATACAGCCCGGCAAACCCGATTATAGTGCAACGGGTGTGCCTTCATGTTATTTTTTTCTGTTTGTTTCGGCTTCCGCAATCCACTTTTTGATCTTTCCACGTTCGGGGACCTGGCCGACCGAAACGACCCTGCCGCTGATCACGAGGGCAGGCGATCCCATAATCCCGTATCGGACGATCTCGCGGACGTCGGTGACGTGCTCGACGTTTGCCGCCAGGCCCGTCTCGGAGAGGACGCTCATGACCTCCTTCATCATCATATCGCAGCGGGCGCATCCGGGCCCCAGGATCCTGATCTCCAACCCCCTCGAGGACTCTTCCTCCTCTTCGACGGGCATTCCCAGAATTTTCTTGTATTCCCGCAGCAAGGCGCGTCCATAATCCTCCGTAAGCTTTCGCGGGATGTAATTGGCCTCCGAAAGGCGGCGGAGAAGTTCGGCCTGGATCTCGTCATCGCTCCTGCCTGAGAATTGCGGCGCCATCGATTCCACGGCATCCATGAGCCCTGCGATGCCGATCTTGTTGTGATTGACGACAATTTGCGTGATGTCTTTATTGGCCATGATGTCACGATGAAGTTTTGATGCATTTTGGCAGATGCCGCTGTGGACACGCTCTAAACGATCATTTCACATCCCAATCCCTCGGGATGACCATGACAGGGCGGACGTGCTGAAGGGTGATGAATTCCGTCTCACTGCCCGTGTAGGCCTCCCTGACGTTGCTCTTGCCGTGGGAGCTCATCACGATCAAGGAGACGTTTTCCCCCTCGGCGATGGCATTGATCTCCCGGAAGGGGATTCCCGTCTTCAGGATCGTCCTGACCCGGTATCCGAGAGCAGCGAGCCGGTCCTTGATTGCGGAGAGACGTTCCGTATCGATCCGGTTGAACTCGGCCATCTTTTCCTGCAGGTAAGGTACCAGTACCCTCGTGTCCTGTACATGGAGGACCACGACTTCTTCCGTCATATCCTTACGGAACTGCTCAATCACCTGCAGCGCCCGCTGCGAGTTCGGCGAGAAGTCGGTCGGGTAAAGGACCCTGCTGAAAAGGGAGCCGGAGACAAAAGCGAGGTCTTCCTTCCGCTTGCCCTCGACACGCCGGAAGCGCTCAATCAGGAGGGGAACCTTTGTCTGCCGCATGACGCTCTGGGTGTTATTTCCGAGCAGGGCTCCCTTCACGTAGCCGTGACCATGGGAGCCCATGATGATGAGCGACGCCTTTTCTTCACCGGCTACCCGGATAATCTCCTGGTGCGTCACGCCCAACTGCACTATGCATTTTACGACGATGCCGTGAGCGGAGGCAAGGCTATCGCATACCCCCTTGAGCCTCCTGTAGGCGTCGTCCCTCGTTCGCTCCACGAATTTCTCGTCGACCCCGATCCATCGGGTCGCCTTCATGGGGTTGATGACGTGCAGGAATACGGCTTCCTGCAGGCCCGCCCGTTTCAGCTCCGGGATCAGATCCATGATCTTTTGGGCGTGAGGCGAGAAATCCGTCGGGAACAGGATCTTTCCGAATACGGGCAGCCGCTCCAGGACCGGTACGACGGCGGGGATCTCTTTGAACAGCACCGCCTCGGATTTTCTTGAAGCCCAGACCAGGGCCAGCATGATGGGCACCTCGATCAGGGGGCCTACGACCGTTGCGAGCGCCACGGCCGGGCTGAAGGCCGTGATGGCGATGGCGATGGCAATCTCGAAATCCCTTCCCGTCGCGTTGAAGGCGACGGCCACGGAGTCCTTGTAGTTCAGGCCCAGCTTCCAGCTCGTAAGGTAAACGACGGCATACATGACCCAGAAGAAAATCGTCATCGGGACGGCCATCTGGAGAATGATCATGGGCCGCTCCAGGATGAGATCCCCTTTCAGGGCAAACATGACGATCAACGTGAAGAGAAGCCCGATGATGGAAAGCGAGTCCAGGTAGGTCTTGAATTCCTTGAATCCCTCCTCGCCCATCCTGCTCACCGCGATGCGGCGGGTCAGAAATCCCGCTACGAGAGGCAGCCCCAGGTACAGAAGAACGCTTTCGCCGACGACGAGGACATCGAAGGTCACTTCCCCCAGCAGCAGTTTCGCGTAGACCGGGATCAGCAGCATCTGGCAGACGGAGTTGATGGCCACCAGGATGATGGCCAGCGCGCTGTTGCCCAGGGCGAGGAAGGTGAAGACGATGACCATGGCGATGCAGGGCGCAAGCCCGTAGAGGACAAGGCCGACGTAGAGATCGTGATCGCCGGCGAGGAAGACCTTGGCCAGGAAAAGCATGAAGAACGGCGCAACGAGATAGTTGAAAAAAAGGACGATGATAAGCTGTTTGGGCGAGCGGGCGGCCTTGCCCATGTCCTCGACCTTCACGTTGGTCATGGCGGGGTAGATCATCAGGAAAAGACCGATGACCACGCCCAGCGCGAGGCTGTTGGCGAGACTGAACTGGTAGGTCCCCTGAAAGATGGATTTGATGGCATCGATGGGGGGAGTGAGCTCGAAATTCGAGATGCCGTACCACTTTCCGATGGCGATGCCGATCACCATGCTGAGCACGACGAAGACCGGCAGAAATCTCATTTCCTGGATCTTTTCCAAAAACCGCTTCATTTTCCGATGACTCCTGAAGTTTATTTACTGTGACCGCTTCCTCATCTATGCCGCAGCGCGGCCGAAGTATATAATCCATAGCCAGCCGCGGGTCAATAAGATGGGGAAGCGTTACCTGACGCTTCCCCATCGAAATCGAACGCACGTCGAATTAAACGCTTTCGAGTACCATCGAGAAGCCCTGGCCGCCGCCGATGCACAGCGAGGCTAAGCCGCGCTTCTTGCCGCTCTTATTGAGCTGCATGGCCAGGCTGTAGACGAGCCGGGTGCCCGTGCAGCCGATGGGGTGGCCGATGGAGACGCCGCCGCCCAGCAGGTTGCACTTCTCCTTGCCGATTCCCAGCTCCCTCATGCAGGCCAGGGCCTGGACAGCAAAGGCCTCGTTTAGCTCCACGAGGTCAATGTCCTTGATCGTGAGACCGAGCTTCTTGAAGAGCTTTCGGGTCGCAGGGATGGGGCCGAGGCCCATGTATGCCGGGTCCACACCGCCCTTTTCGTAGCCCAGGATTTTGGCCAGGGGTTTGAGACCCAGCTCCTTGGCCTTTTCCGCGCTCATCAGTACCACCGCTGCCGCCGCGTCGTTGATCCCGGAGGCACTGCCGGCCGTCACGGTGCCGTCCTTCTTGAAGGCCGGCGGCATCTTGGCCATCTTTTCGAGGGTCGTGTCCATGGGGCGCTCGTCCACCTTGAAGACGATCGGGTCGCCCTTCTTCTGCGGCATGACGACAGGCACGATCTCGTCGGCCGTGGCGCCGCTGGCGATGGCCGCCCGGGCCCGCTGGTGGCTCATAAGGGAAAACTCGTCCTGCTCCTGCCGGGAGATCTTGTAGAGCTTCGCGATATCCTCGGCCGTGTTGCCCATGTGGTAGTTGTAGAAGAACTCCCAGAGGCCGTCATAGACCATGAGGTCCGTCACGGCGCCGTTGGGCATGTTCATCCGGTAGCCCCACCGGGCGTTGGGCAATGAGTAGGGAGCGTTGCTCATGCTCTCCATGCCGCCCGCGATCACGATCTCGGCATCGCCCGCCTTGATGGCCTGGGCCCCGAAGGCGATCGACTTCAGACCAGAGCCGCAGACCTTGTTGACGGTGACGGCATTGGTTTCCTCTGGAAGCCCCGCGAAGAGGCAGGCCTGCCTTCCGGGGTTCATGCCCTGGCCGGCCAGCAATACGTTGCCCATGATCACTTCATCGAAGTAGACGGGTTTCGCGGATGCATCAAATTCGTAGTACTTCTTCTGGAAATCCGTCATGTCGAATTTTCCCAGGGCGTCGGGGCGGCACCCCTTGACGGCGTCCGAAACCACGGGCCGCAGCCCGGCCCTCTTGACCGCCTCTTTAATGGCAATCGCGCCGAGTTCGGCCGCCTTCTTGTCTTTCAACGAACCGCCGAAATTTCCCACGGCGGTCCTTGCTCCGCTGACGATAACCACTTCTATCATTCGTTGTCCCCCTTTCCGCGAGCCTTCCTTGGCCGCAGTTGTCCTGAGAGCGTTCGCTGCCTGATGACCTCATACGACTCGTAGTCGGCCCGGCTACCGGTTCGCTGCCGCGAGCAGTGCCTTCAACTCGTCAACTGTAGGAATCTTGCCCGAGATGACGATTTTGCCGTCCACGAGGACTGCCGGTGTCACCTTGACGCCGAGATTTCGAAAGGCCTTAATATCGAATTCGTGGGAGATGTCGGCCTGGAGGTTGAGCGCTTTGGCTGCTTCGGTGACGTTCTTCTCCGTGGCATGGCATCTGGCGCAGCCCGGTCCTGCGACGATGATCTTCATGGCGTTTTTCTCCTTTCCTCTTTTACTTCTCAGGGGCGTTTGCGTGCGCCCTGCTTTTCCGTGGTGCTATAAAATGAAATTGCCGAAGAACCAGCCGACGAAGGTCCCGAGGATGACGATCGTGAGGACATAGACGACGGATTTCTTTATGCCGAAAACCCTTGCGATTGCGATCCAGTTCGGCAAGCTCAGGCCCGGCCCCGTGAGCAGCAGTGCAAGCGCCGGTCCTTTTCCCATGCCCAATTTCATCAGCGTGTCCACGAAGGGTGCCTCCGTCATGGTGGCAAAATAGCTGACGGCGCCGATCAATGTGGCGAGGAAGGAGGCCGTAACCCCGTTTCCACCCAGCCAGCTTCTAATCCAACTCTCCGGCAGCAGTTTTCCAAGCACACCGACGAGAAAAACGCCCGCGAGAAGAAGAGGGAAAATCAGTTTGATGAACCACCAGGTTTCCCGCAGCCAGCTCTTGATCTCGTCTTTCGTGAACATTTTCAGCGCGTAGGCGAACAGGACGATCGTCGCGATCCCCCAGATGACGACTTTCTCCCAGTAAGGTCCTGTCTGGCCGAGGTAGTTGGGCGCCAGGAGGGAAACGAGAATGAGAATAAGCAGGATCACCTGTTTCCGGGAGATGATCTCGCCCTTGGTATCAGCACTCGCTGTCACGATGTCTTCCCGGACTTCGTTGCGGAAGGCGAGGGTCATGACCCAACCAACCACAAAGGCCATCAAAAGGGAGGCGATGACACGCGCCACGACGATTTCAGGGCCCAGGATGTTACCCGTGTAGATGAGCGACAGGATGTTGGCCGACGGCGCCACCCAGAGGATGATGAAGGCAACACCGATGGCGGCACCGCTGAAGTAGAGGCCCGCCGCTACGGGGATGACCGTGCAGGAGCAGGCGGCCACGAAGAAGCTGGCGATACTTGCCAGGGAAAAGGATTTCGCCTTGTTGGCTTTCGCGCCCAAATGACTGAGAATGGCCTCCTGGTTGATGAAAGCGACCATTGCGCCGGCCAGGAGGAATGCCGGCAAGAGGCATGTGAGTACGTGGGTTGCCACATAGTCCTTAATCGCAAAAAGTCCAGCAAAAAAGAGCTCTTCAATCATGTCGTTTCCGCCTTTCCGAAGTGGCGCCTTCCGCCGCCATATTGTTTTTCCTTTGCCTTCCTGCCGAGAGGCCCTGTTTTTTCCGAACCAATTCTCTCTGCAGCCCGGGAATATATTCCCGCAGGGCTTTGATTTCGGGATCGCTCTCGATCCAGTGCTTCAGGTTGCCCAGAAGACTTGCCGCATAGGGACTACCGCCACTGCTCAAACGGTAACAGACCCAGAGACCGTCCTTTTTAGACTGCACAAGGCTTGCATCCTCCAGTATTTTCAAGTGTTTGGATACCGTCGGTTGAGCAAGGCCGAGAGCCTCCTGGATCTCGCAGACGCACATCTCCTTCTGCTGGAGCATCTTGACGACCTTGACCCGGTTCGGGTCCGACAGGGCCTTCATGACCCGGATGAAATCCTTCACGGCAGCACCTCTTTATATTGCTACATAGCTATATAGTTATTTGAAAGGCTCCTGTCAACGAGAAATATTTCCCGCAGTCCCCGCGCATACTTTCGGGATTGCATCGACGGGGGATACGGGTTATAGGTTGCCCGGACATTCCGGGAAAGGCCTGTGGCCTCTCCCGGAGTGACCAGTGTTCAGTGACCAGTGACCGGTGAAAGAGTCACAATCCACGCATAGGGGAGAAAATCGGGCATGTCGGAGCAGAACGACACCGAACAGTACGAGTCGATGGCGCAGCTCTATATGAGGGAGAAGCGATACCCGGAGGCGATCGCCGTTTACCGGCAGCTTATCCGGATGAAGCCCGACATGGACTCCTTCGTGCTGTGCATGGCCTGGGCCCTGAAGGACAACGGAGAGGTCGAGGAGGCCGTGGCCCAGTTCGAGAAACTCTTCCAGAAGGAGCTGGCAGGGAGGGTCTTTACGGGCTTTGCCTACGATGAACTGGTGCGGCTCTACCGCGAGACGAAGCAGCACGACCGGCTCGTGGACGTCTGCGAGCGGGCCGTGGCCGTTCAGTCCAGGGACCTGGCGCTGCTCTACACCCTGGGCGATGCTTATCTGCGGGCAGGGCAGCCCGAGAAGGCGCGCAAGATCTTCCAGGGGCTCCTGGACGAAGAGCCCGATTCTTCCCAGTACCATGTCGCCATGGGCAATGCCCTCATCGCCGCCGGCCGTTTCGAAGAGGCGGAGGAGTCCTACCGGCAGGCCATCGAAAACGACTTTCCGGGCAAGGCGGGCCTCTTTCTGAACAAGATGGGGCACATCTGTATGCTGGCAGGCGCCTTCGAGCGGGCCGAAAGCGCATTCCAACGGGCCGTGGAGGCGTCGGGCGAGGATCCGATCTTTCGCTGCGACCGGGGGGATGCCCTCGTGATGCTGGGGCGGGTGGAAGAGGCCTTCCGGTCCTATGCCGATGCCGCTGGCGTCAACCCCGCTTTCGAGGGGACCTACTACAACCGGCTCGGCAACACGCTCATGAAAGAAAACCGCGCCCCCGAGGCGGTCGATGCCTTCCATCGGGCGGGCGCGGCTGATCCGTCAAACGCTTTTTACAAGCTCTCCCTTGCCGATGCCCTCAACTCCTGCGGGCGCACCGACGAGGCGAATAAAATCCTCGAGACCCTTAAAAATCAGGCGGAGGGTTCTTGAGGAGTTTTGCGAAACGGTCCTTTTCCACGGCCTTTTCGAAGGCCTCCTCGGGGCTGATCAGGCGTCTCTGCAGCAGATCCGCGACGGCGTCGTCGAGCGAGATCATCCCCAGCCGCCTTCCCGTCTGGATCACCGTCATCAGCTGATAGGTCTTCTGCTCGCGGATGAGGTTTGCCGCCGCGGGCGTCACCAGCAGTATCTCCAGGGCCGCGACCCGGCCCGGCTTGTCCGCGCGTTTGAACAGGGCCTGGGACATGACCCCCTTGAGGGATTCCGAAAGCGACGTCCGGATCTGGGACTGCTGGTCCGATGGGAACATGTCGACGATGCGGTCGATCGTCCGCGTGGCCCCCATGGTGTGCATGGTGGAAAGCACCAGGTGGCCCGTGTTGGCCGCCTCGATGGCGAGCATCGTCGTCTCCAGGTCGCGCATTTCGCCGACGAGGATGATGTCGGGGTCCTCGCGCAGGGCCGCTCTGAGCGCCTTGGCGAAGGACTGCGTGTGGCTTTCCACCTCGCGGTGGTTGACGATGCACTGCTTGGGGTGGTGCACGAACTCGATGGGGTCCTCGATCGTGATGATGTGGCACTTGCGGTTCGCGTTGGCGTGCTCGATGATGGCCGCAAGCGTCGTCGACTTGCCGCTTCCCGTGGGGCCCGTGAGAAGCACGAGGCCGCGCGGCAGCATGGCCAGCTGTTTCAGGACCTGGGGGAGCCCCAACTGATCGACGGTGAGAATCGTCGAGGGGATTTCGCGGAATACGGCACCGATGCCGTTTTTCTGCTTGAAGTAATTGCAGCGGTAGCGGGCGATGCCTTTGACCTCGTAACCGAAGTCCAGATCGCCCGTTTCCTCGATTTCCTGGCGCTGCCCGGGCGAGAGGATCTCGAAGAGCATTTCCCGCAGCTCCTCGTCGTCGAGGGACTCGTCGGCGATCTTTTCCATGTCGCCGCGCACGCGCAGGGCCGGAGGCGAGCCGGCGAAGAGGTGCAGGTCGGAGGCGCCCCGGTCGTGCTGCAGGGCGAACAGGTCGTCGATTCTTGCCATACAGAAAGCCCCCTTCAGGAAAATCACAAAACCGAGAAGCAATTCTGCAAGTTCTGTGCCCCTGTCGTTTCAGAACAAGTCCTTGACAGGTGATTTTCAGCTGGTGTATAA
>CAWHEJ010000019.1:0-23065 GCA_963828305.1 uncultured delta proteobacterium | reverse complement strand
TTGACTGACTTTACAACTCTGTGAATCCTGGATCTGGCACTTCAGTTGCCTTCAGGCGCTCCTTGCTGGTTTCCTTCGAGCATCTAAGGATCACCCAGTCATCCTGACGTCGATGCGTCCCGGAAGTCCCTGAACCATTCGTATCTTAGCCGCCGTATTGCGATTGAACTATACACATGTTTGCTGGTGGTTGTAAAAGATATTTCAGGAAATGCTCGATAGGCAAACAGGGCATGCACCCGCGGGACTTATGAATTGCGTTGAGATTGGCCAGAAATCGTCCTATGATGGCGGGCCCTCGACGAGGGTACGGTCCGTAGCAGGGCATCATCACTGACTGGATTTCATGAATCAATCTGCCGTAAAGCTCAAGTCGTTCTCCGATCGCCGCCGATGGGTCCTTTTTGCCGCCGTGTCGGTCCTCTTCGGGCTCTCCATGTTCTACCGCTCCGCCATCGCCGTCCTGACGACGGACCTGATGCGGGACGTCCCGATGGACATGGGCTCTTTGGGGCTCGTGTCGGCGGCCTTTTTCTACACCTATGCCCTGTTCCAGATCCCCGGGGGGATCCTCCTGGATCGCTTCAGCCCGGCGAAAGTCATGGCGGCCTTCTATTTTTCGGCCCTCGCAGGGGTGATCCTCTTTTCGATCGCCGAATCGCCGGGCGTCATGGTACTGGGCCGGTTGCTCATGGGGGCCGGCATGGCCTGCGGGTTCATCGGCGCCCTGAAGATCCTCTCCCTGCAGTTCCCGGCGGACCGCTTTGCAACCCTCTCCGGTGTCGTGGTGTCCGTGGGCAACATGGGCATCGTCGTTGCCACGACACCGCTTGTTCTCTGGGCGCAGGCTCTGGGGTGGCGCACGACCTTCCTGCTCGTGGGCCTCTTCCACCTGGCGGTGACGCTCGCCTTTGTCTTCGCCTTTCGGGACAGGCGGGGAGGCGGACGGGATCTGCCGGCGACAACCGGCGCGGATTGGGGGATGCAGCTGCAGGGGCTTTGCCTTGCCCTGCGGGACCGCCAGGTCTGGCTCATCTCCTGGTCCGCCTTCATCCGCTACGGGATTCTCGCGGCCGTCCAGGGACTCTGGGCGGGGCCCTACCTGATGGACGTGATGGGCCTCTCACCTGTGGCGGCGGGCAACCTGCTCTTTCTGCTCACGCTCGGCGTCGTCATCGGGAACCCCGTGAGCGGCTTCCTGTCTGACCGTATTCTCAGAAAAAGAAAGGGGATCATGGTCATCGCCCTGGCGGGGCTTTCTCTCACGCTGGCCGGCCTTGCCTTTGTCCCCGTCGGTGCGCCGCTCTGGCTCCTGGCGGCCCTTTTTTCGGCCTTCGGCATTTTCGCCGGCACCGGGAGCATTCCCTATGCCCACCTCAAGGAGCTCACGCCGCCGGATCGCTCGGCAACCGCCTTGACGGTACTCAATTTTTTCGCTATTGTCGGCGCCGGCGTCTTCACGCAGGGTCTGGGCCTTCTCATGAAGGCGCTCTACCCCGACTCGATGCTCAGTCACGAAGCCTTCGTTGCGATGTTTCTCGTTTGCGCGGCGGTGATTGCGGTTGGCGGAATCCTTTATGCCTTGACACGGGAAAGCGTAAGCGGTATCGACGCAGGAAACAAAAACGGAAAATCCATTTCATGATGAAGGGGCAGAAAAATGATCGCTTATTTCAACGGCAGTTTCCTGCGCAAAGAAGAAATAACCATCTCTCCCGATGACCGGGGATTCCTGTTCTCCGACGGGGTGTACGAAGTCGTCCGCGCTTACGGCGGCAAACCCTTCAAGATGGCCGAGCACATGGACCGGCTGGCCCGCAGCCTGCGCGAGACGCGCATCGATTTCCCGGGGGTCGCGGATCTTGCGGTCGCCGGCGCTAAGCTGATCGCCCGGAACGGGCTGGAGGCGGCGGACAGTATTCTCTATTTCCAGATCACCCGGGGAGTGGCCCCGCGCAAGCACACCTTTCCCGATCCCCCCGTCTCTGCAACGGTGATGATTCTCATTTCCCCCGCCCCGTCATCCGTTGAGATGCGCGAAAAGGGTGTAGGCGCCATCCTCGTGCCCGAATTCCGCTGGTCCCGCTGCGACATCAAGGCCATCGGTCTTATGGGCAGTGTCCTTGCCGTCCAGCAGGCAAAGGAGAAGGGGGCCGAGGAGGCCATCTTCGTCCGCGACGGCGTCGTCACCGAGGGGACACACACCAACGTGCTGGCCGTCTTCAACGGGCACATCCTCACGCATCCGCTGGGCCACTTCATCCTCCCCGGGGTCACCCGGGGTGTCGTGCTGGAGCTCTGCCGCAAGATCGGGATCGCATACAAGGAGAAGGAATTCCGGGGGGAGGAGCTGAACCGGGCCAGCGAGATCGTGATCACGGGCACGAACAAGGAAATCACGCCCGTCGTCCGCCTGGACGGACGCCCCGTCGGCACGGGAGCCCCCGGCCCCGTGACGCGGCGCCTACAGGAGGCCTATTCGGAACTGGTGCGGGGCTGAACACAGGGCCTCGGGTCTCGGAAAAAAAGGATCGTGGAAATAAGTTCCGCGATCCTTTTCGTTTCTGAAGCCTGTACCCTGGCCCCGGAACCCTTGACCCTGTCTTCACCGTTTCGCCCTGATGACCTCTTCGAACCACCGGAAGGTCTCCTCGTCGGCGATGCCGAGCTTGCGGGCTGAAGCCGGCGTGAAGGTGGCCCAGAGCCCCGTGGCGCGCGTGCAGATCTCCCCTTCGGCATTGGTGATGACGCCCTCGGCCGCGGCCTCCCGTTCGCTGCGGACCTCGAGGATCCTTCCCTCCACCTTGAATTCCCGGCCGTGCGGAACGGGCTTGAGATACTCGATGGTCATCGACTTGGTGAGAATGAAACGCTGCAGGAGGTAGATCATGGTGCGGCCCATGATCTCGTCGAGCGCCGTGAAGAGGATGCCGCCGTGGGCCAGGTTGCTCCAGCCGCAAAGGTGCGGGGGGATGGTAATCCACGAGGCAACCGCCTCGCCGTTGGTGTAGAACTGCATCTGCAGGCCTTGCGGGTTCGCGGGCCCGCAGCCGAAGCACTTGTTGTCGGCGCGGTTGGGGAGAAGGGTGTAGCCGCTTTTGTCCATTGGTTGCCTGTTTTCCTTTCTGAAAAAAGTCACATTTCGCCGGGAAGCTTCGGCGTCGTCACGGGAAGGCGGCGCATCTTCGTGCCCTGCTCGTAGGCGTAGCCGATCTCGATCAGCAGCCCCTCCGTCCAGGGCCGCCCGAGGAACTCGATCCCCACGGGCACGCCGATCTTCGCCGAGTCGGTGGGTTTCGTGAACCCGCCGGGCACGACGATGGAGGGGAAGCCCGTCACGGAGCCGAGGCTCCCGTTGCGCTCGACCTGGCTCTCGCCCACGGGGACGACGGGGCGCTTCTGGTGCGGGAAGATGAGCGCGTCGAGCTTCTGCTCGGCCATGATCGCCATGACGCGGTCCTGAAGTTTCGTGCGCTTTGCCAGCCGCTCAAAGTAGCTCGCGTCGCGCTTCAGGGTCATGGCCTCCTTGATGTTCTTCTCGATGCCGGGGTGGAACTTGCCCGAGGCGATGATCTGATCGAGCGATTTCACCGGGGTGTTGCCCTTCGGGTCGCCCAGGTACGAGTTCAGATCCGGCCTCAGGTCGTAGAGGTGGACGCTGATCTCGTTTGCGATCTTCCCTGAGTCGATGTCCGGCGTGTTCAGTTCGACCAGGGTGGCGCCGAGCTTCCCGCAGTCCTCGATGGCCCTGTTCGTGACGGCATTCACTTCCTCGTGGATGGGCTGCGTGCCGAAGAAGCTCCGGAGGATGCCGATGCGCTTGCCCTTGATGCCGTCCTTCTTCAGATGCTTCGCGTAGTCCTTCTCGATGTGCCCGAGGCTCCAGGCCGTTGCGGGGTCGCCGGGATCGTAGCCGACAAGCACGTTGAGCATCTTCGCTGCATCCGCGACGGTCCTTGCCATGGGGCCCGCGGCGTCCTGCGTGAGGGAGTAGGGGATGATCCCACCGCGGCTCACGAGCCCGATCGTCGGGCGAATGCCCACGATGCTGTTGGCCGACGCGGGCGAGCGGATGGAGTTCACCGTGTCGGTGCCGATGCCCAGCATTCCGAAATTGGCCGCGAGAGCCGCGCCCGTGCCGCCGCTCGAGCCGCCGGGGGTCCGGGTGAGGTCATAGGGGTTTAGGGTCTGGCCCAGCATGGAGCTCACCGATTCGCCCCACACGGCGAATTCGTGGAGGTTCACCTTGGCGAGGAGGATGGCGCCCGCATCGCGCAGTTTCTTCGTGATTGCAGCATCACAAGGCGGGACATAGCCCTCGAGGCTCCTGGAGCCGCCCGTCGTGGGCATGTCCTTCGTGTTCACGTTGTCTTTCAGAAAAACGGGGATGCCGTGGAGCGGCCCCGCGGGGCCGGATTTCCTGAACTTCGCGTCCAGCGCGGCGGCCTCTTCCAAGATCTTCGGATTGACGGTTATGACGGCATTGAGTTTCGGGCCATTCCGGTCATAGGCCTCGATGCGCTTGAGATACATCTCGACGAGCTTCTTCGCCGTGAGCACGCCCGACTTGAAAGCCTTGTGGACGTAGGCGATGGTCGCTTCTTCGAGCTTGAATTCAGCCGGGGGCGAGGCCTTTGCTGCTGCCATGTGGATTCGCTCCAGATCTTCTTCGCAGGGCTGACGGTCCAGGCGGCTTATTGCGCTTTGGGCAGGATCATCTGGGTGCAGCGGAAAAGGGCGATGTCCCGGCCGGTCTTCTCGTCCCGGACGCGGGCGTCCCAGACCATGGTCCGCCTTCCGATGTGGGCCGGAGTTCCTTCGCAGAGGATGGCGCCGTCGCGGGTCGTGCCGAGAAAGTTGGTCTTCAATTCGATCGTGGTGAAGCCCCCGGCTCCTTCGGGGAGGTTGACGATGGTTGCAAATCCGCAGACCGTGTCGGCCAGGGCGATGACGGAGGCCGCGTGCAGGTAATCGTTGGGGGCCAGGTGGTGCTTCTTCGATCGCCATGCGGGCGACGACCCGCTCCTTCGAAATCGAGACGAGCGTGAAGCCTAGCAGCGCCGGAAGGTAGCCATCACTGCGGCGGTTCATGACCTCGGCCAGCTTCTCGGGGGGGAGGTCCTTCCAGTTTTTCGGCTTTTCCGTGTAATCGGCCATGTTCAAAGTCCTCGAGTGCGGATGCGCTTGCATGTGAACGAAGATATGATGTCGGAAAAAGAACAGGAGCCGGCTTCGAAAGCCGGCCCCTCAAAGATTACTTCAGGTAGCCGGGCAGATCCTTGTCGTCCTTTCCCTTGAAGCTGCAGACGCCGATCGGGCAGGTCTTGCAGGGGCTCTTGACAGCGGGAAGGGCCGGCTCGCCCTTGATCTTCCCTTCGATGAACTCCATGCACTTCGTCACGCCGTCATCGGGTCCATCGACGATGATCGTCACGCAGCCTTCAGAGCCGCCCCAGCCGCCCGAGGCGTAGTGAACCGCGGCCACGTCGAAGAGGGTTTCCAGGGCATCGATTTCCGTGAAGGGTCTCCCGTCGGCCACACAGGCCATGCCCACCCGGCATCCAATCGCCTTTTCGAGGGCCATTGTCCCGCCATAGCGCGCCGCCTCCTCCACGGAGGGGATGAGTTTCTCGAGGCCCACGGGATAGATGATCTCCAGGCCGCGAGCCTTCATGCCCATGTAGAAGGCGCCCATGGTGCCGCCTGCCGGGTTTGCCATCAGGACGCCCACGTTGCCAAAGGCATCCAGGGCATTACCCCCTTTGAGAAGGATATCGCCGGGACCCAGCTTGTCTGCCACGGTGTTCGGTTCCACCGGCAGCACCTCCCCTTTATGGAAGGTGACGGGCTTGGCGCGATCTCCGGCGTCGAGCACGCAGAGAATACCCCTGATGCTCTGGCCGGCGAGGTAGCGCTCTTTGGCGACTTTCTCGCCCAGGATCTCCTCGAGGCAATAGGCGGTCGTGGTGCCGCGGCTCACGAGGAGGTAGCCGTTCTGTTTCGCGTTCTGCACCTCGGGGAGGGCCGCAATGCCTTTCCCGATGAGCCGCTTCGATTCCGACGGTGTAAGGGTGAACAGAGCCTGCATCGCTGAAACTCCTTTCATGCGTTTTCTTTTCTATGAAATCTTGTGTGGATCGGGGACGACAGGATCCGACATGACAGATCACTCTTTTACCATAATCCCCGGGGCGGGAACAGGCGGAACTTCATGGTGTAAGGAAATCTGAAGGTTGCCGTCGATAAATCATTGCAAGAGGCTTCCTTTTTCTGGTATTTTAACGGACTGCTGTCAAATACCACTCCCGGAAGGAGGGGTTCCCGAAAGGGTGACCTCCGGGGTGGCATCGGGCTGTTGTGTCCTTCCACCTAAAGGTTCAAAAAGCAAGATATTTCAATCTGTTGACAGGGCAGAGACTGCCACCGTCTTCCAGCCCCTTTTTTTGCTTTTGTGCCATTATGGCACCATGATTGCAAGTGTTGCAGTGAAATACCATTGCCCTAGATCGAGCCGGATTTACGCGTGAGAAACAGAGCCCTTAACCGAGTCAAAGAGCACCCGAAATTAGGGAAACCATGCCCAAAAGAGCTGGAATAACAGCCCTTGTCCTGGCCCTTGCCTTTGCGCTTCTACCTCTTCCTGTCCTTGCCGCCCCCCCGGAATCTCCTGCTCCCACGAACCCCGCGGCCCAGGCGAGAGAGGACTATCAGGAAGCCCTGAAGCGGATACAGGCCGGACGCAACGACGAGGCGCTTGTCCTGCTGGAGCGGGCCCTGAAGGTCCTCCCGGACGACAGGCACCTCCAGGCCGACTATGCGCTGTGTCTGGTCTGGACGGAGTCCTACCAGAAGGCCGTGGATTTCTACGGCGCCCGGGAGAAGGACCTCCGGCAGATCCGCTACATCCCCCGTCATATGGGCAAGGCCTACTACGAGCTGAGGGAATACCCGAAGGCCCTCGAGTTGTACCGCCTCGGCCTTTCCTACGACCCGACGGATGACGAGGCCTTCAAGGGCATCGTCTTCACGCAGATGCGCATGGGTGACGGCGCCGGGGCCTATACGACCTGGCTGGAGGCAAAAAAGGGCGGGCAGATATCGGGGCCGGTGCTCGATGCCGTCAAGGTGGCCCTGCTGGAGCAGTACGGAGCAAGCCTCGAGGCCCTTGTGGTCGCAAAGGAGGGCAGGGTGGGCGGGCCTGCGCAGCTTCAGTCCCTCGAGCTCGACAGGGCCGTGACGAAGCTGCGATGGGGGCTCGTCGACGAGGCGATCGCGGAGATCGAGGCGATCCTTGCGAAAGACCCCGCGAATCTCCGGGCCCGGGGGGACTACATCGTCGCCCTGCGGCAGAAGGACCGGATGAAGGAGGCCCTGCAGCAGTTCGAGATCTACAGGCAGGCAGGACAGCCCATCCCCTCCTGGGTGAGCCAGGCCGTGGCCGACGCGTACCTCTATCTCCGCAAGCCCGAGGAGGCCGAGGTCTACTACAGGATGACCCTCGAGAAGGACCCCGACAACTTCGGGGCGACGATGGGGCTCTATCAGGTCTACTCGGATCTGAGGCAGTGGGAAAGGGCCACGCAGACCCTCGGCCGCCTCGAGGAGCTCGTCGAAAAGCAAAAGAAAGCCCTTGCCTGGAACGAGTCGGTCCTGGCAAGGCAGCGCTACCTTGCCGATTCCAACAGCCTGATCTCCACCAAGGGCTGGTTTCTGCTCTCCCAGGACAAGCTCAAGGAGGGCCAGGCGTATTTCGATTACTACCTGGGCGAGGCGGCCTCCGAGACGGGTCTTCGCTCGGGTCTTGCCCACGCCTACCTCTGGCGTCACCGGCCCAGGCAGGCCCTGGAGCAGTTCGAAATCAACCGCAATCTCGATCCTCAGGATGTCGGCAGCCTTACCGGTCTCGGCTGGACGCTCAACACCCTGAACTACAAGCGAGAGGCGAGGGCGCTGGCCGACGACCTTCACCAGAGACACCCGACCCATCTCAACGTCTACGATCTCCGGGAGACCCTGAGGGTGGAGGACATGTGGCGGCTCCAGCCCGAGTTCCGGTTCACCAAGGAGTTCGACGGCGCCACGGAATACTGGGCCTCGCTGCTGCTCGAAAAACCGATCACCCCGATTTTCAGCCTCTATGCCCAGATCCTCCGCGAAGAGGCCTGGAGCGATGACAACGGCACGACCAACCGGGCGGACTGGGACCGGTTCGGCCTGGGGTTCCGGTGGATCGTGATGCCGGAGCTCATCTGGTGGCAGAGCCTGAGTTTCGATTACGCGAACGGTGACGATTTCGGCTTCGACACGAGGCTTTTCTGGTGGCCCACGGACCCCCTGCGCATCACGGCGGGGTACAACAGCTTCAGCTTGAGCGTTCCCATCCGGGCCCGGGTCCGGGGGATCACGGCCGACAGCGCCTATGCGGATGTCCTCTACCTCGAGAGCGATCTGCGGGAATACGGCGTTGCAGTGGGCACCCAGTGGTTCTCGGACAACAACGTCTATGTGTCCGGGGCGGCCCGGTACGATCAGAATGTATACAACACGCCCGATCTGAAGGTCCGCGGCGGATTCGCGCTGGGGATCGGCACTTACTCCAAGCAGGATGTGGACTACTACAGCCCCCAGTACGAGTGGAGCGCCCTGATCACCTCGGCCATCCAGTGGGTCAACTGGATCCGCTACGAGAAGAAGTGGATGTCGGCCGTCTATCTGCGCGCGGGCGTGAGCGGCGAGCACAATTTCAGCACCTACCCCGTGGCGGGGATCACCTTCGAGCAGAGCTACGTTCACTCGAAGACCTTCAACGTCACGGGTAACGTTTCCTACGATCTGAGAGTCTACGATGGGGATTACACGAATGTCCTTGGCGCATATCTTACGCTCAACTGGTATTTCTAACAGGCTGGTGAAAAACGCCCATTTGCGGCGTTCCCTCACCCCTCGTCGCTCGACGTACGGCACTGTACGCCTGCGCTCCTCGGGGTTTCGGAGGCCTTGCACCTGGGCATTTTTGACCAGCCTGTACCGCTTTGCGGTCCTGGCTATCGCACTGTTGACGCTGCTCTTCGCCTCGCCGCAGGCCTTTGCGGCGGAGAGCTTTATCACGCTGTGCTATCACGACATCCCCGAAGCGCCCGTCGAGAAGGACGACATCTCGCAGAAGGACTTCATCAACCAGATCGAGTACCTCCGCACGCACGGGTTCACCTTCGTGAGTGCGGCGGACGTCCTGGCGGCCTCTCGGGGCGAAAAGGCGCTTCCCGAAAAGGCCGTCCTGCTGACCTTCGATGACGCCTACGAGAGCTTCCACCGGTTTGTCTACCCGGCACTGCGGCTCTACAACATCCCCGCGGTGCTCTCCGTCGTCACCTCCTGGATCGACAACCCCGAGACGTCGGGCTACAAGACGAAACGGTTCATGAGCTGGAAGCAGATCCGGGAGGTCTCCGACTCGGGCCTCGTGACGGTCGCATCCCACAGCGCCAGGCTTCACCGGCTGCTGCAGGCAAATCCCGTGGGCAATATCGAGCCGGCGCCGGCGGCCTTCCTCTACGTTCCCGAAAACAGGCGCTACGAGACGGAGCCCGAGTTCCGGGCCCGGATCCGCGAGGATCTGGCCTCGAGCATCGAGGTGCTGACGGCGAAGCTGGGCAGGAAACCCACGATCCTCACCTGGCCCTACGGCAGCTACAACGCGATCGGCGTCGAGGAGGCGAAGAAGCTCGGCTTCGAGATGATCCTCACCCTCGATGACGGGCTATTCCAGGTCCGCAGCCTCGACCGGGTCAACCGCTATTACCTGGAATCACACCTCGACTGGCTGGCGGCCTTCAAGGCACTCGCTGAGCGCGCGGCCTGCGGAAGGATTCCGCATCCGGGGCGTGCAGGTCGACCTCGACATGATCGTCAGCAAGAACTCCCCCGAAGAGAGCGACAGGAACCTGGGGCTTCTGCTCGACCGGCTCGTGAAGATGGGAGTGAACACCGTGTTCCTCCAGGGCTTCTGCGACGTGGGTGCCACGGGCAACGTGAAGTCGCTCTACTTCGCCAACTCCGTGCTTCCCGTCGAGATGGATTTTCTCAGCCACGCCGTGAACCGGATCCGGTCGCGCGAGATGAAGGTTTTCGTCTGGATGCCCGCGCTTGCCTACGAGCTTCCCGACCCTGTCCTGAACGAGGAGCTCAAGGTCCGGGAGTGGAAGGGCGGCAAGCCCGAAGTGACCTCGTCGTGGTACCGGCGGCTCTCCCCCTTCGACCCCAGGAGCCTCGAGGCGGTCCGGAAGATCATCGCGGACCTGGCTGCGCGCGTTCAGTTCGACGGCATCCTCATCCAGGATGACGCCTACCTGGCCGAGGCGGAGGATTTCCACCCCGCAGCCGTCGAGGCTTTCCGCAGGCGCTACGGTGTCGTGCCGGAGCCGGAGAAACTGAAGGCGGACAGGGAGCTCAACGCGAAATGGGTGGCCTTCAAGACGGAGGCCCTCGACCGCTTCGTCGAAGAGATCGTGAAGGCCGTCCGGATCTACCGCCCCGGGGCAGCCATCGCCCGCAACATCTACAGCTCCGTCGTGACGAGCCCGGATGCGACGGACTGGTTTGCCCAGGATTTCAAGCGCTACCTCGAGACGTACGATTACACGGTGGTGATGGCCTATGCCGCCATGGAGGGCAAGAAGGACCCCCGCAAGTGGTACCGCGAGCTCTTCGAGGCGGCAGGCGGCCGGGAGAACGCCTCCCGGGTGGTCTTCAAGCTGCAGTCCTACGACTGGAAGGGCGAGAAGTGGGTGAGCGACGGGGCGATGAAGGACGATCTCACGTTTCTGCTCGCCCTGGGCGCCCGGCACGTGGCCTACTACCCGGACAACGTTTTCCAGAACAAGCCGGACGTCGATACGGTGGCCGTGATTCTCTCGGCCAAAGATGAGGTGAAAAGAAAGGGGACGCCGCCGGAGATTGCCCCGGAGGGCGCCCTCGAGAGGCTGTTCAGGAGGCTCTTCAGCCGGAACCCGTAACGGACCCATCCAGGAAAGCCGGCGGGACGGGACCCTGCATCACGCCCGTCCCCGCCGACAGGAAACATGTCGATCTACGAAATCATAGGGCTCTTCGTTTTCCTCTACCCGCTCTACATGAGCATCGTGTGGATGATCGGGGGCATCATCTTCTGCCTGCGGCGCGAGGGCAAGGCGGACCCGGGGCTGGAGTACTTCCCCTTCTTCACCGTCATCGTGCCCGGCCACAACGAAGAGCAGGTCATCGAGGAGACGGTCCTCAACCTCAAGGACCTCAACTACCCGAACTACGAGGTCATCGTCGTCAACGACGGGAGCAACGACGCCACCCGGGAGATCCTCGACGGGCTCCTGACGGAGAACGCGAGCTGGCTCCGGATCATCCACCTGGAGCCCAACAGCGGAAAATCCAAAGCCCTCAATGCCGCCATCCTGGTGAGCCGCGGCGAGTTCATCCTCACGATCGACGCCGACTGCCTCGTCGACAAGGACGTGCTGCAGTGGATGGCGGTGCACCTGGTGAACTTCCCCCGCGTGGGCGCCGTCACGGGCAACCCGCGCGTGCGCAACCGCACGTCGCTTCTGGCCAAGATCCAGGTCGGAGAGTACTCGAACATCATCGGCCTCATCAAGCGCACCCAGCGCATTCTCGGGAAGGTCCTCACCGTCTCCGGCGTGATCGCCGCCTACCGCAAGAGCGCCGTCATCGAGTGCGGCCTCTTCGACAGCGACACCGTCACCGAGGACATCGACATCACCTGGAAGCTCCAGCGCAAGTTCTGGGACATCCGCTATGAGCCCCGGGCCCTGTGCTGGATCCTCGTCCCCGAGACCCTCAAGGGCCTCTGGCGCCAGCGGGTGCGCTGGGCCCAGGGTGGCGTCGAGGTGCTCCGAAAGCATCTCGACATCTGGAAGGACCACCGTCATCGCCGCCTCATCCCGGTCTACATCGAATACGTCCTGGGCATTCTGTGGGCCCACACCTTCATGGCCATGGTGTTCCTCTGGCTCTTTTTCGTCGTCATGGACGGCGTGTGCCGCTTCGCCGACGTGCCGATCTGCCCGCCCGTCCTCGAGGTCTACCAGCGGTTCTTCGCCGGCTGGAACCCCCTGTATCCCCGCTGGTACGGGGCCATCCTGGGTCTGGCCTGCCTGATGACGTTCCTGACGAGTTTCTTCATCGACCTGCGCTATGAAAATAAGGCCTTTGCCAAGTACTACTTCTTCGTGATCTGGTACCCCGTGGGGTACTGGATCATGTCGTCTCTGGCGGCCATCAAGGGCGTCTACAATTTCACATTCCGAAGCAAGGAGGTGACGGTCAGATGGAAAAGCCCGGACAGGGGCCTCCACACCCTGAAGTCTTCGTCCAGGACGAAGTAAAATCGCCTCTCCGGAGGATGGTCGAGGACTTCATCACCGTCGTGTGCTGGGGGATCTATCTCTATTTGCTGCTGCCGCTGTTCACGCTGGTGCTGTGGGTTTTCGGCGTTCAAACGATCTACGACCAGATCGTCGGGGAGAAAGGCTACGAGGAACTCATCCGGCTGCTCCAGAACGGCGGCATCACGGTTTTGGTGATTTTCCTGATCGTCTCGGGCTGGACGTACTACAATTACCTCTGGTTCCTGCGCCGGGGGGAGAGACGGGGGGGCCAGGTCCGGATCAGCAGCGATGTGGAAATGGCGGGGCTTCTCGCCACGGACATCACGGCCATGGAGGAGATCCGAAAGTCGACCCGCATGGAGATCCGCGTCGAGGGCCCCCTGTACCGGATCACCGCGAAAGATTGACGTGCCGCCCGGTCAAGGCGGCCAAACGGCAAGACCCCGCCTAATGCGGGGTTTTTTTACGCCGGATTTTCCCCTTTCAAAGAATCGTTGCAAATCCGCGCCCGCCGTTTTATTGTCTGCGACGGTTGCAACCAATTTAACAAATGAACGCAAGAAGAGGTATTTTCATGACCAGACGTCCCCCGTCCATCATCACCGAATTCATCGTCATGATCATCGCGATCGGACTCGTTGCCGGGGGACTGGAGGCCTACCTCAGGGTGACGGCCTCCCATCAATCGAAGCTCTACGAGGGGATCGAGACCGTCCCGGAGATCGCCGACACCTACTTTCAGCACGTCTTCCTCGAGAAGCATGCCACGAAGGATGCCTGGAACAACGCCAACTACGACCCGCAGCTCGGCTGGGACTACCAGATCGCGGCCTCTCGCATCCGGGGGCCGCGCAAGACGGGCCCCAAACCGGCCGGGATGTTCCGGGTCATCGCGCTGGGTGACAGTTTCACATGGGGCATCGAGGTGGGAGAGGATGAGCACTTCCCCCACTACCTGGAGAAGATCCTCCAGGGCAAGCGGGCGGCGGAGGTCTTCAACATGGGCGTGGGCAGCTACGGGATCGACCAGATGCTGCTCAAGTACGAACGGCACGGCCGGCCGCTTCGCCCCGACGTCGTCGTCCTGGGGATCTTTCCCCACGATTACGACCGGACGCGGCTTTCCTTCTACTCCTACAGCAAGCCCATTTTCCGGCGAGATGAAAAGACCGGGCAGTACGTCCTCGAAAATGTGCCCGTGCCCCCGCCGAAGGAGGTCTCCGCGTCCCTGAAGAATGCCCTCAACGGCAACGGGAGCCATGCCTGGGTATTCTTGAAGAACCGCGTGCGAAAGCTCCTCTCGACCCTCCCGGGCAGTAACGGCTACTACGAGGAGACGGACCGGCTTGTGGAGTACCTGCTTGCGCGCCTCAAGGAAGATCTGGACAAGACCGGCACGAAACTCCTCGTCGTTCACATCCCGCGGGGCAACGCCTTCGAGAACGGCGAAGCGCTCTCGCGCGCCAAAAGCGAACCCCAGACCGCCCACCTCAGGGCCCTGTACGAGAAATTGAAAATCCCCTATGTCGATCTGCTCGAGGCGCTTCCGGCGAAACACAAGACAGCTGCGATCTACAAGCAACACTACATCCACCGGCCTGACGGCTCCATCGGGCACTTCACTCCCCAGGGCAACGCCGAGGTGGCGAAGATCATCGCCGAGGCGCTGAAGGAGAAGGGGATGGTGAAGAACGGCGGCTGAGCCTCAGAAAAAGCGTCTGATGTGACCCGGTGATCCCCTTTCCCATCGACTTTATCCTTGTCCTTCCCGCCCCGGATCTAATCATCCAGGTATTTACATTTCGAATGCCCGATCGGTATCAGACTTGCATCATCATATCGATCAATATCGGTTCCGCAAGGAGTCAAAAAGGTGAAACATTCTATGGGCAATAAACGCGAATTCGGGTACTTATCGAGCATGTTGGCACGAATGATATGGGCTGTCAGCCTGCTGACCATGCTGGCGTCCTGCAGTGGCGGAAGCGATCCGGCGATTCCACGCTTTACGGTTGGAGGCACGGTCAGCGGCCTGGCAGGCAGCGGGTTGGTGTTGCAAAATAATGCCGGCGATGATCTAAGCATTTCGGCTGACGGCACCTTCAGCTTCACCGCGCGGGTGGCCAACGGCGGCACTTACGCCGTGACAGTGAACACACAGCCGTCCGGTCCTTCGCAGACCTGTACGGTCACCAGCGGCAGCGGAACCGTTTCCGGGGCTGACGTGACGAATGTGGCCATTTCCTGTTCGACCAACAACTACACGATCCGCGCCGCGGTCAGCGGCCTGACAGGCAGCGGGTTGGTGCTCCAAAATAATGCAGGCGATGATCTGAGCGTCGCGGCAAGCGGCACCCACGCCTTCACGACCCCGGTGGCCAGCGGGGCCTCCTACGCCGTCACCGTGAAGACACAGCCGACAGTTCCCATGCAGACCTGCACGGTCACCAGCGGCACCGGCACGGTCGCCGGCGCCGATGTGAACGTTGCCGTCCAATGTGCTGCCGCCTACGTACTCCCGACAACGGCCACCGACGTCAGCCTGGGCGCGAACAGCGTGCTGGTTAACGGCAACAGGGCCTACCTCATCGCGGGGACGGACTTCAAAGTGGTCGATGTCACCGATCCGCTCAGTCCATCGGTGCTCGGCACCGTCAACCATGGATTCACCGACCTGCGCGTCGAAGCCCAGGCCATACACGACAACATCGTCTGGTGCGTGCGGTCGTCGTCAGGTGGAGGAGGAGCAGCCACCTACGTGTTCGGCGTCGATGTCAGCAACCCGGCAAACCCCGTCGTTCGCGGCTCCCTGACCCTGCAGGCGGCCAGTTCGCTGCTCTCCACCTCGTCGCTCGTCTATTCGGGTTACTGGCTCGTGCACGATTACAGCCGCAACCTGATCTACGTCCTGGACATCAGCAACCCCGGCGCGCCGGCCAAATCCTGGCAGTGGGGCGTTCCCGACATGGTAAACGGCGGCCCGGGCCACATGATGGTCGACGGGACGCTGCTGTATCTGCCCTGCGGGGAAGACGAGACATTAAGGATTTACAATCTGGCCAACCTGGCGTCCGTTGTCCAGGTCGGCTCCGTTTCGACCGTGGCGGAGGCTTACGGAAACGCAGTCAAGATCGGGTCATACGTTTATGTCATTGCAAATGTCTGGGGGGGCGGCTCTTCGATGCAGATCATCAATGTTTCCAACCCTGCAGCCCCGGTCAATACAGGAAGTGTGGTGGTCAGCAACGGGGCGGCTATCCGGGCGAGGAACGGCAAGCTGTTCCTGTTTGAGGATACCCCGCCGACCGTCCGCGTCTATTCGCTGGTGAACCCCGTGGCCCCCGCGGTGGAGGCTTCCTCGACCGTTTCCTTTTCCGGGCCGACAGCTACTCTTGGCATCACGCCATTGACCTTGCACAGTGCCGACTGGGTCGGAAACTATCTGGTCGGCATGACGTACGGAAGTGCCGCTGCGTACCACGGGGCGAGGGCGTTGGACTTCACGGTGAATTGAGCTTTCGGCGAAGTCCCGAGACGCCTTGGGAGAAGGGAATGATGAAAGCGGCGGGCCATTGATCGAAAAAGGCCTGTGACGAAAACCCCCTTGCCACCAGGGTCCGGGTTCTCGTTGAATCGCATGGCCCGAGTCGAAGGATGGTTTGCTTTCTTCCGGCATGCCCGAAACGGGATTCTGACAGGCAACAGCAGCTTGTAATCGGCAATCGTCAGAAAAGAAAAAGGCAGGGTCGATCGACCCTGCCTTTTCCGGCATTTCCTTCGGAACGTCGTTACGGCTCGTACGGATGGGCAGAAACCGCAGGGGGATCTCCTGACCCCCTTGCCTGCGCAGGAATCACGCTCCGAACCGACTGAGGCCTCCTCCTCAAAAATGATCGTACGTGATAATGGCCTCGTCCTCGTCGGGGAAAATGAACTCTTTCTCTTCAAGACGATACTTGAATGATAGTTTGAGCCTCACCCGGAAGATGGTCTTTCCCTTCGCGACGACAAGATCCTGCCTCACGACCTCGGCGATCCTCAGCTCTTCCAGGGATCGCCCGGCCTCCGCCACGACGTTTCGCGCGGCATCCTCCCAGGACGTTGGACTTGTTCCCGCAAGCTCAACGAATTTGTAGATGGACATGACCTCTCCTCCTTTTTTCATCGGTCAGGTGACGCCTCACTCAACGAAACTTCCTTCTCTTCTGGACGATATTTAAACGAGAGATTGACCCTTACCCTGAAGATCGTCTTCCCCTTCGCGACGACAAGATCCTGCTTCACGACCTCGGCGATCCTGAGCTCTTCCAGGGATCGCCCGGCCTCCGCCACGACGTTTCGCGCGGCGTCCTCCCAGGATGTGGGACTTGTTCCGACCAGTTCAACGAATTTGTAGATGGACATGACCTCTCCTCCTTTCTTGACGGGCTGAGTCCATGGAATCCATTTGACAATGGTGCCTGCACACCTCGACGTTTCAAGAGAACATCGTCATGATCGAGAAGGTTAAAAGGAAACAGGTCGTTAACGAGAACAGGGTTACGGATTGACGGGATGACTCCAAAACGGACAAGGCAACGCGGCCGCGCTCTGCGCGGCATTTGCAATGAAGGACGGGAGAATGCTGCTGAACGAGCGGATGTTTTTTGTATATACGCCTTTCGGAGAGGAAAAACAAGGGGCGGGACGGAACGATCGGAAGCCATCGCGGCGGCTTGTCGTCGGTTCTTCTTCCTCCTCCCGCCAGGGGAAGAGAACAGAAAATAAGGTCTTCGCGGGACGAAGGACAAGGGAGACGCAGCAGGCGGGTGTTTTTTGACCGTCTGCTAAAACGACTGGGTGATGAGGAGCAGCGCCGGCAGGACGAGGGCCAGCAGGGCCGTGGTGATAAACCAGCATGAGTTGGCCAGATCCAGGTCCAGATCGTAGATCGAGGGCGGGATCAGGGCGTTGAAGGCCACGGGCATCGACGAGAGGATCATGACGACCTTCAGCGGAAGCCCCCCGTCGATTCTGCCGAAGCCGAGACTCCAGGCCAGTGTCGACGCGAGGATGGGCACCGCGGCGAACTTGATGGCGGCAACGGCGGCGGCCTCCCTCAGGTAACCCCCCACCCGGCGGAACCGCAGGGCAAGCCCGACGGAGATCAGCAGCATGAAGGCCGCCAGCGGGATGAAAACGGCGTTGACCGTCCCGTAGACCGCGGGACGCTCGAGGCCGCTTGCGTTGAGGGCGCCGCCCAGAAGGAGGCTCGAGACCGAGACGAGTATCAGGGGGTCTCGGGCCAGTCCCTTGACGCGGTCCCAGCGCCCTTCGGCCGCGGTGCTCCCGCTGTAGTACTTCGCGATGGGGAAGCCCGTGGAGTAGTAGGAGAGCTCCTCGAAGATCTTGTAGATGGGCACGAGCGCAAAGCCCGGCTCTCCCAGGAACATGTAACAGACGAGGGCGCCGATGGAGCCGATGTTGGTGAAGGAGCCGCAGCAGAAAAGGGAGCCCGTTTTCTTCGGGGGCAGGTGAAGCATCCTCGCGGCCCCCAGGGCGAGCACACCGCCCGTGACGATGGCGAAGAGGCCGATAAAGGGCAGGGCCGCGAGGGCCGCGTCCCGGATGCTCACGATCCAGGTGGCGCCCACGATGGCCACGGGGTTCACGAAGAGAAGCGCTGCGCGCTGGAGCCCCTTGCGCAGGGCGTCTGTCGTGATGGGAAGACGGATGAGACCCCGGGCCGCGAGCACCTGGATGGCGTAGCCCGCGAGCAGCCCCGAGAGGATGATCACGAAGGACAACAGGAGTCTGGAGACGACCATCTGCGCATGCACCTGCCGGGGAGAAAACCCGCCGGTGTGTTATACCCCGTGCGACACGCTGTCTGCAACGGAAACATGACGGCCTGGATTGCGGACATAAAAAAGGGGCCGGCCGACATCCGGCTGACCCCTTTATTTTCTGACGGCTAATGCCGGAATGCTCAGTTGGCGGTGGGCTGCACGATCCCGATCAGTTCCCGCGCGTTGTCCATTTCCCTGACCAACTGGGCCAAAGCCTCCTCGAAATCCTGCTGCGACAGGCCGAGACGGGTCATGGCTCCGTCGAGCCCTTCGTAGGCGAGCCCGTCGGCTCCCCGGCCGATGCCCAGCATGATGCAGCCCTGGTCGGCAAGATGGACGATCCACGGCATCGTGTCGGTTTTGCTCGGCAGGCGGTCCGGCCGGTGATGGAAGGCGATGGCGTTCCGGATGTCTTCCGGGAATTTCCACGAGGCCGCAATCATGCCGCCCAGCGTGGCGTGGTTCATGCCCAGGACTTTCTCCTCCGCCTCGAGGAACGAGCGGGATTGTTCCGAAACGATCTTCTTGATCTCGGCGTACTTGTCCCTCACGAACTCGCCGAGGACGATCTTCCCGATGTCGTGCAGAATAGCCGCGGTGAAGAGGCTCGAATCCTCCCGCCTCAGGATCTTCCTGGCCAGGACCTGCGCCATCAGGGCCGTTCCCACGGCGTGCTCCCAGAGATCCTTCGCCTCGGCCTCGTAGCCCGGCGTGCTTTTGAAGAATCGGGACGTGCCGGCGGCCAGGACGGCCCGGACGATGTTCTGTCTGCCGAGGTACATGATCGCATCCTGGACGTTGTCCACCTTGTGCCTGAGGCCGAAGTAGGCCGAGTTGCACATCCGCAGGATGTTGGCCGTGATGGACTGGTCGAGCCGGATCACATCCACGAGTTCCGTCATGGACGAATCGGGGTTGTTGATGAGGTTCGTCACCCTGTGCACGGTGGCGGGAAAGGCCGGAAGCTTGGTCATGGAGCTCTTGATTGCACTGTCCAGGTTCATCGTAATTCCTCCCAACTCCCGTTGGGTCCTTTCAGGAAAGTTTTCCCCGTCGCGACTTCCAGCCGGACGGCGCGGTTGTGATTTCCGCCGGTGTCTTCCGTCGTCAGCGGGATTCCGAAGTCGGCGAGGATTTTTTTCGCCGCCGCGATGTTTCCCTCGCTGATGCTGCGGGAGATCCCCTGGCCCATCAGGATCGCGCCCCCCGCAAGCCTCGCCGTGAGCGACTCCTTTCTCGCCCCCTGCCCGGTGCAGGACTCTACGAGCAGCGGGATCGCCACGTCGGCATACATGGCCGGATAATCCGTCGCCCTGCGGGACTCCAGGGCGGAGTTCGGGAGCATGAAATGGACGATTCCGCCTGCCCGGGCCCCGTCGTCGTAAAGGATCACGGCGGCGGTGGAGCCCAGCCCGTAGACGACCAGGAGGTCCTCCGGGTTTTTGCTCACGGCAAAATCGGCGAGTTTGACGAGAATCTGTGACATTCGACACCCTGCAAGGGTAAAAAAAGGAAACCTTCCGGAATATTTGCATCCTTCGTGCCACGCCCCCCTAATACTTCCTTCGTAGTTAAAATCATGAATCTTTGGTACTTGACTTCCTTCCCCGTTCGATTAAGCTGACAGCAAAAATAATTAATCATCTCGATGCATTAGAGATGAGTCCCGGGCCGGAAAGAGCCGGGATGCAGGTGGTGTGTCGGGGCCTGAGAAAGAGTCCGGGGGGGGCGACGGTTCATGGGCGAAGAGAGGCTTCTGGAGCGCATCCGCACCTGGAAGAATGAGCCGAAGAGGCGAAGCCGGGGGGAGGCGCGCAGGCAGATTGATTCCATCGTGGCCCACCTGCAGCGGATCCTCAACACGAGGCAGGGCAACGTGCCCATTGCCGATGGCTACGGGGTGCCGGACCTGACGGATTTCATGCTTTCTTACCCCGAATCCGTCACCGAGATCGAGAAGAGCCTCCGCCAGGCCATCGAGGAATACGAGCCGCGGCTCACCTCCGTGCGGGTGAGTTTCGTGCACCAGGAAGACGACCTGTTGTGCCTGCGGTTCCAGATCGTTGCGCAGCTCCGCGCGGAGTCGGGACGGAATGTCCTGATCGAGACGATCGTGGATTCCGACGGAAAGGTCAGCTTGAAGGGCTGACCGGTTGCCTCATCGAGGGGGGGTCGCAGAGATGTTCAACCGTTATTTTCAGCAGGAAATGAATCAGCTCAGGGAACTCGGCGCGGACTTCGCGAAGGCCTACCCGGCCCTGGCCCCCATGCTGAGCGGGCCCGTGGCGGACCCGGACGTGGAGCGACTGCTGGAGGGCGTTTCCTTCCAGACCGCCCTGCTGCGCCAGAAGCTCGACGACGACTTCCCCGAGATCATCCAGGACCTGATCCGGATCATCTGGCCGCACTATCTCAGACCGATCCCTTCCACGTCGACGGTTGCCTTCACCCCGAAGCCCACGCTCCGGCAGCCCGCGACGATTCCCGCGGGCACACCCCTGGCGTCGGTTGCCGTCGAGGGGACCTCCTGCCTCTTCCGGACCTGCAGCGAGGTGGAGATCCACCCCCTTTCGATCGTGGAGGGCGTCTTCGAACAGCCCTCGGGCCGGCCGCCGCAGGTCAGGCTGGTGATGGAACTGAACGGGCTCAGGCTGGCCGACTGGCGCCCGAAGTCCCTGCGCTTCTTCCTGGCCGGCGACTATGCCGGCGCAGCCGACCTGTATTTCCTCCTGATGCGTCATCTCAGGCGAATCGTCCTCAAGCCTCTGGACGGCGGCGAAGAGGCCATCCTGCCCGCCGAATGCCTCGAGGCGGCGGGCTTTTCCGAAAGCGGGACCCTCATCCCCTATCCGAGCCATGCCTTTCCGGGCTACCGTGTCCTCCAGGAATACTTTTTTTCACCGGAGAAGTTTCTCTACGTCGATCTTACCGGCTGGGAGCAGTGGCGGGGCAGGGGGAGCGGGTCGAAATTCGAGATCCGCTTCGAGCTGGACTCCCTTCCCGTGCGCCCCCCCCGGGTGACGCGGGACTATTTCGTCCTTTTCGCAACGCCCGTCATCAATTGCTTCCCGCACGAGGCGGACCCCATTGCGCTGGACCACCGCCGGCCGTGGTACCTGGTTCGCCCGGCCTCATCCAATGCCGATCACTACCATGTCTATTCCGTCGACAGGGTGACGGGGTTCATCCAGGGGACGGCCGAGGAGAGGCACTACCTGCCCTTCGAGCATTTCAACCCCGACTTCCGTGAAACACCCGTCTATCACACGACGCACCGGCGATCCCCGATCAAGCCCGGGGCCGATGTGTTTCTGTCCGTGGCCTATCCGCCGGAGGGGGGCACGCCCCGGCCGGAGACCCTTTCCATCGCGCTCACGTCCACCAACGGCACGCTGCCGGAGAGCCTGCGCATCGGGGACATCTGTGTCGCCACCGGGGCATCCCCGGAGTACGCGACCTTCCGGAACATCAAGCCGCTGACCCCGACGGTGTTCCCGCCGCTGGGGCCCAACGTCCTGTGGCGGCTGATCTCGCATCTGTCGCTCAACTATCTGTCCCTGGCCAGGAAGGAGCATTTCCGGGCGCTCCTGGATCTCTACATCTTCCCGGAGTCGCGCGATCAATCGGCCATCCTGGCCAACAAGAAGCGGATCGCCGGGATCGAGCACCTGGAGGACCGGCCGTCGGACCGCCTCGTCGGCGGGATGCCGGTGCGGGGGCGTGAAGTGACGATGAAGCTCCGCCAGGATCATTATGTCTCGACGGGCGATCTGTTCCTCTTCGGCTCCGTTCTGGACTGCTTTCTCGGGGGCTATGCCTCCATCAACTCATTCACGAACCTGATCATCCACGAAGTGATGAGAGGAGACACCTATCGATGGCCGGCCAGGCTGGGCAACCACCCGCTGATCTGACGGCGGAGCTGCTGAAGAAGGGACATGAGTTCTCGTTCCTCCAGGTCCTGCGCCTGATGCGCCTCCTGGGCCATGCCGCGGAGATGCCCGAGGACCCCGCAGCGCCCGTCCCGGCGAACCGGACCCTGAGGATCCGCCCGGGCAATTCGCTTGCCTTCCCCGCGGCGGACATCGCCGCAATCGAAAGGACCGACGGCGAAGAGCCGGGCTTCCGGGTGACGGCGACCTTCCTGGGCCTCTACGGGCACGCCTCGCCGCTTCCCACGTTCTACACGGAAGACCTCCTGGAGGACGAGACCTCCGATGAGCCGGCGACCCGGGACTTCCTGGACATTTTCAACCACCGCCTCTTCGCCCTTTTCTTCCGCTGCTGCATGAAGTACCGCCTGTTCTTCCAGGTGCTCGAGGAGCAAAACGCAGGCGATCTCGAAAGGCTCTTCTGCCTGCTCGGCCTCGGCGAGCCCGGACTGCGCGAGGAGATCCCCCGTGCCTACTCCCTGTCGCGCTACACCGGCATCGTGACCCAGTACCCGCACAGCGCCTGGGGATTGGAGACCATGCTGCGGGATGCCTTTCGCGGCGTGCCGGTCGAGGTCATCCAGTGCTTCCGGCGACGCGTGAGAATCCCGTCCGACCAGCTCCTGTGTCTCGGGCAGGCGGCAAGCCGCCTCGGGATCGACAGTGTCCTCGGGGAAGAGATCGAGGACCGCACGGGCAAGATCCGCCTCCGCGTCGGCCCGGTAGATCTCGCGACGTTCCAGGGCCTGCTGCCGGGAAGCCCCGGCTACGACAGGCTGGCCATGCTGACGAGACTCTACCTGCAGGACCCCCTCAACTACGACGCGGAAATCGTCCTGGCCGGGGGGCAGGCCCGCACGGCCCGCCTCGGCGAATCGACGCTGTCGAGGCTGGGACTGGACAC
>CAWHEJ010000018.1:0-20689 GCA_963828305.1 uncultured delta proteobacterium | reverse complement strand
TTTTTTCATGATGACGAGGCGCGAACCGGCCCGAAAAAATTTACTCAAAGCGATAGACTTTTTTGACAAAGTGGAATAATCAATCATAAGCTGAACACCCTATATAAAAAAATACCAATAGGGAGGGAGAAACAAATGGAATTTTTGGGTGTATCCTTGGCGGCCTGGATGTCCATCCTGGCACTCACCATCGTCATCATCATCAGTTGCGTCAACGAGCAGCTTCACGTTGGCCTGCTGAGCATCGCCTTCGCGATCATCGTGGGGGCCGTCTTCATGGACATGAGGGCCAACAAGGTCGTGGCGGGCTTCCCCTTGAGCCTCTTCATGATCCTGGTGGGCGTGACCTTCATGTTTGCCATGGCCCAGGTCAACGGAACCCTGGGGAAGATCACCAACTATTGCATCCGCCTCTGCGGCGGCAACATGTTCATTCTGCCCGTCATCATCTACCTGCTGACCATCTTCATCACCACGATCGGCCCGGGCAACATCGCAGGCGTCGCCCTGCTGGCCCCCATCACCATGGCCATCGCGGGCCAGGTGGGCATGTCGGCCTTCTGCATGACCCTGCTCGTCGTCGGGGCCTCCAACTCGGCGGCCTTCTCGCCCTTTGCCCCCACGGGGATCATCTCCCACGGCCTTGTCGAGAAGATGGGCGCCCAGATCCCCGATCTCTTCGTGAAGTACTCTCTCGACGCCATCGACTGGAAGGTCTACTTCAACTCCGTGCTCGCCCAGGGCATGGCCGTCATCCCCGGCTTCCTGCTCCTGGGAGGTTGGAAGTGGATGATGCAGCACAAGGGCAAGACGGTCGACATCGACACGGTCGCCCCGAAGCCCGAGCCCTTCACCAAACCTCAGTGGTTCACCACGGGCTGCATCGTCGTCCTGATTTTCCTCGTTGTCGTCCCGGCCCTTCCCGGGATGAAGCAGTTCTTCCCGAAGTGGATGCTCCTCATGTCCGCCAACGTGGGCACCGTCGGCTTCGTCCTGGGGGGCCTCATGATGCTCTTCAACGTGGCCGACAGCAAGGCCGCCGTCAAGACGATGCCCTGGTTCGTCATCATGATGGTCTGCGGGGTCACCGTCCTCATCGAGGTCATGGAGAAGTCGGGCGGTCTCAAGGCCATGACCATGGCCATCTCCGCCTTCTCGGGCCCCACGACGGTCCACTTCTGGCTGGGCCTCATCACGGGCGTGCTCTCGGCCTACTCGAGCTCCTCGGGCGTCATCATGCCGGCCTTCCTGCCGCTGGTGCCCGGTTTGCTCAAAACAGTCCCGGGTGCCGATGCCGTCGGCATGATCTCGTCTATCAACGTCGGCGCCCACCTGGTCGACGCATCGCCGCTCTCCACGCTGGGCGCGCTCTGCATCGCCTGTGCGGCCGAGCACGAGGACAAGCAGAAGCTCTTCAGGAACCTCCTGATCTGGGGGCTCTCCATGTCCGTTGTCGGCGCCATCATCTGCTTCGTCTTCTTTGGTCTCCTGGGCATCTAAGGTCCAGGGTTCACTGACAACAAAAAAGGCCGGGGGGGGTAACCTCCCGGCCTTTTATTTCTGAAGCCAGATCAAAAAAATCCCCCTCTTTCCCCCTTTTATAAAGGGGGAGAAAGGGGGATTTTCTTTTGCTTTGCAGCTTGTGGCTTTGCCACCCTGAGCCTGTCGAAGGGGTGGCTTGTTGCTTGCGGCTCTCCTCAGTCTTTCCGGTATTTCTTTGCCCCTTCGACATACAGGTCATTTCCCTTCGTGTCGTTGATGACGACGACGGGGAAGTCCTCCACCTCCAGGCGTTGGATGGCCTCGGGGCCCAGATCCTCGTAGGCGATGGTCTCGGCCTTTTTGATGCTCTTCGCAAGAAGAGCCCCTGCCCCACCGGTGGCCCCGAAGTAGACGGCCTTGAATCGCTTCATGGCCTCGACCACCTCGACGCCGCGGTTCCCCTTGCCGATCATGCCCTTGAGGCCCAGCTCCATGAGCTTCGGGGCAAAGGCGTCCATCCGGTAGCTCGTCGTGGGACCTGCCGAGCCGATGGGCTTTCCCGGCTTTGCGGGAGCAGGCCCCACGTAGTAGATCACCTGGCCGCGGATGTCGACGGGCAGCTCTTTACCCGCCTGGATCAGGTCGAAAAGCCGTTTGTGGGCCGCATCCCTTCCCGTGTAGATCACCCCCGTGAGCAGCACCTTGTCGCCGATCTTGAGCTTCTCCACATCCTCGTCTCTGAGCGGCGTCTTCAGTTTTATTTCAGCCATCTTTCTTACCTTCTTACCCTCTCACCTTCTCACCCTCTGATTTCTAAATGACGGCTTCCTTATGCCTCGCTGCATGGCACTGGACGTTCACCGCCACGGGCAGGCTTGCAATGTGGCAGGGCTCCACTTCGAAAAAGACATCGAGCGACGTCGTGTTGCCGCCGTAGCCCATGGGCCCGATGCCCAGTTTGTTGATCCGCGCGAGAACCTCGACCTCGATCTTTGCCAGCTCGGGGTCGGCGTTGCGCTCGCCGATCTTGCGCACAAGAGCCTTCTTGGCAAGGAGTGCCGATCGCTCGAAGGTCCCGCCGATCCCCACGCCCACCACCGTGGGCGGGCAGGGGTTGGAGCCCGAGGCTTCGATGCGCTTGACGACGAAATCCTTGATCCCCTCGAGGCCCGCCGAGGGCGAGAGCATGTCCACGCGGCTCATGTTCTCCGCCCCTCCCCCCTTCGGGACGGCGACGATCCGGATCCTGTCGCCGGGAACGATGTCGAAGTGGATGACGGCGGGGGTGTTGTCCTTCGTGTTGGCCCGCGTGAAGGGGTGGCAGGCCGACTTCCGGAGATAGCCTTCTCCGTATCCTTTTTTAACTCCCTCGTTGATGGCCTTCTTGAGATCGCCGCCGACAACGTGGACATCCTGCCCGATCTCGACAAAGAGGACGGCAAGGCCCGTGTCCTGGCAGATGGGGGATTTCTCGTCCCGGGCGATCCGGGCGTTTTCCTTGAGCTCGCGGATCACCTCCTTGGCCACGGGGGATTCGTCCTTCTCGATGGCCCGGTCGAAGGCGGCCAGGACATCCTCACCCAGGTTGCAGTTGGCGTCGATGAAAAGGTCCTTAACGGCGCGAGTAATTTCTGAAGCTTGTACTTCTCTCATCAGCACTCCTTATCCGACCGGTAAAACGATCAACGATTGCGCCGTTAGTGACCCGTGATCCGTGACCAGTGGCCAGTGAAAAGACCCATTATTTTTTTGCCATCTTCAGGATCTCGGCCACGAGCTTCTCGATACCCTGGGCCACCTTCGAGATCGTCGGGCCCAGCATGTAGGCCGGTGTCGTCACGATCCGGTTGGCCTCGTCGATGACGATCCCCTCGACGGGGGCCTGGATGTGCTTGCCGCCCATGGCCTCGATGGCGCCTGCCGCACCGGGGTCGTTTCCGATCGTGAGTTTCGGGTTAGCCGCACCGAGGACCCTGGCGGCAATCACGGGGGCGATGCACATGAAGCCGATGGGTTTCTTTGCGGCATGGACTTCTTTGATGAGCCTTGCCACTTCGGGGTTTACGACACAGTCGGGGCCCTTCACGGCGAAGTCGCAGAGGTTCTTGGCCGCACCGAATCCGCCCGGGAAAAGCAGGGCGTCCAGATCGGCGGCCTTCACGTCCTTCATGTTCCTGATCTCGCCGCGGGCGATGCGGGAGGACTCGCAGAGAACGTTTCTCGACTCCGTGCTGGGCTCCCCTTTTGTGTGGTCGATCACGTGCATCTGGTCGACGTCCGGCGCCATGCAGAGGATCTCCGCACCCGCCTTGTCCAGAAAGTACAGGGTCAGGGTGGCCTCGTGGATCTCGGCCCCATCATATACACCGCAGCCCGACAGAACGACACCGACCTTTGCCATAATGGACCTCCTGCATGCCGTGGGTTTTTTCACAAGGACAGGGGCAGGGAAAAACCGCGCACGGACGGATGATTCCCGCAAACCCCGGGCAGAAATATAGATGAACACCCGGACGGGTGTCAACGAAAATGCAGCCCCCAAGAAAAAGCCCCGATCCCATGCGGGGCCTTTCCGGTCGGGCGGGCTGAAATCTCACGGGGTCATTGTCTTTCTGGGATACTGATAGATTTCGTACTCCGTGGGGCCGCCAAGGAGCATGTCGATCTTGCCCTGGATCTCCTTGCGCTCATCGGTGGCGATCCACTTTTTCCAGAAATAATCCGTTTCCCAGATGCTGATGACCAGGTAATCCTCGGGCTTATCGGTGCCATGGAGCGTCTCGCCCGATATGTAACCCAGTTGCTTCGATGCTTCGCTGCGCAAGAGGGTAATCAGGGACAGGAGCTCCTTTTCATTTTCCTTCGGCGCTTTTCTCTTGATCATGACTTTAATCATGGGGCACTCCTCCTTTCACCGGCAGGCTGTTGAAAAACGTCATTTCATGATCCGGCTGCATGGTACCCGCTGACACCGGCCCCGCTGCCGGGACCGGTTCGAATTTGCCGCCAATGGATCGGAAGAGATGGAACCGGAAGAGGAGATGTCGCTGCAGAATGAGAAGACGGTTCTGCGCTGTAAATGGAAGTGAGGGGGATACGCCTTATTTCTTGGGCTTGGACGGTGTCCGTTCCAGGTAATCGCTGGGTTCGGCTTTGTGGTAACGCTTCTCGGGATAGTGGTAGATGTCGTAGGTGGTCTTCTTCCCCAGGAGTTTGTCGATCTTGTCCTGCAACGCCTTCCGGGGGGGGCTGGAAACCCACTTTTCCCAGTCCTCCAGGTTATCCCAGGTGCTGATGACGAGGTACTCTTCGGGGTTGCTGACGTTGCGCATGGTCTCTCCGGAGATATACCCGGGCTGCTTCGATACCATGCTTCTCAATTCCGTGATCAGGGAAACGAGTTCCTTCTCCTTTTCGGCCGTCACCCATCTTTTTAACATGACGCGAATCGCCATATCTCTCACCTCCTTTCGCGGATAGATTCTGATCAGTCTCCTTGTCAATAAATACATCCGTCCGTCGGCGAGTTCAAGTGTAAAGATGGCGGGGCGATCGGGAGGGTCAGACCCCGGCGGTTTCGAGGATCCTGAGAATCCCCTCTTCGGCCCCGAACGGGATGGCGATGTGGCCTGCGGGGACGTCGGTATCGCGGGGATTGATCCGGATCAGGGTCGCCTTCCCTCCCCGGACGGCGGCCTCGGAGGTCATCCGGACCGTTGCCACGGCCTTGCCGGCGCCCAGTTCCACCACGGCGAGAGCGGCGCCGCTGCGGGAGAGCCCCTCGATCCATCGGTGGAGGCGCTCGCCCTGGATCCGGGTGCGGTGAGGGATCCAGTCCCAGTCGTTGAACATGAGAACATTGGGCCGGGCAAGGGCCCCGCATTTCGGGCAGCGCGGCAGGGGGTCCCGGGCCCGGAACTGCGTCTCGTCGACATCGGGGGTTACCTCCCGGGCCTCCCAGATATCCTGCGAGCAGGGCCGCAAGCACTGGAGATGGTGCAGGGAGCCGTGGCATTCCTCGATCCGGTCGACGTCGAAGCCGGCAATCTGGAACTGGCCGTCGACGTTCGAGGTGAAGACGAAATACCCCTCTTTTTTCTTTTTGCCGATCTCGAGGAGCCGCTTGAACCCTCCGTGCGGGACCGTGCGTCGATAGAGGTTCAGGCGGTGGCCGTAGAACCCCCACGCCAGGGACGGGTCCCTGTCGAACCAGAAGGGGTTGGCCATTTCCACGAAGGAGACCCCCAGTTTGGCCAGGGGCGGGTAGGCCTTCCAGAATCCCTCGTTGCCCCGGAAGTCGGGCAGGCCCGAGTCGACGCCCATGCCGGCGCCTGCCGTGACGAGAAGCGCATCGGATTCGCGAAGGGCAAGGGCGGCCCGTTTGAGATTTTCCTTCAGGTCCATGGATGAGCTGGTTGAATGGGTTGGGTGCGGCGCGCTTTACAGCATGCGCCGGTGGAGCTCGTTTCGAAGGGCCCTTCCCTCCAGGGAGTTCAGGACGATGTCCTCTATCATCTGCTGCTCCTTCTGGTTGTGGACGACTCCCTCGAGCACGACCTTGCTGCCGTCGTAGGACACCTTCAGCGTCGGTGCATGAATTTTGGGGTTCGTGAGGATGCGGGCCCGGATGCGGGCGGCAACGGCCCTGCCCACGAGAAGGTCCCACGTGTCGGGAGTGATCATCTGGTCCTTCGCCCGGAGGGCATCGACAATGATCTTCGAAATCTGCTCGTAGGACTGGGTCGCCGCGTTGAAGACCATGTCGTAATTCTTGAGGTCAAACCAGTCTTTCCCGAAGATGGCCTTGATGTAACCGACTCTGGCTTTGTCGGTCCGCCTGACGATCTCCTCGGCCGCCTTCTCGCCGATCTCGCTTTTTTCCATCAGGCGCCGGACGCGGACCTCGAAAGGCGCCGTGAGCCGGACCTTCAGGACAAAGGGAAGATCCGTGAGGACAAAGCTCCCTCCCTGGCCGATGACGATGGCCTTGTCCCTCAGGGCATGCTCGTAGATGTACGCCTCGAGCAGGGCCACAAAGCCTCGGTATTCCCAGTCATAACGGTCCCAGAGCGAGGGCCTCTCCTGGTCGAGCTCGCGAAAGAGGCGCTCCCAGCGCCCGCCGGCGGCCTTCATGTAGGCAATGCTCTGGTCCTTCCCGGAGCATTTGTAGCCCAGCGCCTCGCCGACCTGGGTTGCCACTTCCTGCCCGCCGCTTCTGAAATCAAGTGATATTGCAAGAATTGCCATAGATACTCTGTCTCGTCATGGGTCAACAGGCACGGAAAAACAGGCCTCTCCCCTCGCCCGCAGCGGGTGTTTTTTTAGATCAACTCAGCTGCGCAGGGTGGGGAAACAAAAACTCGTTGCATCATAGCGATCCCTGCTTTCTTGTCAAGGAAAAAAAGCGGCTTTTACCGACTCTAACCTGCCGGATATTCAGGAAATTTATGCCCCAGGCGGGCCCGCCGGATCCCCCCTCCAAACAGACGGCCCGAAAGCGGGGAATAGCGACAGGGGGCAGAGCGGTCAGGGACGTTGGGGAGGCTCGTCAATCGGCCGGGGGGGCTACAGTGTCGCTTCTGAAATACCGCCCTGGCGTCACTCCCAGCGCCTTTCGGAAAACGGACACGAAGGCGCTCAGGCTTCCATAGCCCACATCCAGCGCGATGTTGGTGACGGGCTCACCCCGGCCCAGAAGCCTGAGGGCCTCGAGCAGGCGCAGCTGCTGGCGCCACTGGCGGAAGGTCATCCCCGTCTCCGCCCGGAAGAGCCGCGAGAGCGTCCGTCCCGTTGCCCCCACCCGGGCTCCCCACTCTTCGATCGTCCTGCCGTCGGCAGGGTGGCCGCTCAGCTGATCGAAGATCTTTCTCAGCCGAGGGTCCCTGGGAATCGGGAGATCGAGGGGCACAGGACCGCTGAACCGGATGAGATCCAGGATGAGACTCATGACGTGCTCGGCATGGCTGCCCGGCTCGTAGAAGCGCGGCAGGGTCGTGCTGTACACGATGAGTTCTCGAAGCAGGGGAGAGACGGAGACAATCCGGCAGGACGGCGGGAAATCCCGGACGGCATCGGGTTTGATGTACAGCGTCCGCATCGAAAGATGCCCCGATGCGCGGATCTGGTGTTCCGTGAGCGCCGGGACCCACATGGCCCGAAGCGGGGGAAGAACCCAGACGCCGCTGCCTGTCGTCACCGTCATGACGCCGGCCGAGGCATAGAGGAGCTGGGCCCTGGAGTGCCAGTGAAAGGGGATCACGTGACCGTCCGGATGGTCCAGGGCAAGGGCGATGACCGCCTGGGGAGCGCTCATGAGATGCCTCTGGCGCTCCGGCGAAGACGGGTTTGTCCGTTTCGAGACATTTCTTATCTGCATGGCGCAAGCAGGATAGCCGGCATGACCGCTAGAGTCAAGACCGCAAGGAGTGAGAGTGACCGCGATGAAAAACCGATTTATCTGGCTGGCCGCCCTGGGGCACCTGCTCACGGATCTCAACCAGGGGGCCGTGCCGGCCCTTCTGCCCTTTTTCATCTCCGAGTATCATCTGAGCTACGCGTCGGCCGCGGGCCTGGTTGCCGCCCTGAGTATCGCCTCCACCGTCATCCAACCCCTGTTCGGCTTCTACGCGGACCGTCTGTCAAAGCCCTGGCTGATCCCGGCAGGCGTCGCCATGGCGGGCTGCGGCATTGCCTTCTGCACCCTGTTGCCCGATTACTGGTTCGCCGTCTCGATGATCGTCCTGAGCGGGATCGGGATTGCGGCGTTTCACCCCGAGGGGGCGCGCCTCGTGCACAACCACGCAGGCGAGAAGAAGGCAACGGCGATGAGCATCTTTGCCGTGGGGGGGCAGACGGGCATCGCCCTGGGCCCGATCATGGCAACCGTCGCCGTCTCGGCCTGGGGCCTGAGAGGTACGGCATTTCTGGCAATCCCCTTTGTCCTCATGGCGGCGTTCCTGGCCTTTCAACTGACGGGAACGGGCGGCGGGCCCGGGGCCGCGAAAGCCGCTGCCGGCGCCCAGGCGGGAGAAAAAGCGAAAGATTTATGGGGACCCTTCGCCATCGTCACGGGGGTCGTCATCATCCGCTCCATCATCTTCTACGGGTTGAACACCTTCATTCCGCTGTACTGGATCAACATCTACCAGCAGTCCGCCACGGTGGCCGCAACGGCCCTTTCCATCATGTTCGGGGCGGGTGTCGCGGGGACGCTGTGGGGAGGGCGTCTGGCAGACAGGTACGGCCATCGCAGGGCCGTCCTCGTCGGCTACCTGGCGCTGATCCCCCTGCTCATCCTCTTTGTCCAGGTGAAGGATGTCATGGTCGCCACGGCGCTGCTGGTGCCGATCGGCATCGTGCTGCTGTCGACCTACAGCCCCCTTGTCGTGATGGGACAGAGGTTCCTGCCGAACCAGGTGGGTCTCGCCTCGGGGATCACGCTGGGGGTGGCCATTTCCATAGGCGGGATCGTGGCCCCCCTTCTGGGTCATGTGGCGGACGGCTTCGGGCTCCCGGCGGCGCTCACGGTGCTTGCATTCCTCACCGTGCCGGCCGTCCTGCTGACCCTGATGCTCCCGCGCCCGCAAGCCTCGCAAGAAAAGAAGTGAAGAAGTCAAGAAGAGAGGAAGGTCGGATCATACATCCTCTTCATTCACGTATCCCCGGATGCCTTGCATGAAGGAACGATAGACCGACTCCAGGACCTATGCCGCCCTGCCGATCACCCCGGTGATCATCGGCCGAGAGACGTTCCTTCCCGCTGAAAGCGTCGGCACCCCTGCCCCCCTTTACCCTCTACCCTCGACCCCCTACCCCTCTTTTCATGTCGGGCGGAAGGATGCAACGATGGCGTCAAGTTCCTGGCGGAGCCTGGGCAGGTTCGCCGGCCTGCATGTAAGGGTCATGACGATGTAGGACTCCGGCTTGAGCTGGATCAGGTACTGGGCATGCGCCAGGGCGGGTTTCTCCACCCCGTATTCCAGGTAGATGGCCGGCAGGCGTCGTATCTTGAGAACCTTGCAGGCGCTCATCTTCACCGGTTGACCGTAGAGGGCAGTCAGCCGTCTTTCCGTTTCAGCACAGGCGGGGCCAATGTCGCTCTCTTCGATGACGATGCTTCCCCGGGCCGCCTGGACATTGATGCTCTCGATGAGCGCCTCGTCGGATGTCTCGAGGTTGACGAAAAGCTCCACCCCGTTTGTGAGGGCCTTTTCCTTCAACCCGTTGAGAATGTCCGCCGTGAAAAGGTTCCGGATGCGCAGGCTCTCCGTCCCGATCGGGTTTTCCTTCCCGCCGATCCGATGTCAAGCCGATGGACAACGAGCCACTGGGGGGACAGCGCGATGGCGAACCCGCGTTCGCTGCGGTAAATCGGCCCGTCGGCCGACTGAGGGGACGTACAGGATAGCACCAGGACGGCAGCGAGCAGGAGCGCCACGAGGCGGCACACGGTGAGACGGCCGGATTGCAGGGGGACAGGGAAAGCCATTCGAATGTTCATGTTCATGCACCGGCCCTTTCGCACAGCATCACTTGTTGTTCTTGAGTCCCTGGACCGTGAGGATCGCCAGGGCTGCCAGGATCAGGACGCCCCCCCATCCTTCCCAGAAGGACAGCCTCTCGTCCAGCACGGCGTAGGCAAAGAAAAGCCCGAGGACCGGTGTGGCCAGGGAGCCAAGCCCGGCGATCCCCGCGGGGAGGACCTTGAGGACATAGAACCACATCAGGATGGCCACGGCACTCGTCAGCACGACGTTGTACGTCATGACCCCCGTCATCCAGGGGGTCCACCGGATCGGCTCCGAGGGAACGACAAGGGCGATGGCCACGAGGAAGAGACCCCCCAACAGGACCTGCCACGCAGAGAGGGAAACGACGTCCACTTCTCCGCTGCGGTCCATTCGTTTCGTGACAACGGCGCTTGCCGCCCAGGAAAGTCCGCTCAGCACGGCCAGCACGCTCGGGAACAGATCCCCCCGGTAGCTCCAGGGCTCGAGCAGCAGGACGAGTCCCGCCAGGGCCAGGGCTACGGCCAGCCACTGCAGGCCCCGCGGACGCTCATCCAGAAGCGGCCAGGCCATGAGGATGAGCCAGAACGGCATCGCATACACCAGGATGGCCATTTTCCCCGCCCCCCCCTCGACGAGGGCCCACGTGGCAAAGCCCACGGAGAGAGTCGTGCAGAGGATTCCCACGAGAAGGGTCATGGGGACGTTTCGAGGCCGAAGGGGGCGGCCCTGCCATGCCAGGACCCCCAGAAGGATCATGCCGCCGCCGATCGTGCGGATGGCCGAGAAGTCAAAGGGAGAGGCATGCCGCATCGCCTCCTTGACGAGGACCCAGTTGTAGCCCCAGATGAGGGACATGAGGATCAGCGCCACGATGGCACGAGGCATGGGGCTCTTTTTTTCTTCCACTTCCTAATTCCCGACAGGGGCCGGCAGGCCGTAAAAAAGGTTCGAGGATCGAGGACCGAGGATCGAGGAAACGATTGATGAGAGGCGTTGAGAGCCTTCCATCACACGATACACGCGATACGCTCGCAAAAAAAAGGAGCCTTACCGCAATGGCAGACACCTTTCGTGATTTCTGGTGGTCCCACAGGGAATCGAACCCTGGTTTCCGGCGTGAGAGGCCGAATGCAGCTAACAGGTGGCAGGTTACAGGGTAAAGGTTGAAAGAATACCCGGGAGGATTACGCTCGTCCCTACCCCCTCGTCCCTGGTCCCTTCATCAAATGCGGCTGACAAATAAAAAAGGAGTTCAACCTTCAGGTCAACTCCTTTTTTTCATTCATTTTGGTGGTCCCACAGGGAATCGAACCCTGGTTTCCGGCGTGAGAGGCCAGCGTCCTAACCGCTAGACGATGGGACCTTGGCTGGGGGACAAGGATTCGAACCTTGGTAGCAAGATCCAGAGTCTTGAGTCCTACCACTAGACGATCCCCCAGGATCTTCCCGATCTGGAAGCATGGAAAATTAAACGAATCGGGAGGAAATGTCAAGGCGAAATATTCCGGACATCGCTTCGTTGATGCCCGTGCTCGACATTTTTCCCGCGAGGACCTGCAGGGACTGAACGGTGTTTTTCACGTTGTCCCGGCGAGGCCGGCATCGCGGCGCTGCGGGTCTTGATTCCGGGCGTGCCCGTGATTACCATAACGACGAATGAATTCAGCCGTTTTCTCACAGCTCCCCCACCGCTGCCCCGTCAAGACGGCTTGGGACTCGCCGCAGCCCCCCTGTCAATGCACAAAAGGCCCGTTTCAGTCGAGATATGGCGGGGTTAACCATGCGGCAGCGCAGCAAAAAATCCTTGACAAACTGTGGGTTTTGTAATTAACAAGTACTCTTTCGCGAAAGCTTCTTTCGGGAAGCGGTGAATTCATTCGCAAGGAACTCTCTTTGAAGATTCAAGTATCACTCATTCCCGAAGAGGGGCAACAGCTTCAGCACACGCTCGACGGGGACTGGTACCGGGAATATCTGCCGAAGGGCGGCGGGGTCGATTTCCGCATCCAACCGGCAAGCGTCGCCTTGACGATCCACAAGATCCTCGAGACGGTGACGCTGGACATCAGCGTGGAGACGGCCCTGGATCTCGACTGCGGGCGATGCCTCGAGTCTTTCACGCTCCCCGTGCAGAGCGTATTCCGCCACACGTTGGTCCCCGCTCACGACGAGGAGGCTCAAAAGGCGGATCCTGCCGACGAGGACATCTCGTTCGGATATTACCAGGACGACCTGATCGACCTCGACGCCCTGGTCTACGAGCAGATCATGCTCCAGCTCCCCATGAAGCCGCTGTGCGCGGAGGCCTGCCGGGGACTGTGCGCACAATGCGGGGCGGACCTCAACGCGGCGCCCTGCGAATGCAGGCCCGGCGACGTCGACAGCCGCCTGGAGGCCCTGAAAAAATTACAGATAAAAAAACAAACCTGAGGGAGAACCCCAAACTATGCCGAACCCAGTAAAGAGACACTCGAGATCGAGACGGAACAGCAGAAGGGCCCACGACTTTATCAAGGCACCGGCCGGCGCAGTATGCCCCCAGTGCAACGAGCCGAAGCTGCCTCACCGCGCCTGCCTGACCTGCGGCACCTACAAGGGCAAGGAAGTGGTAAACGTCGACAAGGGCGAATAACGTCCGCCCCGGGGTGATTTATGGTCAGGCTGGGTATTGTCTTTCCCGGGCAGGGCTCACAGTACGTGGGCATGGGCCGGGAGCTCTTCCAGCAGTTCGAACCCGCCCGGGCGTGCTTCGAAGAGGCACAGACGGTGCTCGGCTCGGACATCTCCCGCCTTTGCTTCGAGGGGCCCCGGGAGGCGTTGGACTTGACGACAAACACCCAGGCGGCAACCCTCACCCTGGAAATCGCCGCCTGGAGAGTTCTCGAGCAGCAACTTTCCGTGCGTCCGTCAGCCATGGCGGGCCACAGCCTCGGTGAATACGGCGCGCTCTGCGCAGCCGGCGCCCTGAGCTTTTCCGACGCCCTGCAGATCGTCCAGGCAAGGGCCGCCTTCCAGCAGGAGGCCGTGCCCCCCGGCCTGGGCGCCAACGCGGCCATCCAGGGGTTGGGCCGGGACACCGTCGAAGCGATCTGCCGGGAGGTGACTGCCGAATCGGGGCTCGTAAGCCCGTCGTGCTACAACGCCCAGGACCAGACCGTCGTTTCGGGCCTGACTGCGCCGGTCGAAAAGGTCATGGCAAAGGCCCTGGAAAAAGGTGCGAAGCGGGCGGTGAAACTTCCGCTGAGCGCGCCCTTTCACTGTGCGCTGCTGGAAGGGGCGGCCCGGCGACTTGACGGCGAGTTTGATACCCTGATTGTCCGGGACTGCACCGTCCCCGTGATTCCGAACTGCGACCCGGGCACCCTCCACTCGGCCGCGACGACGAGGGCGCTGCTCGTCAGGCAGATCACCCAGCCTGTCCGCTGGCTCGAGACGATCGAGAAGATGACCGCCATGGGGGTCGACACGGTGATCGAGGTGGGCCCCAAGCGGGTCCTTTCGGTGCTTGCCCTGCGGATCAACAAGGGCCTGCGGGTCTTGAACGTGGAAAACCTCGAGTCCCTGCAGAGGACCGTGGAGGTCCTCTCGGGAAAGAGCTGAAACGATGAACCTCAAGGGCAAAGTCGCACTCGTGACAGGGGGCTCCAGGGGAATCGGCCGTGCCGTGAGCGTGCGGCTGGCCGGTGAAGGGGCTTACGTCTTTGTGAATTTCGCCCGCAACGAGGAGGCCGCCGGGGAGACGCTTCGCCTCATCGGCGAGGCAGGGGGCGAAGGAAGGGTCGTCCGCTTCGACGTGGCGGACATGAAGGCGGCAACCGAGGAGATCGCCGGCCTGATCAAGGAAAAGGGTCGGATCGATATCCTGGTCAACAACGCCGGCGAATCCCGCGACGGCCTGCTCGTCCGCATGAAGGAACAGGACTGGGACCGCGTCATCGACACGAACCTGAAAGGGGCCTTCAACTGCTGCCGCGCCGTGGCCTACACGATGATGAAGCAGCGCTCGGGCCGCATCATCAGCGTCTCGTCGATCGTCGCCCTGTCGGGCAATGCCGGCCAGGCCAACTACAGCGCATCGAAGGCGGGGATCATCGGACTGACGAAATCGCTGGCCAGGGAACTCGGGCCGCGCAATATCTGCGTGAACGCCGTGGCCCCCGGCCTGATTGCAACGGATATGACCTCCGCCATGACGGAGGAGCAGCGGGAGAAGGTTCTCGAGGGGATCCCCCTCTCCCGGCTGGGCACACCGGACGATGTAGCCGGTGTCGTGCTGTTCCTGGCCTCCGATGAGGCCGGATACATCACGGGACAGGTGATCGGGGTGAACGGCGGCCTGCACATGTAAGGGGCTGCGGAGCGTCACTTCTCGAAACAGGACTATCACGTGGATTCGGATCTGACATCTCAAGGAGGCATTGAATGTCCATCGAGGAAAAGGTAATCGAGATTATCGTGGAACAGCTGGATGTGACCCGGGAAGAGTGCGTGCCCGAAGCATCTTTCATAGAGGACCTTGGCGCGGATTCGCTCGACCTCGTCGAGCTGATCATGGCGATGGAGGAGAATTTCGGTGTCGAGATCGCCGATGAGGAATTGCAGAAAATCCGGACCATCCAGGACGCCATCAACTTCATCAAGAAGAAAAAGGGCCTGGCCAGCTAGGCCGTCCCAGCGGGGTAGCCTTTGGAGAGGCGCGTGGTCATTACCGGCATGGGGACCGTGAATCCCGTCGGCAACAGTGTCGACGAGACATGGGCGGCCCTCTGCGCCGGCAAGTCGGGAGTCGGGCCCATCACGAAGTTCGACCCTGTCCGCCACTCCACGAAGATCGCCGGGGAGCTGAAAAACTTCAACCCGCTTCTCTACGTGGACAAGAAGGAATTGCGAAGGCTCGACGAGTTCATCGTCTACGCCCTGGCCTGCGCGGAGATGGCCGTGAAGGACTCGGGGCTCGTGATCGACGAGGGCAACGCCGAACGCGTGGGCACGATCGTCGGCACGGGCATCGGCGGGCTCAGGACCATCGAGAGGGAGCACACCGTCCTCGAGCAGAGCGGCCCCAGGAGGCTTTCCCCTTTCACCATCCCGGCCGTCCTGCCCAACCTCGCCGCGGGACATATCTCCATCCGATACGGGGCCAAAGGTCCCATCAGCTGCCCCGTCACGGCCTGCGCCGCCGGCACGAGCGCCATCGGCATGGCATTCCGCCTGATCAAGGACGGCTATGCCGACGCCATGTTCGCAGGCGGCGTAGAGGCGGCCATCACCCCCTTCTCGATGGCCGGCTTCAATGTCATGCGGGCGCTCTCGACCCGGAACGATGAACCGGAAAAGGCCAGCCGGCCCTTCGACCGGGACCGCGACGGCTTCGTCATGGGCGAGGGCGGGGGCATCCTCATCCTGGAGGAGCTGACCCACGCCCGCGCACGCGGCGCCCGGATCTATGCAGAGATCTGCGGGTTCGGCTGCACGGCCGATGCCTATCACATGGCAGCGCCGCCCCCCGGGCACGAGGGGGCCGCCCGGAGCATGGAGGTCGCCCTGAGAAGCTGCGGGATGGAGCCCTCCGCGATCGGCTACGTCAACGCCCACGGCACGGCAACGCCGCTCAACGACGTCTACGAGACCCAGGCCATCAAGCGGGTTTTCAAGGAACACAGCCGCAAGCTCGCCGTCTCCTCCACGAAGTCCATGACAGGGCACATGCTGGGCGGTGCGGGCGGGCTCGAGGCCATCGTGGCCGTGAAGGCGATCTGTGAAGGGGTCGTGCCGCCCACGATCAACCTGGACAACCCCGACGAGGGGTGCGACCTGGACTACGTGCCTCACCGGGCGAAGGAAATGAACATCGAGGCCGCCCTGTCGAACACATTCGGGTTCGGCGGCGTGAACGCCGTGCTGGCCTTCAGGAAATTCAGGGATTGAGGGAGCGCCGTGAGGATTATCATCGGCTCGGACCACGCCGGGTTTGCCCTCAAGGAGTCCGTCAAAGGATTTCTTTCGTCGGCCGGTTTCCGCACCTTTGATGCGGGGACCCATCGCGACGAGTCCGTGGACTACCCCGATTACGGGGTCCTGGCGGCCGGGCGCGTCTCTTCGGGCGAGTTCGAAAAGGGGATCCTCGTCTGCGGCTCCGGCGTGGGGATGGCGATTGTGGCCAACAAGTTCCCCGGCGTCCGGGCGGCCCTGTGTCTCGACGAGGAGACGGCAAGGCTTTCCCGGCAGCACAACGATTCGAACATTCTCGTGCTGGCCGGGCGAAAAACGGGGGCCGCCGCGGCCGAGCGGATCATCAAGACGTGGCTGGAGACCCCCTTCGAGGGAGGGCGCCACCAGAAGCGCCTCGACAAGATCCGGGAGCTGGAGCAAAAACTCTGCAAGTAACGCAGGAGGGAAAGAAGACGATGTCCATGTTGAAGCAAATCGATCCCGAGGTGGCGGCCGCCATCCTGGAGGAAACGAAACGACAGGCAGGAAAACTGGAGTTGATCCCGTCGGAGAACTTCGTCGACGAGGCGGTCCTCGAGGCCCAGGGATGCATCATGACGAACAAGTACGCCGAAGGGTACCCGGGCAAGCGATACTATCACGGTTGCGAGTTCGTCGACGTCGTCGAGGCGCTCGCCATCGAGCGGGCCAAACAGCTCTTCGGGGCCGACCACGCAAACGTCCAGGCTCACTCGGGCACCCAGGCCAACATGGCCGTCTACTTTGCCGTCCTGCAGCCGGGGGACACGATCCTGGGCATGAATCTCGCTCACGGCGGGCATCTCTCCCACGGAAGCCCCGCCAACTTCTCGGGGCGCTTCTACAAGGTCGTCCACTACGGCGTCGATCAGAAAACCGAGCGCATCGATTTCAACGAAGTGGAGGAGCAGGCCAGGAAGCACAAGCCCAAGATCATCGTCGTCGGGGCGAGCGCCTACCCCCGGGAGATCCCCTTCGAGCCCTTCCGGCAGATCGCCGATCAGGTGGGGGCCGTGGTGCTTGCCGACATCGCCCACGTGGCGGGGCTCGTGGCGGCGGGAATCCACCCGAACCCCGTTCCCCTCTGCGAGTTCGTGACCACGACGACCCACAAGACCCTGCGGGGGCCCCGCGGCGGACTGAACCTGTGCAAGAGCGACTTTGCCAAGGCGCTCGACAGCCGCGTCTTCCCGGGAATGCAGGGCGGCCCGCTCATGCACGTCATCGCCGCAAAGGCCGTGGCCCTCAAGGAGGCCCTGACGGAGGAGTTCAAGCAGTACCAGGTCCAGATCCGGAAAAACGCCCGCACCCTGGCGGAAACGCTCACGGCCGAGGGATTCCGGCTCGTCTCGGGCGGCACCGACAACCACCTCATGCTCATCGACGTGACCTCCATCGGGGTGACCGGCGCCGAGGGCGCAGACGCACTGGACCGGGCGGGGATCACGGCCAACAAGAACATGATCCCCTTCGACACGCGGGGGCCCATGGTGACGAGCGGCATCCGCGTCGGCACCCCGGCCATCACGTCCCGCGGGATGAAGGAGGCGGAGATGAAGCTCGTGGGCCGGTTCATCTCGACGGTCCTCAAGGACCTCAAGAACGAGAGCACGATCGGCAAGGTCCGCAAAGAGGTGAGCGCGCTCTGCGAGCGCTTCCCGCTGTATGCGGAGCGCATCGCGAGGGGCTGAAAAAACAGTGGCCAGTGACCGGTGACCAGTGACCAGTGAAAAGACAAACATAAAGACGAAGGCGCAGGGCATCACCCGTCCCAGCTGGGACGAGTACTTCATGGACATCGTGAGTCTCGTTGCGCGCCGCTCCACGTGCCTGCGGCGCGGCGTGGGGGCCGTCCTCGTGAAGGAAAAGCGCCTTCTCACCACGGGCTACAACGGAGCGCCCAGCGGGCTCAGGCACTGCCTGGAGGTGGGCTGCCTCCGGGAGGAGATGAAGGTCTCCTCGGGCGAGCGCCACGAGCTTTGCCGGGGGCTTCACGCCGAGCAGAACGCGATCATCCAGGCCGCCGTCCACGGGGTGAGCATCCAGGGGGCTACGCTTTACTGCACGAACCACCCCTGCAGCATCTGTCTCAAGATGCTCATCAACGCGGGGATCACGGAAATCGTCTACCGGGACGGCTACAGCGACGAGCTGGCCGCCCGCATGCTCGAAGAGTCGAGCATCCGCGTGAGGAAGCTATGAAGTGCCCCTTTTGCGCAGACCCGGAAAACCGGGTGATCGACTCCCGGATCAGCAAGGAAGGAAACGCCATCCGGAGGCGGCGCGAGTGTGCCTCCTGCGGCAAGCGCTTCACGACCTACGAGTTCGTCGAAGAGGTGCTTCCCATGGTCGTCAAGAAGGACGGCCGGCGCGAGGCCTTCGACCGCTCCAAGATCCTCACGGGGGTCAAGAAGGCCTGCGAGAAGCGGCCCATCAGCATCGACGAGATCGAGGCCATCGTGGACCGCATCGAGAGGGCCTGCCAGGAATCGCAGCTGAAGGAAATCCCCTCGACCTTTGTCGGCGAGCGGGTCATGCAGGAGCTCCACGACCTCGACAAGGTGGCCTATGTGCGGTTTGCCTCGGTGTACCGGCAGTTCCGCGACGCCAACGAGTTCCTGGACGAGTTGAAGGACCTTTTGAAGTCAAAGTGAACCCAGGGTCCAGGGTTCAGGGGACGAAACGGACCAGACAGACCAGACAGACGAGACAGACCAGAATGTTCACCGGCATCATCCAGGACATGGGCACGGTTCGCAAGCTCACCCGGAAGGGCGAAGACGCCCTGCTCGAGGTGGAGACGGCGCTCGCGCTCGACGATGTCCGGATCGGCGACAGCATCGCCGTGAGCGGGGCCTGCCTCACCGTGACGTCGCTGGGGAAGAAGAGCTTCACCTTCGACGTCTCCGCCGAGTCGCTCTCGAAGACGTCGCTCGGGAGGCTCAAGGCAGGCGATGCGGTCAACCTGGAAAAGGCCCTCCGGATGAGCGACTTTCTCGGCGGACACCTGGTGCTGGGCCATGTGGACTGCGTGGGGCGGATTGCCGAGAAGACGGCGCGCGCGGGATCGATCGTCTTCGGGATCACGCTGGAGGCGGGCCTTTCGAAATATGTGGTCGCCAAGGGGTCCATCGCCGTCGACGGGATCAGCCTTACGGTTAATTCGTGCGAAGGCGACCGGTTTTATGTTAATATCATTCCCCACACGGCCGACAAGACGACACTCGTCGGCAAAAAGGCGGGGGACTGCGTCAATATCGAAACGGACATCCTCGGAAAATACGTGGAGAAACTCCTGAATCCCGGCAAGGCAGTCAACATGGACTTCCTCCGGGAGCACGGGTTTAAATAATTGGCATATGGCGTAAGGCTAATGGCTAATGGCTCAGAAAGATTTATTTCTTTGCCTTTCGCCCTTTGCCTTAAGCCTTTAGCCTTCTTTAGGTGAGTAACATGGCAATCAGCAATATTCCGGAAGCAATCGAAGACATCAAAAACGGCAAGATGATCATCCTCGTCGACGACGAGGACCGTGAAAACGAGGGCGATCTCTGCATGGCCTCGGAGTTCGTCACCCCCGAAGCCATCAATTTCATGGCCAAGCACGGCCGGGGCCTCATCTGCCTCACTCTCAACGAGGAGCTGGCGCAGAAGATCAACCTCCACCTCATGGTCAACGACAACCAGTCGCGCTTCAAGACGGCCTTCACCGTCTCCATCGAGGCCAGGCGCGGCGTGACGACAGGCATCTCGGCCCACGACCGGGCCACGACGATCCGCGCGGCCATCGCGGACAACGTGAAGCCCGATGACATCGTGAGCCCGGGCCACGTATTCCCCATCCTGGCCCGCAAGGGCGGTGTCCTGCAGCGCACGGGCCAGACGGAGGGCTCCGTGGATCTCTCGCGGCTTGCGGGGCTCAAGCCCAGCGGCGTCATCTGCGAGATCATGAAGGACGACGGCACCATGGCGAGGATGCCCGATCTGGAAATCTTCGCGAAAGAGCACGGGCTCAAGATCGTCACCATCGCCGATCTCATCAATTTCCGGATGAAGACGGAATCCTTCGTCCGCCGGGCGGCGACGGCGACACTGCCCACCGCCTTCGGCGGGGACTTCAAGTTCATCGTCTACGAGAACGACGTGGACGAGATGAAGCACGTGGCCCTGGTGAAGGGCGAGATCTCGCCCGAAGATGCCGTGTTCGTCCGGGTGCACTCCGAGTGCATGACGGGCGACGTCTTCGGGTCCATGCGCTGCGACTGCGGCGACCAGCTCCACACGGCCATGGAGATCATCAACGAGGCCGGCAAGGGAGTTATCGTCTACATGCACCAGGAGGGCCGGGGAATAGGACTTGTGAACAAGGTCAAGGCCTACGAGCTCCAGGAGCACGGCCGCGACACCGTGGAGGCCAACATCGAACTGGGATTCAAAGAGGACCTGCGGGACTACGGCATCGGGGCCCAGATCCTGGTGGACCTCGGCGTGAAGAAGATCCGCATGCTCACGAACAACCCCAAGAAGGTCGTCGGCATCGAGGGGTACGGCATGAAAGTCGTCGAGCGGATCCCCATCGAGATCAAGCCCAACGAGACGAACCTGAGATACCTGAGGACGAAGAAGGAAAAGATGGGGCACATTCTAAAAGTATAGGGTATCGGGTCTAGGGGCTTGGGTATCGGGCAAAAGACAAAGGACCAGAAAGAAAAAGCACGAGGAGAGCA
>CAWHEJ010000017.1:0-47285 GCA_963828305.1 uncultured delta proteobacterium | reverse complement strand
TAGACCAAATAGACCAGATAGACCAAAATGATTCTTCAGAAATCGTCGAGAACAAACGGGGAGAATTGGCGCGGCAGAAGGAGATCCTGCCCCTCGGGGAGCTGCGTCATATGCTTGCCGACAGGCTGCCGACCCGCGATTTCGAAGGGGCGATCCGAAACCGGGATTGTGCCGTAATCGCCGAGGTCAAACGCAGCTCGCCGTCGAAGGGCAGGATCCGCGAGGACTTCGACCCCGTCGGCATCGCCGGTATCTATGAAGACAACGGCGCCTCGGCCGTCTCCATCCTCACGGAACGGAAGTTTTTCGAAGGCAGAGTCCGCCTACATCCCTCTCAGATTGAAAGAACGGTTAATCTCCCGCTGCTCGAGAAAGGACTTTATCATCGACCCCTACCAGATCAACGAGACCCGGGCCCTGGGCGCAGACGCACTGCTTCTCATCGCGAGGATCCTCGAGGCCGGTGAACTGCGGGATTTCATCGGGCTTGCTTCGGAGTTGGGCCTTGCGGCCCTCGTGGAGGTTCATGACGAAGAGGATGTAGAAAAGGCCGTCGCCTCCGGGGCGAGAATTGTGGGGATCAACAACCGCGATCTTGAAACTTTCCGGACGGATCTCGCTGTGAGCATCCGGCTTGCCCGTCGAATCCCGAAAGCCGTCACGGTGGTGAGCGAAAGCGGGATCAACAGCCGCGGTCATATCGAGAGGCTGATGGGGGGGGCATCCACGCCTTTCTGATCGGCGAGAGCCTGATGCGGGAACAGGATATCGGGAAGAAGCTCAGGGAGCTGCTGGGGAAGGAATAGGGTGTAGGGTGAAGGGTGTAGGGTGTAGGGTGTAGGGTGCGAAGGGACTAAGGAATTTTTTTCTAAATGAAATCTGCTTCCTTCCCGAGACCCTAGACCCGTTACCCGATGCCCTTTTGGTGAGACGAAAGATGACGGAAATCAAGATCTGCGGGATCACGAATGTCGAGGATGCGCTTGCGGCAGCCGCGGCCGGGGCCGATGCGCTGGGGTTCGTGTTCCACCCCCCGAGCCCACGCTATGTGACGCCCGGCCGGGCAAGGGAAATCATCGGGTCGTCTTCCTCCGGCCCTGTGCACGGTGGGGGTCTTCGTGAATCTGGCCGCCGCTGAGGTTTTGCAGGTCGCGGAAGCTCTGCGGACTCGACTTCATTCAGCTCCACGGCGCGGAGACGCCGGAGTATTGCCGTCGTTTCCCCCGCGAAAGGCTGATCAAGGCCCTGTCCTTCAGGAGCGAAGAAGAGTTTGCCGCGATGGCCGATTACCATGTGAGGGCCTTTCTTGTCGATGCCCATGACCCGATCCGCTTCGGCGGCACGGGGAAGACCTGCGACTGGACCCTTGCGGGCAAAACGGCCGCCCGTCATCCCCTCATCCTCGCCGGCGGGCTCGGCGCGGAGAACATCCTTGCGGCCCTGGAAGCTGTACACCCCCTGGCCGTGGACATTTCGAGCGGCGTCGAGGTGCAGCCCGGGAGGAAAGATCATGAGAAAATACGGTCGGTCATTTCTTCCGTTCAGCATTTTGGCCGGTCCGGCAGGTGATATGGACAAGCGGATTTTCAAGAAATCAAGGTAGGGGATCATTCACCCTCACCCCGACCCTCTCCCCTCAGAGGCTGTGTCATAATTGGTTTTTGTCATTGCGAGCGACCGAAGGGAGCGTGGCAATCTCAGTCTTTTCCGAAACATCCGAGATTGCTTCAGTCGCTTCGCTCCTTCGCAATGACATTACTACACGTCTCTCAAGGGAGAGGGAGCCTATGCGGTGTCCTATGGAAAAGTTGAAGGAGATGAAGACGTGAAGATGCCATCGCTGCCCGACAGGAAAGGGCATTTCGGGGTTTTTGGCGGCCGGTACGTGGCCGAGACGATCATGCCGGCACTTACGGAACTCGAGGCCGCCTACCGGGCAAGCCGGAAGGACAAGGCCTTCCGTGACGAGTTTCACGACTACCTCCGGCAATACTCTGGGAAGGGAAACGCCGCTGTACCTGGCGCGAAACCTCACGGAAAAAATCGGCGGGGGCGAAAATCTATCTGAAACGGGAAGACCTCAACCACACCGGCGCCCACAAGATCAACAACACCCTCGGCCAGGCCCTGCTCACCCGGCGCATGGGCAAGCCCCGCGTGATCGCCGAGACGGGCGCCGGACAACACGGCGTGGCCACCGCCACCGCCTGTGCCCGATTCGGGTTCGAGTGCGTCGTCTACATGGGCGAGGAGGACATCCGCCGCCAGACCCCCAACGTCTTCCGCATGAAGATCCTCGGCGCCGAGGTGTCCCCGTCCGCCGCCGGGTCGGCCACCCTGAAAGACGCCATCAACGAGGCCATGCGGCACTGGGTGACCCATGTCCGCGACACCCACTACATCCTCGGCTCCGTCGCGGGCCCCCACCCCTACCCGATGATCGTCCGCGACTTCCAGAGCGTCATCGGCCGCGAAACGAGGCGGCAGATCCTCAAACAGGAGGGGCGCCTGCCCGACTGCATCATCGCCTGCGTGGGGGGCGGGAGCAATGCCATCGGGGATCTTCTACCCCTTCCGCAACGACGAAAACGTGAAGCTGATCGGCGTCGAGGCGGCGGACCTCGGGATTGGCACCAGACGGCACTCGCCTCCACTTCGGCCGCCAGCATCGGCGTCCTTCACGGCAGCATGAGCTACGTCCTGCAGGACGACGCGGGCCAGATCCGCGAGGTCCACTCGGTGGCGGCAGGGCTCGACTACCCCGGGTGGGCCCCGAGCACAGCTACTGGAAGAGACGGGACGCGCAACTACACCTCCACCGACGACCGCGAGACCCTCGAGGCCTTCCGCACGCCCTGCCCGACCGAGGGCATCATCCCCGCCCTGGAAAGCGCGCACGCCGTCGCCAACGCCATGAGATGGCGCCGACGATAGGGAGAGGACGAGATCGTCGTCATCAGCCTCTCCGGTCGCGGGACAAGGACGCGGGGATCATCGAGGAAACAAAATCTAAAATCCCCCTATGAAAAACATAGCCTTAGTTTCCCTCTCCCTTGAGGGGAGAAGGTTAGGGTGAGGGTGAAAAAAGGGGGATTTGTCCTTTCAGGGAGATAAGGTTCATGAAGCGCATCGAAAAAAAATTTGCCGAGCTTAAGAAAAAAAGTGAAAAGGCCCTTGTGGCCTACATCACGGCGGGTGACCCCGACCTCGAGACCACGCGGGCGCTGATCCCCGCCCTGCGAAGGCCGGCGTGGACATCCTGGAAGTGGGGGTTCCTTTCTCGGATCCCACGGCGGACGGGCCCGTCATCCAGGCGGCCTCCCAGGCGGCGCTGAAAAGCGGTACGACACTCCCGCGTGTGCTCGATCTCATCGCCGGGCTGCGAAGCGCCTGGCACATCTCGCGCTCTTCAGCTACTACAACCCGATCTTTTCCATGGGGAGCGGTCCCTTTGCAAGGCGGGCAGCCAATGCCGGTGTGGACGGTGTCCTCGTGGTGGACCTCCCCGCCGAGGAGGCGGCGGAGCTGCGCGGGGAGACGGACCCGGCGGGCATCGATTTCATTCCACCCGCGGCGCCCACGACGGGTGGCGACCGGGTCGGGAAGGTCGTGAAATCGGCCTCGGGATTCATCTACTACATTGCGACGGGGGTGACGGGCACGCAGGGCCCCGAGTTGGATGAAACCCGTAAAAACGTCGGGACGATTCGTGCTCAGACGAAGCTTCCCGTCGTCGTCGGCTTTGGCGTTTCCTCCCCCAGCAGGCCCGCCAGATCGGCAGCGCAGCCGACGGCGTCGTCGTGGGGAGCGCCTTCGTGAAACTCATCGGCGAAAAGGCTGGAAGCCCCGGCCTGCTTGGCGCCCCTTAGGCCTACGCCGCCTCCCTCAAGGCGGCCCTGCGCTGAGGACGGATGAAAATATTCAGTTGACGGAGCGACCGGGCTGGCGTATAAACAGCCGAAATGACAGCGCCTTCTTCCTTGATTCGCGATGAAGGCGTGTTTTTTTATGCTCCCTTATGCAGAATAAGTTTTCCAACAGCCCGGCTCGGTCCCTCTCGAGACACCTCACCCCTGCGAGGATCTTCATCCTCAGCTTCGCCGGCCTTGTCCTGACCGGCGCGATTCTGCTCTGGCTCCCCGTTGCCTCGACAAAGGGGTTGCGCTTCGTTGATGCCCTCTTCATGTCGGCATCGGCCGTTTGCGTGACGGGGCTTGCCACGGTGGATGTCGGCACCGACCTCAGCACGGCGGGGCAGGTGATCCTCATCTGCCTTTTCCAGTTCGGGGGGCTTGGCATCATCACGTTCTCGGCCTTCCTCTTCGGGATGATGGGCCGCGGGATTTCCTTCAAGGGACACGAGATCGTCCAGCGCACGTTCCTGAACACGCCCCGGCGGGATTTTTTCTTCATCCTCAAGTCGGTGATCCTCTCGACGCTCATCATCGAGTCCGTGGGCGTGCTGCTCCTCTTCATCCGCTTCTCACAGGAATTTCCGACGTCAAAGGCCCACATTACGCCGTCTTCCATGCCATCTCGGCCTTCAACAACTGCGGGTTTTCCCTCTTTCCCGACAGCTTCACCCGCTACCAGGGTGACCTGCTCCTGAACTTCACGGTCCTGACCCTCATCATCCTGGGCGGGATCGGCTTCGTCGTTCACCATGAGGTCTTTTCGCGCCTGAGAGACAGAAGTGCCAGGCTGTCGCTGCACAGCCGGATCGTCCTGATCACCACTGCCTGTCTCATTGTCTCCGGGGCGGCTCTCTTCTGGCTCTTTGAGCAGCAATACCTTCTCCGGGGGCTCTCTCCCCTTACGCAGGTCCTCGTCTCGCTCTTCCAATCCATAACGCCCCGGACGGCGGGGTTTAATACCGTCGACATCGGCCAGCTGACCAATGCCACGATTCTTCTCCTGATCGTCCTCATGTTCATCGGGGGCTCGCCCGGCTCGACGGCGGGCGGGATCAAGACAACGAGCTTTGCCCTTCTTCTGCTCATGATGTGGAACCGCTGGCGCGGCAGCGAAGAGGTGACCGTTTCCAACCGGACCGTGCCGAAGGAGCTGATCGGCCGGACCCTGTCCATCACCTTTGCCTCGATGCTCTCCGTTTTTTTCATCGTCGCTGTGGTCATGGTGGCGGGGCACGTCGAATCGGGGCACCAGGAGCGGCAGCTGTTCGTGGAATACATTTTCGAGACCGTCTCGGCCTTCGGCACCGTGGGTCTCTCCATGGGGGTCACGGCGAAGCTCACCGACGTCCAGAAGCTGCTGATCGTTTTCATGATGTTTGCGGGCAGGGTGGGGCCGCTGACACTGGCGTTCTCGCTTTCGTACCGCGAGGGAAAGAAAAGAGTGGTTTACGCAGAAGAGACCGTCATGGTCGGGTAAGGAGGCTCTCCCATGAAAAAGCGGGTTGTCGTGGTCGGGCTGGGCATCTTCGGGATCAACCTCGTGAAGGAGCTCTGCGCGAGCGACGTCGAGGTGATCGCCATCGACAAGACGAAAGAGGCCGTCCAGAAGGTGAGAGACTGCGCGACCAAGGCCATCGTCGCCGACGGAACGGACCAGGATCTCATGAACTCGATCGGCCTTCGCGAGGATGACATCGTCGTCGTTTCTTTCGGGGAGGACCTTGCCGCGAGCACCCTGATCACGCTGCATCTCAAGCAGATGAAGATCAAGAACATCATCGTGAAGGCTCCCAACGAGGAGCACAAGCTGATCCTGGAAAAGGTCGGCGCGACCGAGGTCATCATCCCTGAAAAGATCATGGCCGACAAGATCGCCAAGAGCATCGTGTCGCCCAACGTCCTCGACTACATCCCGCTTGCCGACGGTTACATGATCGGCGAGATCGCGCCTCCTTCCGGCTTCATTGGGAAGTCCCTCGCGGAGATCCAGCTTCGCGGCAAGTACCACATCGACGTCATCGCCGTTCGCGACATGCTGACGGAGAAGATCAACATGGTCCCGTCGGCCGATTTCGTCGTCAAGGACAGCGAGGTCCTCATCGTCGTGGGCAAGGAAACGGATATCGACAAAATAAAATAAGAGTCTATCTGGTCTATCTGGTCTGTCTTGTCCGTCTGGTCGGTTTCAAAATCCCCGGTCCGGCAGACTGTTTGCATATGATTTTGTCTGTTTTCCAGATCTCTGACCCGAAAGACCCGAAAGACCAGAAAGACCAGAGGGACCAGACAGACCAGCATGGATTTCATCCTCAACTACATCGACTTCGTTCTGCACATCGACCGGCACCTGGACGTTCTGATCCAGACGTACGGGACTTGGGTGTATCTCATCCTGTTTGCGATCATCTTTTGCGAGACGGGCCTCGTCGTGACGCCCTTCCTGCCCGGGGACTCGCTTCTCTTCGTGACGGGTACCGTCGCCGCCCGCGGTTCCCTCGACCTCCAGACGACCCTGATTCTGCTTATCTCCGCCGCGATCATTGGCGACAACGTCAACTACTGGATCGGCCGGTTTGTGGGGCAGAAGATCGTGGAGCGCAAATGGGTGAAGCAGGAATACCTGGACCGGACCCACCACTTCTACGAGAAATACGGCGGCAAAACGATCTTTATCGGAAAGTTCCTGCCCATCATCCGGACCTTCGCACCCTTCGTGGCCGGCATCGCGAAGATGACGTACCCGAAGTTCCTTGCCTTCAACATCTCCGGGGCGATCACCTGGATGTGCGTTTTCATCCTCGGTGGTTACTATGTCGGGAACCTTCCCTTCGTGAAGAACAATTTCACCATGGTGATCCTCGCCATCATCGTCCTGTCCGTCGTGCCCAGTGTCGTTGAGCTGATCCGGGCGAGGCGGCAGGCGAAGCGCGGGACTTCGGGGGACTAGGCGGTTTTGGAAACGCTGAACGTTTGAACCGAAAGAAACAGGGCCTATGGATTTACTGACTGCAATTATTCTGGGCATCATCGAGGGCGTCACGGAGTTTCTGCCCATTTCCTCGACGGGGCACATGATCCTGGCCTCCGATCTCATGGGCCTCGAGCACACGGAATTTCTCAAGAGCTTCGAGATCGCCATCCAGGTGGGGGCCATCTCGTCGGTCGTCTTTCTGTACTGGAGGCTCCTGCTGGTGGACTTCGAGGTCATCAAGCGGGTGATCGTGGCTTTCATCCCGACGGGCATCCTGGGATTGACGCTTTACCGGGTGGTCAAGAGCTATCTGCTGGGCTCGACGGCGGTCGTGCTCTGGTCATTGTTTCTCGGAGGCCTGTTCCTGATCGCCTTCGAGTACTGGCACCGGGAGAAAGACGATGCAGCCGGCGAGATCCGCCAGATGTCATACAAGACCGCCCTCATTATCGGCCTTTTCCAGTCTGTTGCCATGGTTCCGGGGGTTTCCCGCTCGGCCTCCACCATCATCGGCGGGCTGATCCTGGGGCTGAAGAGGAAAACCATTGTGGAGTTCTCCTTCCTGCTTGCCGTACCGACCATGCTGGCCGCAACGGTTTACGATCTGATGAAATCGGCGCCGGAAATGACCCTTTCGCAGGTCGATTCTCTGATAGCGGGTTTTGTCACCGCCTTCATCGTCGCCCTGCTGAGCATCAAGTTTCTGCTTCGTTTCATCCAGACGCACACCTTCATCCCCTTCGGTGTCTACCGGATCATCCTGGTCGTTGTCCTGCTGATACATCTGAAAATGGCCTGAATGGACAGGGTCCAGGGTAAAGGGTTCAGGGACCAGGGACCAGGGTATAGGGAAGGAAGAAGAATTCTTTGCCCGAGACGCTTGTCACTTTGCTTTCGCCGTCACGCGAAAGCGGCAGGCAGGATCGCCGAAGCCCATCCGGGCAATCGTCTCCTGGTTGATGTCATGGTCGGGCAGCAAGGCTGAAAACCAGATCTCCCAGAGTCTCTCGCAGGTAAGACAGGCCTGGATGTCCTTTTCCAGCCTGGCCCGCTTTGCCCCTTCCCAGGCGGCGCACTTGTGCACCGTCACCGCGAGCGTGTCGCCCTCGATGGCGTAATCCCCGGCGAATACACCGCGGTCGGCCCCGAACATCCGGAAATAGGACTGCCAGACCTCCAGGGCGTCCCCCAGGTCTTCGGCCTTCTTCTTCCCCATGGCCAGCAGGGTGCTCCGCATCTCGATCCGTGCGAAGGCGTGGCGCGTCCGGATGTTGATCTCGGCTGCCGTATCCCAACCGAACTTGTCGTTCACCTTCAAAAACCACTGGCCGTCCCAGGCCAGCGCCAGCCCCGCCATGACCTGTGCCCGCGCCTCGGCCGGGATCTCGTAAGACTTTTTCCCGGACATCTTTCCTTCCCCTTTCGTACGCATATTTGCCGCGGGGATATTACGGGCGCGGGGCGGAAACGTCAACGGGAAAAAGCAGGCAACAGGCTGCAGGTTACAGAAAGATCCCGTTGCACGTTTCTGCCTGTCGCCTGTAGCCTGTGGCCTGGCGGGGCGTTTACGGGAAGAGATTCTACGGGAAAGGGCTCCGGGGATCTTCGAGACGGCGTCAGATGGCTTTTCTGTAGGCGAGCTTCTGCTCGAGATGCCGCGAGTAGCTCGTGAGCATGAAGCACAGGATGAAGTAGATGATGGCGATGAAGAGGAAGATCTGGGCCGGGTAGACCATCGTGCGGTTGTTCACCTGGGTGGCCACGTGGGTCAGCTCCGCCACGCCGACGATAAACGCGAGCGAGGTGTCCTTGATGAGGGACACGAGCTGGTTCACGAAGGAGGGGATCATGTTCCGTACGGCCTGGGGCAGGACGATGAAGACCATCACCCGGTTCCGGGACAGTCCCGTCGAGAGCCCCGCCTCGGTCTGGCCCCGGGGAATGCCCTCGATGCCTGCCTGAACGATCTGGGACATGTAGGCGGAGGTGAAGATGGTGAGCGCCGCGATGACGGTCCAGCTTTCCGCAACGACCATCCCCATGAATGCCGGCAGCAGGAAGTACATCCAGAAGATGACCATGAGCAGCGGGATCCCGCGTATCGCGTTCACGACAGTCAACACGGGATACTTGATAAAGCGGTTCTGGGAGACGCACAACAGCCCTGTGAAAATACCGATGACAATCGAGAGGGCGCAGGAGACCACGGCAAGCCAGATCGTAAGCGCAAGCCCCCCGATGGGGCCGCTCGGGTAGCGTCCCACCAGGAAGTGAGCCATGTTGTCCCAGATGACCTGGAATCCGAACCAGCCGTCCATAATTTATTTCATTCCCGTCGGAGATAGAACTTTCCTGTCGTACAGCATCACGAGGCCCGTGATGACGAGCGACATGACCAGATAAACCAGCGTTGCCGCCGTGAAGGCCTCGAACCCCCTGAACGTGTAGCTTTCCACCTGCCTGGCCTGGTACGTGAGCTCCGCCACGCCGATCGTCATGGCGAGCGACGAGTTCTTGGTCAGATTCAGAAACTGGCTGATGAGCGGCGGGATGGTGAGCCGCACGGCCTGGGGCAGGATGATGTGCTGCATGGAGCGGATATAGGAAAACCCGGAGCTGCGGGCCGCCTCCATCTGCTCCTTCGGGATGGAGCGGATGCCCGAGCGGATGTCCTCAGCGATGAAGGCAGAGGTGTAGATCGTCAGCGCGATGACGGCGGCGGCGAACTCGAAATCCCGCGCGTTGAGCCAGTCGTTCACGGCCGTGGGCAGGATCTGGTAGGAACCGAAGTACCAGAAGAAGAACTGGACGAGCAGGGGGGTGTTCCGGATGAATTCGAGGTAACCGTGGGCAAACCCCCGGATGATCGCCGCCTGGCTCATCCGCATGACGGCGATGAGCAGCCCCATCAGAAACGACAGGGCAATCGACGCTATGGAGAGCTGGATGGTGACCTTGATGCCGTCGACGATCCACTGGGCGTACTGCCCGGTGAGGACGACGGACCAGTCGAACTGGTACTGGAACATGCCTTCGCTACCGCCGGAACATTGGATCAACCCCGCATTTCAGCATCGGGGGCACGAAAAAGGAGCCGTTCGTACCCGCCTGACCGGAGGGTACGAACGGCTGCAGTGCTGAGCAAAGCCTGTATGCCTCAATGAGCGAACGCTACTTCCGGTCCGCCGTGATCTTGAACTTGCCGCGCTCCATGGGCTGGTCGGATTTCGGGTTGAACCACTTTTCCCAGATCTTCTTGGCCTCGCCGTTCTTCTCCATCTCGAGGAGCGTGTCATTGATGAACTTCAGGAACTTGGGATTGTCCTTGCGGATCGCAAGCCCGTAGGGCTCATCGGAGATCCGGATGTCGACGATCTCGTACTGGTCCTTGTTGGGGGCCTTTCCGAGGATGCCGGCGAGGATCGACTCGTCCGTCGTCACGGCCACGACCTTTCCCTGCTGCAGCGCCAGGAAGGCCTGGGGATAGTCGTCGAAGGAGAGGATCGTCGCCTTGGGGAGGGCCTTGGAGGCATTCTGCTCCGAGGTGGTGCCCTTGGCCGTCCCGAGCTTCTTGCCGTCGAGATCGGCGAGGCTCTTCACGGTGCCCTTCTTCACGAGGAACTTCTGGCCCGTGAGGAAGTAGGTGTGAGAGAAATCGACCTGCTTGGCCCTCTCGGGCGTGTACGTCAGCGTGGCCGCGATCAGGTCCACGTTGCCCGCCTGGAGCTGGGGGATGCGGGCCGCCGAGGTGACGCCCTTGAGCTCGAGCTTCACGCCCATCTTCTTGGCCAGGTAGGCCGCGAAATCCGCGTCGTAGCCGACGATCTCGCGCGTCTTCGGGTCGATGTAGCCGAACCCGGGCGAGGCGTCCTTCACGCCGACCACGAGCACACCCTTCTTCTTCACCGTGTCGTAGGTGTCTTCGGCCAGGGCGATTCCCGCCAGTCCGGCCACGAAGGCAACGGTCAATAAAACAGCCAGAATCTTCTTCATGTGAGTCCTCCTTCTTCGGTTTAGTGCATGGGTGACAAAATTTCCTTCAGGAACTGCTTCGCCCGTTCGTGTTTCGGGTTCTTGAAAAATTCCTCCGGGTGGGCCTCCTCGAGGATCTGGCCGAAATCCATGAAGACGACCCGGTTGGACACTTCCCTGGCAAAACCCATCTCGTGGGTGACGACGACCAGCGTCATGCCCGTATTGGCAAGGCCCAGCATGACCTGGAGCACCTCGCCGATCATCTCGGGGTCGAGGGCCGATGTAGGCTCATCGAAGAGCATGATCTTCGGTTTCATGGCCAGCGCCCGCGCGATGGCCACGCGCTGCTGTTGCCCTCCCGAGAGCTGTGCCGGGTAGGAGTCCTTCCTGTCGGCCAGCCCCACCCGCTCGAGGAGCGACATGGCCAGGTCCTCGGCCTCTTTCTTGTTCATCCCGCGGACCTTGATGGGGGCGAGCGTGATGTTCTTGAAGGCCGTCAGGTGGGGATAAAGGTTGAACTGCTGAAAGACGAAGCCGATCTCGGCGCGCAGTTTCGTGATGTCCGTCTTCCTGTCGCCGAGATCCATCCCGTCGACGATGAGTTGTCCTTTCTGGATGGGCTCGAGACTGTTGATGCAGCGGATGAGCGTCGACTTCCCCGAGCCGGAAGGACCGCAAACGACGACGACCTCCCCCTGCTTCACGTGGAAGTTGACGCCGTTGAGGACGTGGAGGTCCTTGAACCACTTGTGGACCTCGATGAACTTGATCACCCGCGGATCTCCTTGTTCGACCCGGCCGGCGAAATCCCCGGGCAGGCCTTTGAATTAACGGTATCTTTTATTATCTTGATGGTGAAAAATCAAGGATATTTTATGGCGATGCAAATGCCGATGCCTCGAAAGGTACTGTTTTGCAACGAAATTTACGAATGGAACCCTGTGGATTGCCGAGGGAAAAGCTTGACAACAAGGGGGAATTATTCTAATCAATTCCAGCGGACCGTAACAGGCGGCTTTTCCATGAAACGGCCGCGCGGGAAAGCCCGGGATACGGGACGCAGCCGGCATCCTATCGGATATCCCAGCCAACAACAGGTAAGGAGGGTTTTCGGATGAAGAAGAGAGCATTCCTCGTCGTATCCATCGTCCTAGCGCTGACCCTCGTCCTTGCGGGGACGTCGATCGCGCAGCAGCAGAAAAAGTTCTTCGTCATTTCCACAGGCGGCACGGGAGGCACCTATTATCCCCTCGGCGGCATCCTGGCCCAGGCGCTGACGGAAAAAGTGCCCGAAGTGGTCGTGACCGCCCAGGCGGGGCAGGCATCGGTGGCCAACTGCAACCTGATCCGCGACAAGCAGATCGAGTCGGCCTTCGTCCAGAGCAACGTGGCCTACAACGCCTATGCGGGGCTCGAGCAGTTCAAGGACAAGCCGGCCAAGAACCTCCGGTTCATTGCCTCCCTCTACCCCGAGACGATCCAGATCGTCGCCCGCGCCGACTCGGGCATCAAGACCGTGAAGGACATCAAGGGTAAGCGGCTCGTCCCCGGTGACCGCGGCAGCGGAACCGAGGTCGACACGCTCAACGTCCTGGGCGTCTACGGCTTCACCTACAAGGATTTCGCCGGTGTCGACTGGCTGTCCTTCTCCGGCGCGGCCCAGCGGCTTCAGGACAAGCAGGCCGACGTGACCTTCACGACGGCGGGCTGGCCCACGGCGGCCATCCAGGAACTGGCCGTCTCGGCGAAGATCATGCTCGTCCCCATCGATGAGGCCAAGATCAAGGAACTGACCAAGAAATTCCCCTTCTACAGCCGGATCGTCATCCCCAAGGGGACCTACAAGGACCAGGAAAAGGACGTGGCCACCATCACGACGATGGCCCAGTGGGTCGTCGGGGCCGAGGTGCCCGATGAGGTGGTCTACAAGCTGACGAAGGCCCTCTGGGAGAGCGGCGCCGCGAAGATGGCCACCGCTCATGCCCAGGGCAAGAACGTGCAGGTCAAGACGGCCCTGTCCGGCATGGCCGTCCCGCTCCACCCCGGCGCGGAGAAGTACTATAAGGAAGCGGGCGTGATCAAAGCGGAGCCCGCCAAGAAGGCTGCCCCCAAAAAGAAGTAAGTCCCGGCAAATTTCCAGACGGGAGGGAAACCGGGCACTCCGTCGGGGTGCCCGGTTTTTTATATGAAAAGGTTACTCTGGACCCTGGCAGTCGCAGCCCTTCTGGCCCTGGCGGCCGGCTTCATCCCCCTGCACGCCCTGGAAGTGAGGCAGTCCGGCGGGACGGGAAAGGTCGTGTTCATCAAGAGGGTGGCGCCCGGCGACACCTTTTGGCTCTCCTTCATCCACTCGGTGGAAAAATCCGAGGTTACCGATTATTTCCGCATTGACGATGACTACCGGATTATTCTATATCAAACAGAATTCAGCTCCCTGAACACGGGGCTTCCCGCCGTCGTCTCGGAGGGGGAGGTTTTCGAACGAACAGCCAGGGGCTTTCGACTCTCGAATCTCAACAGGGTCCTGCCCGAGATCCAGCTCCAGGTGAGCGTGGACTACGGGGGCTCCCTCTCCGTGGGTGAAAAAGCTGTTTTCCTTCCCGCGCTGGCGGGAAACGGGCTTCTTCGGATCTCGACCCGGAGGGTTTTCGCCTGGGAGCTTCTGCCCCGTGCCCTGTGATCATAGACTGAATGGAAACGAGGACCGGTGAGATGGCTGAGCAGAAAGAGATCCTAACAGCCCCCGAGATCAAGGAAGATCCGGATCAGATCGCCAAGTACGACCCCGAGATGCGTTTCCGCCGGCTCACGGGGATGACGGCCAGACTGGTCTTCGCCATGACGATCGTCCTTTCGATCTTCCACATCTACACGGCGGGCTTCGGCGTCCTGCAGGAGTGGCGCCACCGCGCCTTCCACCTGGCATTCGTCCTTCCCCTCGTCTTCTTCGTCTACACGATGAAGAAGGACATCCACCTCAAGGGAGGCAAGCACCTTCTCTACGATGTCCTCTATGCCGGTGTGGCGGCCATGCTCAACACGGCAATTTTTCGGGAAATTCTCGGCCTGTCCTTCGGCGCCTGCGCGGCGCTGGCCGTTGCCACCTTCGCCCTGGTCCTCTACTTCAAACAGCGCGAGAACCTGCCCGACCGCCTGGCCCTCTATGTCGACTTCCCTATCTACACGGCGATGGTTGGCTTCATCTTCTATGGGACGTGGATGGGTTATACCCACCTCAACATCCGTTCCTGGTTCGAGGACCTCAACGCCGAACTTATTTTCTGGGGGGTCTTCCTGCTGGGGATCTTCTGCACCATCATCGCGCTTTTCGTCCTCAACTGGGTCCGGTCGATCTATACCCTCGTCCGGGACAAAACCGTCGACTACAGGCAGGACAACATACCCTACTTCGACGTCTTCTTCGCCCTCATGGCATGCATGTTCTCCGTCTTCGTCTTCCTGGAGTTCAACAACATCGGCATGCGGGCCGGCAGCCCCGATCAGGCGGAACTCGTTGTCGGGAGCTTCTCCTTCCTGCTCATTCTGGAGGGGGCGAGGCGCAGCATCGGCGCACCGCTGCCGATCATCGCCATGCTGGTGCTGATCAACTGCTACCTCGGGCCCTACTTCCTCGATATCCCGGGGCTCGACATCTTCGCCCACCGGGGCTACTCCATCTCGCGGATCGTCGACTACATGTTCCTCGGCACAGAGGGCATCTACGGCATCCCCCTGGGGGTCGTGGCCACCTTCGTCTTCCACTTCGTCCTCTTCGGGCTCTTCATCGCCCGGACGGGGCTCGCCCAGCTCTTCATGGACCTCGCCATGGCGCTTGCCGGCTGGTCCGCCGGGGGGCCGGCGAAGGTCGCCGTCATCTCCAGCGGCTTCATGGGCTCCATCAGCGGCTCGTCCGTGGCCAACACGGTGACGACGGGCTCCTTCACGATTCCCCTGATGAAGAAGGTGGGCTATCGCCCGGTCTTCGCGGGAGCCGTGGAAGCTGCCGCCTCCACAGGCGGCCAGATCATGCCCCCCATCATGGGGGCGGCAGCCTTCATCATGGCCGAGTTCCTGGGGGTTGCCTACATCAAAATCGCAACCTGCGCCATCGTTCCGGCCCTGTTTTACTTTTTTGCCGTTGCTACCATGGTTCACCTGGAGGCGAAGAAAAGCGGACTCGTGGGCCTGTCGAGGGAGAACCTGCCCCGCGTGTGGGACGTGATGAGGGAACGGGGGCTTTTGATCTTTCCGCTATTCATCATCATCTATTTGCTCGTTTCGGGCAAGAGTCCCTTCATGGCAGCCTTCTGGGGCATCATCTACGCCACCGCCACGGGCCAGATTCATGAAAGAACAAAACCGCTCCTGATCCCGCTGCTGCTCAGCGTGCTTCCCTGCCTGTTCAGCATCAACCCCTTCGAATCCACAGCGGTCCTTGTCGGCTGGGCGGGCTTTGCGGCCATCGCGCTTTTTTATTTTTACAGGACCTCCGAGCTGCTCCCGACGGGAATCGCCCTGGCCATCGCGGTCATCCTCACTGGGCTTCTCTTTTTCGGGATGGAAACGTCGCTTGCCGCCTTCTGGTGCTGCATGCTCATCGTCCTGACCGGTGTCTTCTACAAGGAAAGCAAAATGCGCGTCCCCGAGATCCTCTCGAGCCTCGAGGACGGAACGAAGAACGCGATCGCCATCGGCGCGGCCTGCGCCTGCGTGGGCTTCATCGTCGGGGCGACGACGCTCACCGGCATCGGCTTGAAATTCGCCACGGCCGTTATCGCCGTAGCCCACCAGATCGCCGTCTTTCTCCATCCCCTGTTGATGGGCCTGAGCACCGTCAGTGACATCACCCTGTTCTTCACGTTGATCAACACGGCACTGGCCTGCTTTGTCCTCGGCATGGGCATCCCCACGACAGCCCAATACATCATCGCCGCCATGATCGCCGCGCCGGCCCTGCTGCAGTGGGGCATCCATCCGCTTGTCTCACACATGTTCGTCTTTTTCTACGCGATCCTGGCCGACGTGACGCCGCCCGTGGCGCTCGCGGCCTATGCGGCATCGGGGATTTCCGGTGCGGATCCCTTCAGGACAGGCCTGAGGGCGTTCACGCTCGCATCGGGGGGATTCATCATTCCCCTTGTATTCGTGTCCGCGCCGATCGTGCTCTGGATGCCGACGATTCTCGACGGAACGACGCCGTTCGACTACGTCTGGTTCGGACAGGTCCTGCTTACGTTGTTCCTGGGCGTTATCGCCCTGGGCGCGACGATCATCGGGTATCTCGAGGACCACTCGACGATTCCGGAGCGCGTTGCCACGGGCGCCGCGGCCGCGGCCCTGATCTTCCCCGGAACCTTTACGGATATCCTGGGAATCGGCCTCCTCGCGGGCGTCTTCACCCTGCAGGTCCTGAGAAAAAGAAAGAAGCTGAAAACGGCGGTCCCCGTAGCGGGTCCGGAGGCCTGAACAGGGGTCGTCTGCTATTTTGCATCAAGTCCACATCGAACGGAGAAATGGGAATGGGTCAGAAGAAGATAAGGGTCATCCAATACGGTCTCGGTCCCATCGGCATCGAGACGATCGATCCCGTCGTGAATGCACATCCGGGGCTCACGACTCTCACCGACATCCCGCCGGCGTATTTCTGCAGATGAGGCTTATGGCTTATGGCTAAGGGCTCAAGGCGAAGAACAGAAAATGAAAAAGCCCCGGGAGCGTCCCGGGGCTTTTTGTACTGTACGACCCTATGCCTTACGCCTTTTTCCTCAAGCCTGCACTATTTGAAGATCTTGTCAAAAAACTCCCGCTTCTCCTTCGGGTAGGAGATGGTCCCTTCGTGGTCGACGACAAGGCGGCCGTCGAGGTGGTCGATCTCGTGCTGGACGATGCGGGCGAGAAAACCCGTGTAGCGCTTGTTCACCTTGTTGCCGTTGATGTCGACGGCCTTGACCTTGATCTCGGTGGCGCGGGTCACCTCCACGCTGATGTCCGGGCAGGAGAGGCAGCCCTCGTTCATCACTTCCGCCTCCCCGCGAAGCTGGGTGACGCGGGCGTTGATGAGGACCTCCCAGTCGCCCTTGCCGCTCAGCCCCTTCCTGTCGAAATCCTTCACCTTGAAGGCGATGATGCGCTTGCTGATCCCGATCTGCGGGGCCGCGAGCCCCAGGGCGTCGTTGCGCTTCAGGAAGGCCTCGACGAGGGTCCGGATGTCCTTTTTCGCCGCGGCGTTGAAGGGGACGGGCAGGTCTGCGGCCTTCTTCCGCAGGAGTGCCCCCTCCTCTTCGGTCATCTTTTCGTCGCGCCAGAGCTGCCAGGTCTTGTTTATGGTCATATGCGGCCTCGTGCTTTGATAGAGGGGTTGTTGCTTCTCGTCCACGCCATCCCGACGCGCCTGGCCTCCGCGAGGTCGTGAGGCCGCGGGCGCAGGCATATGGCGTAAGGCAAACACAGGAGAATGAACTTGTTGATGCTATAACACCACACGACATGAAATTCAACCGTTGCGACTCTTGTCTTTCTCTCCTTTAGCCCTTAGCCTTACGCCCTGAGCCTTTCCTGTTGATAAATCGGATGATGTCTGCTAACGTCGCCTGACCGCAAGGCAAATGCCGGCCAGGCACATCCAGTGAGGTCCCCGTGATCGACAAAATCATCGGGCACGTGGCGCGAAAACAGTTCGCCCGGGCCATGAATTTCCGGGAAGGGGCAAACCCCTCGCTCCCGGCAGCCCGCCCCGGCAGCCCCTGTCTCCTTTACATGCACGTCCCTTTCTGCGAAAAGCTCTGCCCCTATTGCTCCTTCAACCGCGTGACCTTCGACGAGGCCCTCTGCCGGGAGTACTTCGGGGCCCTGCGCAAGGAGCTGTCCCTCTATCAGGAGCGGGGCTATACCTTCGAAGGGATCTACGCGGGCGGCGGCACGCCGACGGTCATGGTTGACGAGCTGGCCGCAACCCTCGAGCATGCGAAAAGCCTCTACCCCATCCGGGAGATCTCCGTCGAGACCAACCCCAACCACCTGACCGACCCGAACCTGGACACCCTGAAAAAAGCCGGCGTGAACCGCCTTTCCGTGGGCATCCAGAGTTTCGACGACGATCTGCTCAAGGCCATGGACCGCTACGAGAAATACGGCAGCGGCGCCTCCATCGCGGCGAGGCTGAAGGAAATCGGGGGCCTCTTCGACACGCTCAATGCCGACATGATCTTCAACTTTGCCAGGCAGACGCCCGAGAGCCTGAAAGCGGACATCGACCGGCTCCTGGCGACCGGTGTCGATCAGATCACCTACTACCCCCTCATGGTCTCGACGAAGACGCGTGAGCTTGTCCAGAAGACCCTGGGGCCCATCCCGGAGGACCGGGAGCGCGAATTCTACGGGATCATCACGGAGAGGCTCGTGCCGCCCTACCGCTTCTCCTCGGCGTGGTGCTTCTCCCGCAAGGAGGCCATGATCGACGAGTACGTCGTCAACTACGACGACTACGCCGGCCTGGGAAGCGGCTCCATCGGCTATCTGCACGGAACGTGCTATGCCAACACCTTCAGCATCCGTGACTATATCGACCGGGTCAACCGCGGGGAGATTCCGATTGCGGCCTCGAAGATCTTCAGCCTCGGCGAACAGGTCCGCTACGACTTCCTCATGAAGCTCTTCGGCCTCCTCCTCGATCTTCCGTCGATGCGGAAGAAATACGGGAAAGTATTCGACTGGCACCTGGGGTGGATGCTTCTTCCCTTCCGCCTTGCAGGCGCCGTCCGCTACGACTACAAAAAAGACTGGCTCTATCTCACCCCCGAGGGGCGTTACTACTGGGTCGTGATCATGCGTGAGTTTTTCACGGCCGTGAATAATTTCCGCGATTTCTGCAGGCTATAAGGACCCCTTCCCCTTGATCTCCCTCTCCCTTGAGGGGAGAGGGCCGGGGTGAGGGTGAATGATCCCTTCAACCTTTGATCTTGATCCTTTAACCTCTCCATGTCATTTATATATGGGGTGATCAAAACGCACAGGGTATGAGGGTAGAAGTATGGACGACAAACAGAAGACCCTGTTGAAAAGTCTTCCCAAGATTGACGAAGTCCTTGTCATTCTCGAGAGTCGCGGAACCCTCGAAAGGGCCCCGCGGGAAAAAGTCCTCGAGACCATCCGTGAAGTCGTGGCCGGGATCCGCTCTGCAATCCTGGCGGGAACCTGGGACGAAGCTGCGGTCCTCTCGAATGAATCCGCCGCCGATTCCGTTGCGGCCCGGATCGAGCGGCTCCACGAGTACAGCCTGCGGCGCGTGATCAATGCCACAGGCATCATCCTCCACACGAACCTCGGCCGGGCGCCTCTCTGCAAAGAGGCCCTGGAGCGGATCGTCGAGGTGAGCCGGGGTTACTCCAACCTGGAGTTCGACCTCGCCTCGGGGAAAAGGGGGCTTCGCTACGACCACATCCGGGAGATTCTCTGCGAGCTCACGGGGGCCGAGGACGCCCTCGTCGTCAACAACAACGCCGCGGCGGTGCTGCTCGTCCTGAGCACCCTTGCCCGGGGCCGGGAAGCCATCGTGTCGCGGGGCGAGCTCATCGAGATCGGCGGCGAGTTCCGCATCCCCGAGGTCATGGAGCGAAGCGGCGCCGTCCTGCGCGAGGTGGGGGCCACAAACCGGACCCACCTTTCCGACTACGAGAAGGCCGTCAACGAGAACACGGCCCTGATCATGAAGGTCCACACGAGTAACTTCCGGATCGTGGGCTTCACCGAGGAGGTCCCCGTGCCGGAACTGGTCGCGCTGGGACGCCGTCACGGGATCCCCGTGATGAACGACCTGGGAAGCGGCTGCTTCATCCGGCTCGAGAAATACGGCCTGCAGCGCGAGCCTACAGTGGGAGATGCCGTGAAGGAGGGGGCCGACGTGATCACCTTCAGCGGCGACAAGCTCCTCGGCGGTCCCCAGGCGGGGATCATTGTCGGAAAGAAAGACCAGCTGGAAAGCATCAGGAAAAACCCGCTGAACCGGGCCCTTCGCATCGACAAGCTGACCCTCGCAGCGCTGGAGGCCACGGCGAAGCTCTACCTGAACGAGCAGGAGGCCATTGCGGGGCTGCGCTCGCTCACGGCGCTCACGGAGCCCGTCGAGGCCGCCACCCGTCGGGCAAGAAGGCTCCTGCAGACGTTGAAGAAAGAGAATTTCCCCGGTGTCACGCTTGCCCTGAAGAAGGGATTTTCCATGTCGGGCGGCGGGTCGCTGCCGACGCAGCAGATCCCCACCCTGCTGGTCGCCCTTCGCTCCGGAAAATTGTCGGCGAGCCGCATCGACGAGAAGCTCAGGGCCCTCCCCGTGCCCGTCGTGGCCCGGATCGCCGAGGACGAGATCCTCTTCGACCCACGGACCCTGGCCGCGGAGGAACTCCCCGAGGTCCGCAACGCCCTGAGGGCTGTTCTGGCTGCGCGTGAGAAGGGATGACACAGGAAGAGGGAAAGCGCTCGGAGTTCATCGTCGCCGAGGGCGAGCAGGGCCTCCGGATGGATGTCTTCCTGTCGCAGAAGGACAGGGCCCTCTCGCGCTCCCAGGCCAGGCGCCTCATCGACGACGGGGATGCGATCGTTGACGGGAAGCCCGTGAGGGCGAGCCACCGTCTGAAACCCGGCGAAAAGGTTTCCCTTCGCAAGCCGCCACCGGTTTCTTCCGAGATCGTTCCCGAGGCGATCCCCCTCAACATTCTCTATGAGGACGAATCGATCCTCGTCGTCGACAAGCCCGCCGGCATGGTCGTCCACCCCGCAGCGGGCAATTACAGCGGCACCCTCGTGAATGCCCTGCAGTACCACTGCCGGAACCTCTCGGGGATTGGCGGGGTGTTGCGGCCGGGGATCGTTCACAGACTCGACAAGGGGACTTCGGGCCTCATGGTGGCGGCCAAGTCCGACGAGGCGCACAGGCATCTTGCGGAGCAGTTCAAGCGGCGCCAGGTCTCCAAGCGCTACACCGCCCTTGTCCACGGCAATCTCCGCGAGGACGAAGGCGTCGCCGATGCGCCCGTGGGGCGACACCCCGTGGAACGGAAAAAAATGTCCACGGCAAGCCGCCGAGGGAAGGCGGCCCTCACGCGCTGGAAGGTCCTGGAGCGGTTCGGCGCCTTCACCCTTCTCGAGGCGAAGATCGAGACGGGCCGCACGCACCAGATCCGCGTGCACCTGAGCGCCCTCGGGCACCCCGTCGCCGGGGACAGTGTCTATGGCGCCACGAAGCGGACCGTCGAGACCCCGGCGCTGCGGGCGGTGTTGAAGAAACTCTCGCGCCAGGCCCTCCACGCCAGCCGACTCTCGTTTGCCCACCCCGTCACGGGGAAGGAAATGACGTTCGAGTCGCCGCTGCCCGAGGACATGGCCGAGGTGATCGATTTTTTAAGGGATTGGCAAAGGGCTTAAGGCGAAGGGCTAAAGGCGGGAGAGAAACAGATGGAAGATGTCTTCCCGCCATAAGCCTTATGCCATAAGCCTTTTGCCCTGAAGGATGATGCTGAAGCTGATCCGAAAAGACCCGATCACGGTCCTGCAAAGTGAAGAACTTTCGCAAATTCCCTCCATCTTGCACGGGTTTTGCACGCGTATCGGGGGTGTGAGCGGCGGCCCCTATGCCACCCTCAACGTCAGTCCCCGGGAGGGAGACCCCCCGGAGCAAGTCCGCATGAACTGGCAGCGGCTTGCCGCTGCCTTCGGAATACCCTGCGAGCAGTTCTTTGTCGTCAACCAGGTTCACGGTGAAGGTTTTCTGGTCATCGAGGATGCGGCTTCCTGCCATTCCCTGGAAGACAGGCAGTACGACGCAATCGTGACGGACAGGCCCGGTGTGGCCATCGGGATCAAAACGGCCGATTGCGCGCCGGTGCTGATTTTCGACAGGCGACGACAGGCGATCGCCGCCGTCCACGCCGGATGGCGGGGCACGGCCCAGGCCATCGCGGCCAAGGCGGTCCGGGTGATGGGGGAGCGGTTCTCCAGCCGGCCCGAGGACCTGGTGGCCGTTATCGGCCCATCCATCGGCGCCTGCTGCTACGAGGTCGACGAGCCCGTCTTCGAGGCCATGACTCGTCACGGCGAAGCGGACCGGGCGCTTCGTCCCGGGCAGAGAAAGGGGCGCTGGATGTTCGACCTGCCGCTCGCGAACCGGATCCAGCTCGAGCGGGAAGGCGTGCCCCCGGAGCGGATATCCACCGCCGGGCTTTGCACCTGTTGCCGAAGCGACCTCTTCTTTTCGCACCGCCGGGACGGGGCAAAGACGGGGCGACACCTGAACTTCATCCTGCTTTTGCAGGGGAAATAGCTCTTGACAAGGGGGGAGGGGTTGGTGTAAATACCGACAATCTCAAAAAGGCTTTGAATGACCTTCCCTTGAGTAACCCAACTGTTCGACGTACTACCCGTTGAATTAATCCCGAGATACGATTAGAAACACACCCACATCCATGCGTGCCAGTTCAATGAGGAAGGGATATCCCTGTTCCCGCCGACTTTCGGCGACAACGGGGTGAACCCGGCGCGCGCAAGCATCAAGGAAGACATCATGAATATTGTCGAGATCAAGCGGAAGCCGATCAACGAATTGACGATCCTGGCCAAGGAGCTCAACGTACCCGGCGCAAGCGGCATGCGCCGCCAGGACCTCATCTTTTCCATCTTGCAGACCCAGGCCGAAAAGAACGGGGCCATCTACGGCGAAGGGGTGCTGGAGACCCTGCCCGACGGGTTCGGCTTCCTGCGTGCCGTCGATTACAACTACCTGCCCGGGCCCGATGACATCTACGTCTCCCCCTCGCAGATCCGGCGCTTCAGCCTCAGAACCGGGGACACCGTTTCGGGAGAGGTGAGGCCGCCCAAGGAAGGGGAAAAGTACTTTGCCCTGCTGAAGGTGGACACCGTCAACTTCGAAGGGCCCGACCAGGCCAAGGACAAGATCCTCTTCGACAACCTCACCCCGCTGTACCCCAACGAGAAACTGAAACTCGAGAGCGACACGGAGAACTTCTCCACGCGGATCATGGACCTCTTCGTTCCGATCGGGAAGGGCCAGCGAGCCCTGGTCGTCTCCCCGCCGCGAGCCGGAAAGACGGTCCTGCTCAAGGACATCGCCAACAGCATCGCAGCCAACCACCCGGAAGTGACCCTCATGGTGCTGCTCATCGACGAGCGCCCCGAGGAAGTGACGGACATGGAGCGAAGCGTCAAGGGCGAGGTCATCTCCTCGACGTTCGACGAACCGGCAACCCGCCACGTCCAGGTGGCCGAGATGGTCATCGAGAAGGCCAAGCGCCTCGTGGAGCACCGCAAGGACGTGGTCATCCTGCTGGACAGCATCACGAGACTCGCCCGCGCCTACAACACCGTCGTTCCGCCGAGCGGCAAGGTCCTCTCGGGCGGTGTGGACTCCAACGCCCTGCACAAGCCCAAGCGCTTCTTCGGCGCCGCCCGGAACATCGAGTTCGGCGGCAGCCTCACCATCATCGCCACGGCGCTGATCGACACGGGGAGCCGCATGGACGAAGTCATCTTCGAAGAGTTCAAGGGCACCGGCAACATGGAAATCATCCTGGACCGCCGGATCGCCGACCGGAGGGTTTTCCCGGCCTTCGATCTGATCCGCTCCGGAACGCGCAAGGAAGAGCTCCTCACCCCGAAGGAGCACCTGAACCGCGTCTGGATCCTTCGCCGGCTCCTGCAGGAGATGAATCCCGTCGATGCCATCGAGTTCATCATCGACAAGATGCGCAAAACCCAGACGAACAAGGACTTTTTCGACTTGATGAGCCAATAAAGACGGGCATCAGGCTCCAGGCTTCAGGCATCAGGAAATAAAGAAAAGGATTTTCCTTCCCGATACCCTGGACCCTGAACCCTTGACCCGGCACCCCCAGCGGAGCGAAGGGTGCTGAATTTTTTGCTTGAATTTGTTGAAAAAGTGACTATACTTCCATGCTTCACACGCCGGTCCGGTCGGAAATCGGGCCAATGGCAAGGAGGATGAAGGATTTTATGAAAGAAGGAATCCACCCCGTATACACAGAGACGACCATCAGCTGCGCCTGCGGCAACGTCATCACGACCCGCTCGACGCGGAAGGACATCAAGATCGAAATCTGCTCCAAGTGCCACCCCTTCATGACGGGCAAGCAGAAGATCATCGACACGGCCGGGCGCGTCGACCGGTTCAAGAAGAGATACGCCGCCCAAGAAGCATCAAAAGAAGCCTTAAAGGAAACCGCCAAGGAAGAGAAGGCCAAGAAATAACAGGACGCCCCGCTGCCGAGAGCAGCGGGGCGATCCCTTCTCATCATCATCCCGAAACGAACCGCCATGACATCGATGCTTCACCCGATGGTTTCCCCTCACCTGCGGTGCCATTTCCTCTAGCGCACTGAAACGGTGTCTTTCCGCGCCCTGGCCGCCCCGAAGGCGGCACCCCCTTCATCAGCCCTAACCAACAAACGGAAACGATTGACATGTTTCAGCGTATCAAGGAAGTAGAAAAGCGATACGAGGAGCTGGAGAGGCTCTTGAGCGATCCCGCCGTGATCGCCAACCGCTCCGAGTACCAGAAGTGCGCCAAGGAGCACGCCGATCTCAAGGCCCTCATCGAGGCCTTCCGCCTCTACGAGATGACGGGCCGCCAGCTCGACGAGGCCCAGCAGATGCTGCGCGACGGCGACGAGGAGCTCCGGGAAATGGCCAAAGAGGAGATCCCCCAGCTCAAGGCGAAGATCGAGGAGCTCGAGCAGCGCATCACCGTGCTGCTGCTGCCGAAGGACCCCAACGACGACAAGAACGTGATCCTGGAGATCCGGGCCGGAACCGGCGGAGACGAGGCGGGCCTATTTGCCGCCGATCTCTTCCGCATGTACGCGCGCTATGCCGAGATGTGGAACTGGCGCGTGGAGGTCCTGAGTTCCAGCGCGGCATCGGGCATGGGCGGCTTCAAGGAAGTCATCGCCATGATCGAGGGCCGGGGCGCCTACAGCCGCCTCAAATACGAAAGCGGCGTCCACCGGGTCCAGCGCGTGCCCGTCACCGAGGCCCAGGGCCGCATTCACACCTCGGCCGTCACGGTGGCCGTGCTTCCCGAGGCCGAAGATGTGGAGGTCCAGATCGACCCCAACGACATCCGGGTGGATGTCTTCCGCTCGGGCGGCCACGGCGGCCAGAGCGTGAACACGACGGACTCGGCCGTGCGGATCACCCACATCCCCACGGGCCTCGTCGTGAGCTGCCAGGACGAGAAATCCCAGCTCAAGAACAAGAACAAGGGCATGAAGGTCCTGCGGGCAAGGCTCCTGGACAAGATGCAGTCCGAAAGCGACGCCCAGATGTCCGAGGCCCGGCGCAAGCAGGTGGGCTCCGGAGATCGCAGCGAGCGGATCCGGACCTACAACTTTCCCCAGGGCCGCCTGACGGACCACCGCATCGGGCTTACGCTCTACAACCTCCAGTCCATCCTGGACGGCGAGATCCAGCCGGTCATCGACGCCGTCACGAACTATTACCAGACGGAGGCGTTGAAAAAAACGGCGGCCTGATACAAATGCTGTCATTGCGAGCCGAGCCCTGTCTGGCGTGCGGGTGCGGCGTGGCAATCTTCCGTAGAGTATTCTTGATCGCGTGCTCGACAATCATCGAACTGCAGATCGCCACGGGCTTCGCCCTCGCGATGACAGTGGTTTTCTTGGGCAGACGGTTGCTTCCATCGATAACCCCGCGTACAACCGATCTCAGGTGCTCGAAAGGATCAGCGGATGCCAGGGGAAGACAAACGCTCCATCGCCCGGATTCTCTCCCGCCTCACCGAGGTGTTCGAAAGGGCGGGCATTGAGACCCCGCGGCTCGACGCCGAGGTCCTGCTCTCCTTCTGCCTCGGCAAGGAACGCGCCGATCTGTACCGGGACCTCTCGCTCGAGCTGGAGAATGATCAGATTCTCCGGATCCTCGAACTCGCCGGGAGACGCAAGCGCCGTGAGCCCATGGCCTATATCCGGGGCTGGCGCGAGTTCTGGTCCCTCGACTTCACCGTAACCCCCGCCGTGCTCGTTCCGAGACCCGAGACAGAGTGCCTCGTCGAGGAAGTCCTCAAGCTCCGTGATTTTTACCGGGGCGCCAGGCCACGGATCCTCGACATCGGGGCGGGATCGGGCGCCGTCTGCGTCGCCGTGGCATCGGAATGGCACGACTGCGATATGGCGGCAACGGAACTTTCGGCCGCCGCTCTCGAGGTGGCCCGCGAAAATGCCAGGCGGCTCCTCGGGTCGGACACAAGAATCACCTTTCTGCAGGGCGATCTCTACGAAGGCGCCGAGGGGGTTTTCGACATTGTCTGCTCCAACCCCCCCTACATCAGTGAGGCCGAGTACGCAACCCTTGCCCGCGAGGTGACGCTCTACGAGCCGCGGGAAGCCCTCGTGGCGGGGCCCGAGGGGACCGAGTTTCATCGGCGCATAGCCGTTGGGGCGCGGGAGCGGCTCAAGCCCGGCGGGTGGCTTCTCATGGAAATGGGGGCTGAGCAGAGGAAGGCCCTCACGGACATCCTGGAAGAAACGAAGATATACGACGACATACGCTTCCGCGCCGATCTTGCCGGTCTCGACCGGGTTGTGATTGCGAGAAGGACGAATTTGATATAAAAAGATCGAGCGCGAGGGAAAATTATTGCCGGTTCAAAAGCGCTTTCCGACGGCGCTAACACTCGATTCGCTGCGGTCGCATTAACAAAAAGCGTCGTCGCGAGCCGAGCCTCGCGAGGCGTGGCGATCAACGATTGAGATCTTATGCAAAATGTCATGCCGGATACCCGATTGGATCGAGTACAGGCTTGATCCGGCATCCAGTGCTTGCTGGATTCCCGCTTTCGCGGGAATGACCATTCTGCCGGTGCAGCAATAATTCCGGACTTTCAGGAGATCATCCTTTGGACAAATTCATCATTGAAGGCGGGAAGAAACTGGAAGGGCGGGTGAGAATCAGCGGCTCGAAAAACGCCGCGTTGCCCGTGCTCGTCTCTTCCCTTCTTGCCGACGGCTGGAGCACCTACCACAACATCCCCGACCTTGCCGACATCCGCACCATCAAAAAGCTCCTGGCCAACCACGGGGCGCAGATGGAGGGGCGGGGCGAGACCCTGCGCATCAACGGCGGAAACATCGTAAGCTGCGAGGCCCCCTACGATCTCGTGAGGACCATGCGGGCCTCCGTCCTCGTCCTGGGGCCGCTCGTGGCACGGATGGGGCAGGCGAGGGTGTCCCTTCCCGGGGGCTGCGCCATCGGCGCAAGGCCCGTCAACCTCCACCTCAAGGCCCTCGAAGCCATGGGGGCCGCAATCGAGCTGAAGGAAGGCTACGTGGAGGCGAAGGCGAAACGGCTCCAGGGGGCCAGGATCTACTTCGACATCTCCACCGTCGGGGGCACGGAGAACATCCTGATGGCGGCGGCCCTGGCGAAGGGGACCACGCGGCTGGAGAATGCCGCCAAGGAACCCGAGGTCGTCAACCTCGCCGATACCCTCATCGCCATGGGGGCAAAGATCAAGGGCGCAGGCACCGACGTCATCACCATCGAGGGCGTCGACAGTCTCAGGCCCTGCGAGGTCGACGTCATCCCCGACCGGATCGAGGCGGGGACCTTCATGATCGCAGCGGCGATCACGGGCGGCGATGTTATCCTCGAGGGCTGCAATCCGGATCACCTGGAAGCCCTCGTCATGAAGCTCAAGGAGGCGGGCATTGCCATCGGCCCCGTCGAGGGCGGTCTTCGGGTCCAGGGGGCCCCGGAGATCAAAAGCGTCGACGTGAAAACCCTGCCGTACCCGGGCTTCCCGACGGATCTGCAGGCCCAGATCATGGCCCTCATGGCCGTTTCCCGGGGCTCGAGCGTCATCACGGAAACGATCTTCGAGAACCGCTTCATGCACGTGGCGGAGCTCAGGCGCCTGGGCGCCAACATTGCCGTCGATGGCCACAACGCCGTTATCAAGGGGGTAAAGAAACTCAAGGGGGCCCCCGTCATGGCGACGGACCTGCGGGCCTCGGCCTCCCTTGTCGTGGCCGGTCTCGTGGCGGAAGGCAAGACGACCCTTGCCCGCGTTTACCACATCGACCGGGGCTACCAGGCCATCGAGAAGAAGCTCACGGCGCTGGGGGCGAGCATCCGGAGGGTGAAGGGATAAGCGAAGTGACCGGTGACCCGTGACCGGTGAAAGAGGCCCATTCCTGAGAAGGATTTAGCTATGAAGATTGTGCGAACATCGGAGAAAGGCTTCGAACGGGAGTTCAAACGGATTGTCGACCGTGGGAAGTCCTTTGACCCGGCCTTCGAGAAGAAGGTCTCTGCCATTCTGCAGGGCGTGGAGAGAAGAGGCGACAGGGCCCTTTTCGAATACACGAACCGCTTCGACGGTGTGGCGCTCACCGCGCAGACCGTAGAGGTCTCTCCCCTCGAGATCCGGGAGGCCTTGTGCGGTGTCACGAAGCAGGAGATGGCTGTTCTGACCCTTGCGGCCAAGCGAATAGACCGATACCACAAGCGTCAGCGCCTTGCCTCCTGGTCCTACCGGGAAGAGGGCGTCGAACTGGGTCAGAAGATCGTCCCCCTCGCCCGGGTGGGGGTCTACGCCCCTGGGGGGCTTGCCGCCTATCCCTCGACGGTACTCATGGCAGCCATCCCCGCGAGGATCGCCGGGGTCCGGGAGATCATCATGACAAGCCCCGTGGGAAGAAGGGGCCTCAATCCCGTCATCGTCGCAGCGGCGCAGATCGCCGGCGTCGACCGGATCTTCAAGGTGGGAGGCGCCCAGGCCGTGGCGGCCATGGCCTATGGGACGGAGTCGGTCCCGGCCGTCGACAAGATCGTGGGGCCGGGAAACGCCTGGGTGGCCACGGCCAAGAAGCTCGTCTTCGGGCGCACGGGGATCGACATGATCGCCGGCCCCAGCGAGATCCTTGTCATAGCCGACGGGTCGGCCGACCCCGTCGTGGCGGCGGCCGATCTGCTTTCCCAGGCCGAACATGACGAACTGGCAAGCGCCGTTTTGCTCACGCCCGACGAGGGTATCGCGAAACGGGTGTCGGCCGAGGTGAGCGCTCAGCTCAAAAAACTCTCCCGGGAATCCATCGCGGTGAAAGCGATAAGAGATTACGGGCTCGTCGTCGTGACGCAGGACCTGGCGGAGGCCGTCGAGGTAGCCAACCGCTTCGCACCCGAGCACCTGGAGCTTCTCGTGAAAGACCCGAAGAAGCTCCTCGCCGGGATCCGCAACGCCGGCGCCGTTTTTCTCGGGCACTGCACCCCCGAAGCCCTGGGCGACTACCTGGCGGGTCCCAACCACATTCTCCCCACGGGGGGCACGGCGCGGTTCTCCTCACCGCTGGGGGTCTACGATTTCGTCAAGCGCATCAGCGTGCTTTCCTTCGACGCAAAAGCGCTCGCGAAATACGGGAAGCCAGCGGCGGAGTTTGCCGCGATGGAAGGGCTCGACGCCCACGGGAAGTCCATCCTGGCGAGGCTAAGGGCAAAAAAATCTTGACAAATTTTGCCTTGGGTTATTAAACTCATTTTCCTTCGAGATCTTTGATGTCGTCTTCTATGTCCCGGCGATTGCCGGGAAACGAAACGGACGAGACGACGAAATAGACCAGATAGACCAAACGAGCGGGCGTAATTCAGTGGCAGAATGTCAGCTTCCCAAGCTGAAAGTCGTGGGTTCGAATCCCATCGCCCGCTCCAGAAATATCAAAGGGTTAAGCGATGCGGCTTGGCCCTTTTTCTTTGTTGAGTTACGATAGGTGACTTTATTTGGCAAGATTTCCAACAGGGATATCATGATGCTGAACTTTCTGCCGCCCTATCTTGTGGGAGCGATCGCGGGATTGCTTTTGTTTGTCAATGTGCTGGTATGGGTGCCTCTCTTGCTCGTGTTCGCCCTTCCGAAATTTCTTCTGCCCATCCCGCCCCTGCGCCGGGCGCTGAACAGGATTCTCCACTGGATTGGGGAAATTTGGATTGCCTGCAACAGCGGTTGGATGCGCCTGACGCAAAAAACGCAGTGGGACGTGCAGGGATTGGAGGGGCTGAATTATCACGGGTGGTACCTGGTTGTCAGCAATCATCAAACCTGGGTGGATATCCTTGTGATGCAGCACCTGTTGAATCGCCGTATCCCCCTGCTGAAATTCTTCATCAAGCGGGAACTGATCAAGGTGCCGTTAATGGGGTTTGCCTGGTGGGCGCTGGATTATCCCTTCCTGTATCGCCACAGCTCCGCATACCTGGAAAAGCATCCTGAACAGAGAGGCAAGGATTACGAAGCGACGCGCCTCGCCTGCGAGAAATTTGCGACGATTTCCACCAGCGTGATGAATTTTCTCGAAGGAACGCGCTTTACCAGGGAAAAGCACGCCCGGCAGAAGAGCGAGTACCGATACCTCCTGCGTCCCAAGGCCGGGGGGCTCGCGCTGGCGCTAAACGCGCTGGGCGATAAATTCCACTCGATGCTGGACATGACCATTGTCTATCCGGACGGGATCCCGACCTTCTGGGAATTTCTCTGCGGCAAAGTCAAGCGCATCACCGTGCGCATGAGGACCATAGAAGTCCCGCAAGAATTGATGCAAGGCGATTACGAAGGCGATCCGGTATTTCGCGATGCCATGCACAAATGGGTGCAGCAGTTGTGGCTGGAAAAAGACCGCCAGATCCAAGCGCTGATGACAGAGACCGGATCAAAATAACGGCCGGTCCTTGCCGCTTTGCTTCCGTTGACCCTTGGCCGCATGCAGCGGTAATCGTGCCGGGTTCCTTCCCATCGCCCGCTCCATTTTTATTCATCCTTTCAAGTGCGTATCTGAAACAAGCCCCTTCTGGAAGAGTCCGGTGAAAAATCCTTCAAACCATGCCTGTGCAGTTCGGGCTCTTGGATATATTGCATTTCCATAGGCAACAGACCCGTGTATATGTAGCAGCCTGAGAAGAAGTCACGGTCAATGCGCTTTTGTCCGGATCACGTCACATTCACGAATCGAAATTGATTATACGGAAGACGTGTGTAGTCAAGTATCGCATGCCGGAATACGCTCCAGACGAAAGGGACCTTTATGAACAGAGTTCTGATTTTTATCATAGCCGGTTGGTCCGGTTTCTTTGTCATGGCAGTCGAGTTGCTCAGCGGGCGAATTCTCGCGCCCCATTTCGGTAACAGCATTTACGTCTGGGGCGGCATTATCACCGTATTCATGCTGGCTTTGTCGATTGGCTATCTTATTGGCGGCCGGCTTTCGGTTCAGCAACCTTCCCTGAGAAAACTTTCGGTCATATTGATCAGCGCGGCCTTGTCGACGGCGCCGGTTGCATTAATCGGAGAGACCGCTTTTGAAAATATATTCTCCGTCATTCAGGACCCCAGATACGGTTCACTTTTGTCTGCGACAATCTTTTTCTTTGTTCCCACACTGATATCGGGGATGGTTTCTCCCTATGCGGTCCGCCTGCTCGTGAAAGACCTCGACCAAAGCGGCAACTGTGCCGGAATTCTTTACTTCGTGTCGACCTTCGGCAGTGCTGCAGGGACCATTCTGACGTCGTTTTATCTGGTTCTCTATCTGGAAGTAAACCTGATCGTCTGGATCATGATAGGCATATCCATGCTGATGAGTTTTGTCGCGTTTTTCGCCGGGGGGAGAAATGCCGAGAACCTATAAAATCGTGCTGCTCCTGTTAGCCCTGGGGATTTTGGCGCCCTTGCTGACATTGGGAATGGATGCCCTTTACCCTCTTTTTACCAGGAACGACACGGTTCTTCATACAGAACGTTCTTTGTACAGGAACATCACGGTCTATGAAAACGCCGGTGAGCGCTGCATGCGGTTCTCAAAAAACAGCCAGTCAATCAACAGGCAGACCTGCATCTCGCTTCAGGATCCCGACAGCATGGTCATTCCGTATACGAAGATGATGATGGCCGCGCTGTACCTTCTGCCCTCGCCGGACAAGATACTGATTATCGGCCTGGGCGGGGGCACATTGCCGTCCGCCCTTTCGAGGATTCTGCCCTATTCGGAAATTGATTCGGTAGAAATAGACCCCGCCGTCGTGCGTGTGGCGAAAGAATACTTTAACTTTCAGACGAACTCCAGGATGAAGGTCATCGAGGAAGACGGGCGCGTGTTTGTGAAGCGCGCCATCAAGAAGGGAATGAGATACGATCTGGTCATGCTGGATGCCTTCGATCATCAATACATACCCGAACATCTGTTGACAAGGGAATTTCTGGACGAAGTAAAGCAGATTATGAATCCGGAAGGCGTTTTGGCAGCAAATACATTTTCGACAAGCCGGCTTTATGATTACGAATCCGCGACGTATGAATCCGTCTTCGGAACATTCCTCAATCTAAAGCATCAAAACAGGGTCATTCTCATTAAAAAGGGAGCATTGCCCCCGAAAGAAACGATTAGAAGGAACGCCGCGATGCTCGAAGCTGCTCTTAAACCGTTCCATGTTGAAGCGGATTTCCTGTTGCCTTTGTTTTCGACTGACCGAGACTGGGATGTGAATGCGAAAATTCTTTCCGATCAGTATTCGCCTTCAAACCTGCTCAATGATATGAAACGGTAACGAACCTGCGAGAATATGTCTTCTTTCAGCTCCTGCACGCGGATCCGCGGCCTTTGCATCCGCACGGATCTGCCATACTGGAATGGCGGGTCGCAGCCAGGGAGCGTTTGATTTCTTCGTGGGCTGGCTCATCACACATCTCACCCTTCACATCCTGGTGCCTGTTGCGCTGGCAAGGATCGCATTTGCTCGTCATGTGCAGGCCGACCCTGTCCACTCGCATTGACAACGATACGCGCCTTAGATTGCGCATTACAAATTCGAAAGCTACTGTCGTTCTTGGCCAGCCGGGTCAAAGACTCGCAGGTAAAAGCGACAATCAGTGACAAGTCAATCGGTTGGGTCAAGAATTGGTTGGAAGTGCTATCTCCATCGAAGTCCGGTAAAAATCAGGCAGGCGCCTTGATACCCGCACCACGCAGGCATGGGATTGTTTTCGATTCCCATCGCCCGCTCCATTTCCTGTTCCGAATCTCCGGTTTGTCTTGGCGGTGCTTGTCGATGTAGGTCTTGTTCTCGATTTGGCAAGACTATTCCTTCTCCTCCATCGGACACCGCGCAGGCTCGGTCTCGAGCATTTCGCGCAGGCTCTCCAGCTGCGTGTCTATCCTCGCACGGTCATGAGCGGACTCGACGGTACGCTCGGTCAACTCGGCGATCCATTGCACTTGTTCGCGAAGCGCCCGCCGGCGTTGTGGGCTGGCCGTCAAACTGGCAAGGGTCTGAAAGGCGTCGAGCATCCGCGATATGATGGTGACATTGCCTTTGGCGTTGTTTCGAATCTGGTCGAACGATTCAGCCAGCATGCTTTCAAAGTTCGGGCCTTTGGCGATCACTCGCAGTTCCCCCTCCTCGTAGCGGTGCGATGAGGGGATTTGCCGAGTCGCCAGCCGCGCCAGAATCGCCGTCAGATAATCCACGCACGTCACGGCCGTCGTGACGTCGTTGATGCCGGGGGAGAGCGCTTTCAACGCAATATCCACGATCTGCCTGATGCCGAAGGCTGCGTCCTGTTCCACCGTACGGTGGCGGTTGATGCTGAAAGTCGCCTGCAGGGCGTCAATCGTTTCTTGATCCGGCGGGTCTTCCAGGACGAGTGAGGCCAGCGTGGTGTTCCGGACAACGAACTCGCCGCCGCCGTGCTCCATCCTCACGATGGTTTTCCTGTCCCGCGCCAAGCGCAGGAGCTCCGAGTTATTCACGCTCTGGATATAGCCGCTCTCCCTGGCCGGGACGGCGCGCCAATTCCGCTCGGATAGAGGGTGCAGCGTCTGGTCATCATCGTCTTCGCCCGGCCCTTGTCCAAGGTTTTCCGGAAACAGCCGGTCGATGGCGGCGATGGTTTCCTGAGCGACCGAGGCGATGACGTTGGAAGCCTGAATCGAAGAGGCGATGTGATGAATGAAGAACACGAGGGCGCCAACACCTCCGAGTGCCAGCGCGAAGCCGAAGAACACCGCCAGGTTTGGAACAAATGCGCCCTCGTCGCCGCTGCGAATGGTGCGCAACACGATCAGGCAATACGTGAAATTGCCGGCGAAGATCCCGAGCACGACCTGCGTGACGCGGCTGCGCATGAAGTTCCGCAGGATGCGCGAGGTGTATTGGCTCGAAGCCAGCGCCAGCACCACCAGGATCATGGAGAACGTGACGCCGACCACGGAGATCATCGACCCGGCGATCGTGGACATCATCCCTCGCGCGCCTTCCGTCCCGGCTCCAAACAGACGCGGCCACTGGGCCAGCCATCGGTCGCTCCCGGCCGAGTCTGCTTCGATCAACGCTGCCGCGAGGAAAATGCTGACCACGACAATCAGCGAAGGAACAAACCAAAAGCTTGACCGCAGATTGCTCCAGAGTTGCCTGAACTTACTCATGGGTCATCTCCCCGTTCAACATGGAGTGGTACCTGATGCGCCCGGAAGGCACCCTCATTCGCTCGCCTTGATGGCTTTCACCGGCGATGAACGCCCTTCGGCCTGAGCGGCGCACAGGCAGGCTCCGAAGATGAAAATGCACCCGGAAAGGTAAATCCACAGCAGCAATGCCATGATCCCGCCGAACGCCCCATAGATCGCGTTTAACGTAGCGAAGTTCTTGAGGTAGATCACGAACAGACTTTCGGTCGCCAGCAAGAGAGTCGTGCAGCAAAGGGCGGAGACCCAGACTTCGGCAACGCGCGTGGGCCGGCGCGGAGCCAGCCAGTAAAAAAGGCTCAGACTGAGGAATACCACCAACATGGGGATGAAAAAGCTCCCCATGGCATAGACCCGGGAACTGAAATCATTCACTGGAAAGAGCCAATCCTTCGCCATTTTTGCGATAACCGGCACCGCCATGCCCAGAAGGAACGCACCCGCCGTGATGCCGAGCAGCACCAGGCTTTTCAACGGCAGCCGCCACCAGTTGTTCACCGCGGTACCCCAGGCGTAGTTGATCGCGCAGATGAGGGTGATGAAACATTGCAGGACGACCCACAGCAGGATGAGAAATGCGACCATACCCGCCTGCCCGCGCGCTTTGATCACGCCGGCGATGGTTTCAAAAATGTGACTTTGCATCTCGCCGCTGATCGGGACGTAGTTTTCCATGTAGGCAATGACCTCTATCCCGGCCTGGTCCCGGTCAACAAAGAAAGAGGCAATCGTGACGAGCAGGATCATCAAGGGAAACAGCGAGAAGAACGCATTGAAGGCAAACGCTGCCGCCCACTGCGCCCCGTCAATCCGGAAAAAATTTTTGACGGCGAGACACAGTATCCTCCAGACCCTGCGAGTCTCTTGGTGAAGCCGGATTGGTATATTCATCTGGCCCCGTCTCATCCTTTCTGCCGGGCGTGCCGCACCCCCTTGGCCAGAATGTCCGGCAGGATCCGCAAGACGAGTTCCGCCTGCTTCTGGAGGATCGTGTCCTTCACTCCGTCGATTCTCTTTCCTGCCTGGGATTTGAAAAATAAGTAAACCATAGTCAAGGAAAAGTTTAGGTCATGAGTCGTGTTTTGACTAGTCAATTTTCATAAAAGGACACTTTATTAAACTTCCTTCCCTCAATTAAATCAGCATTCGACCCCTAAACACGGCTGGATGAGGCGCCTGTTCGTGGCATGGTTCGTTGGCGGCAATTGTTCCGTTGACACGTGCGAATGTGCATCCTATACTCCGAGCGTCGAAAAGCAGTGTCTTTTCAGCATTAAAATTCCTCGCACCAAGGTGCCAGGAATTTAGAAACTTAAGGAAGTGGATGATCTGTTATTATGCTCGCTTACCCCGCAGCAAACTGCGGGGAATGCGCGTGCAATCGTTTTCATCCGGCTTCGATGAAGGGGGTTCCCGGGAGTGCGGGGCGGGAAATAGAGCTCAGATCCGAGAGCACGAAGATGACCACGACCGGACTGGAAGGATTTGACTGGAGCAGGGGCCGATGGGAGAACGCAGCGGTTCCCCGGGCCCAGGCCGAAATCGTCATTGCCTCCGACTGGGCGCCGATCCGGGCCTTCGACGAGATCGTTGCGCGTTCTCCCGAGGCGGTCTACGGCGATGTGTTGCCCATCCTGCGCCAGAATGATCTGCGCATCGTCAATCTCGAATGCGCGCTGTCTGGAGACGCCGCACCTGTCTGGAAGAGCGGTTCGGTCTTCAAGGGCCGTCCGATGCATATCGGCGGGTTGACCGCGGTTCCTTTCGAGGTCGTCACGCTGGCAAACAATCATGTCTTCGACTACGGTCCGGAGGCCTTCCGCCAGACCCTGGATCTGCTGAGCGATCACTCCATCCGCTCCGTCGGGGCGGGCATGTCCGTCGAAGAGGCCCGCCGGCCCCTGATCCTCGATCTCAACGGGGTCCGCATCGGGATCATCAATTTCAGCGAAGGGGAGGATCTGACTTCCGCCGTCTCCGGACCCGGGGTATTCGGATGGGAAGTCGACGCGGTCGTGGAGAGCGTCCATGCGATCCGGCCGGAAGTCAACGCCATCCTTGTCATCTGCCACGGCGGGGTCGAGTACATCCCCTTTCCGCCGCCGTACCTGGCATCGGCCTTCCGGCGCATCGCCGAGGCCGGGGCCGATCTCATCCTCGGCCATCACGCCCACGTTCCGCAGGGCGTCCAGATCTGCAACGGCGTGCCGATCTGCTACAGCCTGGGAAACTTTGTCTTTTACCAGGAGACCGATCTCTTCTACCGCAAGCTGGGGTACCTGGTGAAGGCCGGGGTCTCGCGGGCGGGCCTTGCGCACATCGAACTCATTCCTTATGAAATCGGCTCCGAATCCCTCCGGCTGCTGAAAGGGGACGAATCGGCGCTTTTCTTCGAGTCCCTGAAGAAGGTCTCCCTGCCGCTGGCTCGACAGGATGGCATCTCGGAGGCCTGGCACGGGTTTCTGCGGTATTACGGGATTAAGGGTTTTCGCGACGAGATCGCGATGATCCTGGCGAAGATGGACCAGGAACCGGCCAAGGGCGCAGCCATGCTGCGCAACCGCATCACGACCATGCAGCACCGGGAGCACTGGATCGATGCCATGACCCGGATCATGGAGGGATCGATCGATGACTCGCCGCAATGGGCCCTCGACCTCGCCGCCGAATGGCTGACGCGAAAGCGGCCTGCGCAGGGAGTGCGGTGAGATGAACGCCGCCGCGCCGAAGGAGTCCCTTTCGCTTGTCATCGCCGACTCGGGCATGGGCGGCCTCTCCATCTGCGCCGATATCGTCAGCGGCCTTGAGGCGCGTCGAAGCGATCGGGCCGTGTCCCTGACCTACTTCAACGCCTGGCCGGAGCAGGACCGCGGCTACAATCTTCTGCCTGGCATGGCCGAAAGGGTCCGCGTCTTTGACCGGGCGCTTGCCGCCATGCTTCGCTTTGGCCCCGATCAAATCCTGATCGCCTGCAATACCCTGTCGGCGATCTATCCCCACACCCCGTTCAGCAGGCAGGCCCCCGTGCCCGTGGTCGGCATCATCGATTTCGGCGTCGACCTCATACACGCATACCTGGGCGCCCGGGCGGACAGTCGGGCCATCATCCTCGGCACGCCCGCAACCATCGAGGCCGATACCCATCGAGCGTGCCTTGTCGAACGGGGCATTGACGCGGAGCGCATCGTCTGCCAGCCCTGCGATCGACTGGCGGGCGAGATCGAAAAGGATCCGGAAGGCGCAACCGTCCGGGCGATGGTCGAGAGCTGCATCCGTCAAGCTGCCGAGAGGGTTCCGGACAGGCGCGGGCCCGTTGCGGCCGCCCTGTGCTGTACGCATTACGGGTACAGTCAACGCGTCTTCGAGGCCGCCCTGAAGGCCGTCTTCGAGGGCCCGATCACGATTCTCAATCCCAACAAGGCGATGAGTGATGCGATGCTTGCCGATTTCGCTCCCCCGGGACAGAAGGACGCCCGGATCGACCTGAAGGTCGTCTCCCGCATCGTCTGGAGCGACGAGAAGATCGAGGCGATTGCACGGCTCCTGGAAGCGTCATCGCCCCTTACGGCCGGCGCCTTGAAACAGTACCGGCACGATCCGGATTTGTTCACTTTTTGACGGCAAGGAGTAACCGGGATGAAGAAGGTGTTGATCGTAACGGGCCCCGGCGGTGACGCCCAGGGGTGGGGCGATATGAAAGTAACCGAGACGATGTGCGAGACGCTGAATGCGGGGGATCTGGCGGCCGAGATTGCCTATGTCGTGACCACGGACGACTTCCTGAAGGCCATTTCAACCCGAACCTACGATATCGTCTGGTGTGCACTCTATTATATTTCGCAGCGCGAAGACATCATCGGTCTCGGTGACGACAATGAATGGGTCGCCGACATCCTGGACGAGTGGAGCATCCCGTACATCGGTCCCAATGCCCTGACGATGAAGCAGCTGATCCAGAAATATGAGACGCACCGGATCATGCACGAACAGGGGCTGCGGGTCCCGGCCTTCACCCTGGTGGCACCCGGCGATGCGCTGCCCGATGTGGCGTACCCGGCCTTCGTCAAGCCCAACTGCGAATCGCGCTCCGTCGGCATCAGCGACGACAGCGTGGTCCACAACCGAGAGGAGATGGGCGAGCGCGTCCGGTATGTGCACGAGAAACTCGAACAGGCCGCGCTCATCGAAGAGTATCTGCCCGGCCTGGAATACACGGTCCTGATGCTGGGCAACGGGAGGCTGCAGGAAATCCTGCCCGGTCTCGTCACGGTCGACAAGTCCCACTTCGGCAGGCACCGGATCCTGCGCAGCGATCTCAGGGGCGTGGGGTTGACCAGGATCAGCATCCCGACGGAGAGGGTGGAGGAGGCCAAAGAGCTCACAAAGAAGGCTACCGACGCCCTGAAGTGCTGGGACCATGTCCGGGTCGATATGCGCGTCGATGCCCGGGGCAGTTTGCGGGTCATGGAGATCAACGGGATCCCGGGACTCAAGCCCGTGAAGAGCTGGAGCCCCCAGATCTATTCGCTCTATCACCCCTCTGCGGGCGGACCCATGGAAGAATACCGGAACATGCTTCACCTGATCGTGCATTCCGCCCTCGAGAGGCACGGCCTCGGTTAAAAAAGGAAGAGCGGAAGCGAGGAAGAGCAGAAGAGCGGCAAAGGATCAGAAGCATACAAATTACGTGCTTCGTCGCTACGATCCTGGAGAGAAGCGCTCTCCCGGACGCTTGAACCCCTGAACCATCGACTGTCACTGCGAGCGCAGCGAAGCCGTCTCGCCGTTCTTGATTTGTCGTTCCGAGGAAAAACCATGAACGTTCCCTTTGACCCCGACGTTGTCCAACGGCTCCAGAGCGCGAAGCGGCTCGAGGGGGAAGGTGCGGGCGGCGGGTTTGGCTTCGATCTGGATCTGTCGACGCCTGCGCTCGTTATGGCCATCCATGCCGGGCACAACGTCCGCGAGGAACTGCTTCCCCTGATGCAGATCCCGGAAAAGGCGCGCCTTTTCGAAGAGGACCCGGCGACCGACCGGATGATCCGGGGGAATGCAAACGCCATCTGGGGCCTGGATTCAAGGGCCGAGTACGATCTGAACCGTCCTCCCGACGAGGCCCTGCCGCTCAAACCGGAGCAGTTCTGGGGCGTGCAGGTCTACCGTGCCCCCCCCACGGACGCCATGGTGCGTCGGTCCCTCGAAAAGTACGAGGCTTTTTACCGGTTCGCCGGCAGCTGCATCCGCGTCCTGCTGGAGCGTTTCGGTTTCTGCGTCGTCTACGACATCCACTCGTACAATATTTCGCGCCAGGTCGAAAAGGGAATCGGGAATCCTCCCCTGTTCAATCTCGGGACGGCGCTGCTCGATCGGTCGCGCTGGGGCGGCCGGATCGATGCGTGGCTGCATCAGCTGGGCAGGATCGAAGTCCCGGGGATCCGCACCACCGTGGAGGAAAACAGGGTTTTTTCGGGCGCGGGGGAGCTCTGCCGTCGCCTGACGGGCTGGGATCCCCGTATCCTGGTTCTCCCCACGGAGATCGCGAAGATCTACATGGACGAGCGCACGGGCATCCTCCATGACCTGCTGGTAGACGCCCTGCGCCACGGTCTGCATAGGGCCATCGCCGCGCACACCCCTCAAGGCCGGTGAACGATCTCTTTCCCGCTTTCAACGCCTCCGGACCCTTTTCGCATCATCTGCAGGTTGCCAATTCTCTGCGTCTGCTGTAAACTTTCACCATTCCACGCCGTCTCCGCAATCGTTCAGGCCCGGGAAACCATCGATCCGGGTTGATTGCGGCAATGAGGCGCGCTTTCGGGAGTAAACCGATGATCAAACATAAAATCGCTGTGATTCCCGGCGACGGGATCGGAAAAGAGGTCATGCCGGAGGGCCTCCGGGTGCTGGAGGCCGCAGGGGCCAGATTCGGCATCGGGTTTCAGTGGGACGAGCTGCCCTGGAGCTGCGAGTATTACTCGAAGACCGGTCGCATGATGCCCGAAGACGGGCTCGATCAGATCCGCAACCACGACGCCGTCTTCCTGGGCGCCGTGGGTTTTCCCGGCGTGCCGGACCACATCTCCGTCTGGGGCCTCTTGCTCCCGATCCGACGCGGCTTCCAGCAATACGCCAACGTCCGCCCGGTGCGGCTGATGCCCGGGATCCAGTCGCCCCTGCGCGGGCGCGAGCCGGGAGACATCGACTTCGTCGTCGTGCGGGAAAACACCGAAGGGGAGTACTCCGCCATCGGCGGGCGGAGCTTCGAAGGCACCGATCGCGAGGTGGTGGTCCAGGAGAGCCTCTTCACCCGCCGCGGGGTGGACCGCATCCTGCGCTATGCCTTCGAGGTTGCCCGCAGCAGGCCCAAGAAGCACCTGACCTGGGCGACCAAATCCAACGGGATCTACATTTCGATGCCCTACTGGGACGAGCGGGCCCGGGCGATGGCCGCGCAGTACCCGGACGTCAAGGCGGATTATTACCACATCGACATCCTCACGGCCCAGTTTGTCCAGAACCCCGACTGGTTCGACGTGGTGGTGGGCTCGAACCTCTTCGGCGACATCCTCTCCGATCTCGGGCCGGCCTGCACCGGCACGATCGCCATCGCGCCGTCGGCGAATCTCAACCCGGAGCGGGAGTTTCCGTCGCTCTTCGAGCCCGTGCACGGCTCGGCGCCCGACATCTACGGCCAGAACATCGCCAACCCCATCGGCCAGATCTGGTCCGGCGCGCTGATGCTGGAGCATCTGGGACACCAGGAAGCAGCCGGCGCGATCGTGCGCGCCATCGAGTCTGTGCTTCGCGAAGGACCGCGCACGCGAGACATCGGCGGCAAGGCGAGTACGCAGGAGCTTGGCAAGGCGATTGCCGCGGCCCTGTAGCCGGGAGAGGCCCACGTTTTTTGCTTGCATGGGTGCTTTTTCTGTGCTAGAAAAGCACCTGAAATTCGAATGGTTTCTATTCGAGTGGGCCTTTTTGCCCACTTTTTTATTTTAAGGACGGGCTTGAGGCGCAGGGCTAAGGGCTTAAGGAAGAGAAAGCCGCAACCCCTTTGCCATAAGCCTTCAGCCATAAGCCCTATGCCAGAACCGTCCACATACCGGGAGAGAATCATCGCGCTCATCGAGCCGGTGATCGAGTCCGAAGGCCTGGAACTCGTGGAACTCGAGTGCCTCAGGATGCAGACCCGGTGGCTCGTTCGGATCTTCATCGACCGCGAGGGCGGTGCGACCCTCGAGGACTGCACGGCCATCAGCCACCAGGTGGGCGATTTGCTCAACGTGCACGATCTGCCGCCGGGGCCCTATACCCTGGAAGTGTCCTCCCCGGGGCTCGACCGGCCCCTCACCCGGGACAAGGATTTCGAGAAGTACCGCGGCGCGAGGATCCGGGTCCGGACGCGGGAGCCCATCGACGGGTCGAGGAATTTCCTGGGCACCTTCGTCGACTATTCGACGGAGGACGGCCGAAGGATCGTCACCGTCGACGTGGACGGCAGGATCGTCCGCATCGACCGGGACAACATCCAGAAGGCGAATCTGGAATATGAAATCACGGGCAAAGGGCGTAAGGCAAAGGGCTAAGGGCAAAGATGATCTCGAAACGCCGGGGTTTATTACCTTACGCCGTACGCCATTAGCCATAAGCCGTTGAAAGTGGAGGTCAAGCATGTTTCCGGAGTTGAAACGTCTCATCGAGCAGATGGGCAAGGACAAGGGAATCGATAAGGAAGTCATCATCGAGGCCCTGGAGTCGGCCATCCTCACCGCGGCGAGAAAAAAGCTGGGGGCGAAGGTGGAGCTCGAGTCCAAGTACAACGAAGAGGCGGGCGAACTGGAGGTCTTCCAGTTCAAGACGGTTGTCGAGAAGGTGGTCGACCCCGAGACACAGATCTCCCTGGAGCAAGCCAAGAGCGAACTCGATGAGGAGGCCGAGCCCGGCGACAGCCTGGGTATGAAGGTCGATGCGGCAAGCTTCGGGCGCATTGCCGTCCAGACGGCCAAGCAGATCATCATCCAGAAAGTGAAGGATGCCGAGCGCGACAAGATCTACGACGAGTACAAGGACAAGAAAAGCCAGATCGCCAGCGGCTTCGTCCAGCGCTTCGAGGGCGGCAGCATCATCGTGAACCTGGGCCGCGCCGAGGCCGTCATCCCTCCCTCCGAGCAGGTCCACCGCGAGACCTACAAGCGGGGCGATCGGATCCGGGCCTACATCGTGGACGTCAAGAAGATCTCCAAGGGCCCCCAGATCGTCCTTTCCCGCACCCATCCGGGGTTCATTCGGGCCCTCTTCGAGATCGAGGTGCCGGAGATCTCCGAGGGATTCATCGAGATCGTCAACGTGGCCCGCGAGCCGGGCAACCGCTCCAAGATCTCCGTCCGCACCCTCGACAAGGACATCGACCCTGTCGGGGCCTGCGTCGGGATGCGGGGCTCGCGCGTGCAGAGCGTCGTCCAGGAATTGAAGGGCGAGAAGATCGATATCGTCCCCTTCTCCGAAGACTCCGTGAAATACATCTGCTCGGCCCTGTCGCCGGCCAAGGTGAGCAAGGTATTCATGTACGAGGACGAAAGGTCCATGGAGGTCATCGTGCCCGATGACCAGCTTTCGCTTGCCATCGGCAAGAGCGGGCAGAACGTGCGGCTCGCCGTGCGGCTCACGGGCTGGAAGATCGACGTGAAGAACGAGTCCATGCTCCAGAAGCAGGCCGAGGAAGGGCCCAAGGCCCTCATGAAGATCCCGGATCTGGACGAGGCCTCGGCGGAGCTGCTGTTCAAAGAGGGATACAAGAGCGTGTCCGCCCTGTCGTCGGCCGACCCCGAGGCCCTGAAGGCCATCGAGGGGTTGGACGCCGAAAAGGTGCAGGGGATCATCGAGAGGGCCGCGCAGGTCATGGAAAAGGAAGCGGGCGGCAACGCGCCTGAGCCTCAAGGGTAGGCGCAGGCCCTGGCTGAACCAAAACATTCGGGGGTTTCAAGGATGTCCAAGACGAGAGTATACGAGCTGGCCAAGGAGTTCGGGATCGAGAACAAGGAGTTCATCGCGAAGCTGAAGACCCTTGGCATTGCCGTCAAATCCCACTCCAGCACTCTTGAGGACAGCGAGGTCGAGAGGGTCCGCCGCGAGTTTTCCGCCAAGGGCGACAAGGAGGTCGTCGAGAAGCGCGTCAAATCGACGGTCATTCGCAGAAGAGCCGTCCGTCTGCCCGAGGAAGCCGCCGAGCCCGAGGAAGCCGCCGCCCCCCCCGAAGCCGAAGCCGAGCCGGTCGAGAAAGTCGAAAAGGAAGAAAAGGTCGCTAAGCCGGAAAAGGAAGAGAAGGTCGAGAAGGTCGAGAAACCGGAGAAGCTGCTCGAGCCGAGGGCGGAAGAACCGCCGGCGGCTGCGGCGCCTCCCGCTGCCGAGCAGGCGCCCGTGAAAGCCGAGCCGGCGCCGAAGAAGGAGCCCGATCTTTCCCGCCAGGCCACGATCATCCGCAGGCCCGAACCCGTCGAGAAGAAAGAGGGGCCAAGGCCCCCTGCCGCCACGATTCCGCAGACGCAGATCCGCAAACCGGCCGCGGGGCAGCCCGCGCAGCCCCGTGGCCAGGCAGCCCCGCCTGCCGGCGCCAACACGAGGGGAGCCGCACCTGCGGCCGACAGGAAAGGCAAGCGCGCCGTCGAGGTGGTCATGGACGGGGTGGCCGCCAAGAAGAGGACCCTGATCAAGCAGGGTCTCGACAAGAAGGACAGGAGGGGACGCCTCCGGGAGATCGAGGAGGAGGAGGCCGCCCGCTGGAGGGGCGACAAGAAGGCTGCCGTCGTCAAGATGAAGAAGACGGAGATCACGGTCCCCAAGGCGAGCAAGCGGCGCATCCGGATCTCGGAGGCCATCCGGGTCGGCGAACTGGCCAAGCAGATGGGCGTGCGGGCAAGCGACGTCATCAACAAGCTTCTCGGCCTGGGCACGATGGCCACCATCAACCAGTCCATCGATATCGATGCCGCAAGCCTCATCGCCGCCGAGTTCGGCTACCAGGTGGAGGCCGTGACGGCCGAGTACGACGAAATGCTGCAGCGCACCGAGGCGGAGCCCCGCAACCTCAAGCCCAGGGCGCCCGTTGTCACCGTCATGGGCCACGTCGACCACGGCAAGACGTCTCTGCTGGATGCCATCCGCCAGACCAACGTCATCGAGGGCGAGGCCGGCGGCATCACGCAGGCCATCGGCGCCTACCACGTCCACGTCAAGGACCGCGACATCGTTTTCCTGGACACGCCGGGACACGAGGCCTTTACGGCCATGCGCGCCCGCGGCGCCAAGGTGACGGACATCGTCGTCCTCGTCGTGGCCGCCGACGACGGCGTCATGGAACAAACCGTGGAGGCCATCAACCACTCGCGCTCGGCCGGAGTGCCCATCATCGTGGCCGTCAACAAGATCGACAAGCCCAACGCCACCCCCGACCGGATCAAGCAGGAACTGGCCCAGCACAACCTCACATCGGAGGAATGGGGCGGCGATTCGCTCTTTGCCGACATCTCGGCGAAAAAGAAGATCGGAATCGAGAATCTGCTGGAACTCATCCTCCTGCAGGCCGACGTTCTCGAGCTGAAGGCCGACCCGGACCGCCCGGCCCGCGGCATTATCATCGAGGCCAAGCTCGACAAGGGACGGGGCCCCGTGGCGACCGTCCTCATCCAGGAAGGGACGCTGCGCGAGGGAGATGCCTTCTCCGCGAAAACGGAGTACGGCCGCGTGCGCGCCATGATCGACGACCAGGGCCGGCGCGTCAAGGAGGCCGGCCCCTCCATGCCCGTGGAGGTCATCGGCTTCTCCAGCGTTCCCCAGGCGGGCTCCGAGTTCATCGGCGTCGAGGACGAGAAGAAGGCCAAGAGCATCAGTGAGTACTGGGTCCGCAAGGAGCGCGAGAAGGAGCTGGCGGCCTCTTCCAAGATCACCCTGGAGCAGCTCTACCAGCGGATCAAGGAAGGCGTCAAGGAACTCAACGTGATCCTCAAGGCCGACGTCCAGGGATCCCTCGAGGCTCTGAGCGAAGCTCTCAACAAACTCTCCACCGACGAGATCAAGCTCAAGCTCATCCACAGCTCCACGGGCGCCGTCACCGAGACGGACGTCATGCTGGCCTCGGCCTCCGACGCCATCATCCTGGGCTTCAAGGTGAGGCCCGATGCCCGCGTCGTCGAGATCGCCGAGAAGGAAGGCGTCGAGATCAAGCTCTACGATGTCATCTACAACGCCATCAACGACATCCACGATGCCATGGAAGGCCTGCTGGAACCCGAGTTCAAGGAAGTCGTCCAGGGGCGGGCCGAGGTGCGGGAAACTTTCCGCATCATCAAGGTCGGCACCGTGGCGGGCTGCCACGTGACGGACGGAAAGATCCCGCGCAGCGCGAAGGTCAAGCTGGTGCGCGACGGGGTGGTCCTCTACGACGGCAAAATCGCCTCGCTCAAGCGCTTCAAGGACGACGCGAAGGAAGTCGCCGCCGGCATGGACTGCGGCCTCGGCATCGAGGGCTACAACGACATCCGGGTGGGCGATGTGATCGAAGCGTACATCATGGAGCAGATCGAGAGAAAGCTATAAACAGTCTGTCTCGTCTGTCTGGTCTGTCTAGTCTATCTAGTCAGGAGAAGTCTTTTCGACCAGATGGACCAGATAGACCGGATGGACCAGATAGACCATGGTAGTCGGAGTCGGGATCATCGAGGTGTACATCCACGAGAGCCGCTCCCTGAAGGAGAAGCGGGGTGTGATGAAGAGCCTGATCCGGCGCACGCAGAACGAGTTCAATATCTCGATTGCCGAGGTTGACGGGCACGAAAAATGGAAACAGGGCATCATCGGGTTTGCCGTCGTGGGAAACGACCGGAGTTTCGTGGACTCGAAGATGGAAATGATTCTGAATTTCGTCGACAATCTCCACTTGGCCGAGGTCGTCAACGTCCGCAGGGAGATCACGAACTACTCCGACCTGGCGGGCCGTTACGACGGGGGGGCGCTGCCCGATGGATTTCAAGAGAGCTGACCGGGTTGCGGACCTCATCAAGCAGGAGTTATCCAGCATCCTGCGGCGGGAGGTCGGCGACCCGAGGATTGCCAATATTACCTTGACGGACGTCAAGCTCACGGACGACCTTCGCTCCGCCCGCATCTACTTCGTCGAGCTCGGCAAGGACCGCCTGAGCGCCGATGTCGAGAAGGGGCTCTCGAAGGCCAAGGGGTTTCTCAAGCGGGAGCTGGGCAAGAGGCTGCAGCTTCGCTACATCCCGGAGCTTGCCTTCTTCTACGACCCCTCCTTCGAATACGGGTCGCGGATCGAGAAGCTGCTGAAAGAAGTGCGAAAAGACGAAACGGATGATCCAACAGATCGCTGAAATCATCAAGAAGGGCCGCACCTTCCTCGTGACCTCCCACATGAGGCTCGACGGCGATGCCGTGGGCTCGGAGCTCGCCCTCTACGAGGCGCTCCGGGGCCTGGGGAAGGAAGTCGTGGTGTACAACCAGGACCGGACGCCGCAGATGTATGCGTTTCTGCCCGACGCGGGGGTCATCGTGAACCGGCTGGGTCCCCTGGATGGCTTCGATGCCGTCTTCGTCCTGGACTGCAGCGAGATCGAGCGCGCGGGGGTAGAGGCCTCGAGGATTGCCGGGATCCGGCAGATCATCAACATCGATCATCATATCTCGAACGACCACTACGGGAACCTGACGCTCACCGACCCCGAGGCAAGCTCCACGGGCGAGATGATCTTCCGACTCGTCGAAGGGATGGGCCTCGAGATCACAAAGGACATGGCCGTCAACCTCTACACGGCGATCCTGACGGACACGGGGGCCTTCCGGTACTCGAACACGGGGCCGAAGACC
>CAWHEJ010000016.1:0-38281 GCA_963828305.1 uncultured delta proteobacterium | reverse complement strand
GATTGCATAACTATCTAATATTGTTATCTATTTATCAATAACTTCCCCTTGGTACAGTCGATGCGATAGGAGTCGGGCAACGAAAACAATGGGGACGATGTCATGAAACAGATAAAGGGTAACTAAGGTTTTGGATTGGTCGAATGTGTCATTGCGATGCTTCTCATCTGCATGGCCCTTCTCGGAATGGCTGCTCATATCGGTGTGAGTATGGCGGCCATGCAGACCGACAAGACGACTTCCGTGGCCAGCGCCCTTCTCCAGGACAAGGCGGAGGCTCTCCGACAGACGCCATACAACAACATCACCACAAGCGGGGATTCAGTCGCGAAGAGCGGGGTTTATTACATGAGAAGCTGGAACGTGACGACTAACGGCAACATGAAGACCGTCGCACTGTCGATCTCCTGGAACCGCAGCACCATCAACACAACCATGCTGGTTACACAGTGAGGTATCCGATGAAAAAGCAAGCGGGTTTCTCCCTTACGGAACTGCTGATTGTGATGGCCGTATCGATGATCCTTCTAGCCGGGATAGCTAGTGCCTTCTCCTCCCATGCCAAAACCACGTCCATGCAGGTGCTGACGGTCGACACCGTTCACAGGGCCCGGACGGCGCTCGCCTCGATGACAAGGGATATCCGAATGGCAGGTTACAGGACCTCCTCCGCTGTCACTGGAATCTCGCAGGCAACGGACAACTCCATCCGCATCCTCGTTGATCTCAACCAGGACGGCATCATCTCCGGCAGTGACGAGGACATAACCATCGCCTTCGACAACAGCAACAAGATCATTACCCGCAATAGCAACATACTGGCCGATAATATAGAAAGCCTGGCACTGACTTACACCCTGAAGGATGGCTCGACCACACAGGCGCCAACGGACCTCACCAGTATCCGGAAGGTGACAATGACCCTGATCGTTCGGAGTTCGACTATCGATCCCCTGACATCCGATTACAGGCGGTCGAGTGACTTCGGACATAGAGACAGTGGAGATAAGGATGAAGAAATGGCTCGGACGATAGTCTGGACCCACGAAGCCGTTTCCGATCGCGAGGCGATAGCTGACTACATAAGCAGGGACTCTGCTGCTTACGCGGCAGCGGCCGCCCGTGAACTGGGATGCAGGGAATTCCCTGAACAGGTTCGCGCAGAGAGGTCGTTTCGTTCCGGAAACGCAACGCACGACTATCCGGGAGCTGATCGTCGGGGAATTCCGTCTCATCTATCGGGTTGAAAGAGTAGGGGCGTCATCGTCACGGTCGTCGCGGCAGAAGAGACTGCGGAAGCTCTGGTCAAAGGGAAATAGAAACAAGAAGACTTGAGGTCCTTTTGCTGGGAATCATCGCAAAGCCAGCTTCATCTCCGGAACCAAAGGTTTTGGGTTCGAGCCCCAGATCGCCCGCCAATAAATTCAAGGGGTCAGGATGTTTCCTGGCCCCTTGTTTTGCCTTCATGAATTAATGCCCACCCTGTTTCGAACCACCGAACATAAAAAAAGGCGGGTTCGTGCCCGGCATCTGCTTCCCAATCCTAATGAAGATTTGATATTTCTTTCGCAATCGAGTATGGTTCTCCCAGTTTGTTCTTTGTCGGCATCTGGTTAACGTTCCAACGAACAACCCCTGCGCCAGAGGATGCCATGAAAGAAGCGCCTTAAACCCCGTCACTCGGAAGAGGACGGGGTTTTGTGATTTAACGTCTGTTGTAGCCAAGCATGTTGAAATGCAAGACGCGACCCTTACGTTATCGATCTGTTTGATCGAAAGGGGATAATAACCAAGCATGAACTGCTGGAGGAGATCAAAGCAGTCCAAGCGTCAATGAGTATGGCAATATGAGAATTTTGCAACAGGTGGCCTTGCTGCGGTTAAAGTTAGGGAGAAGTATATGAAGATCATTGCCGGTATTGGCCTTTTGTGCTTCGTCTATGGCTTCATCCAAGTTGTCGTTGAATGGAAGCACAGAAACAAAACTCAGAATACGCTTAGGCTAACAGCAATTGCTATCGGAGGCGGAATCTGTATAGCAGCTTTGCTCCGTTAGGGTAACTATTGCGAGACAACTTGAGGTGCGGGGATAATAGGGTCAGGTCTTGAATTGTCAGTTTTCTTTTTCGGCTCTTACTCGTGGTCCTAGTCAAACATCGAGATATGGTCAGTCACCACGCATGAGGAAAGGAGCGCTTATGAAGGGAATCCACTGGTTCAGCATCATCTTGGGTTTGTTGGTTCCTACCGGGTGCGCAAGTGCAACTCAAACAGGCACGATAAATGGAAGCTCTGAAGTTCAAATGCTGACAGAGGAATACCCGCCGGTTACCTTCATGAAAGACGGCAAGGTTACCGGTTTCGTCACAGATATAGTGAGGGAGATTATTGCCCGTCAAGGCATTCCGGATAACATTCGGCTGACCTCCTGGGATGAGGCCTACAATACGGCATTGAGCAACCCCAATGTCGTTCTCTTCAGCGCCGAGAGGACGGAAAAACGGGAGAATCTTTTTCAATGGGTAGGACCCGTCGGCAAGAACAGTGCGATCTTTTACGCGAAAAAAGGATCCGGCATCAAAATCAACAGCCTGGAGGACGCCAAAAAGATTGCCGCGATCGCGACAACGACTGACTGGTTTACAGAACAATACCTGAAGGAGAAGGGTTTCGCGAATCTGGTCAGTTCTCCTCTTCCCGTCACCAGTGTCAAACAGCTCATGAACGGGGAGGTAAAGCTTTCTATCTTTACCGATATTACTGTTCCCGAGATTGTGAAGAATGCCGGATACAGCATGGGTGACCTGGAACCGGTCTTTACCGTGAGCAATACCTATTTTTACGTTGCGCTGTCGCGCGGCACTCCTCCGGAGATGGTCAAGAAATGGCAATCCGTTTTGGATGGCCTGAAGGCCGACGGTACCTTCGAAAAGATATACCGGTCCTATATTCCCAATGCGGATCTGAATGATCTGCTAATACGATAACAGGCTCAGGTCTTGAATTGTCAGTTTTCCTTTTCGGCTCTTACGCGTGGTCCCCAAAATGACAGTTCGAGACCTGACCCCCATCTTCCGGCAATCGCCAATCACTTATGCGTTTTCTATCTGCGGTCTCTAATGCTTTCTTCGTAGAAAGAAACCATACTTGACAGCCGGAATGAAATAAATAGTATGTTATTTAAGCATCTCCGCATCCACATCCTCGATTGAGCTTACAGGCCGAGGAGGGGATACCTGTTCGTTTCAAACGTCTGCTTCCCTTGCCCGGGGTCTTTCCGATCTCGGGCTGCCTGACAGACTCCGTCAAATCTCCTCCAGCGCAATGAAAAATGGTATCGGTTGAACCTCAGCCCTGATTATCTTCCTACCTAACGCGTTACAATCAAGCACCCGGGTCAACTCACCAACCAAACCAGGGATAAATGGCGTAGTCGTTGTCAAAGTGTCATCGGTGGAATCGGATGAGCTTTGGAAGGGAGGTTGAAAATGAAAGGACACTGGAAATTGACTTGGTTAGGGCTTTTCGCGGCACTCCTCGTCGCAGGGGTTGCGCAGGCGGATGGGACCCACCATAAGGAAAGGCGGGAGATTTTCCGAAAAGAGGCGCTGGTCCGTGACCTCACGGGGAGAGGGTTCCAAGTCAGCGAGGGCGACGTGATGCAGTATACCTTTCAGGACTGTATTGACAATACCTACCCATCGCTGAAGAACTGCTTCCTCGCCAACCCCGCAGCCCCGTATGTGACACCGGTCGTGAAGTCATGGCCGGACGAGTACGTGGACCCGACAATGGTGAATGCGTTCGTCAAAACAGAACCTGGGTACAGCTCCACATACCGGCTCGACCCCCGGGAGGCGATTCTGATATTTGGCCAGATGCCGCCGCCCGGCCGATACATGGGGCTGCAGACATGGGCGTTCAGCCAGCACGGGAAGTGGAAGCCCAAGGACTACAACCAATGGGCGAATACGCCGGACGCGCCTTTCCCCATGCAGTACCTGTTCGACACGATCCCGCCCGACGACCCGAAGTCTCAGCGGGTGATCACCTTCTCGGCTCTCGGTGACGTCGTCAACAACGTGGTCATGGAACGGAAGTCGGGTGATTCCCCTTTCGGGAAGGACCGGTACTTCATCATCACCCCAAGCGCCACGACAGACCAGGCTGTCCGCCGCGCGCTGCAGGCGCAGGGGGTTTCGGACGACCACATCCTCACCGAGCAAATCCCCCGCGAGGATAATTTTGGTCCTATCGGACCGCTCGGGATGGGCAAGAATGCCATCGACTTCGTGACCGCGTTCCGTTACGCCGTCCCCGACGACCAAAAAGCAGCACAAGAATGGCGAGATCATCCTCCACTAACGGTTTTGCGCGTGCGTGCCCCTGCCTCCCTGGGACCTGTGGAACGCTACACGTCGCTGACCTTTGAACAGCGAACGGCGGTGGATGAGATCGGACTGGCAGACGATCTGCAAAGCCTTGTCACTGCGGTGTGCGACAGTCTCAGCAGTCATGCGAACCTGACGAGCACAGACTGCACACAGCCGCCGCCGGCCTCATCGTTTATTGGCGAACTGGTGCGTGACTATGGGCTGGTCGGGCCGTACTGCCGCGACATCGACCTGGACTGCAATGCCGACCAGCCAGACGCAGCCCTCTACTTCTCATCGCCCCGCTCGCTCGACTCCGGGCAGGTCTTAGCGGTGGTCGGCACACTTGCCACCGAAACCGGCAACGCGACCTACGTGGGCCTGTCAGCCAACGACGCCTCGATGATGGCCGGGGTAACGAACGTCCTGGACACGGACGTCGATGGCCCCAATGGCCTCATCAAAGGACTCAAAGGGTCCGCAGACAGCTATGGCGTGGAGAACGCCGGCAAGTTCTTCGTGCACTACTTCACCAAGGATTGCGCCGTACTCAAGGACCCCGGCTGGATAGATAACTGCAGCTCGACCCGTGGGGTGCAGCCGGCAATAGGAGACCCAGCCCTGCGCGGCAAGTTCATAATCGCGCTGCGCGACTACATCGCCACTGGAACCCAACGTGGGCCGGATCCCTCCAAACTCCTAACACCCAGGATCCTCATCTTCACGCGGCCATAGTGGGCTCCTGCGAACATGTAGGGACACTTTGAGAGGAGGGCTACCCGTTTGGAAAGAAGGGATAATAGTGTCAGGTCTTGACGGGCTGTTGCCCAAATCGATTTTATTGAACAGACGCTTGTGCAGGATTCTGGATAGCGAAGTTAGGCACGTTTTAGGTGGTGAAGATGGGGGCAGTGGTGAAGATGGGGTCAGGTCTTGTATTTCAGCATTTTCCTCGAAAAATAGACCAGACTTCCCCCCAGATCGCCCGCCATTAAAAACAAGGAGTCAGGATGTTTCCTGGCCCCTTGTTTTGCCTTCATGAATTAATGCCCACGATGTTTCGAACCACCGAGCATAAAAAAAGCCGGGTTCGTGCCCGGCATCTACTTCCCAATCCTAATGAAGATTTGAGATTTCTTTCGCAATCGAGTATGGTTCTTCCAGTTTGTTCTTTTCGGCATCTGGTTAACGATCCAACGAACATCCACTGAACCAGAGGATGCCATGAAAGAAGCGCCTTAAACCCCGTCACTCGGAAGAGGACGGGGTTTTGTTTTTTCCGATATTACGGTTTCCCAAAGAATGACGAAAATGCTGAAATACAAGACGCGACCCCAATATCCTCCGACCCCAATATCCTCCGGGGTGAGGAGGGGAATAGCGAATCATCCCGCTTCAGATTGTTTTCTTTTAAAATCAAACCCGTTTTATGCTTATCCGTTGCAGGACAGGGATGTTTGGTGTATTTTTTTGGGGAATGTTTTCCGTATTCGACAAGCCAATACCCTCACGAAAATTAGGAGGAAGTGAAGCCGATGAACTATTTCGTTCGATTCGTTGCAGTGCTTCTGGTCGTGTTTTCGTTTCTCTCCGGCGTTGCAGACGCGCAGGCGATATTCCTGGGAAGGAAGGCGGTCGGGAAGGTGCGGCAGCTGACCGGGGAAATGATGGAGGGCCAGACCGCCAGCTACGATGCCGCCACGGTACTGCTCGAAGCTCGCGCGGACAGGGTATACCGCAAGGCCGTCGACGTGTTGAAGGCCAGCAAGGATTATCGCCTTACTCGGCAGGACGACAAGGCCCTCACCCTCGAGTTCACCGACGGAAAGCTGGTTGCCGGGTTGCAGATCAATCCTCTCGAGGAGCATCTCTGTCAGATGCTGATCGTCTCCACAAAGACATCGGCAAACAAGGATGCCGGCTCGCTGGTGCTCAACGGTGTACTGCGGGTCTGCAAGGAGATGGGCGTGCATTGTGAGCCGTCTCATCCGTGAAACGGAGGATAAGGCAAGGCAGAATCAATTGACTCTGCCTTTTGCATTTCTTACGATTGTCGATTAGAATCTGGGGGTGAAGATGGGGGGCAGGTCTTGTATTTCAGCATTTTCCTCGAAAAATAGACCAGAGTCTCCGCCCGATCGCCCGACAAGATTAATTCAAGGGGTCGGGATTTATTCTGGCCCCTCGTTTTTTGCCATTATGATTTCATCCCAACCCAGTTTCGAACCTCCGAAAAAACCGGGCTCGTGCCCAGGATCTGCTTCCCAATGAGAATTTGATATTTCTTTCTCAATCGAGTATGGTTCTTCCAGTTTGTTCTTGGTCGGCATCTGGTTAACGTTCCAACGAACAACCCATGAGCCAGAGGATGCCATGAGAGAAGTCCACCTAACCCCGTCACTCGGAAGAGGACGGGGTTTTGTATGCAAAGTGATGTCTCTTCGCCGGCGGAAATTAAACGAGCATAACAGGTGGGAGGAGGAAACGATGCGCCATCGCTTGAACGTGTGCAACACCCCGCCAGTGCTTCTTTGTGCACTGGCTCTCATGCTCATGACCGCGGTCTCCGCCGTCGGGCTGACAAGTGCTCTTGCGATGACTGGCGCCTCTGCCGCCATTCGCGACGATAAAGCCCTGCCGACGCTGGATGGCAAGCCGACGCTCATAATCGGGCATCGTGGCGCGTCGGGCTATCTGCCCGAGCACACACTCGAGGCTTATCAGCTGGCGATCGATCAGGGCGCCGAGGTGATCGAACCCGATTTCATTTCAACCAGGGACGGCGTGTTGATCGCACGCCATGACCCGAATCTCGCTACCAGCACAGACGTGGCCTCCAGGCCCGAATTCGCTGACCGCCAACGTGCGGATTGGCTGGTGGATGGCGAGAAGCAGACAGGCTGGTTCGCCCACGACTTCACCCTGGCGGAGATCAAGACGCTGGGCGCGGTGATCACGGATCCTGAGCGTCCTCAAGAGAACAACGGGAAACTCAGGGTCGTGACGATGCAGGAGATTTTCGACCTGGTCAAAACGCAAAGCGCGAAACTTGGGCGTACGATTTACGTCTACCCCGAGACCAAGAACCCAAGCTATCACCGCGATCTGGGCCTCCCGCTGGAGGACAAGCTGATCGCCGCGCTCAACGCAGCGGGGTGGAACAGCCGGTCCGCGCCTGTGTTCGTGCAGAGCTTCGAGCCGAGCAGCCTTAAAGAAATGCGCCGCAAGGGGTTGAAGACGCGCATGGTGCAACTCATTGACGGCGATGACATCGACTTGAAGACCGGCAAGATCACCTATGCGATTCCCTTCGACCGGCCCTATGACTGGTGCAAGTCCGGCGATGACCGCTTATTTGCTGACATGGTTACGCCATCGGGCCTGGCTGAAATCGCAACCTATGCCGACGGCATCGGCGTCTGGAAACCCTATGTCGTTCCCCTGAAGGGCCGCATGGGCAGGGCTGGACAGCTCGTCGACGTCAACGGCGACGGCAAGGTGGACCTGCGCGACGCCGCAACACAGCCGCCGACGCCGCTTGTGGCCGAAGCTCACAGGCAGGGGTTATTCGTTCACGTTTTTACGTTCCGCAATGAGCAGCGGCGCCTGGCTTCCAGCTATCGGGGTGATCCGCAGGCCGAGTACCTGCAGTTCTTCCGGCTGGGCGTGGACGGCGTGTTCAGCGAGTTTCCGGACACGGCCGTCATGGCACGTGCGGTCTATCTGCGCGAGCGTGGGCGCTGACCGTGCTGTCGAGCCGATCATTTATGCTGCCTTTCAACCAGAAATCCTGGAGAAACATCTGCCAACCAAGGCGGACAACAGGGGATCCTTTATCGTGCCCCATAAACAAGTCCTGACATCGGTATGCCTTTTTCTGCTCCTCGCTGCGACGGCGGGATGCAGCCACTTTGGGCACTACCCGGTCAACGCGCCGCTGGAGAAGTATACTCCCGGCTACGGCTACATTGCCCAAAACCTGGGGCAGGAGGGCAATTCGGAAGAGCTGTTGCTCGTCCTGTCTTTCTCCGGCGGCGGCACCCGGGCGGCCGCCTTTTCTTATGGCGTGCTCGAGGAACTGCGGGCAACGGAAATCACCTTCGACGGGAAAAAGCGCCGGCTCCTGGACGAGGTGGACATGATCTCGGGCGTTTCGGGGGGAAGTTTCACGGCAGCCTACCTCGGGCTTTTCGGCGAGCGCATTTTCGAGGATTACGAGTCCCGGTTCCTGAAGAAGAACGTTCAGGGGGACATCACATTCAACACCTTCCTGAACCCCGTCAGCTGGTTCCGGCTTTCGTCGCCGCTCTTCGACCGAAGCGACCTCGCCGCAGAGTACTACGACAAAAACGTCTTCGATGGCAAAACGTACGGGGACATGCTCAAGCAAAAAGGGCCCGTGATCCTCATCAATGCAACGGACATGTCCCTGGGCATCAGGGTCACCTTTCTTCAGGCCCTTTTCAACGGCATCTGTTCGGATCTTTCGAAATTCCCCGTGGCCAGGGCCTGCGCCGCCTCTTCGGCAGTCCCTGGCGTGCTCACGCCGCTCACGCTGAAAAATTATGCGGGCAGCTGCGGTTATGTCCTGCCATCGATGTACGCGACATCCTCCCCGAGCTATCGGATGCGTGAAATGAGGGAGTACATTACACTTCTGCTGGATTCGAAAGAGAAGCCCTATTTTCACCTGATTGACGGGGGAGTGGCCGACAACCTCGGCCTGAGGGCCGTCGAGGAGGCCGTTGACTCGGTGGGCAACATCTGGACGATCCTTCAGCTCACAGGCAGGGAGAAGGTGCGGAAGTTGGCCTTCATCGTCGTCAATGCCGAAACAAAGATCGAATCCAGCTGGGACAAGATGGAGATCATTCCCCCGCTGTCTGCCATGCTCTCGAACTACTCCTCCATCGCGATCAACCGGTACAACCGGGAGACCATGGCTGTTCTGCAGGAGAGCTTCGACCGATGGGCCCACCAGATCCGTTCGGGCAGATGCCCGCCGGGGCAGATCTCGAGCGAGCCGGGTTCCTGCGGTGACATCGAGTTCTACCTGGTGGATGTGAGCTTCGGCCATCTCAAGGACAAAGCAGAAAGGGAGTGGCTGGCGAAATTGCCGACGTCCTTTCGATCGTCCGGCGAGGGGGTGGACCGGTTGAGGGCCGGGGCCCGCAAAATCCTGACCGAGTCGGATGATTTCAAGAAGCTGCTGAGGGATCTGGATGCCGGGAACCCGTCGAAGGGGGGCCCCAAATGAAACGGAATAGAAGCCGAATACGAGTTCGTTCCCAATGAGGATTTGATCTTTCTCTTCCAATCGAGTATGGTTTTTTCAGTTTGTTCTTTGTCGGCATCTGGTTAACGATCCACCGAACATCATTTGAACCAGAGGATGCCATGAAGGAAGCACATCAAACCCCGTCACTCGGAAGAGAGCGGGGTTTTTTCGTTTCCGAGGTGATGAAACAGGCGGGATGGTGAAAATACGAAAATCCGGATCGATCACAAAAGGAGGGACATGACATGGCCAAGGCAAGCAAGGTGAAGCAGCTTTTTTTCTCGTTACCCAACAATGTTGGATTGCTCATGGAAATCACGGAGGTGCTCGCGAAAGCCAAAATCAACGTTGAAGCAATCTGCGCCTATGCCTGGGAGGAGTTGGAAGCATCGTTCATGATCGTGACTGACAACAATACCAAGGCCAAGAAGGTGCTCTCCAGGTTGGGGGCCAAGGTGGAACTGGAGGAAGTTCTGGCTCTGGAAGTGCCGAACAAAGTGGGCGAACTGCATAAAGCCACGAAGAAGATCGCCTTTGCCGGAATCGACATCTACTATCTGTACGGAAGCCCTGCGAAAGGGAAAATGACCCTCATTCTCAAGACGGAGAACGACAAGAAGGCCCTGAAGGCGCTCTCAAAATGAAACGGATAACACCCCGTCCCGAAGCCGCTGCTTTTCAGGAAAAGAAACCCTGGGAGGGTGAAAGATGAAGAAATTTCTCACCGGTGTTGTCTGTCTGGCGGCGATTGCGGCTGCTTCCGTTATCCTCTTGCCCGTTGCGGCTGTAAAGATCGCGGCGGGATTGTCGAAGCCCCGGGATAAAGCAAAAAAGGACAGTCCCCGTGCTGTCGCGGACCCATCTTCCAGCAGATTGCTGACGGAGCCGCATAAAGCACAAAGTTGAATGCGGTTCTCAAAACCGATCCACGCATTACTTCCGCGAAAAGAAGAAGGGGGATCTCATGAGGGGTAGACGTTCGATGATCGCCGTTGTCGTGCTTGCCGTCATTGTGTTTGCCGTTTCCCTGAGCAATGCGCTGGGGGCGGAGTGGGTCTATTTCGCCACGACGGCGAAAGGAACCCATTATTACGACAAGCAAACCGTAAAGAGAGCCAACACGACGGTGCGCGTGTGGGAAAAGACAGTATACAGCGAAGACGGGAAACGGAACGCGGAGAAGTTTCTCACCGAGGCAGGGGAGTACAAGGGGCAGAAGTTGGGCCATGTCTCCACGTTGAGTGAGTTCCATTGCAGGGATGCAAAGGGTCGAAGCCTCTCCATGATCATTTACGACGTCAACGGGAAGAAAGTTGCAGGCAGCCCCGACGGAGCCTCCGAATGGAGCAGCATCGTTCCTGACAGCATTTACGACCGGCTTTCCAGGCAAGTCTGCCCATAGGCATTGATTGCATCTGGCCGGCAAAAGCGGATCGCCCGCCAATCAATAAGGGACAGCCGAAATATCTCAGCTGTCCCTTATGGGTCTGGCCTTTCGTGCCGGTCAAGATACTCGGGCGGGGCTGCAGGACGAGCCCCCGGTCATGACTTCGAGGCGGCGTTTTCCTTTACCTGCTTTTCCTCTTCCCATTTGACCGGAATATTGCAGCCGGGACAATATCCCGAGTGATACTTGGCCATCTCGGCGGCAGTGCCGCTGACAGGGACCCCCTTATACGGGCATCCCGGTTTGTGGCCTGCGGTATCTTTCCATTTCGACATTTCCATGATCTTCTCGTTTCCTCGATGGGCACCCATCGTTTGTCTCTGGATTTGCTGTAGGGTGTGTTACGTTAACACGTCGGGGCTCACTGAACAATATAAAAGAAGGAGACGGCCCGCCTGATCCCTGTCGCCGCGAGAGAGATCCCGGAAAGGAGGACAGCCACAACGTTACGGTGGCCCTTCATTTTTTTGGCTTTTCGTGCCGGTCGATGTACTCGGGGGGCTTGCGGCGTACCCAGCGGATGAATTTGGAGATCTCGGGGTGGGCCCGCACAGCCTCGGGTGTGCCGTAATCGGAGGCAAGCTCTTTCGGTGTAAAGACGCTGTGGATCTTGCGGTGACAGACGACGTGGATGGCTTCGGAAGCGCGGCCGCCCCTGGATTTAGGCAGCCAGTGATGCCGGTCGGCGCCCGGGCCCCCGACGATGGGCCGTCCGCACACGGGACAGGGCTCTTTGTCTTTCGTGGTGCTTGTCTTCATGGCTGACGGGATTTATGCCCCTGCCCTCAGGGCCCGGACCACATCGGTCATCGCAGTCTCTCCCCCCACGTTTCCCGGAAAAACGATGTAGTTCATCCCCGGAAATCGCGAGCCCTCGCCCAGGCGCCAGACGGGGACGCCGGGGATGATCTGCCCCATGACGACGGCCCTCTGCACGCCCAGGGCCTTTGCGGCGATATCATGGGACGTGATGCCCCCCTTGGCCAATACGTAGCGAGGCGCCGCACCGATCCCCCGCACGATCTCGATGAGGGCTGCCGCCACGTCGGCCTGGATCCGGATGCTCTCCTCGGCCGTGGCCCCCGTCACCAGGTCGCGGCTCGTGTAAATCACCGTGTCGCGACGCACCCCAACCGACCGGTTCGCCTCCCCCATCGCCCGTTCGATCTCGATCACTCCGTCTCCGGAGAGCAGGCGCCTGACGCCGAGCTCGACGCCGTGAACATCGGCATGCTTCAGCAGATGGGCAAGCTGGCGCGACGACATGGGGACAAAGGAGCCGACAACGATCAGGCCGCAGCCGCTTTGCGCTGAGGCGAAATCCCCCGCGGCCAGGAGCGCGCGAGGTGCAAGGCCGATGAGCGCGGGGATGATGGCCGCGGCCGTCCGGAAGAGAAAACCCTTCCCCTTTTCCATGGCCCGGAAGACCGCCAGGGCCACGACGTCCATGTCGCTTCGCTCGCAGGCATTGACGACGCAGAAGCTGCCGTCGCGGCAGCCCGCAAGCTTTTCCGCAACCCTCTCCGGCCCTCCCCTGCGGATGTCCTCGAGCGTGATGGAGCAGACGTCCTCGCGGGCGACGGCGCCGCCCATCTTCTCGCGAATGTAATCTTTCAGGTTCGATGAGGCAAAGCCGAAGGAGGGGTCCTTTGCATAGGGGGTCTCGGCCGCCGGGACCAGCACGTCACTCTCCTTCACGTAGTGGACATCGTCGATCGTGAACCGCCCCCCCTCGAAAAAGGCGGGGATGCAGAGCTTCACCGCATTCTCCCAGCCGAACTCGGCGGTGAGTGTTTCGATCTCTACCCGGAAGTGGCCGCGCAGGGTCGAGTCGCTGCGGCTGATGACCATGAAACGCCGGCCCGTCGAAGATGCGGCCTTCACGATGTTGCGGGCCACCTCGCGGTTCAGCTCGATGGCTTCCCGCTCGGGCAGGCTTCTCGAGTTGGTAAGGATGAAGAAGACGGGGCTGCGTTCGAACTCCGCCCTCAGCGCCTCGACGGCCCAGGCCGTGAGGATCGGGACGTCATGGACCGTCTGGCAGCCCGTCGGGTCGTCGTCCATCACGATGAGCGTCGAGTGGGCCCTGGCGAAAGCCTCCTTGATGACGTAAAGGAGGTTTTCCTTCCAGGGCGGGGGAAGCTTATCTATTGTTTCGCGGCAGGGCAGTCTCATGTTGAAAAACCGGTTTCGTTGGTTCTATGAGTTTGAGCTGTATAGTGGCTCTAATTGAGATGGTCATTACGAGCCACGGACCCCGATTGGGTCGGGGTTATCGATGAAAGAAACTGCGTCGATCCGTCATTGCGAGGAGCGCCAGCGACGAAGCAATCCCTTGAATCCATTGAGATTGCTTCGCTTCGCTCGCAATGACCCTGCAGGGCTGTTCATTATGAGCGGAAGCGACAAAGCAATCTTCATTATAGGATTCTGAATCGTTGATTACCACGCCTCGCGAGGCTCGGCTCGTAATGACCCCTTATTATCGCGCTGTATATCAGGTGCCGAAAGAACGGGCAGCCTTGATGCTTTGCCACCCTGAGCCTGTCGAAGGGGCGGCTCCTCACTCTTCTATCGCAATGACCCGTGCCGGAGCTCCGTCGCCGCCTTCGATCTTGAGCGGCAGGGCGATGACCTTCACCTTCGGTTTCCGGATCTCTTCCAGGTTGCAGAGACCCTCAACGAGGACGATGTCGCCGCCCAGCAAAATCCGGTGGACGGCCTGCAGCTCCTGCCGGTCCGTCAGGATGGCCACGGAGGGCGGCTCGACGCCGATGAGCTTCACCTTCTTCTCGACGCACCACCGGGCCAGATCCCGGCCGATCCAGGGCAGCGCCGTCCGGTAGTTCTCGGCGTCGATGAACCGGTGCCAGCCTGTCCGGAAAAGAAGCCCCTCGCCCGCGGTCAACCTGTCTTTCACGCCCTTCAGGTGCTCGACCCCGATCATCATGCTGTCCGTGACGGCGGGCGCGTCGATCACCCAGGCATCGGCGATGAAGCGCTCCGGTGGAATCCGGTCGATGGTCGTATCATTGACACCGAAGTGGAGCGGTGCGTCCATGTGGGTGCCCGCATGGGAATAGAGGTGGAGCATCCGGGCGTTCCAGCCGTCCTTCTCGAGCACATTGAAGGCCTCGAAGGTGACGCCGCGCATGCCGTCTTTCATGGAAACGGTCAGGTCGATGATTCGGGACATGGTTGCTCCTAGACGAGATCCACATTTTCGGCCACGCGACGGGCGATCTCGCCGGTTGTCGCCTTCCCGCCCAGATCGGCAGGCAGCATGCCTTCAGCCGTCGTTTTGTCCATGGCTTTCATGATCTGCCCGGCCGCCTGCAACTCGCCCAGGTGTTCGAGCATCAGGGCCCCCGACCAGATCGTGCCGTAGGGGTTGGCAATCCCCCTGCCTGCGATGTCGGGCGCCGAGCCGTGGATGGGTTCGAACATGGAGGGGTACTCTTTCCCGGGGTTGATGTTGCCGCTTCCGGCCAGCCCCAGGCTCCCCATCAGCGCTCCGCCCAGGTCGCTCAGGATGTCGCCGAAGAGGTTTGTCGTCAACACCACGTCGAAGATCTCGGGGCGCAGCACGAAGCTCGCCGCCGCGTTGTCGATGTACATCTGTTGGTGTTCCACGTCGGGGTAGAGCGCCGCCACCTCGCGGATGACCCGGTCCCAGAACGTGAGGCTGTAGATGAGCGTGTTGGACTTGGTGATGTGGTGGACCCGTTTGCGGCGCTTTCGCGCCAGCTGAAAGGCGTAGTGGGCGATCCGCTCGATGCCCCGGCGGGTGAAGATGCTCGTGTCGATGGCCAGTCCGCCGATATCATCGGGCAGAATCTGCTTTCCCGCCTGGACGAATTCCCCCTCCACGTTCTCGCGGATCACGACGAAGTCGATGGGCTTCTCCGTCCTCAGGGGTCGGGCAACACCGGGCCAGGTCCTCACGGGGCGGTAGTTCACGTACTGCATGAACCCCGTGCGCACCTTGAAGGTGTAGTCTTTCGCCGGCAGCGTGTCGTCCACATCGGGCAGCCCCACGGCCCCGAAATAGACGGCGTCGAATTTGCCCAGGATGTCGAGCCCGTCCTTCGGCATGAAATGGCCGTTATTCTTGTAGTAGCCGGCCCCCCACTCGAAGGTTGTCGTCTCGATGGAAAATCCGAATCGATCGGCCGCCCTGCCCAGCACGAGCAGGCCCGCCGGGATGACCTCGGGGCCGACTCCGTCACCGGGAACGGCGGCGATTCTGTATGTTTTCATGGTTCCTCACGTCGGGAGATTATGCCAGCGGATCTTTCCCGTCAACCAGTTCGGGATGCCGATCTTGTCTTTTGCGGCGTGGTAGTAGTAGGCGCTCCCCCGGAAGGGGTCGAAGACCTGCACGAGGGGAAACTCGATGACGCTCGTGTTCTCAAGGGGGATGCCGCTCATCACGGCGGTGTTTTTCACGATCTCCCAGCAGGCGGCGGCGTTGACCATGGAGACGAAGATCTTGCAGTTGCGCGGGGAAATCTCGCCGCGCTGGACCTTCCGGAGCGTCTCCGGGGTTAGCCTCTCGGTGCGCCCGGGGAACATATAGATCCGCATGAACTTCGGCAGGATGGCCTTGTAGTCGATCTCGCGGGCGTCGGTGCCCTCCGTCCCGAAACGGCCCACGCTCTCGAGCGACACCTTCCCCTCGTGGGTGAGGGTGCTCACGGCCCAGCAATTCGACGTGCCGGGGCCCACGACCATGCGCTTGCGAAGGCGGTGACAGACCCGCGGGATCAGGAAATTGGCCTCGATGTCCGTCATCCCCAGGGCCACAATGTCCACCCCCGAGATGACCTCGGCAAGCCAGGCCTCGTCGTTTTTCGTGACCCTCCGGCAGTGTGCGGTCACGTCGCAGTCGGGGTTGAGTCTCTGCAGGTATTCTTTCCAAGCCTCGGGTTTCGTCTTCCCGACGGAATCCGGCATGAAGGGCAGGCGGTTGAGGTTGGTTGCCTCGACGACGTCGAAGTCGATGACGACGAAGCGCTGGAAGCCCGTCCGGACGAGGAAATCCATTACTGCGCCGTTGCCCCCGGCCCCCGCCACGAGGACCCGTGTCCGTCCGATCGCCTCGGTGAGCTCATCGGTGAAGTTGACGATGCCCCGCTGACGGTCGACGAGTTCCTTCCACATCCGGCATGGCCTCCTGACAGCGTTTGAACGTCACGCCTGTGAATGCGGGCGTGATGAGATTGCTTCGTCGCCAAGGCTCCTCGCAATGACCCGGCAGCCGGATCTCGAAAGGAGGGGGTAGGAAGAGGGGAAATTCCTCTCCTGCCCTCCTTTTCTAAAGGAGGGAGTGCGAAGAGGGACAGTCAGCACCCGGCCGCACCGGCCAGCCGGTACTCCTCCTCGAGAAGGGCGATCACGTCATGCCCGGCCTTGGCCAGGATGTTCGTCTTTTGCGCTCCGAAATAGTACAGATCCTCCGTCGTCATGGGCGACCGGCTGCGGCGCAGCCAATCGACCATGTCCGGCTCATCCTCGTTTTGAAAAAACCAGCGGTAGAGGTTCCGCCGGCCCTTCGCCCGTGCATAGCGCTGCTCGTAGCGCTCCTTCATCGTCTCGAGGTTGAGGCGTGCGTAAGAGACCTGTTGTCCCGTCTTCGGGCTCAGGCGGGCCGCCTCGGACACCTCGTCAAACAGCAGGAAACGCGAGTAGAAGTCCCTGTGGCGGGCCATGACGGAGGCGACGATGTCGGTGCTCTTCAGCAGATGCAGACTCGCCAGGTGGGCCAGCCGGTAAAGGTGCATGGCCAGCTCGGGGGGGATGCCCTCGGGCTCCTCGGTCACGACGAGCGAGGAGATTTCGCTGAGACGGCGCCCGGCCTTCCGGAGATCGGCCAGCGGCTCCGGGAAGATGCGGTCCGTCGGGAGCCCCAGCCGCGAGTCGGGCATCACCGTCACAGAGCCCGTGAGCCTTCCTTCCCTCTCGGCCAGAAAGATCGTCGTGGCCGGGTGCAGGTGGTGAATCGTGCACCACAGGCCGCTCTCGCGTCCGTAGCGCAGTTCGTATCCTTCCCGGATATAGACATCGTAGACCAGCCGGAAGGCCTTCTCCCGAAGCTCTCTCGTGTTGGCAACGAGGACGCGCCACTGATTTTCCGCCCCGTACCGGTATTCAAAATTGTTGTTCAGTTCGCTTCTCCTGATAGACCGTAGGGCTTCACCCGCCCTTGTTCCCACCTATGGAAAGTGGGGGATTTAATGGTCCTTAGGGTATGGCAAAGGCCATCCCCTGTCAATACCGTCTTGCCTGTTTTTGCTCTTTCAAGAGTATGAAAGAATGCAATTTTCATGTACGATAAGTTAGTTTTTTCGACAAAACCTCTCTCGAAAGGAGACCGGCATGGAACTGCAAGCCGCCGTCCGGGGAAGACGAAGCATCCGGAAATTCAGACCCGACGCGATCCCGAGGCACGTCCTCGAGGAGCTGCTCGAAACCGCCCGATGGGCGCCCTCCTGGGGAAACACCCAGCCCTGTGAGCTCTACATGATCACGGGGGAGCCTCTGGAGGCCTTCCGGAAAGCCAATGTGGCAGCCATGGTCAACGGGGAACCGCTGCGCAACGACATCCCCATGCCGGAGACCTGGCCGGAGCAGATGAAAGCTCGGTACATGGAGATCGGCAAGGCCGTCGTCACCTCCCTGGGGCTCAAGCGGGAAGACAAGGAAGGACGCAAACGGCATCAAGTGAATATGGCCGCCCTCTTCGGCGCTCCCTGCCTCATTGTGGCCACCGTCCCGACGGACGTCCTTGTCGAGTATGCCATGCTGGACGTGGGCCTGCTGCTCCAGACGATTGCACTCGCGGCCCACGACCGGGGACTCGGAACGTGCATCATGGCAAGCTCCGTCCACTACGCCGATCTGCTGCGCAGGCACGGCTCGATCCCGGGGGACCGGCGCGTCATCATGGGCGCCGTCATCGGGTACCCGGAAAGTGAAGCCCCCATCAATCGTTTCGAGCGCCAGAGGGCCGACACGGACATCTTCGTGAAGTGGGTCGGATGAGGGGACGACATTCGTGACGCAGCAAAGCCTCCCCCGGGCCGGCTATCTTTTCGCCGCCCTGGCGGCCCTCTTCTGGGCCTCCTCCGGCACTGCGGCGAAGTTCCTGTTTTTGAGCGGCATCACCGCCTTCGAGCTGGTACAGCTGCGGACGACGCTCGCCACGGGCATCGTTTTCTGCTGGATTCTTCTTCACAACCGCTCCCTGCTGGCGATCGACCGGCGCGATCTTCTGTATTTCGTCACCCTCGGCGTGGGGCTCGCGGCGGTTCAGTTCACCTATCTCTTCGCCATCAGCAAGATCCAGGTGGCTGCCGCCATTCTGATCGAATACCAAGCGCCCATCTTCGTCGCCCTCTACACGCTGTTCTTCCTGGGCACGAGGCTTCCGCCCGCCGTGTTTGCCGCCATGGCCGGCTCGCTCTTCGGGTGCTATCTGGTGGTAGGGGGCTACAACCTGGACCTGCTGCACATGAACCGGGCAGGCGTGCTCTCGGCACTCGCCTCGGCCGTCACTTTTGCCTGGTACACCGTGCGGTGCGAGTACGGGATGATGCGATACCCGCCGTGGACGGTCGTCTTCTACGGGCTTCTGTTCGCCGCCGTGACCTGGAACATCTTTCACCCGCCCCTGAGCGCGTTCCTGCGACCCTCGGGCTTCGCGCAGTGGGGATGGGTCCTCTTCATCGCCTTCTTCGGCACGGTGCTGGCGTTCATCTGCTACACCGAAGGAATCAAGCGGATCGGGGCCACGAGGGCGAGCATCACGGCCACCCTGGAGCCGATCACGGCGGGGCTCATCGCCTGGCTCCTCCTGGGGGAGACGATGGAGCTGTGGCAGATCATGGGCGCCGCCCTCGTCATCGCCTCCGTCATCGGGCTGCAGACCAGCAAAACACCGGCAAAAAACGGCTGACACCCCCCTTGACTTTTTGCCCGGCAGGCCCCATCTTTATGTAAAGACCGCGTCAAACTTGCCGAACACCGCACCCTGCGGCTGTTCACCCCCGACGGACCCCTGAAGAGGCTTCGCCTGAATATGAGGCGAAAAGTAACCCGTCAAATCCTTTCAAACCTTGTCGATCCAGGTAACGGTCGCAACCATCAAAAATACGTCAACGTTATAACGGCCCGCAAAGATCGTCATCAATCCCATCGTCGGTTCGGCCCTGCGGTCCTGATGTCGTGAGACCGGCGAGTGCAAACCTTCAACCCTGAAAAGGAGGGTACCCATGTCACTATTTGGAATCCAGGTCTCCATCATGGTGCACGTCCTGTTCGGCGTGCTGGGGATCATCCTGGCGGTGGCTCTTTTCGTGTATGTCCTGAATGCGAGCGAGAAGAACATCCCCACGATCCGCAGCCTGAGCCTGTGGACGGCCGTGTCCATGATCGTGTCCTACGTCATCGGCGGCTGGTGGTACGTGACCCATTATGCCCCCGAGAGGGCCATCATCCGCGCGGGGCAGTGGTCCTGGGCGCACACGTTTTTCATGGAATGGAAGGAGCACGTGTTCTTCTCTCTGCTCTTCCTGAGCATCCTTCTGCCGATCATCGCCTACCGCAACGACCTCCTGGTGCCTGAAAACCGCAAGCTGCTTCTCGTTGCCACGCTGCTGGTCGTACTGATCGGCCTTGCCGTCGACGGTTCGGGGGCCATCATCAGCCGGGGAGTCATCGTCGGCTACATGGGGAGGGTTGCGCCATGACCAACAACACGCTGGACAAAACGACGATCGGGTTCGGCCTCTCTGTGGCCGTCACGAGCATCCTCAACGCGCTGCTGCTCATCTTCAAGGAAATGACGCCGCCTTTCAAGAAAGCGATGGCGGAGGCGATGGGGCACCACTGGACAACCCACGGGGTCATCGTCATCGGGCTTTTCCTCGTGTTGGGGTTTGTCCTGGCCGGCGCGGTCAAGCCGGAGTCCTGGGGCGCCGACAAGCTGGGGAAAGCCATCCTCTGGTCCGTGATTTTCGGGGTCGGCGCCGTGGGCCTGTTCTACCTGCTGCACTAACGGCAACCTCAAATCCCCCCTAAAAAGACCCCTTCATCACAGGCGCCCTCTCCCTTGAGGGGAGAGGGCCGGGGTGAGGGTGGCAACTCCCCCCTTAACTCTCATCCTCTCCCGTAGCGGGGAAAAGAGGGGGATTTTTTTGTGCCGGCAGGCGCCCGCCTGTCGTTATTTTTTTTGTCATCCCCATCGCTTTCTGCTATCATCTTCAGCGTCGATACCTCGACACGCCGAGGCACAACAGGTCAGTCCTTCACGCACGCACCCAAGGAGATCAACATGACAAGACTGAAGAGTCACGGAAGAATGAAGACACCTGCCCTTGTCATCGCCGTTGCAGGAATAGGGATCGTCCTGGCGGGCCTGTTCTCCTGCCTGAACCGGGCCACCGCCGACAATCAGGACACTGAAGGAGCGAAGAAAGCATTTGCCGCTGCTGCAGACGTCCTGTTCCACCCCCGCTGCCTGAACTGCCACCCTTCGGGGGATGCGCCGCTTATCCGGGACGACTCGCAGACCCACATGTTCAACGTCAAGCGCGGCCCCGAGGGCAAGGGGGCCGGGGCCATGAACTGCACGCTGTGCCACGGGGAGACAAACAAACCCGGAGGGGCGCCCGGTGTGGCCAACTGGCACATGCCGCCGGAGAACATGCCCATGGTCTTCCAGGGCCTCACGCCCGGGGAGTTGTGCCGCCAGTTGAAGGACCCGAAGAAAAACGGCGGCAGGACGGGGGAGCAGGTTATCGATCACCTCGCGAAAGACCCCCTGGTCCTGTGGGGATGGAACCCGGGCGAGGGACGGACGACCCCGAAGATGAGCCACAAGGATTTCTCGGCAAAGATGAACGAGTGGGTTAAAAAGGGAGCCGCCTGCCCGGAGTGAAGACAGAAGGTTGGAAGTTGAGAGGGTAAGAAGGTAAGAAAAGAAGCGGGCGGAGATCACTCCGCCCGCGTACTGAACCGAATCAATTCCCCCGCCGCCCCCCTTTGTCACAAAGGGGGAACCATCATGAAATCACCTTACGCAGTGAGTCGAGGAAGCGCTCCACGTTTTCCTTCCTTGCCGTGTGCCCCATGAGGCCGATGCGCCAGATCTTCCCGGCCAGGGGCCCCAGTCCGCCGCCGATTTCAATCTTGTACTCGTCCCGCAGGCGGCGCCGGGCGGCAAGCTCGTCGATGCCCTCCGGGCAGTAGGCCGTGTTCAGCATGGGGAGCCTCCTGGTCTTTTCGACGACCATCTTGAGGTCCATCTTTTCAAGGCCCTTCACGAGCAGCTGGTGGCTGTCGCGGTGTCGTTTGAAAACCTTCACCGGCCCTTCCTGCAGGATAAGCAGCAGTGCCTGGTAAAGGGCGTAGGTCATGTTCACCGGGGCCGTGTGATGGTAGACGCGGTTCTGGCTCCAGTAGTTTGCAATCAGCGAGATGTCGAGGTACCAGTTGGGGACCCTGGTCTTGCGCGCGCCCAGCCTCGCCATGGCCTTTTCGGAAAAGGAAAGCGGGGCAAGGCCCGGCGGGCAGGAGAGGCACTTCTGCGTCCCGCTGTAGAGGGCGTCGATCCCCCAGTCGTCCATGCGGACCTCGATGCCGCCCAGGCTCGTCACGGTGTCGACGAGGTAGATCGTGTCGGAGCCTTTCAGCAGAGCCCCGACCTCTTCCACGGGGTTGCACACACCCGTCGACGTCTCGGCGTGGACCACCGCCACGATCCGGTAGGTCTTCTCTTTGAGCTTCTTTGCCACGTCATCGACGATGACCGGTGTGCCCCAGATGAACTCGAGGGCATCGACCTCGGCGCCGAGCCGGCTTGCGACCTCTCGCATCCTCACTCCGAAGACCCCGTTGATCAGGATCAGCACCTTGTCGCCGGGCTCGACGAGGTTGACGAAGCAGGCCTCCATGCCGGCCGAACCGGTCCCGGAGATGGGGACGGTCAGATTGTTCTTCGTGTTCAGGAGCGTGCGGAGGTGCTCCTTGAGTTCATCCATGATCTTCAGGAAGTAGGGGTCGAGATGCCCCAGGGTCTTCTTGCCGATCGCCTCGTAGACTTGCGGGGGCACGCAGGAGGGCCCCGGCCCCATGAGAAGGACCTCTTCGATTCCCCCGAGAAGATTTTTCATCGCTCCATCCTCCTTTCCGGCATTCGCACCGCCGCACCGCGGCATGTCCGCTAAACTATGGCATATCTTGTATAAATCTTCAATCGAGGACGCCGTCGCCCGGCACCGGGTTTGACAGGCTCGCTGCAAAAAAGGGCCTGCCGCCCCTCCATGAAATCATGAAGTGAGGAAGATAGGAAGAGCAGAGTATCGGTTCCTCCGGCGAGCCCGCATCGACCGGTCCCCGGTACCCCGCATTTGATAGGGAAAGGCCCGAATCCTGTCAAGCCTCATTTTGGCAGTGCAACAGGCCCTTTCCTGATCTGAGACAGGGAGTAGACCTGATGCCACAAAAGGCTTGATTTCTCCTTTTTTCTGGTATAAGAGTACAGGTTCAAAAATTTCATATCCAGGCACTCCTTGCCCGGACCCCGTGTCCGGGCTTTAGAGCCGAAAGGAGGTCAACGAATTGAAGCGTTACGAAACTCTGTTCATCGTCCAGTCCGAGCTGTCCAGCGAGGAAATCACCGCCATCATCGACCGCTACAGCAAGATCATCACCGACATGAAGGGGACTGTCCTGAAGGTCGAGAGATGGGGAAAGCGAAAGCTCGCCTACCTCATCCGGAAGCAGGCCCGGGGGTTCTACATCCTCATCGATTTCGCCGGCAGGCGCGAGATCGTCGCAGAGGTGGAGAGGATCCTGAAGTTCGACGACAAGGTCCTGAAGTACATGTCCGTGAAGCTTGCCGACAGCATCACGGCGGAGGAGATCGAAAGAGAACTGGCCGGGCCGAAGGCCGAAGCTCCCCCGGCTGCGATCATCCCGGCGGAATCCGCCACACCGATAACGACCACGACGACGTCCGCGACGTCGGAAGCCACGACGGAGGGATAACGACATGAGAACGCCTTCAGACAGCACGACGGGCAGCCGGCCCAGGACAGGGGGTCCGGGCGGAAGAGATTCGAGGGGACCGGGGGGAGGCGGACCTGGAAGGCCGAGATCCGACCGGAGAGTCTTCCACCGGAGGAAGGTCTGCCGGTTCTGCACCGACTCGAACATGAAAATGTCCTACAAGGACGTGGACACCCTGCGGTACTTCGTGACGGAACGCGGAAAGATCATCCCCAGGCGCATCACGGGCAACTGCGCTCTCCACCAGAGGGCGCTTACGGTCGAGATCAAGCGCGCCCGCAACATCGCCCTGCTGCCCTTCATGGTAACGGAAGGCTGACAGCGGCGACGCCTGTGCAGAGACGGCAGGCGGCAGGTACGGTCTGAAATCGGCGATTCGAGGACAGCGTTCACTTGGATGCAGGCGGAAACTTCAACGTGAAGGAATTTATCCTGGGCGTAGGCATCACGACGGGCTTCTTTCTCCTCGTGGTCCTTAACCCCGTTGTCGGTTTTATATTCAGCCTGATCGCGCCGCTCCCGATCGCCTATTTCTACTGGAAGATGGGTCGGATTGCCGGGATGGCCCTTTTCGTCCTGTCGTTCGGTCTTCTCGTGGCCGTTTTCCAGATCGGCGGTTTCGTGGAAAGCCTCCCGTTTTTCCTGGTGCTCGGGTCGGCGGGAATCATCATCCCCGAAGTCCTGAGAAGGCGATGGGGAATCGAGAAGACGGTGGGCCTGTCGGTCGCCGGACTGGTCGCGGTGATCGTCGCCATTCTGGCCTGGTACGGTCAGCTCCAGGAACGCGGCATCCTGGACTTTGTCCGCGGGTACGTGGTCGACAGCATCAAGTACAGCATCGCGCTTTACGAGGAGATCGGAATCCCCCAGGAGCAGATCGACGCGCTGCAGGAAAGCGCCCCCCAGGTTGCAGGGTGGATCGTGGATCACGGCGCAGCCCTGTTCCTGACGAGCACAACATTTTTCATCTGGCTCAACGTGCTCGGCATGCGGATGTTTTTCCAGGGACGGGATCCCTCGTTCCCCGATTTCGGCGATCTCGCCTGCTGGAAGATACCGGACTGGGTCGTCTGGCTCGTCATTGCAGCGGGGGTCCTGATGATCGTCCCCGAGGAAATCGCGCAGATCGTCGGGCTCAACGCCATGATTTTTCTGCTTTTTCTCTATCTCCTCCAGGGACTTTCGATTGTCCAGTTCTTTTTCAGGAAGAAAAACATTCCGAGATACCTCCGGGCCCTTTTTTACGCCCTGATTGTCCTGTACCAGTACCTGCTGGTTTTTGTCTCCGCCGTCGGCCTTTTTGACATCTGGGTCGACTTCAGAAAGATGAACAGCCCCGTGAAGGACACGACGGCGTGAGAAACTCAGGGTCGAGGGTTGAGGCACGGTTAAACGCAGGAAGGTAGGAAGCGCGGAAGAGCAGAAGAGCGGAGTCGACATCATTCTTTCTTTTTCTATCCGCTCATCCTCACTTCTGATCTTCCGCTCTTCGCCATCATCTTGCGGAAGATTTCCATGAGTCCGACGCCGGCAAAAAGAGGTAATCAACAAAGGAGGCAAGAAATGAAGGTGATTTTGAAGGAAGACGTTGAATCCCTCGGCAAGCGCGGGGATACGATAAAGGTTGCCGACGGCTACGCGAGGAACTACCTGATGCCGAAGGGGCTCGCCATCGCAGCCACGAGCAAGTCCGCCCAGGAGATCGAGCACGAAAAGAAGCTCATCGCCAAACGCGCCGAAAAGGAAAAGAAGAGCGCCGAAGCCATGCTGGCAAGTTTCGCCGGTGTGGCGGTGACCGTCGCCCGCAAGACGGCGGACCAGGAGAAGCTCTTCGGCTCCGTGACGGCCAAGGATATCGAGAGTGCCCTGGAAGAAAAGGGGCTCAAGGTGGACCGCAAGCAGATCGTTCTCGACGAGCCGATCAAGCAGCTCGGGGAATTCCCCGTCAAGATCAAGCTCTATCCGGGGATCGCAGCGGACATCACGGTAAAGGTCGTGGAAGAGGCATAGCCTCTTCCGGGCATAAGGCGTAAGGCAAAGGGCAAACGGCGAAAGGGGCCAAGGCGTTGAAATTTTCATTCCTTGCGCGTGAAGAAATTTTCTGTATATAAAACCACGAATTCATCCGTTTAGCCATTAGCCCTGAGCCATCAGCCTTAAGCCATGATTCCATGAAAGAGCTCGACATCTCAATCCTCAAAGTACCGCCCCAGAACCTGGAGGCCGAACAGTCCATCCTCGGGGGCATCCTCCTCGAGAACGTGGCCATCAATCCGGTTCTGGAGCTCATGTCGGGCTCCGATTTCTACAGCGACGCCCACCGGAAGATCTTCGCGGCGGTCCTGGAGCTCTCCGAACGCAGCCAGCCCATCGATCTCATCACGCTGAGCAATCACCTCAAGGACAAGAAGCAGCTCGACTCCGTGGGCGGCACCGTGTACCTCTCCCAGCTCGTGGACAACGTCCCCTCGGCGGCCAACATCAGCCACTACGCCCGGATCGTCAAGGAAAAATCAATCCTTCGAAACCTGATCGGCACGGCCACGGAGATCCTGAACCGGACTTACGGCGCCGGGGCCGACGTGGACAGCGTCCTCGACGAGGCCGAGCACGCCATTTTCGAGATCTCCCAGAACAAGGTCCGGCCCTCCTTCTACCCCCTCAAGGACATCATCAAGGACAGCTTCCGCACGATCGAACGGCTCTATGAGAGAAAGGAGCTCATCACGGGCGTCGCCACGGGATTCACGAAGCTCGACGAGATGACCTCGGGGCTCCAGCGATCGGATCTCGTCATCATCGCCGGCCGCCCCAGCATGGGGAAAACGGCCTTTGCCCTCAACATCGCCCAGTTCTGCTCCGTCGAGGAAGGTGTTCCCGTGGCCGTCTTCTCGCTGGAAATGTCCAAAGAGCAGCTCGCCATGCGCATGCTCTCCTCCGAGGCCCGGGTGGACTCCCAGAAGATCCGCAAGGGGTTCCTGGGCGAGTCGGACTGGCCGAAGCTCACCACGGCCGCCGGGAGGCTCTCCGAGGCACGGCTGTTCATCGACGACACACCCTCCATCTCGGTGCTCGAGATGAAGGCCAAGTCCCGCCGCCTCAAGGCCGAACACGGCCTGGGGCTCATCGTCCTGGACTACCTGCAGCTCATGAAGGGAAGCGCCTACGCCGACACGCGCGAGCAGGAGATCTCGGAGATCAGCCGCTCGCTCAAGGCGCTCGCGAAGGAGCTCAGCGTGCCCGTGGTGGCCCTTTCCCAGCTCAACCGCAAGGTGGAGGACCGCACGAGCCGCAGGCCCCAGATGGCCGATCTGCGCGAGTCGGGCGCCATCGAGCAGGACGCCGACGTCATCCTCTTCCTGTACCGCGACGAGGTCTACAACAAGTCCGACGACAACCCCGAGAAGGGCCTTGCCGAGGTCATCATCGGCAAGCAGCGAAACGGCCCCGTCGGAACGATCAAGCTCGTCTTCCAGGAAAAATTCACCCGCTTCGAGAATGCAGCCTTCGCCCCCGGCGAGGAGTTCTGAGCAAAAAAAAGCCCCCGGCCAATCCGGCCGAGGGCTTCTGATTTTCTTTCTTGTAGTGTCTGTTCCCGACACCCTACACCCTGGTCCCGGGCTTACGCCCGTGCCGCCTGCGGCTCCCCGTCTCCGATGACCTGGCGCATCTTCCGGAGGGCTTCCTTTTCGACCTGGCGGGCCCGCTCGCGGGTGATCTTGAAGCGGTCGCCGATCTCCTGGAGGGTTTTCGGGCTCTCGGACATGACGCGGTGCCGGATGATGTAGGCCTCGCGGTCGTTGAGCTTCGCAAGCGCCCCTGCGACGTTTCGCTTCACCAGGGCCGTCTCCTCATGGCGGATGAAGGAATCCTCCTGGTTTTCACTCTTGTCGGCCAGGCAGTTGATGTGGGAAAGCTCGCCGTCGTCGTCGATGAAGGCATCGAGCGAGAGATCCCGGCTGTTGAGCCGGACGTCCATCTCCTCGATCTCCGTCTCCTTCACGCTCAGGGACTCGGCGATCTCGGCGAACTCGGGGCTCTTCGCATCCATCTTCTGGAGCCTCTTCTTGGCCTGGTTGAGCTTGAAGAAGAGCTTGCGCTGGGCCTGGGTGGTCCCGATCTTCACGAGGCTCCATGTCTTGATGAGAAAATTCTGCATGTAGGCGCGGATCCACCACACGGCATAGGAGATGAGCCGGTAGCCCTTGTAGGGGTCGAACTTCTTCACCGCGTGCATGAGCCCCACGTTTCCCTCCTGGATCAGGTCCAGGAGCTTCACTCCGTAGTTGCGGTACTCGTGGGCGATCTTGACCACGAATCGAAGGTTCGAGGTGACGAGCTTTTCGGCCGCTTCCTTATCGTTGTGTTTCTTGTAGCGGACGGCCAGCTTGAACTCCTCCTCGGGGGTCAACAGGGAAAACTGGTTGATCTGAGAGATATACAAATCCAGCGTGCTGCTCGCAGCCGGTAGATTCATGTTCATGGATGATCCTCCCTTATGGGCCTTTCTATCTAAGTCATAGAGAATATAGATATGGGGGGCATCTTGTCAAGACCTTCTTTGGAATCATTATACAGAAAACCAGGCGTCCAAAAAAGAGATAACCCGTTGATTGAATGCCTTTTCTTGACATCCCCCCCGCCTGTCATTAAGTTAGGGGCCAAGCGGACGGCGGTGACGTTTCGGGAAACGGCCGAGCAAACCGTCGTTATCTATTTAAATTGATGATATTAAAGCATTTTTTAAGAGAGGAACGATGAGGTTCGATAAATTCACCGTGAAAGTCCAGGAGGCCCTCCAGGAGGCACAGTCCCTGGCCGGCAAACTCGGCCACCAGGCCGTGGATGTGGAGCATCTGCTTGCGGCCCTGCTCCGCCAGCCCGAGGGGATCGTTTCGGCCGCCCTGAAGAAGCTCGGGGCCGATACCCGGTCAATCCAGCGGGAAGTCGAAAAGACCCTCAACAGCCTGCCGAAGGTCTCCGGGGGCGCAACGCAGGCCTACATGACCCCGAGGCTCAACAAGATTCTCGAGAACTCCTTCGAGGAGGCCAAAAGGCTCAAGGACGAGTTCGTGAGCGCCGAGCACATCCTGATTGCCATGACGGAGGACAAGGACGGCCCGGTCGGTAAAGTTTTGCGAAACGCCGGCGTGACCAAGGACAGCATCTACCGGGTCCTGGTGGATATCCGGGGAAGTCAGCGGGTCACGGATCAGAACCCCGAGGAGAAATACCAGGCACTCGAGAGATACGCGAGGGATTTCAACGAGTTGGCCCGGAAGGGGTCCTTTGACCCGGTGATCGGCCGCGACGAGGAGATCCGCAGGATCATGCAGGTCCTCACGAGGCGCACGAAGAACAACCCCTGCCTGATCGGCGAGCCCGGTGTCGGCAAGACGGCCATCGTCGAGGGCCTCGCGCAGAGGATCGTCAACGGCGATGTGCCCGAGACGCTCAAGGACAAGCGGGTCGTCGCCCTGGACATGGGGGCGCTGGTGGCCGGCGCCAAGTTCCGCGGCGAGTTCGAGGACCGCCTCAAGGCAGTCCTGAAGGAGGTGGCCGACGCCGCAGGCGAGATCATCCTCTTCATCGACGAGATCCACACCGTCGTGGGCGCGGGAGCGGCCGAAGGCGCCATCGACGCCTCGAACATGCTCAAGCCGGCCCTTGCCCGTGGCGAGCTGCGCTGCATCGGCGCCACGACCCTCAACGAGTACCGGAAGAACATCGAGAAGGACCCCGCCCTGGAGCGGCGCTTCCAGCCCGTGCTGATCAAGGAGCCCTCCGTGGAGGACACGATTGCCATCCTGCGGGGGCTCAAGGAGCGCTACGAAGTCCACCACGGCGTCCGGATCAAGGACTCGGCCATCGTGGCGGCGGCGACCCTTTCGGACCGCTACATCAGCGACCGGTTCCTGCCGGACAAGGCCGTCGACCTCATCGACGAAGCGGCCTCGCACCTGCGGATCGAGCTCGACAGCCTTCCCGCAGAGATCGACACCCTCGAGCGCAGGATCATGCAACTCGAGATCGAGCGGCAGTCGATGAAAAACGAGACAGACCCCAACTCGCTCGAGCACCTGCAGAAGCTCGTCGCCGAGATCGGGAAGCTCACGGCCGAGCGCGACGAGAAGAAGAAGCACTGGTCGAGCGAGCGCGAGGTCATCAAGCGGATCCAGTCCGTACGGGGGAAAATCGAGGAGCTCAAGAACGAGGAGCTCAACGCGCAGCGCGCAGGCGACCTGGCGAAAGCCGCGGAGATCCGCTACGGGAGGCTCGTGGAGCTCAACAGGGAACTGGAAAAGGAGCAGGCCCGGCACGCCGGCATCCACAACGGCGACAAGATGCTCAAGGAAGAGGTCGAGGCCGAAGACATTGCGGAAGTGGTGGCCAGTTGGACGGGCATCCCCGTCTCGCGCATGATGGAGACCGAAGTGGCAAAGCTCATCCACATGGAGGAGCGCCTGCAGCAGCGGGTGATCGGCCAGGAGGAGCCCATCCACGCCGTCTCCAACGCGCTTCGCCGGGCCCGCTCGGGGCTGCAGGACCCCAACCGGCCCATCGGCTCCTTCATCTTCATGGGCCCCACGGGCGTGGGGAAGACGGAACTGGCGCGGGCGCTCGCGGAGTTCATGTTCGACAACGAGCAGAACATGATCCGCATCGACATGTCGGAGTACATGGAGAAGCACTCCGTGTCCCGGATGATCGGGGCGCCCCCGGGGTACGTGGGCTACGACGAGGGCGGCTTCCTGACCGAATCGGTGAGGCGCAGGCCCTACTCGGTCATCCTCTTCGACGAGATCGAGAAGGCGCACCCGGATGTGTTCAACATCCTGCTGCAGATCCTCGACGACGGCCGGCTCACCGACGGCCACGGCCGGACGGTGGACTTCAAGAACACGATCGTCATCATGACCTCCAACATCGGAAGCCAGTTCGCCGTCGATGCCGCGATGAGCGAGGCCGAGCGGAGGCTGAAGATCAACGAAGTCCTGAGGACAACCTTCAAGCCCGAGTTCCTCAACCGCGTCGATGACATCATCATTTTCCGGTCGCTCACGATCAGCGACATCAACCGGATCATCGACATCCAGATCGGCCGGCTGCAGAAGATGCTCGCCGAGCGGAAGGTCACGATCGATCTCACGGACAAGGCGAAGAAGCACATCGCCAAGGCGGGCTACAGCGCCATCTACGGCGCCCGGCCTCTGAAGCGGGCCCTGCAGAAGATCGTCCAGGACGGCCTGGCCATGAAGATCCTCGACGGTTCCATCGCGGCAGGCGATCACGTGACCGTCGACGTGAAGGGCGAAGGGGAGGTTATCTTTCAGAAAAAGGCTCAATGAGCGGAATCCGTGGGCGCCCTTGTGCGCAACCCGGCTTTCCTGTATAATCCGCCGCGTTACAAGAAGAGGGTAAGAGGTTAAGAAGGTGAGAATGTTGGCGAAGCGGAAGCATGCGCCAGCTGGAAGCCTGTCCGACCTTCTCACCTTCTCACCCTCTCAACGTCTGAATTCGATATGGAGGATGCAACACCATGAATTCTCTCAAAACTGCCGTCCTGCTCGGTGCACTGACGGGGCTCCTGGTCCTGATCGGCGGATACCTCGGCGGGAAAAACGGCATGTTCATCGCCTTCATCTTCGCCATGGGCATGAACTTCTTCAGCTACTGGTTCTCCGACAAGATCGTGCTGCGCATGTACCAGGCCCAGGAGGTGACGCCCCAGCAGGCGCCCGAGTTGCACCGGATGGTGCAGGACCTGGCCATGAAGGCGGGCCTGCCGATGCCGCGGGTATACATCATTCCCGGGGACACGCCGAATGCCTTTGCCACGGGGCGCAATGAAAAGCACGCCGTCGTGGCCGTCACGGAGGGGATCATGCGAATCCTGAGCCGCGAGGAGCTCGAGGGCGTCATCAGCCATGAGCTCACGCACATCAAGAACCGCGACATCCTCATCGGGTCGATCGCGGCCACGATCGCCGGCGCCATCACGATGCTCGCCAGCATGGCCAAGTGGGGAATGATCTTCGGCGGCGGCCGCGGCGAGGACGAGGAGGGAGGAGGCGGAATGATCGGCATGCTCTTCATGGCGATCCTGGCCCCCTTCGCGGCCATGCTGATCCAGATGGCCATTTCCCGCTCGAGGGAATACATGGCAGACGACGGCGGTGCCAAGGTCTCGGGCAAGCCCTGGGCGCTGGCGGGCGCCCTCGAAAAGCTGCAGGCGGCAAGCCAGGCCATCCCCATGAACGCCAACCCGTCGACGGCCCACATGTTCATCGTGAACCCCCTCACGGGACGTTCCTTCTCGAGCCTGTTCAGCACCCACCCGCCCATCGAGGAGCGGGTGGCGAGGCTTCGCAGCATGAAGCCGCGCATGTAGCAGGCTGTTAAAAAACGTCCGTCTGCGGCGATGATACGTTAGAAGGTAAGAGGGTTTGAAGGTTAGAAGGTTGGAGAATCGGGGAGCAGGCATTGACCTCATGCTCATCCAACGTTCTTACCCTCTCACCTTCTTACCTTCTCTTGCTTAAGGGAGGAAAAAATGGAAGACGAGAAAGGGTTCATCATCAAGGACCGCCGCCGTTTCGACGACACGGGCGATGTACGGCCGGAGTCACCCCGCGAGGAGGCGGCCGCCAAACCGCAGGAGCCGAAGCCGGAAGCGAAGACCACCGAGCCCCGGCAAGAGGAAAAGACGCAGGAAACCGGGACGGAGCAATCCTTTCCCGAACTCAACTTCGCCACCTTCGTCTTCTCGCTCGGCACATCGGCCATGTACCACTTCGGCGACTTCCCCGACCCTGCGACCAAGAAAACGGAACGCAACCTCGAGGCGGCCAAGCAAACCATCGACATCCTCGGCATCCTGAAGGAAAAAACGAAGGACAACCTCAATGACGAGGAGGACAGGCTCCTCGAATCGCTCCTCTACGAGCTGAGGATGCGCTACGTCAGGGAGACGGCGAAGTGATCACCGCCCTTTCGCCGGCCAAGGTCAACCTCATTCTGAAGGTGCTGCGCCGCAGGGAAGACGGCTACCACGACATCGCCTCCCTGATGCAGAAAGTCAGCCTTGCCGACGAGATGGAGTTCGCCCCGGGCCAGGATGGCATCTCCCTTTCCTGCCCGGGATCGGATCTCCCCACCGGGGAGGGAAACCTCGTAGTGCGGGCGGCCCGCGCCCTCTTTGCCGAGGCGGGTTTTGCGGGCGGCGTGGAGATCACCCTCCGGAAACGGATCCCTACGGCGGCGGGCCTCGGCGGCGGCAGTTCCAACGCCGCCACAACCCTCACGGTCCTCAACGACCTGTTCCGGTTCGGCTTCGATCGCGAGCGGCTCATCCGGATCGGCGCCCGACTCGGCGCCGATATCCCCTTCTTTATTTACGGAAGCCCGGCCTGGGCCTTCGGAATCGGCGAGCTCCTCGAGCCGGCCGAGACGCCACCCGGGATGTGGCTGGTTCTCGTCAATCCGGGTTTCGAGGTCCCCACGAAATGGGTTTACCAGAGCCTGAATTTGCCGTTGACAAAGACCCCTTTAAAGTATACCATCCCTACCTTTTCAGGGGTGCGGGATCTTGCTGCGGCCTTGTCCAATGATCTGGAAACGGTCACGGTGGCGCGCCATCCCGTGCTTGAGGAACTGAAGGGGTTCCTCCTCAGGCAGGGCGCCCTCGGGTCGCTCATGTCGGGAAGCGGGCCCACGGTCTTCGGACTCTTTGAAAACGAACCCGATGCAATCAAGGCTGAAGGCGCACTGAGGACATCGTACCCGTATGCGGTGTTCAAGGCTCAAACGATCTGATCCCCCGATCATCGGATGCCTTCCCCCGCACGATTACGGAAATCCGTACGGGATGGGGCGTCGGCAAGCGGTAAGCCACGGGACTTTGGCTCCCGCATTCGGAGGTTCGAATCCTCCCGCCCCAGCCAATATTTTTCATAACCGCCGGGCCCCACACCCAGGGTGACATGACATGCTCGAACGAATGCGCATCTTTTCGGGAAATTCGAACAAGAAGCTGGCAGAGGACATCTGCACGAAGCTCGGCATTGCCCTCGGCAAGGCCGGCGTGGCCACCTTCAGCGACGGCGAGACGAGGGTGGAGATCAACGAGAACGTCCGCGGCATGGACGTCTTCATCATCCAGTCCACGTGCCCGCCCGTGAACGACCACGTGATGGAGCTGCTGATCCTCATCGACGCCATGAAGCGCGCATCGGCCGACCGGGTCACGGCCGTGATCCCCTATTACGGCTACGCGCGGCAGGACCGCAAGGTCGCCCCCCGGGCCCCCATCTCGGCAAAGCTCGTGGCCGATCTCATCACCGCCGCCGGGGCCAACCGGGTGATGTCCCTGGATCTCCACGCCGGCCAGATCCAGGGGTTCTTCAACATCCCCGTGGACAACCTCTTCGCCACGCCCATCCTGCTGAAATACATGATGAGCAACTTTGCCAACAACCTGGTCATCGTCTCCCCGGACACGGGCGGTGTCGAACGCGCCCGGGCTTTTGCCAAGCGTCTCGATGCGACCCTGGCCATCATCGACAAGCGCCGCGAGGGGCCCAACGAGTCCCAGGTGATGAACATCATCGGAAACGTCAAGGGCAAGCGCGTCATCATCCTCGACGACATGATCGACACGGCGGGAACCATGGTCCAGGCCGCGGCCGCCCTGGAAGCCGAAGGGGCCACGGAGGTCATCGCCTGCTGCACCCACGCCGTGCTCTCGGGACCGGCCATCGACCGGATCGACGGCTCGAACCTCAAGGAGATCATCGTGACGGACTCGATTCCGCTCCACGAGCGGGCCGTGCAGTGCAAGAAGAAGATCACCGTTCTGCCCGTCGCTGGATTTCTCAGCGAGGCGGTTCGCCGCATCTATTACAACGACTCCGTGAGTTCGTTGTTCATATGAAAAACCGGCTCGAGGCAACGGGCTGAGGGCTGAAGGCAAAGAGGAATTTCCCTTCTTTCAGAGCCTTTCGCCATTAGCCTTTCGCCATTAGCCATATCATTGTTGGAGGTTTCGATGGAAGCAATCGAGTTGAAAGCGAGTATTCGCAAGGAATCGGGTAAGGGGCCCGCCAGGAGACTGCGGGCCGAGGGGCTCGTTCCTGCCGTTCTATACGGATCAGGGGCGGAGTCAACCATGCTTTACATCAATGCGGCGGAGCTGATCAAGATCATCCGGGCCGAAAAGGGCGAAGCGGGATTCATCAAGCTCGTCATCGACGATGCCGGGAAGAAGGCGGAGAAGATCTCCATGATCAAGGAGCTCCAGACGAAAACGGTCACGAAGAAGATCCTCCATGTCGATTTCTACGAGATCCGGCTGGACAAGAAGCTGACCGTGGACGTGCCGATCCACATCGTGGGCGCATCCATCGGCGTGGAGAAGGGCGGCGAGCTCAAGCAATTCAAGAGAGACGTCAAGATCTCCGCCGTGCCGGGTCAAATTCCCAGGCACATTGACATCGATGTGACGGATCTGATGATCGGTTCCACCATTCACGTCAGGGATCTCAAGCTGGCTGAAGGCGTCGAGATCGTCGATGCCGGCAATACCAGCATCGTCGCCGTGAGCGCCAAGAGAGCCGTCGTGGGCGAGGAAGCAGCACCTGCTGCTGCAGCAGAAGAAGAGGCGGCCAAGGAGCCCGAGATCGTGGGCAAGAAGGGGGCGAAGGAAGAGGAATAACGCCCTTCCCTCCAATCAACGCAATCGAAAAACCCCGTTTCGCTCTTGGAAATGGGGTTTTTTATTGCACGCAGTCGGAAGGAAAGGGTATAAACAGCAACGCGCTGGAGCCGGGTGCACTCCCGATTCCTGACGGGATAGACTGAATAGACGGGATAGACCGAATAGACCATGAAAATCATCGCCGGCCTGGGAAACCCGGGAGACCCGTACCGACTGACTCGCCACAACGTGGGATTTCTCGTCGTCGATGCCCTGGCGGACGACTGCGGCATCGCCATCCAGAAGAAGAAGTTCGAGGCGCTGCTGGGCGACGGCCGGATCGGCGAGCACCGCGTGCTTTTCGTGAAGCCCCAGACCTTCATGAACCTCAGCGGCCAATCGATCAGGCAAGTCATCGATTTTTATCAGAAAAAAACTGACGATCTCATCGTCGTCCACGACGACCTCGATCTGCCTTTCGGGACTTTGCGCATCAAGGTTGGCGGAGGCGACGGAGGCCACAAGGGGGTTCGCTCCATCATGGATCATCTCGGGGAAGGCGGTTTCACCCGTGTGAGACTCGGCATCGGCAAGCCGCCCTTCAAGGATGACACGGAACGTTATGTCCTGCAGCCCTTCCCGAAGGCGGACCTGGAGCAGCTGGCGGACGTCGTCCGGACGGCCTGCGAAGCCGTAAGGGAAATTCTCGCTGCCGGCGTCCGGCCGTCCATGAACCGCTTTAACATCCGCGAGCGCAAGCCGGCTTCCGATCCAGACAACTCACCGGAATAATTGTTCTTTCTTTTCATTTTCCCTTCTCACCCTCTCGCCTTTTCACCTTCTCACCTTCCAGGCATCCGGTGGATACCCTCGGATTGCCCGGCTTCGCGTCCCCGGTCAATAAAATCTTTGACAAAAGAGACAATATTTGCTATGTCACGGCGGCTTTAATGGTTGGTCTCATTTCGGTACTTTTTGAAACTTTATTGATATGGAGGAGATGGAGAGATGATTAGCGAGAGAGTCAAACGTGTCCTAAGCGTCGTATCCCTGGCGCTTATCGTTCTGCTCTTTGCGACGCCCCTGTTCGCAAGCGAAGCAGATTTGGTCATTCCCCCACTGTCGGCCGCTCAGAACAACCTGCTCATGATCGGCTTTGCGATCTGTTTTCTGGGAATGTTCTTCGGCTACTACATGTATGCCAAGGTCAAGAAGATTCGGGCCCACAAGAGCATGCTGGACGTGGCGGAAATCATTTTCCAGACCTGCAGCACCTACCTGATCCAGCAGGGCAAATTACTTTTCATCCTGTTCGTCTTCATCGGCGCGTGTATTGTCTACTACTTCGGCTTCCTGCAGCACATGGGAATGAAGAGACGTCTTCCTGATCCTGGCCTGGACCGTCGTCGGCATCCTCGGGTCCTACGGCGTGGCCTGGTTCGGCATCCGCATGAACACCCTGGCCAATGCCCGCATGGCCTTTGCCTCGCTTGAAGGCAAGCCCATGAAGCTGCTCGACATCCCGCTCACGGCCGGCATGAGCATCGGCGTGCTCCTGGTCTGCGTCGAGCTCATCATGATGCTCATCATCCTGGTCTTCATGCCCCGCGAAGTGGCGGGTGCGGCCTTCATCGGCTTTGCCATCGGCGAGTCCCTGGGCGCCTCCGCCCTGCGTATCTGCGGCGGTATCTTCACCAAGATCGCCGACATCGGCTCCGACCTCATGAAGATCGTCTTCACCATCAAGGAAGACGACCCCCGCAACCCCGGCGTCATCGCCGACTGCACCGGCGACAACGCCGGCGACAGCGTCGGCCCCACGGCGGACGGCTTCGAGACCTACGGCGTCACGGGCGTGGCCCTGATCAGCTTCATCGTGCTGGCCTGCCTGCCCCAGTACCAGGCCGAGCTTCTCGTCTGGATCTTCGTCATGAGAATCCTCATGATCATCACCTCCATCGGCTCCTACTTCATCAACAAGATGATCACCGACTCCCTCTGGGGCGGTAAGGAAAAGGTCAACTTCGAGGCCGCCCTGACCTCGCTCGTCTGGATCACCTCGATCATTTCCATCGTCGTGACCTTCATCATCAGCAAGTGGCAGCTCGGCCACTACCCCAATGATCTGTGGTTCAAACTCTCCGTGATCATCAGCTGCGGCACCCTCTCGGCGGCCCTGATCCCCGAGCTGGTCAAGGTCTTCACGAGCTCCAATTCCCGGCACGTGGCCGAGGTCGTCACGGCCTCCCGTGAAGGCGGCCCCTCGCTGAACATCCTTTCCGGTCTCGTGGCCGGCAACTTCGCCGCCTTCTGGATCGGCATGGCCATCACGGCCTTGATGTTCGTCGCTTACTATACGAGCACCTTCGGGCTTTCCAGCTTCATGGAATACTCTTCCGTGTTTGCCTTCGGCCTCGTGGCATTCGGTATGCTCGGCATGGGGCCCGTGACCATCGCCGTCGACAGCTACGGCCCCGTGACGGACAACGCCCAGTCGATCTATGAGCTGTCCCTCATCGAGACCATCCCCAACGTGGAAAAGGAAATCGAGAAGGAATTCGGCTTCAAGCCCCGCTTCGACGTCGCCAAGCACTATCTCGAAGAGAACGACAGCTGCGGCAACACCTTCAAGGCAACCGCCAAGCCCGTGCTCATCGGCACGGCCGTCGTCGGCGCCACCACGATGATCTTCTCGCTCATCCTGCTTCTCAGGAAGGCCCTGGGGATCCAGCCCGAGATGATCCTCAACCTGCTCAACCCCTACACGCTGCTGGGCCTGCTCTGCGGCGGCGCCGTCATCTACTGGTTCACCGGCGCTTCCATGCAGGCCGTCGTGACCGGCTCCTACCGGGCCGTTCAGTACATCAAGGAGCACATCAAGCTCGACGACGCGGCCAGCCTGAGCGCATCGACGGAGAACTCCAAGGAAGTCGTGAAGATCTGTACGGTGTATGCCCAGAAGGGCATGTTCAACATCTTCATCGCCATCTTCCTGTTCGCCCTGGCCTTCGCGTTCCTGTCCGCACCCGTGAAGGGGCCGGAATCGACGTCCTTCTTCATCAGCTACCTGATCTCCATTGCCGTCTTCGGTCTCTACCAGGCCCTCTTCATGGCCAATGGCGGCGGATGCTGGGACAACGCGAAGAAGGTCATCGAAGTCGACCTGAAGGAGAAGGGAACGCCCCTGCATGCCGCCGCCGTCATCGGCGACACCGTCGGCGACCCCTACAAGGACACCTCCTCGGTGGCCCTGAACCCGATCATCAAGTTCACCACGCTGTTCGGCATCCTGGCCATGGAAATCGCCATCGCGCCGGATATGAGGAAGTCCGCCATTGTCGTCGGGGCGATCTTCCTGCTCGTCGCCCTGGTGTTCGTCTATCGCTCCTTCTACTCCATGAGAATCCCCCTGGAGA
>CAWHEJ010000015.1:0-110314 GCA_963828305.1 uncultured delta proteobacterium | reverse complement strand
AACTGGAGGATTAGTTGAATAAATTTAACAAATGTTCCCGCAGATCTTTACGCTTTGAATGAAAAGTTAAATGCTCAACATGTTAAAAACGGCATTAGATTCTTTAAGAGAATCTCATTCAATCCCGTTTCCCCAGATTATTATGGGATGCCTGGTAAATACAGAGCATCACCAATCCCACTATGACAGCCCCAATCGGAATCTGCTCCATTGCCTTTCTCTTCCTCGTCTAGCAGATTTCAAAAACATGGTCCCCTCATCAGTTGGGTTTGATTTACGCAATCTTATCCCTTTCGATCGAGACGCTAACGTACTCCTTAAGTTCCGGCAGCATGATCCGGGTCAGCTCTTCCCCGTAAATCCCGATCGTGATCTCCGCCATCGCTCTCTTTTCTAGCTCCGCCAGTAATTTGATTTCCATGAGTTGATCTCCCTCCATCAGTATAGGTGGATATTCCCCTTTTTAGAAAAGGGTAATGACCGTCGGTAAGGATCCCGGTCTTCATGACCAACATCATTCATTTATAGGGCGGCTGTCACGGGATGACGTATGTTCGCAACATGTGGTATGATGGCTGTCCCTTCCGCTAGCCGTAGTGCGCGGATGGCTGAAAGACGTTTTTTAATCATGTTCTCAAATTGACAGAATATCACCACGCAGGCCAGCGACACCGTCCCTAGGAGGGCCGCAGAAATCGCTACGTATCCCCCTGTCATCATCACGCACACCCTTTTCCTGTTTGTTTCGTATCATCTAGTAGAAAATCCCATTTAAACGCAAAAGGGCATCGGGTTATTTATCGGCTAGTAGGGTTCAAAAACATGGTCCCCTCATCCGTTGGCACATATCCCTCAAAGTATCGCTTTGAGGCTTTAATAATGGAAATCTCCAAAGCGTCCGTCGATGTCCCAGGACTCACCGTGAAATATCGCCTCATGGTGTCGACAATACTGGATTCCATGTTCGATAATTCTTGATCCCTATTTCCCGAATCCCTTCCTTCTTGTATGTGAGCAGTGCCATAACCTTGCTCCCTTTGTTTGCAGACTTGTTTTTGAATTCTTAAAAACAAAAAACCCTGTCCATTACAATGAGACAGGGTTTCAATTTCTTCCGTGGTTTCCCTAAATGGGAAGAGAGGGCATCAATATTTTGATTGATATCTATTACATTGTTAAGTTCATCATGTGCTCAATCTAGGGAAAGTCAAGACAATTCTATGTAATATTATTTGATGGAAGAGATATGTGGGCCTAGGCGTCCACAGCATAGGACAAAAGGAATTTCTGTATCTCACTAATGTACTCGAATTAAAACCCCCATCCCGTCGCTTTTCCGGAATGGGGGTTTCTATTGGAGGACCTGTTTTTTCTTGATCGCTTCTTCCGCTCCCTGCGGTTCGTGGCTCCTTATGCTTTGGCCATCTTCATTGTCTCGATCCTGTCCCAGGCTTCCTTGTAGAGCCTGCCGATGCAGAGCACCAGTGCCAGGAAGAATAGTCCCAGCATGAAAGTCGGGATTAAAAGATAAGTTCAACTTTGCAGTTTTTGTGCCTCTGACACGTAGAACATGGGATTCCGAATCCCATTGTCCCTTGTAACTTATGGATCAAATTTCTGAATTCCTTGTTGTGTAACTCGTGTGTGACTACTCCTTCCTGAAATCTTACGAATCGAATTTTCACAAGAGATAGGGGTTACAATTGGTAATTGCTGCTGATTTGTAAATAGGTTGCAAGGTCAAGAGGAAAAGGATAAGAAATTTCATGCAACGCTGGTTTGAAGTGAAAAACCACCAAGGATACTATGCAGGTCGCAAGCTGAATGCCTGATGATTCCCGAGGAATGAGCAAATATGACGGTACCACAGGCAAAAGGAAAAAGGAGAAGCATTCAAAGTAGATTGATCGTGCTACTTTTATTTATTCTCATCCCCGTCTTGGCTATTCAAGCTTACATGTACTATGACAACTATCAGACTCGAAGGGCGTCGGAGCTTCAGGCAAATCTGGAAATCGCCCGTGCAGTGGCAAAAGCCTTCGAGTCATTCATAGAGGATGTTATCCACCATGAGCTTGTTATCGGTCTTGCCATCACCTCCTCACCGATGACATCCAAGGACATCACTCGGCTCCTTGTTTCTTCCCATGGCTTTGCTATTCGCGATTTCACCTGGATGAACCCGAACGGTGATGCGATCTATTCAGGCAATCCTTCCGTTATCGGTAGAAATTACAGTGATCGATCCTATTTTCGTGAAGTGGCCAATGGCCGTGAATGGATGGTGGGCGAGCTTGTACTTTCAAAAGCTACTGGAAAACCGGTTTTTGGCATCTCTCGCGGTATTCGGGATGATAAGGGCACTCTGCTCGGCGTTGTTGTTGCCATGATCATTCCTGAACAGTTAGATACCCGGCTGGCGGTTGAAAGAGGCAAAGGTGGAGGCCATGCCCTTGTCGATCACAAGGGGATGCTGGTCTATCGCTATCCTGACATTCATGTCACATGGGAGGAGCGCAACTGGCTCAATCAATATCCCGAGTTTGAAGAACCACTCAAGGGAAAAGAGATTACATCAACCGTTTATGCCCCCTTTGAGGGAAAGAACCGGCTGGTCAGTTTTGCCCCGGTTTCCTTCATCGGCTGGGCTGCTTCTGCGGGACGAACGGAGGAGGAAGTAATCAGCCCCATTCTCATCTCTATAGCCAACCATGCTCTTTTTTTTCTGTCCGTTTCGCTTGCCGCATTTTTCATCGCATTGGCCGTTTCCCGGAAAATTGCAAGTCCCGTTAGATCGCTTCGTGCCTATGCGCTTGCCCTCGGGCGCGGGGAGAAGCCGGAGCAAGTCGAGTTCAGTAATGAGTTGGAATTGCAGGATCTGGCCGATGCCTTCCATACAATGGCCGACAATGTACAAACGCGTGAAATGGAGCTGCGCTCAAGCGAAGAATCATTGCGGCAGGCCAACGAGCACCTGGAGCAGCGAGTCCGGGAGCGTACGATGGATCTGCAGAATCTATTGGAACAGCTCGAGAAGAGCCGCGACGATCTGCGCAAGCTTGCATCGGAGCTTGTCATGGCAGAGGAGCGCGAACGCAAACGGATTGCAGGGGTGCTACACGACGAGGTCGCCCAGACCCTGGCAGCAGCCAGGATGCGAATTGACATGCTTCAGAGCATTCCATCTGATTCGAACGACAAGCAGACCCTCGAGGAGACCAAGGCACTCCTCATGCAGTCTATACTGGAGACGCGCGCCCTGATGACCGAAGTCAGTAATCCCCTTCTATTCGAGATGGGACTGCAGGCCGCCTGCGTATCACTCGCTGACCGGATTATGAAGAGTCACCCGATTCGGATCAGCTGCGACGTACGGGATGCTTACAAGCACTTGAATCAGGATGTGAAAACAATTCTGTACCAGGTGTTTCGGGAACTGCTGAACAATGTCGTGAAGCACAGCAAAGCACAGAATGCCCATGTTATGATCGACATGGAAAACGGACATTTCCGCATGAAGGTCACAGACGATGGTTTGGGGTTTGACACGAAGATGCTCGGGGCACCCACCGTTGAAGGCGGGTTCGGACTTTACAGCATCAGAGAACGACTGCTCGCCATTGGCGGAAGCCTCAACATAGAATCCGCTCCTGGAATAGGCACGGTGGTGACGGCCATTCTGCCTGCAGTATTGAGCTGATCACAAGCACTTCGCAGGCCGGGAAGAATCACTGCACAATGACGGAAGGGTAACATCATGAAGACCAGGGTTCTGATCGTAGACGACCACCTAGCCATTCGCGATGGGCTCACAGCAGTGGTCAACCATCAGGCAGACATGGAAGTTGTTGGAGAGGCGGAAGACGGTGAGAAAGCGGTCGCACTGGCCCGCGAACTGCTCCCGGACATAATCCTCATGGATGTCAAAATGCCGATCATGAACGGTGCCGAAGCCACCCGCCGCATTCTTGCCGAAATGCCCGGCATGAAGATTCTGGCACTTTCCATTTATGATGACGAGGAATTCATGGCGGGCATGATGCGTGCCGGTGCTTTGGGATTCATTTTGAAAGGCTGCGATTCAAAGGAATTGTCCGATATGATTCGCAGAACTGTAAGCACCTGACAGGCTTAACCGGTTGCTGCCTCTTTCCCTCCTTTCAATCGTAAATCTGCAGTCCGTCCGAAATACATTACTTGAGAAGTAGTAAGTGTAACCTGCCGTCAGTTTGACATCGTGCGTGAGGATGGACGCAAAGCAATCAGCGCGAGCGAAGACAATCATTTGACTCTGGTATCTTACGGGCAGGTCAGAAGGGGCCGCGTGCCTGGCACCGCAAAGAATTGCGAAGCGCGGAAGTTATGAAGAGCGGAAGATCGGAACGGGTGGCCGATTGTTTTCTTTTCCGCTCTTCCTCACTTCTGCTCTTCCGATCTTCGCATTCTTGATGCCTGAGGACGGACGCATAGCATTCAGCGGGGCATACCGGGTAACTAGACGGTCAGGAGATAAAGGGGAGATCATCCTGCTGCGGCTCGCAGCTGAACCGATCCTCCATGCAGTACTTGTCGAGTTCTTCCTCGACGGGGAGGGGATACTTCCCGGAGTAGCAGGCAAGGCAGAAGCTCCTGGGGTCCATCTGGGTGGCCTCCACCATGCCTTTGATGCTGAGATAGTAGAGCGAGTCCAGTCCGATGAAGCGGGCGATGGCGTCGACGTCCCCTTTTTCGGCCGCGACGAGTTCCCCCTTCGAAGAGAAATCGATGCCGTAGGGGCAGGGGTTGCGGGTCGGGGGGCAGCTGATGCCCATGTGGATTTCCTTCACGCCGATCTGGCGGAGGTTGCGGATGCGGTTGCGGCTCGTGGTTCCCCGGATGATGGAGTCTTCCACGATCAGGATGCGCTTTCCCTCGAGCAGAGGTTTCACGGGGTTGAGTTTCACTCGCACCCCGAAATCGCGGATGGCCTGGGAGGGCTGGATGAATGTGCGGCCCACGTAATGGTTGCGGATCATTCCCATCTCGAAAGGCAGCTTGCTTTCCTCGGCGTATCCCAGGGCGGCGTAGTTACCCGAATCGGGAAAGGGCATGACGAGATCCACCTCCGGACGGTACTCCCGGGCGAGCTGGTGACCGAAGCGCTTGCGGCAGAGGTAGACATTCTGGCCGAAGATGTGGCTGTCGGGCCGTGCGAAGTAGACGAGCTCGAAGATGCAGTGGGCGGGCCGGACTTTCCGGAACGGTTTCAGGCTCCTCAGCCCCGTGTTGTCGATGATGACGATCTCGCCGGGCTCCACGTCGCGCACGTATGTGGCGCCGAGCAGGTCGAAGGCACAGGTTTCCGAGGCGACGACGGTTGCTTCGCCGAGTTTCCCGATGGCCAGCGGCCTGAACCCCCGCGGGTCGCGCGCGGCGATGACCCTGTCCTTCGTCAGCATGACGAGGCAGTAGGACCCCTTAACCTTCCCGAGGGCCTTCACGAGGGCCTCATCGAAGCCATTGCGGAGATGATGGGCCATGAGGTGGACGATGATCTCGCTGTCCATGGTGGACTGGAAGATGGAGCCCTGTTTTTCGAGCTGGGAGCGGAGCAGTTGGGCGTTGATGAGGTTTCCATTGTGGCCCAGGGCGTAGGGCTCGCCGGCATGGTGAACGAGAAACGGCTGGGCGTTGGACAGGGTCGATGAGCCCGTCGTGGAATAGCGGACATGACCGATGGCCATGTGGCCTTTAAGTTTCTGCAGGTTGCTCTCGTGAACGACTTCGGAGACGAGGCCCATCCCCTTGTGCTCGTAGACCGCCTTGCCGTCCGACGTGATGATGCCCGCGCTTTCCTGGCCGCGGTGCTGAAGCGCGAAGAGACCGAAATAGGTCAGTCTCGCAGCCTGTTCGTGTCCGTGCACGGCAAAGATCCCGCACTCCTCGCGGGGCTTGCCCTCATTCATCCAATCATTGAACATGCCTGGTATACCCATTCCTTTGCCCTGCAGCCTGCTTTCGGCATCAGGCCTTGGACTTTTTGCTCTTTCCTTGCGGCTTCTTTTTTTCGGTGCCTTTCGCCTTTTGCCTTTCGCCTTTCGCCGTCTCGCCGGCGTAGTACTCCTGCAGCGGACAGACCTGCCACTCCTCTTTCTGGAGGGCCCCGATGGCCTCGCTCACGGCCCTGGCCCCGGCGATCGTCGTCGTGTAGGGGACGTTGTACATGAGGGCCCCGCGGCGGATGTGGTGGGCGTCCAGAGACGACCGGCGGCCGATGCCGGTGTTGATCACGAGATGAATGTCCCCGTTCTTGATGAAGTCGACGACGTGCGGGCGTCCTTCGCTCACCTTGCAGATCGTGTCGGACTGGATCCCGTTTGTTTTAAGATAAGCAGCCGTACCCCGTGTGGCAAGGAGCCGAAACCCCATGTCTTTGAGTGTCCTGGCGATGGGGACGACCTTTTCCTTGTGGGAGTCGTGGACGCTGATAAAGACGGTCCCCTTCAGGGGCAGTTGGAATCCCGCGGCCATCTGGGACTTGGCAAACGCGATTCCGAAGGAGCGGTCGATGCCCATGACCTCGCCCGTGGACTTCATCTCGGGCCCCAGGATGATGTCGGCGTTGGGGAAGCGGTTGAATGGGAAGACGGATTCCTTCACGGAGATGTGCTTCGGCCTGGCTTTACCGGTAAAGCCCAGCTCCTTGAGGGTTTTTCCCAGCATGACCTTGGTCGCAAGCTTCGCCAATGGCATGCCGATGGCCTTCGACACGAAGGGTACCGTCCGGGATGCCCGGGGGTTCACCTCGAGGACGTACAGGACGCCGTCCTTGATGGCATACTGGATGTTCATGAGCCCCACGACACCCAACTCGCGGGCGAGCATGCAGGTCTGCTTTTCGATGGTCTTGAGGAGATCCTCGGAGAAGGAGAACGGCGGCAGCACGCAGGCGCTGTCGCCCGAGTGGATGCCCGCCTCCTCGATGTGCTCCATGATGCCCCCGATGACGGTGTGGGTCCCGTCACTGATGGCGTCCACGTCGAGCTCCACGGCATCTTCCAGGAACTTGTCGATGAGGATCGGGTGATCGGGCGAGATGAGCAGGGCGCGCTCCATGTACTCGCGAAGGGTGGCCGCATCGTAGACGATCTCCATGGCCCGCCCGCCCAGCACGTAGGAGGGCCGGACGAGAACGGGGTAGCCGATTCGCTCGGCCGCCTTCAGGGCCCCCTCGACGTTCGTCACGTTGTCGTTGTCGGGCTGGTTGAGCTTGAGCCTGCGGACGATCTCGCCGAATCGCTCACGATCCTCGGCGCGATCGATGGCCTCCGGGGACGTGCCCAGGATGGGAGCGCCTGCCGCGGCAAGGCCGCGAGCCAGGTTCAGCGGCGTCTGGCCGCCGAATTGGACGATCACCCCGAAAGGCTTTTCCGTATCGAGGATGTGGAGGACATCCTCGAGGGTCAGGGGCTCGAAGTAGAGCTTGTCGGAGGTGTCGTAGTCCGTCGAGACCGTCTCGGGGTTGGAATTCACCATGATGCTCTCGTAGCCCTCCTCGCGCAGGGCGAAGGAGGCGTGGACGCAGCAGTAGTCGAACTCGATGCCCTGACCGATCCGGTTGGGGCCGCTGCCGAGGATGACTACCTTTTTTCGCGCCGAAGACCGTGACTCGTCCTCGGTCTCGTAGGTCGAGTAGTAGTAGGGAGTGAAGGCCTCGAACTCGGCGGCGCAGGTGTCGACGAGCTTGTAGACGGGGGTGACCTTGTGCTGCCTGCGCAGATCGCGGATCTGCTGCTCCGTCTTGTTCCAGAGCTGAGCCAGGGTTCGGTCGGAAAACCCGAGCGCCTTGGCCTCGCGCAGCGTCTCGGCCGAGGGCGAGAGGACCCGGAAGGCGTTTTCGGACTCCACGATCTCCTTGATGTGGTGCAGGAACCACGGATCGATATAGGTGTACCGCGAGATATCCTCGATCGTCATGCCGCACTGGATGGCCGTCGCGATATAGAAGAGCCGCTGCGAATTGGGCGTTGTCAGCTTGGGGATCAGAAATTCCTCGGCGCTCTCGATGTCGGGGGGGAGCTGCTGCAGCAGGCCGAAGCGGCCTATCTCGAGGGAGCGCACCGCCTTCTGGAGGGATTCCTTAAAGGTCCGGCCGATGGCCATCGTCTCGCCGACGGACTTCATGGACGTCGTGAGCAGGTCTTCCGTTTCGGGGAACTTCTCGAAGGTCCAGCGCGGGATCTTCGTGACGACATAATCGATGGTGGGCTCGAAGGAGGCCATGGTCTCGCGGGTGATGTCGTTGGGGATCTCGTCGAGGGTGTAGCCCACGGCGAGCTTCGCGGCGATCTTGGCGATGGGGAAGCCCGTGGCCTTCGATGCGAGCGCCGAGGAGCGCGACACGCGGGGGTTCATCTCGACGACGACCATCTCGCCGTTTTTCGGGTTGACGGCGAACTGGACGTTGGAGCCGCCCGTCTCGACGCCGATCTCGCGCAGGATGGCGATGGAGGCGTTCCGCATCTCCTGGTATTCCACGTCGGTGAGCGTCTGGGCGGGCGCCACCGTGATGGAGTCGCCCGTGTGGACGCCCATGGCGTCGAAGTTCTCGATGGAGCAGATGATGACGACGTTGTCGGCCTTGTCGCGCATCACCTCGAGTTCGTACTCCTTCCAGCCGAGGACGGATTCCTCGAGCATGATCTCGCCGATCATGCTGGCGTCGAGTCCCTGCTTGGCGATGTCGGTGAGGTCCTCGCGGTTGTAGGCCACGCCGCCGCCCGTTCCGCCCAGCGTGAAGGAGGGGCGGACGATGATCGGGAACCCGATCTCGTCGGCCACCTTGAGGACGTCGCCCAGGTTACGGGCGAAGCCGCTGCGGGGCACCCGCAGGCCGATTTTATCCATGGCGTCGCGGAACTTCTCCCGGTCCTCGGCCTTGTGGATGACCTCGAGGGAGGCGCCGATGAGCTCCACACCATACTTTTCCAGAACGCCCAGCTTCGCGACACCGACGGCCGTGTTGAGGCCCGTCTGGCCTCCCAGGGTGGGGAGGATGGCGTCGGGCCGCTCTTTTTCGATGATCTTGGCCACCGCCTCCGGGGTGATGGGCTCAATATACGTCCGGTCGGCCGTCTCGGGGTCCGTCATGATCGTGGCGGGATTCGAGTTGATCAGGATGACCTCGTAGCCCTCCTCCTTGAGGGCCTTGCAGGCCTGGGTGCCCGAGTAGTCGAACTCGCAGGCCTGGCTGATGATGATGGGCCCCGAGCCGATGATGAGGATTTTTTTCAGATCCGTACGCTTAGGCATCGTTGCGCTTCTCTTTCCGCATGAGGTCGGTGAATTCCGTAAAGAGATAGTTTGCGTCCTGGGGACCGGGCGCCGCCTCGGGGTGGTACTGGACGCTGAAGGCCTTCAATTCCGGGGCGATGAGGCCTTCGAGGGTGTTGTCGTTGAGGTTGACGTGCGTCTTTTCGATCCGGTTCCCGAGGGTTTCCGGGATGACCGTGAATCCGTGGTTCTGGGAGCTGATTTCGACCTGGTTTTTTTTCACGTTCTTGGCCGGCTGGTTGATGCCGTGATGGCCGAACTTGAGCTTGGCCGTCACGCCGCCCAGGGCCTGACCCAGGATCTGGTGCCCGAGGCAGATGCCGAAGATGGGCGTCCGCCCCAGAAGCTCCCGGACCGTGTTGACGATGTAGGGCAGGGTGGCCGGGTCGCCGGGGCCGTTGCTCAGGAGCACCCCGTCAGGCTTATAGGCCCGGATCTCGGGCGCCGTCGAGGTGCAGGGCACGACGATCACATCACAATCGCGCTTCTCGAGGTTTCGCAGGATGTTGTATTTGACTCCGCAGTCGATGACGACGACGCGCAGGCGCGATGTCGCCTTTTCGAGCAGCTCGATGGGCCGGGAGCCGTTGTCTTTCCAGAGGTAGGGCTTCTCGCAGGTGACGAAGGGGATGAGGTCCCTGCCCACGAGTCCCGGGTAGGCCCGGACCCTGTCGAGCAGAATCCGCGTGTCGTCCGTTTCCGTCGAGAGAATTCCCTTCATGGCGCCCACCGTCCGGATCCTGCGTGTCAGGGCCCGCGTGTCGATCCCTTCGACGCCGAGTTTGCCGTGCTCCTCGAGGAACTCCTTCAGGGTCTTGCGGGAGCGCCAGTTGCTGGGGACGGGCTGGTACTCCTTGACGATGAACCCCTCGAGGTGGATCTTCGCCGACTCCATGTCGTCGGGGTTGATCCCGTAGCTGCCGATGAGGGGGTAGGTCATCGTCACGATCTGTTCCTTGTAGGAGGGATCGGTGAGGATTTCCTGGTAGCCCGTCATTCCCGTGTTGAAGACCACCTCTCCCATGGACTGTCCCACATGGGCAAAGGCGTAACCCCGGTAGACGCTCCCGTCTTCCAGGACCAGCAGGGCTTTGGGTCGTTTCTTCAAAAGATGCACTGCGTTTCCTTCACACAAGGCTATGCGGGTGGCCCGACCGGGGCACTCCCGCGGTGTCTTTATGGCGTAGAAAGTTTACTTTTCCAATCGATTTGTAAAAAAAGGGGCAACCCGTCGGGTTGCCCCTCTCCGGTTTTACAGCATCGGCAGATAGCGGTTGAGTTCGAAATCCGTGACGTGAGTCCGGAACATGTCCCACTCTTTTTCCTTGTTCGCGATAACCTTGCCGAAGATGTGGTCGCCCAGCACTTCGTTGGCCATTACGCTCTGCTTGAACTCCTCGAGCGCTTCCCAGAGGCTTCCGGGCAGAGAGGTGATCCCGGCCTCGGCCCGCGCCTTTGCGTCCATCTCGAAGATGTCATGTTCCACCGGCTCAGGCAGGGGGTACTTGCCCTCGACGCCCTTCAGGCCCGCCCCCAGCATGAGGGCAAAGGCCAGGTAGGGGTTGCAGGTGGGATCGGGCGAGCGGAACTCGATGCGGGTGGCCTTTTCCTTGCCGGGCTTGTACATGGGCACGCGGACCATGGCGGAGCGGTTGCGGCGGGCCCAGGCGCAGTAAACGGGCGCCTCGTAGCCGGGCACCAGGCGCTTGTAGGAGTTCACCCACTGGTTGGTGACGGCCGTGATCTCGCGGGCGTGCCGCATGATCCCGGCGATGTAGCTCTTGGCCGTGGCGGAGAGGTGGTATGTGTCCTTCGCGTCGAAGAAGGAGTTCTTGCTGCCCTTGAAGAGCGACTGGTGAACGTGCATGCCGCTTCCGTTCTGGCCGAAGATGGGCTTGGGCATGAAGGTCGCGTAGACGCCGTTTTGCCGGGCGATCTCCTTGACGGCCACTCGGTAGGTCATGACCGTGTCGGCCATCGTCATGGCGTCCATATACCGCAGGTCGATCTCGTGCTGGCTCGGGGCCACTTCGTGATGGCTGTACTCGACGCGGATGCCCATGCTCTGAAGCGCGAAGATCGTCTGGCGACGCAGATCCGTCCCCCGGTCGGTGGGCAGGCCGTCGAAGTAGCCGGCCTGGTCCAGGACCTCGGTATCGGTGTCGTTGGCGAAGTAGAAGTACTCGAGCTCGGGGCCCACGTAGAAGGTGTATCCCTGCTTGGCGATTTTGGCGAGGATCCTCTTCAGCGCATAGCGGGGGTCTCCGATGTAAGGGGTGCCGTCGGGGTTCATGATGTCGCAGAACATCCGGGCCACCGGGCGGTCGCTGGGACGCCAGGGGATGAGCTGGAAGGTTTTCGGGTCCGGCAGGGCGATCATGTCGCTCTCCTCGATGCGGGCAAAGCCCTCGATCGAGGATCCGTCGAATCCCATGCCCTCGGCCATGCCCTCCTCGAGTTCTGACGGGGTTACGCTGAAGGTTTTCAGTTTTCCAAGGACGTCGGTGAACCAGAACTGAATGAAGCTGACGTTCTTGTCCTTGACGAATTTCTGCACATCTTTGGCATCTCTGATATGGGTCATACCATCCTCCTTGCAGGGTTAATCATTATTCAATCAGTGCGATTCACCGGTATCGAATCAAGGATTCTGTCAGAGCCTGTAAAAAAAATCTAGTTCTTTCCTGTTTGGGGTTCCGGGGAGGCATCCCGCGTGCCTTCTTGCTTTCATTCCGCCTGTGTCATGCCTTCGAAGGGCGTGTTCTCCACGAGCTGCCAGATCCCGCAGGGGCAGGTTCCCGAGCAGAAACCGCAGCCGATGCACCGATCGGGGTCGACGATATACTCGTAGGCGCCATCTCCCAGGTCGGTGCGCGAGATGGCATTCTGCGGGCACGTCGTCACGCAGACCGAGCAGTCCCGGCAGGAGCCGCAGGAGGCGCACTCGCCTGCGCAGTCGTCCGCGTCGCCGAACCCTTTCACCCGCGGGTCATAGTACTCCAGCTTGATCCGGGCCGTCGGGATGGGCGGCAACGTGTCGAAGGAGACTTCACGACCTTTCAGCAATGCGTCGATGGCCTCGGCCGCCTTGCGGCCGGCGCCGATGGCCTCCGTGAGAAGGCCCAGCTTTACCGCGTCTCCCACGGCGAAAACCTTGGGGTCGCTCGTCTGGAAACGGTCGTTGACGACGATGAACCCCCTGTCCGTGGCGATTTCCCCCGGCAGAAACCCGAGGTCAGGCTGGTCGCCGACGGCCACGATGACCGTGTCGGCCGGCAGAACGTCGCCCCTCGTAAGCTCGACGCCCTCCGGCGTGATCGCTCTCGTGGCGACGGGCCAGAGGAACCTGGCGCCTGCCGCCTCGGCGTGCTGGCGCTCCTTCCCGAACGAGGCCGGCGCCTGGATGTCGATGAGGGTGACGTCCGTGGCGCCGAGCCGCGCCGCCTCGGCAGCCGCGTCGCAACCTACGTTTCCCGCGCCGATGACGACGACGCGCTTTCCGACCCGGATGAGGTTCTCCTTGCTGGCCCGCAGGAAATCGAGGGCGGAGTGAGCCCTTTCGATCCCGGGGATCGGGAGCATCCGCGGTTTCTGGGCCCCCGTGGCGATGACGACGTAGTCGTGCTCGTCGCGGAGCGCGGAGAATTCCTTGCCGGTGAGGTCCTTCTGGAGATGGATCGTCGGGATCAGGCCCTTGATCCGGTCGATCTCGTGACGGACGATCTCGTTCGGGATCCGCAGGCTGGGGATGGAGCTTGTGATCTTGCCGCCCGGCTCGTTGCCGCGGTCGAAGACGACGGGCTGATGGCCTTTGAGGTAGAGCTGCCAGGCGATCGAAAGGCCGGCGGGCCCTGCGCCGACGATGGCGACCTTGTAGCCCGTAGCCGCAGAAGGCTCCGGGGGCTTTGCCTGGAGGCTTGCCTTGCCCAGGACGGTGATGTCTACGGGCTTCAACCCCCCGATCTGGCGCGTGCAGTGCTGCATGCAGACATTCGGGCAGAGGTATCCGCAGACCGTGACGGGGAAAGGCGTATAGGCCAGTGCGATGTCAACGGACTCGTCGACCAGGCCCTTGCGCACCATCTCCCAGCGCTTCTGCACGGGAATTCCCGTGGGGCAGCTGGCCTGGCAGGGGGGAAGGAACTTCAGGTTCTCCCAGACGGGGACGTAACGCCGCAGGATTCCCGTCGTGATGAGCGGGATGGGGCTCCGGTCGAGGTCTGTCAAATCGCCGATGAGGCCGCCCTTTCCGAGCTCCTTGTCCCAGACGAACCGGCGGAAGTCCTCCATCTTGCGGACGGCCCTGGCACCCTTCTCGCCGGGCGTCCTCGCCGCGAGAATTCTCCAGGCATTCCGGTCCGCCATGAGGGTGTCGAAAAGTTCGATGCGGCCGATCGCGCGGAGGTAATCCTTCATGCCGTCTGCAAGCCAGTTCCATTCTTCATCGGTGGCCTTGACGAGCTTTGCATCCGCCTCGCTGTATCCTTTGTGAGGGCCGCGGAAGAAGATCTTGCCGCCCACCATGCCCACGCAGGGCCGGTGGCCCAGGACGTTGTCGGAGTGGTGGGGTTCATGCCCGCAGACGACGGCAGTACCGCCCGCCATGAACTCGGCAAAGGAGTCGCCCACGGCTCCCAACACCCAGAGCTCCGGCGGAGCGAACCGCGGATTCTGTTTGGTCATCGTCATCCCGCGGGCGCCGATGTCGCCGGCGACGTAGATTTTCCCCTGCGCCATCGCATTCCCGATGCCGTTTGACGCCTGGCCGTGGACCACGATCCGGGCGCCGGCGTTGAGCCAACCGACATCGTCGGACGCGGGACCCATCACTTCGATGAGGGTGTTGGGAAAGCCCATGGAGCCCACTCGCTGTCCGGGTGAGCCGGTGATTTTCAGCGTGACCGGCTCGTTTCCGGCCTTCCAGAGACGGCCGCCGATGCCGTGCTGGCCGAAAGCCCTGACCTCGATCAGGCGATGCCCTTCCGAAACGGCCGTCTGAATGCGCTCCTCGAGGACACGGGAATCCACGCGCTGACCGCTTTCCACACCGTGAATCACCCGTGCCGGAAGGCCGGTTTCTTTTTTCTTCTTCAAGGAGGTTTTCCGGGTTGCCACGTCATTCATCCTCTTAGACGACATATTTGATCTGCAGCCTCTCTGCGGCGTTCCGGTCGGAAATGCCGAGGGCATCGGACATCCCGATGGGGAGCGACGTCGAACGACCCAGGGGAGCCACGACCTTTTTCAACTCCGTATCGAAACTCAGGTAGACATCCACCAGGCGCTGGGCCACATGCTCCGGATCGAGGCGCCTGTAGAGGCGGGGATCCTGTGACGTGATTCCCTTGGGGCATTGACCGATGTTGCAGATATTGCAGCGGTCGCTCTCCGACCCCAGGCAGCCCGCCGCCGCCTGCATGAGGTACTTGCCCACCTGGACGCCGCTGGCGCCGAGCATGATGAGTGCCGCTGCGTTGGCCCCCAGGTTTCCGTTCTTTCCGATGCCTCCGCCCGCAAAGAGGGGGATCTCGTTCTGCTTGCCGATCTTGACGAGGTTCAGGTAGGCGTCCCGGATGTTGCTCGCGATGGGGTGGCCCATGTGGTCCATGGAAACGTTGTAGGCCGCCCCGGTTCCCCCGTCCTCCCCGTCGATCGCGAGACCCGCGGCGATGGGGTTTCTGGCCAGGTTGTTCAGGACGGCGAGCACCGTGCTGGTCCCGGAAATCTTGGGGTAGACGGGGACCCTGAAGCCCCAGGCCATGTACATGGACTGGATCATCTTTGCCACGGATTCCTCGATGGAATACTTCGTCTGGTGCGTGGGAGGACTGGGCAGGCTCACGCCGGCAGGCACTCCGCGAACCCTGGCGATGAGGTTGTTGACCTTGTACCACATCAGCAGGCCCCCGTCGCCGGGCTTGGCGCCCTGTCCGTACTTGATCTCCACGGCGCAGGGGTCTTCCTTCATTTCGGGGATGGCACGGATGATCTCGTCCCAGCCGAAATATCCGCTGGCAATCTGGAGGATGACGTACTTGAGAAAGCGCGAGCGCAAAAGCCTCGGAGGGCAGCCGCCCTCTCCGGTGCACATCCGCACAGGCATGCCCAGCTCCTCGTTGAGGTAGGCCACGCCCATCTGGAGCCCTTCCCACATGGTGGGCGAGAGCGCGCCGAAGGACATGCTGCCGACGATCAGGGGGTAGATCTCCCGGACAGGAGGGACCCATCCGTTCTCGCGGCTGAATTTCAGGGCCTCCTCGGGGGGCAGGATGCGCCCGAGGAGCGTTCGCATCTCGAATTCGTGCCGGCCCGCGTCAAGGGCGGGGTCCGTCAGCATGGAGATGCGGACGAACTTGATCTGGTCCAGGAAGCTCCCGGGGACGTTGCGCCTTCCGCCGCGGCGGCGAGGGATGCCCCCGGTGTTGATGTGAAAGCGCTGCTTGTCGACATCCTCGTTGAGAACGGGGACGATCGCATCGTTGGGGCAGACCATGCTGCACATGGCGCAGCCGACGCAGGCGAAGGCGGGATCGGTGCGCTGATCGATGCCGTGGTAGACGCTCAGGGCCGTTGCGGGCGAGTCCTTGATCCCCAGGGGCACGTTTACGATGCGCTTGCGGTGAACGCCGAGTTCGATGGCCTGGACGGGGCACACGGCGGTGCAGCGCCCGCACAGGGTGCACTTGTCCTTGCTCCAGAGGATCCGCCAGTGCAGGTCCTTCGTGCTCAGTGTGGATGGGTGAAGGGTTCCCATTGATTCCATTTCTTGATCTCCCTGCGTTTCTTGTCCACGTATACGATGTCGTATTTCATGGGCTGGAAGTCTTCGTCACGGTCCCGGTCGGGAATGGCGGCATCGAGGCCGCAAATCTCGGAAGAGCAGCAGTAGACGCCCGGCTTTCCCCCGATGACCCCGGGTCGCAGCTTTTTGCTGTCATGGACCATGAACAGGGTCTGATCGGGCAAAAACCCGATGACGCAGTTGGGGCCGTCGATGATCAGCGGCCTGCAGGTATGCTTCAGCAGCCTGAGGCGGGACGTCTCGGGGTGCCTGGCCAGCTCATCATCCTTGAGAGGAGTGATGATGTGCTTGTAGGCTTCGAGCCCCATGCCCAGATTGTAGTAGGTGTAGTGGAGGATGTGAGTGAACACCTCCGAATCGGACTGATAGCCGACGTAGCCGGGGAAATTTCTGGACATGAGGAATTCGCGGATGGGGACAAAGGCCGTGTTTTCGCCGTTGGTCATGGTTGCCACGCCCTGGACGAAGAAGGGGTGGCATGCGTAGAGGGTGATGGCGTAATTCGTGTTCTGCCGGCCCTGGGACAGGATGTTCCGGGCGAGGATGTTCCGGTCATTCAGGTCGATGTAGTCGGCGATCTCCAGGGGATCCCCGATCTCCTTGAGCATGATCGTGTCAGGCCAGAAGCTGAAGACCATCATCGATCCGTCCTCGATTCCCATCTGGCGAAGCGTGACCCGTGTGAGCATCAGGCGAAGCCGGACCTCGGCCTTGGGGAGGTATTTCCAGTCATCGGGGTAGTCGTAGACGCTGATCAGGTAGACATCACGCCTGGGCGTCCCTGCCGGGGCAGGCTTTGCAGGGCGGATCGCCCGTTCGAATTTCGGCCTGAACCCGCGGGCCAGCATGTAGTCATCGAGCTTTTTCATTCCCGCGTTGCTGAATATGCCGGAGAGAATCGGGTAGTCTTTGTAAGGCTCGAAATCTCCCGCCAGGTCGCTCATGTACAGACCGACCCCCGATCCGTCGTGGCCCTCTTTCATGACGTTGAGCGCCTCGAGGGCGACCATGGGGGTGAGGGGATCCTGGCTTGTTATCGCAAAGAGTCGGCACATGATGTTCGTTCCTCGGTTGTTGATGCGGCTCGTCCGGGACCAAAATCCGTGTCCCGCCTGTCCTTCTTAATTTCTATTCGGGGAGCCAGTCCGGTCCGCCAGCTGATATGGAACAATATTGTTCTTCGACATTTTCGATGTACGAAATTGTAATTTATTCTGCCGTGGCCGGAGAGATCTAATTCCTCATCCTGAAGCGTCGCGGGTCGATCCCGAACTTGTGAATCTTGTAGTGAATGACGCGCTTGGATGTGCCCAGCAGTTTGGCTGCCTGACTCTGGTTTCCCTGTGTGCTCACGAGGGCGTCGATAATGAGAGCCCGCTCATAAGCATTCATCAGGCTGGCCAGGGAGGATACATTCTGGCGTTCCATTTTCTTCGCTTCCATGACTTTTCACCCCGTTTGGTCATTGTGGAATGATGCACTGTGAAAACATGGAGTGACAATAAACGTGCCACGTGGTGCATGGACAGGGATGCCACCCCTGTCGCGATAGACGTGTAATTTACAATACATTGATATCATGAAATAATATCTGATCAACTGGATACCGGAGGTGAGTGAAGGTGAAGGAGAATGGCAAACATCAACGAGCAGAAGAGTATGGAAATATGAACAATATTGTTCCAAATAAACAAAGAGTCGCAACCGGTGAGGTTTTACCCTTGCTCCTGCAGCCTTGTGCCGATCGCCTCAGGAAATCCGCTTCGTCTTGAATCGCTGTGGTTCGATGGCGTATTTCGTGATCTTGTACTGGATGATCCGCTTCGTTGTCCCGAGGAATTTTGCCGCCTTGCTCTGATTGCCGCGTGCGTCCTTCAGGGCGTCGATGATCAGGGAGCGCTCGTAGGCGCTGACGAGGGTCTCGAGCTTTCCCCTTTCCTTCTTTGCGGCGTCTCTGGATTTCATCTGGAGCGAAGGTGGCAGATGGACGCTTTCGAGGGAGTCTCCCGGTGCAAGGATAACGGCCCGCTCGATGCAGTTTTCCAGTTCACGGACGTTTCCCGGCCAGTGGTACGCGAGAAGCATGTCCAGGGCCGGCGTGGAAATCCGTTTCACCCGCTTGCCGAGAATCTTGGCATATTTGACAATAAAGTGATCGGTCAAGAGAATGATATCCCCCCCCCTGTCGCGCAGAGGCGGCATGAAGATGGGGAAAACATTGAGGCGATAGAAAAGATCCGCACGGAACCTCGCCTCGGCGATGTCCTGTTCGAGGTTGCGGTTCGTGGCGGCGATGATCCGGACATTCACCATGACGGTGCGAGACGACCCGAGGGGCTGGAGCTGTTTTTCCTGGAGGACGCGAAGCACCTTGGCCTGGGCTGCCTGGGAGAGTTCCCCGATCTCGTCGAGAAAGATGGTCCCGCCGTGGGCTTCCTCAAAGAGGCCGCGGCGCCGCTGGATGGCCCCTGTGAAGGCTCCCTTTTCGTGGCCGAAGAGCTCGCTTTCGATCAGGGTGTCGGGCATGGCGGCACAGTTGACCTGGACGAAAGGGCCGTGCTTGCGGGGGCTGTTGGTGTGAATGGCACGGGCGACCAGTTCTTTTCCGGTTCCCGTCTCGCCGTGGATCAGGGCCGTCGTGTTCGAGTCGGCGACCTGGGAGATGAGGTTCAGCACATCGAGCATGGGCTTTGAGTTCCCGATGATCTCCGTGGAGACCAATTTGGTTTTCCCGAGCATCTTGCGTAGACGGCGGTTTTCCTCCTCGAGACCCAATCCGTGGACAGCCTTGGCGATGAGGTCGGCCACGGCCGACAGGACGGCCACTTCCTCGTCGAGGTCGGAGACCTTGAGGGTGAGCTTGTCGGCCGAAAGCACCCCCGCAACCTTCCCGCCGTAGATGATGGGTACGCACAGAAAGGCAAGCTGGGAGCGGTCGAGGTGTTTCCGGGCGCCGGTGCGGTCCAGAAAGAGATTCTCCTTGCCCAGATTCGCGACGGCCATGGGTCTCCCCGTCTGGGCAACCTTGCCGGTGATGCCCTCACCGAGCTTGTAACGGATATCGAGGCCTTCGATATCGACGCCCCGGGCAACTTCCAGCCAGGTATCGCCTGTTTTCTGGTCGAGGATGGAGATCATGCCGCGCTCCATGCCGAGTCGGCTGCTCAACTCCTGCATGACATTTTCGAGCTGTTCCCTGAGTTCATCTGCCTGGTTCAAGGTTTTAGCGATAGCGTGAAGCGCGGCGAGTTCCTCGTAGTTGAATCGGCTCATGGGATGTCCTGTCGGCTTGATGAATTCTCTCACGTTACAGCATTGTTCTTATAGCGAAAATAAGCACAAATATCAATGATTGTTCGATTTCATGGACAAAATTGTCACCTGCAAACAAGGGTAAAGGGTCCGGGGTCCAGGGTACAGGGCACAGGGCACAGGGCACAGAACTGGGAAATAACTGTCCCGTCTTGCTCTTCACTCAAACACTTAGACACTCAGACACTTATACACTTGGCCCGGCCGGGAACTTTTCCGGGGTCGACCTTGTCTAAAACAGCAGAAGACCCGAAACCAAGGAGGTACCCCATGAACCCGGCGATTCGATTTGCCATCCTTTTCCTGCTGTTTATCTCGATGCTTCCGTGGAGCGCGGCTCATGCCCGCCCGGAGGCAAACGATGACCGGACCCTGTCCCCCTATTTCTTCGTGAAAAGCGATGACCCCGCCCTGGATCGGCTTCCCCTGAAATCCACCACGGCGTCGGTCCGGATCTCCGGCGTCATTGCCGATGTCCTCGTCACCCAGCTCTACACGAATGAAGGGAAAAAGCCCATCGAGGCGATCTACGTGTTCCCCGCCTCGACGCGGGCGGCCGTCTACGGGATGAAGATGACCATCGGCAAGCGCGTCATCGAGGCGCAGATCAAGAAGCGCGACGAGGCCCGGCGCGACTACGAACAGGCCCGCGACCAGGGGCGGAGCGCCTCCCTGCTCGAGCAGCAGCGGCCCAACGTCTTCCAGATGAACGTGGCCAACATCATGCCCGGCGACTTCATCAAGGTGGAAATGAGATACACGGAGCTGATCGTACCCACGGAGCGTGTCTATGAATTCGTCTATCCGGCCGTGGTCGGTCCCCGGTACTCCAACCGGCAGGCCGAGACGTCGACTGCCTCCGAGCACTGGGTGCAGAACCCCTATCTGCATGAAGGGGAGGCCCCGACGTATTCCTCCGAAATATCGGTGGACATCTCGGCGGGCATGCCGATCCGGGAGCTTGCCTGCCCGTCACACAAGGTGAATGTCGCCTACGGCAGCCCTTCTGTCGCGAAAGTTTCCCTCGATCCCTCGGAATCCCGGGGCGGCAACCGCGACTACATCCTGCGCTACCGGCTCGACGGCGACAGGACCCAATCAGGGCTTCTGCTCTTCGAGGGGAAACGGGAGAACTTCTTTCTTCTCATGATGCAGCCCCCGAAACGGGTCGCAAAGGCCGACATCCCGGGCCGCGAGTACATCTTCATCGTCGACGTGTCGGGCTCCATGCACGGGTTCCCCCTGGAGATCTCGAAGAAGCTCATGGCCAGTCTGATCGGGAATCTGAGGCCCACGGACCGGTTCAACGTCCTGCTCTTCTCAGGCGGGTCGTCGGTCATGGCCGAGGAGTCGCTTGCGGCCACGCAGGAGAACATTGCGCGGGCCCTCCAGCTCATCGATCGCCAGCGGGGCGGCGGGGGTACAGAATTGCTGCCTGCCCTGAAGCGGGCCCTGTCCCTGAAAAAACAGGAGAACACTTCCCGGACCCTCGTTATTGTCACCGACGGCTACGTGACCGTCGAGGAAGAGGTCTTCGACCTTATTCGAAACAATCTGGGCAATGCCAACATGTTCGCCTTCGGCATCGGGACAGCCGTCAACCGCCACATCATCGAAGGGATGGCGCACGCCGGCATGGGCGAGCCCTTCGTAATCGTAAAGCCCGACGAGGCCCCGGCGAAAGCAGAAAAATTCCGCAACATGATCCAGTCGCCCGTGCTCACGCAGGTGAAGGTCGACTTCAAGGGACTCGATGCCTACGATGTCGAGCCGCTAACCATCCCCGACGTCCTGGCGGAGCGTCCCGTCATCGTTTTCGGCAAGTGGCGCGGTAAGGCGAAGGGCAGTATTGCCGTCAGCGGGATCACGGGTGGGGGAAGATTCGCCGAGACAATCGACGCGGGGAAGGTGAAACCCTCGGAGGCCAATGCGGCTTTGGCAACCCTCTGGGCCCGCCACCGGATTACGTTGCTCTCGGACACCAACAGGCTGCGGACAAGCGACAAGCGCATCCAGGAAGTGACGGAACTCGGTCTTCGCTACAGTCTTCTCACGGCGTACACGTCTTTTGTGGCCGTCGACTCGGAGGTGCGCAACATCGATGGGAGACCCGCGACGGTGAAGCAGCCCCTGCCGCTTCCCCAGGGTGTTTCCGACTATGCCGTGGGCGGCAAGATGATGCACGCCCATGCGCCCATGGCGCAGGTGGCCAAGAGAGAGGCCCTCGGGACATCGGCGGACAGGGCCCCCGTGAAAGAGAAGCGGGCAAAGGACGAAGAGAAGGACACGAAAGCGATCGTCGCCATCGTCGATGTCGCCGTCTCGCAGGGCCTCTCGAAAGAGGATGTCGTCAGGAAGCTCACGGAGCAGAACGCAACGCTGGAATCCTGCGTTGCCGGCGCAAAGGGAAAGCTCGTGCTCAGGCTGACCATCAGTGCCGACGGCACCGTGAAAAGCGTGCAGGTGCTTTCCAGTACATTCAAAAACAGCAGGGCGCCCCAGTGCATGCTCGACGCACTGAAAAAGATCAGCATGTCCGCCACGCGGGACGGGAAAGAGGCGAGGGTGGTGGTCACGCTGTCCCGGGGATGATCGTTCCCTGAAAGAGAAAGCAAGCGATCCAGGCCGGGGCCGGCGTCCGATACACGCCAGGGCTCCGGCCTGGAAGTTTTCTCTTGACAAGATCGCCGCAGGTACGGGAAACCGGGGAAACGAAATTACATGAGATGATGGATTCCGTGGTTGCTGCCCTGCACCGAACAACCGATGACGCGGACGTGAAAGCCGTCCTGCTGTGCCAGAAGGGCGATACGGATGCCTTCGAGGTCCTCGTCGAGCGGCACCAGAAGCGCATGCTGAACGTCGCCTACCGGATGCTGGGGGACTATGAGGAGGCTTGCGATGTCGTGCAGGAAGCCTTTCTTGCGGCATACCGTGCGATCCGGTCCTTCAGGCGGGAATCGATGTTTTCCACCTGGCTCTACGGGATCGTCGTGAATCACGCACGGAACCGGATCAAGCAGGCGCAGGGCCGGTCGCGGCACGAAACACGCTCGATCGACGACCCCGTCGAAATGAATGACGGCAGCCTGCAGCGCGAGGTCCCGGATTGCGGGGAATCGGCCGATGAACGGCTGGAAAAAATGGAAATCGAAGCCCGGGTGCAGGAGTGCATCCGGACGCTTGAAACGGAATACCGGGAGGTCCTGGTCCTGCGGGACATCCAGGGGTTTTCCTACGACGAGATCGGCGAGTTGCTGAAACTGCCCGACGGCACCGTGAAATCCAGGCTCTTCAGGGCGAGGGCTGCCATGAAAGACTGTCTCGTCAAAGTTCTGGGTGATTGGCCATGACGTGCAAAGAGATCGAAGACCTGCTGCCCGGCATGATCGACGGCGCACTGCCCGAGACGGAGAAAAAGCGCATCGAGGCGCACCTGGAGACGTGCGCGTCCTGCCGCAAAGCTTTTGCGGACTTGAGAACGTCCGATGAGCGGGTAAAGAGCCTCGGGGAGGTGGATCCGCCGCCCTGGCTGAAAACAAGGGTCATGGCCCGGGTGAGGGAAGAGGCGGGGCAGAAAGAAGGCATACTCCGGAAGCTTTTCTATCCGCTTCACGTCAAGGTCCCCATCCAGGCCCTGGCCACGGTCCTCATCGCCGTTGTCGCGTGGAATGTCTACAAGACGGGTGAGCCCGAGTTCAGGCAGATGGCACCGCCCCCGGCCGCGGTTCAGGAGGCCCCGCAGGCTCAGGCCCCGCCGGAGCCTGCCCCGGCCGCAGGGCCAGCGAAAAGAGATGAAAGCCCTGCAGCCCGGGAGAAGAAAGCCTTCGCCCCGCCACCCGCGCAGGTGAAAGAACCGGCGCCGCAGAGAGTGGCAACCGATCGTGAAGAGACAGTGGCCGATGCCGAAAAGCCCCTTGAGCGGTTGAGGGAGGCGAAGGGCGCGGCGGGGCCTGCGAAAGACGAGGACGCCCCGAGAGGCCCGGGAGCGGCGAGGCCTGGGGAGGCGGACCGGGTCCTGGAGGCCCGGGACCAGAAACAGAAGGCCGTGAAAGCCCCGGTCGGTGCCGTGGCAAAGGAGGCGGGAAAGCAGGAAGCCCGGCCTGCCGCATCGCCCACGATGTCGGCGGCCGTGACTTCGCGACCCGATCTGGAGATAACCCTCCCGGCCTTTGATTCCGGAGCGGCTGCAAACGAGGTGGAAACGATTTTAAAGCAAGTCAGTGCACAGGCCGTCGAACGTCAAGCCCGTGAAGGAAGGGTGATCCTGACGGCGAGGATCAAGGCGGAGCGTCTCGAGGACCTTCGTGAAAGGCTCAAGTCCCTCGGTCCCGTGCAGGAGAGAGTCCATGCTGCCCCGCGCCCCGGGGGTTCTCTGACGATCAGGATAGAAATCCGCCCCGATTAGTTTTTTCCCCATGGGTCCTTTTCCCGTTTCCGCGTCTGCGCGGAGCGGCAGAACCATCCCGTCTGCCGCCTGAAACACATCTTCTGGCGCACCTTCCCGGGTATCCACAGAACCATTCGGGCGTGGATTTGAAGCGCCGCCCCCCAACAGGGCGGGGCTTCCCGGCAAGGAAAGAACCAAACATGAATGCGCTCCCTGACGGGATGCGCCCCCGGTCAAGTGGTCTGGAATTTGCAAAAGACTATAAAAGCAAATTTTTATCTTTTTCTTCCTGCCAGGAAGATTCGAAGGATCGGGAGTTCGTTACTCCTTTTGATATCCAGTCGCGGAATAGGGGCCGCAACAAGCCGATGGTCGGTCGTCACACCATCACCGGCCTGGCGGGTTTTCTGCGAACATGGCGACACTTTCGAAATCATCCTGACTCTACGCGCAAACCGGGGAATCATTCTGTTGAAAAGTCGCGTCGGCGGGTCAACCCGTTGACGGGTATCAGAGGGTGTGGTCCGGTCCAAGGTTCCGTCTGCCCGCGAGCAACCCCGCAGGCCGGGAAAGCCCGGCCGTGGTTGCCAGTCACTCACGGGAGAAGGGATGCATGCAGGGCGGCCGGGGGGCAGAGGGCGTCAAAAGGAAAAGGATCGAAACCGAAACGGATGACAGAGAACAGGAGGAAAGAGAAGATGAAGAAAGTATGGATCGGGCTGTTGATCGTCGCGTTGACCGCAGGCGTTGCATTCGCACAGGCGAAGGGGACGACCAAGGAGGCCCAGGCGATGCTGGGCAAGGCCGTTGAGTTCTACAAAGCGAACGGACAGGCCAAGGCCTTCGCGGCCTTCGATGATCCAAAGGGCAAGTTTGTCGATCGGGATCTTTACATTTATGCGAGCGACCTGGATGCAAAAATTCTTTCCCATGGAGCGAACAAGGCTCTCATCGGCAAGACTCTGATCGAGCTCAAGGACTCGGACGGCAAGCAATTCATGAAGGAGCTGGTCGACAAGGCGAAGGCCTCGGGCAGCGGGTCGATCGATTACAAGTGGACAAACCCCACGAGCAAGAAGGTGGAGGCCAAGACGGTTTTCTTCCAGAAGATCGGCGATGTCGTGCTTGTCTGCGGCGCCTATAAGTAATCAACGGGACAGCAGGGCCGGACGGGGGCACTCCCCGTCCGGTTTCCGTATCACAAAAAGGACGGGAACATGAACAAAATCCTTCGCAACCTCAAGCTGGCAAAAAAACTTCTGATCGGCCCCGTAGCGGTTTCCCTGTTCCTGCTGCTTCTGGCCGGCGGCACCTATCATGGCATGACCAGCCAGAAGGCCGCCCTGGACGACATCTACAACAACCGGTTCCAGGGATATCAGAACAGCTCCGAAATCAGCCGCACGATCGCAAACGTCCATGCCAATCTCTACAAGGTGGTCAGCTGGGCCGGCGCGAATTACGAGGCCGCCAAGGTGGAAGCCCTGGGAAAAGAGCAGAAGACCTCCATTGAGAAGAGCATTGCCTTCGTGCAGAATCTCCAGAAGAGCGCTCAGATCACCCCGGAGGAAAAGAAACTCTACGAAACCACCCTGACGCAGCTCAAGGCGTATCAGGAACCGGCTATGGCACTGCTCGACATCGCCGCGGCGGATGTGAACGGGGCCGCCCTGTTCATGACGGTGACCGATGAAAAGTACCAGGCGCTCGGCAAGACCCTGTCGGACCTCATGGCCCTGGAGAACCGGCTGGGCAAGGAAAATTACGAGAGCTCCATCAAGAATTCCAACCAGCTGATGAGCGCCTTTGCCGTGGTGCTCGTCATCGTGATCGTGTCGGCCGTCGTCATCAACCTGATCATGGCGCGGCTGATTACGAAGCCGGTGAAGGAGTCGGTGGAGGTCATCAGGAAGGTTGCCGAGGGGGATCTGACCCAGGACATCCGGGTGCTTTCGAAGGATGAGATCGGGGAGCTGGCCGAATCGGTCAACGCCATGCGCAAGAAGATGGGGGAAGCGGTAGGGCAGTCCATGGCCATTTCCAGCGTGCTCTCCGATTCGTCTTCACAGCAGGCGGCTTCCATCGAGGAGACATCGGCATCCCTGGACGAAATGGCCTCCATGACGAAGCAGAATGCGGAAAATACCACGGCCGCGAACCACCTCATGATATCGGTCCGGGAGGCCATCGAAAAGGCCAACCAGGCCATGACGGAGCTGACGCGATCCATGACGGATATCGCCAGGGCGAGCGAGCAGACCCAGAAGATCGTCAAGAACATCGACGAGGTGGCTTTCCAGACGAATCTGCTGGCCCTCAATGCAGCCGTCGAAGCGGCGCGGGCCGGGGAGGCCGGTGCGGGCTTTGCCGTCGTGGCAGACGAGGTGCGGAACCTGGCGCTGAGGGCTACGGATTCGGCCAAGAACACGGCCAATCTCATCCAGGACATCGTCAACAAGGTGCGCGGCGGGGAGAAACTGGTCACGGTGACCAACGACGCCTTCGGCAGCGTGATCGGCAGCTCCCGGAAGGTGCAGGAACTGATGGAGGAGATTGCCGCGGCTTCCCGGGAGCAGTCCGACGGAATCCACCAGATCAACAGTGCCGTTGCGGACATGAATCAGGTAACCCAGCAGAATGCGGCCAATGCGGAGGAACTGGCCTCGGTCATGTCGATGTTCCGCGTCGACAACGTGCAGCAGGCAACAGAAAGCGGATCCCGGAAGCGGGGCAGGGGAATCGAGCAAGCGTCCAAGCCGATTGATTTCACTAGCCGGGATCCCGAAACCGTCATTCCCATGCAGGAGTCCGGGCAGTTCTGAGAAGACATGTCCGCAGCAATGCGGCATGCATGCCGCGGACACCCGATGGACGTTTCGAAATGAAAAAGGCAGGGTTTTCGCCCTGCCTTTTTTATGGATGCGTCGCCGCGGGGTCTACAGAGGCTGGGCCTTGAAGGTGTCGCACTGATTCAAATCACCCGTCTCGAAGCCTCTCTTGAACCAGCGCATCCTCTGCTCCGAGGTGCCGTGGGTGAACGCATCGGGGACGATCGTGCCGCGGGTCTGCTTCATGATCCGGTCATCGCCGATGGCGCTGGCGGCACGCAGGGCCTCCTCCAGGTCACCCGGCTCCAGGATCTTGCGGGATTGATCGGCATGGAATCCCCATACACCGGCCAGGCAGTCGGCCTGCAATTCCACCCTTACGGAGAGGCGGTTGGCCTCGGCCTTGCTCATGCGCTGCATGGCCCCCTGGACCTTCCCGGTGATCCCCAGCTGGTTCTGTACGTGGTGGCCCACCTCGTGGGCGATCACGTAAGCCTGGGCGAAGTCGCCCGGCGCCTTGAACCGGGTTTTCAGGTCCTCGTAGAAAGCCAGGTCGATGTAGACCTTGTGATCCTCGGGGCAGTAGAAAGGCCCCATGGCTGCCTGGGCGAAGCCGCAGGCGGACTGGACAGCCCCCGTGAACAAAACGAGCTTCGGCTCCTCGTAGGTTCTCCCGTAGTTGCGAAATACTCCCTTCCAGGTCTTCTCCGTGTCGGCAAGGACAACCGAGACAAACTGGCTCATGGGGTCGGTTCCGGGCTTCTGCTGCTCTTGCGTCACGGACGGCGGCGCACTCTCGGGCACCGACTGGAGAATCACCGACGGGTCGATGCCGAAATAGAGGGCCACGAGCACCAGGATCACCGTACCGATTCCGCCGCCCATCATCCCTCGTGAGACGGGCATTCCACGCCGATCCTCTACATTGTCGCTTTTTTCCTGGTCTTCCCAACGCATAAAGGCCCCCCTTTCCCCGTGTTGACCCGTTTACCCCTTCGATAACGATGATGACTTTGCGGAAGCCATGACTTCCAGTTCCTTCTTCTTTAAATGGACCAGGATCGCCGCAAGGGCCGCCTGGGTCATCCCGGGGATACGCTGCGCCTGGCCAATGGAACCGGGCCGCACGGCGTCGAGCTTGCACTTGAGCTCGTTGGAAAGGCTGGGGATTTCGAAGTAGTCGATGTCGCCGGGCAGCATTTTCCGCTCCAGCGCGCGGAACTTTTCTATCGACTCGGCCTGTCGCCGGATGTAATCCTCGTACCGGGCCTCGATCTCGATCTGTTTTTTTACGGGCTTCCCGACGGACGGCAGAGCCGCATCGAAGACCGCCAGGTCATCATAGCCCATGTCCGGTCTCTTGAGAAGATGAAAAAGAGGCAGTGGCTTTCGAATCGGCAGCGACCCCCGGTCCGTCAGAATGCTGTTTGTCTCGTTCGAGGGGTAGATCATCTTCGAGGACAGGTGCCGGATCCCCTCCTCGATCTGCCGGACCCTGTCCTGCAGCTCCCTGTAATGCTCGTCCGGAACGAGTCCCAACTCGTGGCCCCTGCCCATGAGGCGGATTGTCGCGTTGTCCTCGCGCAGCAGAAGCCTGTATTCCGCGCGCGAGGTGAACATCCGGTAGGGCTCGTCCACGCCCCGCGTCACCAGGTCGTCGACCATGACGGCCATGTAGGCCTCGGAACGCTCCAGGACGAAAGGAGGCCTCTGCTGAACCTGCAGGGCCGCATTGATCCCCGCCCAGAGCCCCTGGGCGGCGGCCTCTTCGTAACCGGAGGTGCCGTTGATCTGCCCCGCGAGGAAGAGTGCTGCGACCCGTTTGGTCTCCAGGGTCTGCCTGAGCTCCGTCGGCTGGACGTAGTCGTACTCGATGGCATAGGCCGGGCGCATGATCTCGGCCTTCTCCAGCCCGGGGACGCTGTGGACGATCTTTTCCTGCAACTCGAGAGGGAGACAATTCCCCAGCCCCTTGGCATAAATCTCTTCCGTGTCGAGCCCCTCGAACTCCAGGGTGACGGGGTGGCGCCCCTTGTCGGAGAAGCGCACCACCTTGTCCTCCAGCGACGGGCAGTATCGGGCGCTGATCCCCTGGATGGTCCCCGAGTACAGGGGCGACAGGTGGATGTTTTCGCGGATCAGGCGGTGTGTCTCCTCCGTCGTGTACGAGAAGAAGGAGGGCAGCCGCTCCTCCCTGAGCATTGCAGTCGTGTAGGAAAAGGGCTCGGGACAGGGGTCGCTGTCCTGGCGCTCGAGGCGGCCGAAATCGATGGTGGAGGCCTTTAGGCGGGGCGGGGTTCCCGTCTTCATCCGGCCCATCTCGAAACCCAATCCACGGAGGGATTCGGCGAGTCCCACGGATGCGATCTCGCCGGCACGGCCCGCGGGGGTGCGGAACGTGCCGATGTGGATGAGCCCGTTGAGAAAGGTGCCCGTGGTGATGACGACGGCCTTGCCGGGGTAGAAGAAGCCCGTGCTGTCGATGACGCCGGTGACCCGGCCGTCCTCGACGGCAATGCAGTCCACGAGGCCCTGCCGGAGCTGCAGGTTCTTCTGATGCTCCACGACGGTCTTCATGGCCAGGCGGTAGAGCTGCTTGTCGCACTGGACGCGGGAAGACTGGACGGCAGGTCCCTTCGAAGAGTTCAGGAGGCGGAAGTGGACGGCCGTACGGTCGGCGATCTTCCCCATCTCGCCGCCGAGGGCGTCGATCTCCTTGACGAGCTGTGCCTTGGCAAGCCCCCCGATGGCAGGGTTGCACGACATGAGGGCGATGGAGTCGAGATTGATGTTGAAGAGGAGCGTCTCGCACCCCATGCGCGCGGCAGCAAGCGCTGCCTCGCACCCGGCGTGTCCCCCACCCACCACAATGACGTCATAACACTTCGACATGCCTGTTTGCCACCCCTGTTCACTCAGGTCTGATCACGCATGCAAGGGACGAGGGACCAGGGTGTAGGGACGAATGATGAGTCACGATCGCCCTTGCTTTTGCATGGGCGATTCTATAACATCCTTTCAAAAAAACAATCGTAATGTCTCTCCATGCCAAAGCCTGAGCTCTGGAAAAACCGCAAACGCTACTACGACTTCAAGAGCTTCCTGGTCAATCGATTCGGGTGCAAGGTCTATAAGCTCCAGATCGATGCGGGGTTCACCTGCCCGAACCGGGATGGCAAGGTGGCTGAGGGAGGCTGTGCGTACTGTGACGGCCGGGGATCGAGTCTGAGGCAGAAAGGGCCGCTGCCCTCGGTGACAGAGCAGGTTCGATCGGGAAAGGGTCTCTACCGCAATCTCCGGGATGCGGCGAAGTTCATCGCTTACTTTCAGACATTCACGAACACCTACGGCCCCGTCGAAAAGCTCAGGGCGCTCTACGACGAGGCGGTCCTGCAGGAAGATGTCATCGGGCTGTCCATCGGTACGAGACCCGACTGCGTGGACGAGGAGATCCTGAGTCTCCTGCAGGGCTATGCGAAGACAAAGCACGTATGGATCGAGTACGGGCTGCAGTCCATCCACGACCGGACGCTGGCGCGGATGAACCGCGGTCACGATGCTGCCGCCTTCATCGAGGCCGTCAGGATGACGGCAGGCAGGGCCCTATTCATCTGCACGCACATCATCGTGGGCCTTCCCGGCGAGACGCGAGAGCAGATCCTCGAGACGGCAAAGACCCTTGCGGCTCTCCCCATCGACGGCATCAAGATCCACTCCCTGCTCGCGCTGCGCGGGACGGAAGTGGGGCGACTCTATGGTGAGGGAGCCATCACGCTTCCGGATATGGGCGACTACGTTGCCACCGTCTGCGATATCCTGGAGGTCCTGCCCCCGGCGATGGTGATCCAGAGGCTCACGGCGGAGGGCTACCGGGACATCTGCCTCGGTCCGGACTGGGCGGCGAACAAGCTCAAGGTGCTGAACGCGATTGACAGGGAGTTGGAAAAAAGGGATACGTGGCAGGGCGCCCGCTTCGCGGGCAGGGTGTAGGGTGTAGGGGGATTGCCCTGTCCACATCTTCACACGACGCATAACACATAACACTTCTTCGGAGTCTGCATGATCAATTTTCGGGACAATGTAAAGAAAATGGAAGGCTACGTGCCGGGGGAGCAGCCGCCGCCGGGCTCGAGGGTCATCAAGCTCAATACCAACGAGAACCCCTATCCGCCATCGCCGGAGGTGATGAACCTGTTGCACGGGTTCGACGGGGATTGGCTCCGGCGTTATCCCGACCCGATGGCCACGATGGCCAGGGAGGCAGCGGCGAAGGTCTACGGCGTCCCCGTGGACTGGGTGATGGCGGCAAATGGCAGCGACGAGATGCTGGCGCTCCTGGCAAGGGCATTCCTGGAGCCGGGCCGCAGGATCGCCTATCCCATGCCCACCTATTCGCTCTACATCACGCTGGCCGAGATGCAGGACGCTGCAACCGTGGAAGTCCCCTACGACGAGGACTACAACCTTCCCGTGGAAGGGCTCCTGGCGGCCCAGGCGGATCTTACCTTCATCTGCACACCGAACAACCCTTCGGCGACGGTAGCCCCCGTGGAAGATCTGGAAAGGCTCGCCGCAGGTCTCAAGGGTGTGCTGGTCATTGACGAGGCCTATACGGATTTTGCCGATGAGAATGCGATGGGACTCGTTTTGAGGCACGAAAATGTCATCGTGCTCAGGACGCTCTCGAAGGGATACTCCCTCGCGGGTCTTCGCATGGGCTTCGGCGTGGCCCGGCCCGAGCTGCTGGAAGGTCTCATCAAGATCAAGGACAGCTACAACGTCGATTCGGTGGCGCTCAGGCTCGCGGCTGCCGCGATGAGCGATCAGGCCTGGATGAAAGCCAATGCCGAACGGATAATAGCCGACAGGTCAAAACTGGCCAAGGCGCTCGAGCAGATGAAATTCAAACTCTGGCCCTCGCAGGCAAACTTCATCATGGCAAGCCCGTCGAGGGGCGATGCCCGGTATCTGTATTTCGAACTGAGGGACAGGGGGATCCTGGTCCGCTACTGGGATCGTCCGGGGGTCGACGACAAGATCCGCATTACCGTAGGGACGGAGGAACAGAATCAGGTGCTGATCGCCGCCCTGAAAGAGCTCGTCAAGTGACGGGTGACCGAGAAGGAACTGTCTTAGTGAAAAAAAGTGTCTGAGTGCTTGAGTGAAGACAAATCACCCTTTGCAAAAGGGGGATTTTCTTGCCTTGTGGCTTTTTATGCCTTCAGCCACGTCTTGATGCGCGGGATCTCCTCCGATACCCACTGGGGCGAGAGGCGGCGCTTGAGGAAAAAGGCGAAGAGGTCGTCCATGGTCTTCAGGGCCGTCTCCACGAGATAGACCCTCTCGAGGATGCCGCCTTCCTTTTCCTCGCCTTCCTCATCGAAGCCTCCCGTAGCAGGGAGTTTCATCGACTGGAACTGAAACCGGTCGGCCTTCAGGGTGACTTCCCAGCGGTCGCTGTCCTTCTCCAGGCGAAGCCGGGCCTCACGCACCTTCTTGCCTTCGCGGATTGCTGCCTTGCCTTCCCGCAGGTCGGCATGAAGACCCTGGCAGGCCACGGTCTCCGAGTATTCCCCCTCGCCTGACTCCAGGACGACCCGTTTCTCGAAGGTGAGCGATAGGTCCGTCTGGCCGGGTATCGAGATCGTCCCGTCGCGCTCCTCCGATTTGAACCAGAGCCAGGTCATGAACTCCCGGGCCATGAATGCCGGGTCGGCCTTATCGCCTGCGCCCCTGCCGGGCTCCAGGAAATTTCCCCCCTCCAGGGCTTCAATGGCGGCCGCAGTTTTTTTATCGAGATGCTCGGGGTCCCAGGGCAGGAAAGGGGCAAATCGCATGTTGAAGGAGACTTTGAAGAGATCCTCGAAGATCTCGAAAACCTTGTCGGCGTGGGAACCGACGAGGAGCCAGCCGCCGGAAGGGGCCCACAGAACGTCATGGAAAGACGGGATCGGATAGGCCCTTGTCAGCAGGTGGAGGTAGACACGCTCCTTGATCTCCTTGGTCTGCTCGCGGAAGAGTCGCTTCTTGCCGCTGTCCTTGAGGGACTTCCGCTCCTCCTCGAGGCATTTCAATCGCAGCAGGGCCGGCGGGATGGACTTTTTGTCGACACGAAGGGCGAAATAAAAAAAATCCGCGGCGCTGTAGCGGGCGCCTTCAAAGCGCGTGTCGAGGGGATTCTCCAGGCTGGTCCATCCGAAGGCCTGATCCTCTGCCGAGGCCGTCAATTCCTGGAAGGCGTACTTCTTGATCTGCTTGTCGAAAAAAGGGCGGAATTCCGCGGGGAGATCCCCTTTGACGCGATATCTCGAAAAGGTCAGCGATCCTTTCAACAGTCCCATGTTGGTTCCTCCTGAAGGCAGGCAAGGTAGCGTACGGGGGTTCCTTTGTCAATGATCAAGTCATGGCGAACAGTCGACCGGGGGCATTTCCTGCTGGATGAGAAAAGTTAAGAGGGTGAGAGGGTGAGAAAGTTGGATATGCCGACGGCCAAATTATTACTCTACGCTTTTCCAACCTTCTTACCTTCAAACCCTCTTACCTTCTGCTTTCAGGAGTCCTTGCATCTGGGCATTATTGAGCGGCCCGAGAGGGCACATCCAAGATAGACAGCACGTCCGATTTGTGGTACTTTTCTGCCGAAATTCTGAGGGGTTCTGTCAGATGGGCATCAAGAAGATCGGTGTTGTAGGAAACGCGAACAAGGGCCATGTGGTGGAAAGCATCGCCCGTCTCTCCGAATGGGCGAAAGGCAAAGGCCTGGAGGTCCTCCCGGAGAAGGAGGCGGCCGGCAAGCTCGGAACCCGGGGCTATCACGGGGATGAACTCGGCACCCTTGCCGATCTGGTCGTGACCATGGGGGGGACGGCACGCTCCTGCAAGCGGCCCGGCTCATGCGGAAATCGGACGTCCCCATTCTCGGCGTCAACATGGGGACCTTCGGATATCTGACCGTCATCAACCTCAACGAGATGTTCGATGTCCTGGAGGCGGTGCTGGCGGGGGATTACCGGACGGAGCAGCGCATGATGCTCGATGTCGCAGTCCACGACGAGCGGGGCGAGAGCTTTGAGTGTACCGTGCTCAACGACGCGGTCATCAACCGCGGCAATTACTCGCGCATGGTGGACCTGGAGACCGTCGTCGACGGCGGGTACCTGACCACCTATCGGGCCGACGGCCTCATCATATCGACACCGACGGGCTCCACGGCCTACTCGCTCTCGGCGGGGGGGCCCATTGTCTTTCCCGTGTCGAACACCATCATCCTCAACCCCATCTGTCCCCACACGCTGACGAACCGGCCGGTCATCCTGCCGGAGACGGCAGTCCTGAAGGTCGTGCTCTGGACCCGGGAGGCGGGGGCCATCCTGAGCTGTGACGGACAGGTGACCTACAACCTGAAACCCGGCGATGCCATATCGGTTTGCAAGTCGGACTGCGTGACGAACCTGATCGTTTCCCCCAGGAGGGATTATCTGCAGATCCTCCGATCCAAGCTCGGGTGGGGAGGTTCCCCCACGGCAACGAACCGAAAGTAACATGCTGAAGGAACTGGGCATCACCAACTTTGCCATCATCGACAGGCTCAACCTGGCCTTTCATGACGGCCTCAATGTCATCTCGGGCGAGACGGGGGCGGGCAAGTCGATCCTCATCGGGGCCATCGGGCTTCTGCTCGGGGAGAGGGCCTCGTCGGATCTGATCCGATCCGATGAGGATGCGGCCATCGTGGAAGCGGTCTTCGACATCGGTTCCCAGAAGCTCCTCAAGGCAAAGCTTCACTCGATGGGCTTCCGCCCGGGCCGTGAGCTTGTCGTGAAACGGGTCGTGTCCCGGTCCGGCAAGAACCGGGTCTACATCGACGGGAACCTTGCCACCGTGGCCATGCTCGGCGAGATCAGCGAAGCGCTCGTCAATATCTGCAGCCAGCACGAGCACCAGGTCCTGCTCGACCCGGAGAGCCACATCGACATCCTCGATGAGTACGGGAACCTGGGTCCGCAGCGAAGCGCATTCACCGCACTCTACGAGGAGCATCAGGGACTGAAGGCAAGGCTCGATGAGTTGGCGGCAAAGAACCGAAACCGCGCCGAGAGGGAGGAATTCCTGAGGTTCCAGGCCGGCGAGATCGAGAGGGCGGCCCTCAAGCCCGGCGAGGACGTCTCTCTTCAGGAGGAGAAGAAAATTCTCTCGAACGCGGCGAAGCTGACGGAGCTCGCCCGCGAGTCCCACGAGATCCTCTATGGGCAGGAGGAATCGGTCCTGGGCCAGATGGGCCGTGTGACCGGCCTCATCCGGGAAATCCGCCGCATCGATCCCCACGTAAAGGTCTCGGACGAGGAGGTGAAATCGCTTGCCATCCAGCTCGAGGATGCGGCGAGGGTCCTGCGGGATTACCTGAATAAAATCTCCGCGGACCCGGCGCGGCTCGAGGAGATCGACGACCGGCTCGATGTCATCGGAAGACTGAAAAAGAAATACGGCGGCTCCCTCGAGAGCATTGTGAAGACAGGGACTACGCTGAAGGCCGAGCTGGAAGGACTCTCGAGCGCTGCCGAGGACCTGGAGAGCCTGGGGCGGGAGCTGAAGCTGAAAAAAGCCTCCCTGCAGCAGCTTGGGGGAAAGCTTACCGTCGAGCGCAGGCGCGTGGCATCCTCCATGGAGAAGGCCATCGAAGAGGAGATCCATGACCTGCAGATGGAAAAGGCGCGCTTCAAGGTCTCGTTCAGGGAGCCGCAGCTCGACGACGAGAATACACCGCTCTTTCACTCCAGGGGAGTCGACCATCTGGAGTTTTACCTGTCCACAAACGTGGGGGAACAGATGAAGCCTCTCAACCGGATCGCCTCGGGCGGGGAACTCTCGAGGATCGTGCTGGCCATGAAAAAAGTGCTCGCCCGGGCGGGATCCGTCGGGACGGTCGTCTTCGACGAAGTGGACAGCGGCATCGGCGGAGCCACGGCGGAAATCGTGGGAAGAAAACTCCGGGACATTGCGAAAAACCACCAGGTCATCTGCATCACTCACCTGCCCCAGATCGCCTCCTTCGGCGCTACGCATTACCAGGTCTTGAAGAGCGTAGCGGACGGGCGGACGAGAACGGACGTGAGGACCCTGGCGGAGAATGAACGCCTCGAGGAGATCACGCGGATGCTCGGCGGTGTGGAAATCACGGACAAGACCCGGGCTGCCGCGAAGGAAATGCTGAAAGCAGCCAGACGAAAAGACTAGCGTGTAGGGTGTAGGGTGTAGCGTGTCGGCAAACGCGCCTCAGGAGACGGGCTGTCGAGAGGCCTGACGAAATAACGAAACGAACGAAATCAGCGAACAAACGAAATAGACGAGTGCCGAAATGTTGAGAAAAGCGAAGACCAGCGATGTGAAGCTGATGCACCGGATGATCAACCTCTCGGCGGCCAAGGGCGAGATGCTGCCCCGGTCGCTCGTGGACCTCTACAACAGCCTGCGGGATTTTTACGTCTACCTGGAGGAGGACAAGGGGCCCATCGTGGGGATTGTCGGCATGCATCTGTTCTGGGATAACCTCGCCGAAATCCGCTCTCTCTATGTGTCCGATGACTACCGGCACAAGGGCATCGGAAAGAAGCTGGTCGAGGCCTGCATTTCCGAAGCGATCACCCTGGAGATCTACCGCATCTTCGCGCTCACATACCAGAAGGATTTCTTCCATGCGATGGGGTTCCACGAAGTCCAGCGCACGGAGCTGCCGGAGAAGATCTGGTCGGACTGCTTCAAGTGCTGGAAGTATCCGGATTTTTGCGACGAGTATGCAATGATCATCGAGCTGTGATCCGAGCCACAGGTCCCGCACTTATCGGCATACCGCAAGGAGATTGTCTGCAGGCCCCGAAGTTGATGAAGATAGGAAGAGCGGAAGTTAGGAAGAGCGGATAAGAGGAGGAAAGAAGCCCTTCTCCTTTCCGCTCTTCTGCTCTTCTTCACTTCCTATCTTCCATCAGTTCGAGGGGGATTTAAATTGAGGGACATGAAAAAAGCGACGTTGATCATCCTCGTCTTGCTGCTCCTGCTCGTCGGCGGTTGTACGTTCTTCAGGAAACCGCCTGATGTGCCTGCGCCTCCTCCGCCGCAAAAGGAAGGCCCGCCGCTTGCCGCCGTCACAGGCAGCGACCTTCCCGTATTCCGGGACGATCTGGACCGGGAATCTCTCGCCAGGGCCGTTCGCAAGAGCCTGGAGTACTACGCCAGGCTCCCGGAGCGCACCACTTACCGGTTGGGGGCGGAGCGTTTCACGGTGCGCGATATGAAGGAGTCGCTGGAGGCTTTCCTGGTGATCGTCGAGACGAGTGATTCCCCCGCCGCAATCGAAAGAAGGGTGCGCGAAACCTTTGACGTCTACAGGGCCTCCGGCAGCGCTCCGTCCGGCAAGGTTCTTTTCACCGGCTATTACGAACCTGTCCTGAAAGGGTCTCTCGATAGAACCGATTTCCATCGTTACCCCATCTACCGCAAGCCCGACGATTCGGTCGTCGTCCAACTCGGGAAGTTCCGGGATAAATACCGCAATGAGAGGCTGGTCGGCCGCGTCGAGAGCGGCGAGCTGGTCCCCTATTTTACACGCGAGGAGATCGACGGGGCGGGGGTCCTCAAAAACCGGGGGCTGGAGATCGCCTGGTTTGCGGACCCCGTCGACATCTTCTTCCTCCACATCCAGGGCTCGGGCATGATCTGCCTGCCCGATGGAGCGTGCTTCCAGGTGAGCTACGCCCAGTCCAACGGCAGGGCCTACCGAAGCATCGGGAAGCTGTTGATCGATTCGGGCAAAGCCACCCGGGAGAACCTGTCCATGCAGGGGATCAAGAAGTATCTCCGGGAACACCCGGAGGAGATCGAGGACATCCTCAACTACAACGAAAGCTATGTCTTCTTCCGCAGGGTCGGGGAAGGGCCCGTGGGCAGCATCGGCGTGGCGCTCACAGGCGACCGGTCCATCGCGACGGATCAGACGATTTTCCCGCGCGGGGCGCTTGCCTTCATCAAGACCCGGAAGCCCGTTATCGGGCCCGGCGGCGAGATCCGGTCCTGGGTCCCGTTTTCACGGTTCGTTCTGAACCAGGACACGGGCGGAGCGATCACGGGCCCCGGGCGGGTGGACCTGTTCTGCGGAAGGGGCCGCGAGGCGGAGATCATGGCGGGTCATCTCAAGGAGGAGGGCGAGATGTATTTTCTCGTCCTGAAAAAAGCAAAAAAATGAAGAAACTCAGGGGCGATGCAAGGCAAGGGGAATTTTCTTGCCTGCACCTTGTTTTTCGTGATAAAAAGTAGCACTTTCCGTGTGTCAGACTCCGAGACAGACAATTCCCTGAACCCCTGACAAGCAGTAAAACCCGTTCTTCGCCTGGTGGTACAAGGGGGGCGATACGCGCCTGCGTGGTTCTTTTCATTAAAATCGATTGGAAATCGGTTGCCGTGAACGAAAGGGGGACGCGTGATGACGAAGCAGGACATGATCCACGTGATGGCAAAGCAGGCCAGGATTTCGAAAGCCGCAGCCGGCAGGGCTCTCGAGGCATATATTCAGGCTGTCGGCGGGGAGCTCAAGCAAACGGGAAGGCTGAGCCTGGTCGGGTTCGGAACCTTCAACTGCGTGCAGCGCAAGGCAAGGACGGGACGGAACCCGAAGACGGGCAGCGCGATCCACATCCCTTCCAAAAAAGTCGTTCGATTCAGGGCCGGCAAAGGGCTGAGCGACGTCGTGAACATCTGATGAAAGGCCATCATCCGTCCATGGAAGACCTCCGCCTTCGGGAACCGGGAGGTCTTTTTTTAGAAAGGCGCCGACAGGACGGGAAGGGCAGTGCCCGATGACGAACATTGCGGATGCGTTCAAGGAAACATTGAGCCCGACTCTCCAGGGCGTTCTTCGGGAATCCGGGGATCTGGCCGTTGAGATGGGATTCGGCGCCTATGTCGTGGGCGGCATGGTCCGGGATCTGCTGCTGGGGCTTCAAACGATCGACGTGGACATCGTCGTCGAAGGGCAGGGGATCCGTTTCGCCAGGAGCCTGGCCGATCGCCTGCAGGCAAAGGTGAGATGCCACGAACGATTCGGGACGGCCAGCCTTACTCTTCCCGATCGGCTGCGGGTGGATATCGCCACGGCGCGCACCGAAATCTATGAGCGGCCCGCGGCGCTTCCCCGGGTGACGCCGGGCTCCATCCGGGACGACATGTTCCGGCGCGATTTTACGATCAACACGCTGGCCGCCTCGCTGATGCCGGGCGAGTTCGGCCGCGTTCTCGATGATTTCGGGGGAGTGCGCGACCTGCGGGAGAGACACATCCGGGCGCTCCACGAACGAAGCTTCATCGACGACCCCACGAGGATCTTCCGGGCCGTCCGGTTCGAAAAGAGGCTCGATTTCCGGATCGTCCAGTCCACGGAGCAATGGATCGCCGAAGCCCTGTCCCAACCGCTCCTGGAGGAACTGGAGGGCTACAGGATTGCGACCGAATTGCGGCTGATCCTCGAAGAGCCCGATCCGGCAGGTCCTTTGAGGCGCTTGTCGGAGCTCGGCATCATCGAGAGGTTGGTGGCAAGGCCGGCCCGGGAGAAGGTGCTGGAACGGCAGTTGAAGAAAGCGCATCGGGTTCTGGAGCGAGGGGGGGATTGAGGAAAATTGCCGTGTTTTTCCTTGAACTTGGGATCGCATGCCGTTGACATGGGCGCGCGTTTCTGTTATACGAGCAGGGCGCCCGGGTCATGCCCGGGCGCTTTCCGATAAACGATGTGGCCGGGATTGAACGGCGTGCAAGAGGGGACATGGCGACGAAACGAAGGATACTGAGCGGAATTCGGCCCACGGGAAAGCTGCACCTGGGGAACTATCTCGGGGCCCTGAAGAACTGGGTTGATCTGCAGAACGACGGCGGCTACGAGTGCTTCTATTTCATCGCCGACTGGCACGCCCTGACCTCGGACTACAACCGCACCGAGGAAATCCGCGAAAACCGGATCGACATCGCCATCGATTGGCTGGCCGCCGGCCTCGACCCCAAAGAAAGCACCCTCTTCGTCCAGTCCTCCGTCGTGGAGCATGCGGAGCTCTTCGTGCTGCTGTGCATGATCACCCCGCTTCCCTGGCTCGAGCGCAACCCGACCTACAAGGAGATGAAGCAGGAGCTCATCGACCGGGACCTCTCCACCTTCGGGTTTCTCGGCTATCCCGTTCTCCAGGCGGCGGACATCATCATGTACAAGGCCTACGGCGTGCCCGTTGGCGTTGACCAGCTTCCCCACGTGGAGCTCACACGGGAGATCGCAAGGCGCTTCAACTTCCTCTACCGGGAGATCTTCCCCATCCCGGAGCCCCTTCTGACGGAGGTGCCGAAACTTCTGGGGATTGACGGACGCAAGATGAGCAAGTCCTACGACAACGCCATCTTCCTCAGCGACCGGGGCGAGGAGCTGCGCAAAAAGATCGAGTCCATGTTCACCGACCCGCAGCGCCAGAAAAAAAGCGATCCCGGAAGGCCCGAGGTCTGCAACGTCTTCAGCTTCCATAACCTCTACTCCCCCGCGGCCGAGGTCGACGAGATCGAAAAAGACTGCCGCAAGGCCGCCATCGGCTGCGTGCAGTGCAAGAAGCGGCTGGCCCTGCGCATTGCGGAAGGGCTCAGGCCGATCCACGAAAAGCAGGACTACTACCGGGCCCACATGCAGGAAGTGCGCGACATCATCGCCGACGGCAACGAGCGGGCCCGGAAAGTGGCCCGGGCGACGATGGCCGAAGTGCGGGAGGCCGTCCGGATCTGATCGCCATGAGCTACGAGGTCAAACTCGACATCTTTGAGGGGCCGCTCGATCTTCTTCTTTACCTGATCCGGAAGAACGAGCTCGACATCTACAACATCCCCATGGCCCTCATCACGGAGCAGTACCTGGCCCATCTCGAGATGATGAAGGCCCTCAATCTCGATCTGGCCGGCGAGTACCTCGTTCTGGCGGCAACACTCGTCCACATCAAGTCGAGAATGCTGCTTCCCTCAGAGGAAGGGGAGACGGAAGGCGAGGACGAGACAGACCCCCGGGCGGAGCTGGTGAGGCAGCTGCTCGAGTACCAGGCTTTCAAGGAGGTGGCCCTCAGCCTCGAGAGGCGGAATCTTCTGGACAGGGACGTCTTCAAACGGATCCAGACTGCCGAGGAGACGGCTGACGAGCAGGAAGACCCCATGGTCGAGGTGACCCTCTTCGAGCTGATCGAGGCCTTCAAGCAGGTCGCCGAGCGGATGGACAAGGAGGACCTCCTGGAGATCGACACGGAGCGGATCTCGCTCTCCGACCGGATCAACGAGATCCTGGAGGATCTTGCGCGGGAGAAGAGCCTGTCGTTCACGGATCTGCTGAAGACGAGCCGCACCAAAAAAGGCATTATATACACGCTCCTGGCCATCCTCGAGCTCATGAAGATGAGGGTCGTCAGGGCTTTCCAGGCCGATCCGTTCGGGCCGATCCGAATTTTCCCGGCAGTGGAGGAATCAACCGATGGATGATGTGAGAGCCATTGTCGAAGCGCTGATCTTCGCCTCGGAGACCCCCCTCTCGGTGGAACGTCTGAAAGATCTGTTGGGCGACATGGATCGCAAGGCGATCCTGGAGATCCTGCAGGACATCGAGCTGGAGTACCGCCAGCGAAGCGGCGGCCTGTGCCTCATGGAGGTTGCCGGGGGCTACCAGTTTCGAACGAAGACGGAATATGCCCCCTGGATCAAGAAGCTCAGGGGCATCCGGCCCGTTCCCCTCTCCCCCGCGGCCATGGAAACCCTTTCCGTCGTTGCCTATCGGCAGCCCGTGACGAGGCAGGAGATCGAGAAGATCCGCGGAGTCGACGTGAGCGGATCGCTCAAGGGTCTTCTGGAAAAGAAACTCATCCGGATCGTGGGACGAAAGAACGTTCCGGGCAAGCCCATCATGTACGGATCGACGAAACGGTTTCTCGAGGTCTTCGATCTGAAAGATCTCTCCGAGCTCCCCACGCTGCGGGAAATCACGGAGATGGAGGAATAGCCCTCATGGAGGAGCGGCTTCAGAAAATCATCGCCGCCGCGGGCATCTGCTCGAGGCGGGCTGCCGAGGAGCTCATCCTTGCCGGGAAGGTGCAGGTCAACGACCGCATCATCCGGCAGCTGGGGACCAGGGCGGACGCCGATCGCGATGAGATCCGCGTGGACGGCAGGCTGATCACCACCGAGGTCGAGCGGCTCTATCTCGTCCTGTACAAGCCGGCGGGGTATGTGACCACCATGAAGGATCCCGAGGGCCGGCCCGTCGTCTCGGAGCTCCTCTACGACATCGGCCAGCGGGTCTATCCCGTCGGAAGGCTCGACTATGATTCCGAAGGCCTGTTGATCATGACCAATGACGGCTCATTTGCCGAGCGCGTTCAGCACCCCCGGTACGACATCCCCCGCACCTATCTCGTCAAGGTACGGGGACGGCTCGCCCGGAAAGACATCCAGGCCATGCTCAAGGGGATCAAGCTGGAGGACGGGCCCTTTTCGGTCAAAGAAGTGCACGAGGAGAAATACAACGAGAAAAGCCAGTGGCTCCGGGTCACCATCGTCGAGGGCCGCAACCGCATCATCCGGCGGGCCATGGAGGCCCTGGGGCATCCGGTTGCAAGGCTGATCCGGGTTGGCATGGGAAAGCTGGAGCTGGGCAGCCTCAAACCGGGGGAATACCGCCACCTCCGGAAGAGGGAAATCGAAGATCTTCTCGGTCCAAAACGGAAAAAGGTTAAAAATGTTCTTGACATTCCGTCATGACCGAAACTAATATCCAATGAAAACGCGCAATTAATCCCTTTTTATTTTTGCATCGACAGGCCCTTGCGGCTTATTTCGCTTTGATACGGGGGGGGAACATGAACAAGTCGGGATTGATCGAGGAGCTGGCACGGCGGGAGAACCTGACGGAGAAGAAGGCCACCGACGTGGTCAATCTCATATTCAAGGGATTTACGGAAGAGCTGAAGATAAGCGGCCGGATCGAGATTCGCGGATTCGGAAGCTTCGTGGTCCGGGACTACGAGTCCTACACGGGCCGAAACCCCAAGACGGGCATGAACATCACCGTCTCGCCGAAGCGGCTTCCCTTCTTCAAGGTCGGCAAAGAGCTTCGCGACAAGGTGAACCTGGACGACGACGAAGAATAAATTCTATTTCTTGAGCCGCAACCGGACAACGTGATAGAAAACAGGGGATCATATCGGATATGATCCCTTTTTAATTATGGGACTGAAATCTACATTTCGCAGAATCCTGTCCAGCCGAGGTTTTAACCACCCCCTGGTCCCGGCCGGGCTTTTCGCCGTAACCGTGCTGACCACCCTTGTGGCGGGCGCCCTGCAGGCCGGGGTGAACCCCTTCGAGGACCCCTGGCAGATCTGGAAAGGCATCCCTTTTTCCTTCACGCTGCTGCTCATCCTGGGTTGTCATGAGCTGGGCCACTGGCTGGCATCGAGGAAGCACGGGGTGGACGTGAGCTTTCCCTATTTTATCCCGGGGCCCACCCTCGTGGGGACCTTCGGGGCCTTCATCGCCATGAAGTCCCCTATCTCGGACCGCAACGCCCTCATCGACATCGGGGCGGCGGGGCCGCTGGCAGGTCTTGCCGTGACCATTCCCGTCCTCTTCGCGGGGCTCGCGCTCTCCCAGGTCGTCCCGGCGGTACAAACCGAAGGGGTCGGTATCCACCTCGGCGAGTGCGCCCTGTTTTCGGCCATCAACTGGGTTGTCAACGGGACCCTGGGCCCGGACCAGGACGTGATCCTCCACCCCGTGGCTTTTGCGGGCTGGATCGGCCTTCTGGTCACCTCCCTCAATCTCATTCCCGTGGGGCAGCTCGACGGCGGACACATCGTTTATGCGATTTTCGGAGCCCGGCAGCGGGAGGTGGCCTGGATGGTGGTGGGGCTGCTGCTGGTCCTCGGGATCGTGGGGTGGGAGGGATGGCTCATCTGGGGCGGCATCCTTCTCATCCTGGGCGTGAGCCACCCGCCGGTCATCTACGAATGGGGCGAGCTGGACAACAGGCGCCTCGCAATCGGGTACCTGGCCATGTTCTGCTTTGCCCTGACCTTTATGCCCATCCCGTTTACGAGCATAAATATTTGAGCGTGTAGCGTGTAGCGGGTAGCGTGCAGGGCCGCAGCGCACCAGGGTAGCGGGTCGAGGGGCGAGGGTCACGGGATGGAAGGGGATTCCCGAATCCGGACTGCGGAATCCCAATACCCAATACCCAATACCTCTTCTATAGGATTCCCTCTTCCCGGAAGCTGAAGAAACGATTCTCGCCCACGATCAGGTGATCGTGCAGCACGATATCCATGACCCGTGCCGCATCTTGAAGTACGCGAGTCAGGCGTATGTCCGCGTCCGAGGGGCGCACGTGCCCCGAGGGGTGATTGTGGACGAGGATGATGGCCGATGCCTTGTGCTTGAGGGCTTTCTCGAGGACCTTGCGGGGGTAGACGACGGCCTGGTTCACGATCCCCTCCTGGATGGTCTCCACCTGGATGATCCGGTTTCTCGCATTCAGGTAGATCACGGCAAAATGCTCGTCTTTCAAGCCGCCCATGGAGGCCAGGCAGTAATCGATCAGCTCCTTCGTCGAGGAGATCTGTTCCCTCACCTCTGCGCCCTGCCGAAGGTAAAGAGTGCGGACATCTCTCACGACCTTGAAAAACAGGGAAGAGTGGTCTCCGATGCCCGAAACCTCCCTCAGTGTCTTGAGATCGGCATCCAGGACGCCTTTCAACGACCCGAAACGCTTCAGAAGTTCCTTGGCCCGGGCCTTCACGTCTCCCTGTGGAATGGCATAGAACAGAAGGAGTTCCAGGATCTCGTAATCCTGCAGACCCTCCATTCCCGCCTTTTCGTACCTCTCCTTCAGGCGCTTTCGATGCCCGAGATGGTGGGGGGCCTCTTTTTTCATGCAGAAGGACCTCTCTCAGAATTTGCGGCATGAGACCGTTGACGGGCGACGCGAAATGCGAAGGCGGTCAGGAAGAGAAGTAAATTCGTCATGACGATCGTTGCCCCCGTGGGAAGATTCATGGCCAGAGAGATGAAAACCCCGCCCACGACGGAAAAGAGGGCCGCGCAGGCCGAGATCAGCATGGCGTCTTTGAAACCCCTGGCAAGCTGCAGGGCGGTGACGGCCGGCAGGATGAGCAGGGCCGAGATGAGCATGATCCCCACGATGTTCATGGACAGGACGACCGTGACGGCTGTCAGGAGAACCAGGGTCGTGTTGAGCCTCTCCGTGCCGATGCCGGAGACGCGGGCAAACTCCTCGTCGAAGGTCATCGAAAAGATATCGTTGAAGAAAAGGAGGATGACAACCAGCACGACGATGGAAAGGGCAACGGAGATGACCATCTCGCCCTGGCCGATGGCCAGGATGTTCCCGAAGAGGGTGCTGAAAAGATCCACGTTGAACCCGCCGGCCACGCTGGCGAGCAGTACGCCACCGGCGATCCCGAAGGAAGAGACGACGCCGATCGCTGCGTCGCCATAGAGCCTTGCCCGTTGCGTGAGTTTGAGAATGCCCAGGGAGCACAGCATGACCAGGGGTATCGAGACGTAAAGGGGGTAGACGCGAAAGAACAATCCCAGGGCCACGCTCCCGAAGGTGACGTGGGCGAGCCCGTCGCCGATGAGCGAGAAGCGTCGCAGTACGAGGATCACGCCCAGAGTTGAGCACAGCAGGGCAATGAAGGAGCCGCAGAGAAGCGCCCTCTGAATGAAGCCATATTGCAGATACTCTAGAATATCCATTTGTCTTTTCTCAGCTTCGACCCCTCCCACCCTCTCAACTTCCAGCTTTTTCAGTGCCGGTGACAGATGATGTGCTGGGATTCGGCCCCGAAGAGGCGGGTCATGCGGTCCGACTGGCAGAACTCATCGAATCCCCCGTAAAAAAGGAGCTTTCGGTCGATCCACAGGAGGTGGTCGGCATATTTCCCGATGCTGCCGATATCGTGCGTGACCAGGATGACGGAGGTGTCCCTGGTTTCTTGCAGGTCCTTCAGGATGCCGAAAAATGAATCACGCGCCTCGGGGTCGAGAGCGGCCGTGGGTTCGTCGAGGATGAGCAGCGCCGGTTCGTTTACCATGGCGCGGGCGATGAGGACACGCTGCTGCTGCCCCCCGGAAAGCTCCCCCACCCGGGTGTCGCCGATCGACGCGATGCCGAGCAGGTCGAGGACCCCGTCGATGATCCGCTTGTCCGAGCGGGCAATGGTTCTGGGGAAACGTTTTCCGGACAGGAGGCCGAGGCCGACGATTTCGCGGACCGTTGACGGGAAATACGGGTTGAGCGAGGAAAGGGACTGGGGCAGATACCCCACCTTCGCCCAGAGCCGAAAGTCGGAAATGTCCTGGCCGAACAGGCGGATCGCTCCGCGCCCGCATGTCGCAAGGCCGAGGATCAGCTTGACGAGCGTTGTCTTTCCAGAGCCGTTGGGTCCCACAAGGCCCACGAAACTGCCCGCCTCGACGCAGAAGGATACGTCCTCGAGAACGGGGATCGAGTTGTAGGAGAAGTGGAGATGATCGACTTCGATGATTTTCACGGGCATTTCAATCCGGTTTTGAGGTTTTCGAGATTCCGGTCCATCAGCGTGATGAAGGTTTCCCCCCTGTCGAACTGCTCCTTCGCAAGGTTTCCCGCGGGGTGGAGCTTAAGCAGGGTGGCGCCCGTCTCCCTTGCAAGGGTTTCGGCGACCCGGGGGTTGATCAATTCTTCATGGAAGAAGTAATCGAGGTGATTTTCCCGGATCAATCTCGTGAGCTTCGCCAGGCTCGCCGCTGTAGGCTCGGCATTCGGTGAGACGCCGTAGACGGAGACATAGCGGAAGCCATAGCGCTTTGCCATGTAGTCGAAAGCGAAGTGTCCGCCGTTCACGAGGACTTTCTTTTCACAGCTTTGCAGGACCCTGCGGAACCTCTCGTCGAGCGCCTTCAATTGCTCGATATAAGAGACGGCGTTTTTCTCGTAGACGTCTTTTCCGGCTGGGTCTTTCTTCGCGAGCCCGTCACGGATGTTTTCCACCATCCTCACGGCATTGGCGAAGTCGAGCCAGATGTGAGGGTCTGCTGCAACGGAGTTGTCGCGATGCACCGATGGATGTTTGTCCGGGTGGTCGTGCCGGTGCTCCTTTTTCTCTTCGCTTCCCCTCGTGATGACGCCCTGGCTCGTGTTGACGACTTCGAGATTCCTGTTCTGAAGGCCTTTCAGGATATCCGCCGCCCAGGGCTCCATGTCGGGGCTCGTGAACAGAAAGACATCGGCCTTGTTGAGCCTCACGATGTCAGCCGGCGTGGGCTCAAAGCCGTGAGGCTCGACGCCCGGAGGAATCAGGAGAGTCACTTCCGCCCGCTCGCCGGCCACGTTCTTCGCAAAGTCGTAGAGCGGGAAGAGGGTGGCGACTACCACGAGCCTCATCCTCTCCGGCTTTTTCTCCTCTTGTCGCGCACAGGAAGAATAAGCGAGGGCGACGACGAGAGAAAAAAACAAAAGAAGAGCCCGCTTGTTCATCCGGATTCCCTTGATGTGTAAATGGTTATTCCCTCACTCGACGATGCCCGTCCCTGCGGAGATTGCAGGTTCCGCATACACCGGAGAGGTTGAGCGTGATCCCGTCGACAGTCTGGTTGCCTGTCAGCAGATGTTCGAAGCGGTTTTCGCGGATGACCTGCTCGGGCAGGCAGGACAGGCTCCGGCAGATGCGGCAGTAGAAATGGGGATGGGTCGGGTTGTGCCGGCACGCCATTTCATAGAAATTCACGCCATGATCCGTCGCGATTTCCCGGATGATTCCCTCAGCTTTGAAGGAAGCCAGTATCCGGTAGACCGTGACCTTGTTGATCTGGCCCTCACCGCAGACCCGGTCGAGGATGTCCTTTACCCTCATCGGGGTCTGAGCATGAACGAGCACCGTCAGGACGGCCACACGCTGGGATGTCTTCGAAAGGCCCGCATGCTCGAGCGTGGTGTGGATGTCGCAGTGTTCCATGGATGAAAACTGTATGATAAATGCAACTGATTTGCAAATATTTTTCCGCGAAGACCCTGTTGCCGCACTTGCACGGCCCGTTGAATTGCGTTATGGGTGAGCGGGGTGAAACCAATCCATGGAAATGATTGACCAGTTAATCGGGCAGTTCGAGTTCTATCTCGGGCAATCTCTTCTGTTCGCCTATATCGCGGCATATCTGGCAGGCGTCCTTGTCAGCTTCACCCCCTGCGTCTATCCCGTCATTCCCATAACGGCAGCCGTCATCGTCGGACAGGAGAACGTATCCGCAGCCAGGGGCTTTGTGCTGTCGCTGTTCTTTGTCCTGGGCCTCGCGCTGACCTACACGGCACTCGGGGTCTTCGCGGCCTTGACAGGCCAGCTCTTCGGGACGATACAAACGAGTCCTCTGACCCTGGGGGTCCTGGGGGGGCTTTTCATCCTCATGGGCCTTGCCATGCTGGATGTATTTCAATTGTCCCTGGAACGATACGCGCCCCGGGGACTGACAGGCGGAAATCGCAAAGGCATCTTCGGGAGCTTCGTGATCGGGGTGACGTCGGGTTTCATCCTGGGCCCCTGTACCGCGCCCGTTCTGGCGGTCATTCTCGGAGTTGTGGCGGCCAGGCAGAATGTATTCTTCGGTGGATCGCTGCTTTTCGTATTCTCGCTCGGCGTTGGCTCGCTGCTCGTCCTGATCGGCACGTTCGCGGGGATCCTTGCCGGCCTGCCGAAATCGGGAGCCTGGATGACCGGCGTAAAAAAACTCTCCGGGATCGTTATGCTTGCCGCCGGCGCTTATTTTCTGTACAGTGCCTTCATCGCCTGAACGTGAGGTTCTGAACCGATGAACTGGAGACTGCCGTTCCTTCTATTCTTCTGCTGCGCGTTTGCGTTCGCCTGCTCCCTCGGCGAAGAACCCCGGAAAAGCCCGCCGGCCAAGATCGCCGTCGATGCCGAGGCGCCGGATTTCAAGCTCAAGGACCTCAACGGCCAGGAGGTGAGTCTCGGCAGTTTCCGGGATCGTCCCGTCCTGCTCGTTTTCGGCACGACGTGGTGTCCCTACTGCAGGGAGGAGATCCCCCGGATCAAGGAAATCTACCGGCAGGGAAGGGAAAAGAAGCTGGAAGTCCTCAATATTTTCATCAATGAGCCGGAGGCAAAAGTCTCCGCCTTCGCCGCGAAGTATTCGCTTCCCTACCGGGTGCTCCTGGACGGCGATGGCAGCGTGGCCGAGCGCTTTCAGGTCCGCGGGGTCCCGACGCTTATCCTGCTTGACAGGCAGGGCAAGATCGTGTGCTATCAGTGTCGCAATCTGGATGCAATGCTCAAAGGCCTCTAATCCATATTCCTTTATTCCTTTCCCCAATCGCCAATTCCCGGTTTCTCTGTTATTCCTGCTGATTTCCCTTGCATTATCGCAGCACAAACATTAAGTTGCAATTGCGAATCATTCTCAGTCTGTAGGGAAGTGCATGTGCAGAACATCACCGCGGCGGCGATAAAAGAAAACAGCGGGGAGGAAAAGCGTCTCGTTCTGGTCGGTCACCCGAATGTGGGGAAAAGCAAAATCTTTTCTCTCCTGACAGACCAATATGTCATGGTGTCCAACTACCCGGGCACGACGGTGGAGATCCGTTCCGGGAAGGCCACTGATCTGGACTACCATGTAGTTGACACACCGGGAATCGGCGGGGTTGTGCCCCGCAGTGAGGAGGAACGGGTTGCCCTCCAGACCCTCTTGACCGACCCTGTCGCGGCCATCCTGCAGGTCGGGGATGCCAAGAACCTCCGAAGAACACTTCTCCTGACCCTGGCTCTCATCGAGACGGGTCTGCCGCTCGTCCTGGATCTCAATATGGCCGACGAGGCGGAGAAGAAAGGGTACCGCGTCGATAGGGCAAGGCTGTCCCGGAGCCTGGGATTTCCCGTTGCCATGACGGTCGCCACGGAAGGCAGGGGCAAGAAGGAACTCCTGGATTCCCTGCGACGACCGGCGAGATCGACGATACGAATCAGCTACGATCCGCGGGTGGAAGCTGCCGCCCTGCAGATCGCGGATCACCTGCCGGATTATCGCATCTCCAAGAGGGCCATCGCCCTGACGCTTCTGTCGGCGAACCCCTCCCTGGCGGATACCCTGCTGGGAGGACGGGAAAGGGAATGCCGCGCCGTCAAGGAGATTATCGCCCGGACGCAGAGCGAGGTTCTCGAACCCCTTCAGCAGTTGATCATGACTGCCAGGACGGCCTGTGTCGAAAGGCTGATCCGAGAATGCCAGACGATGGCAAAAGGGTCAGGATTCCGATCACGATTCGCCGGGTTCCTGGACCGGGTATCCATCCACCCGCTGTGGGGCGCGGTGATGCTGTTCGGCATCCTCTTCGTGATTTATGAATTTGTGGGTGTCTTTGCAGCCGGGACCGTCGTCGACTTTTTCCAGGAAGTCGTCTTCGGGGAGGTTCTTCTCCCGCCGCTTGTCCAACTCGTGTCCCATATCCCGTTCCATGTACTGAGGGATTTTCTGGTGGGGCCCTATGGTCAGATCACCATGGGCATTACGCTGGCACTCGGCATCGTATTGCCGACCGTGACGTCCTTCTTTCTGGTGTTTTCCATCCTGGAAGATTCCGGTTATCTTCCCAGGCTGCAGGTGATGCTGAACCGGCTGTTTTCTTTCGTCGGGCTCAACGGCAAGGCCGTGATCCCGATCGTCCTGGGATTCGGGTGCGGCACCATGGCTGTGATCGTGACGCGGATCCTGGAAACCAGGCGCGAACGGATCATCGCCACGCTGATCCTGGCCCTCGGGATTCCCTGTGCCCCGCAGATGGGCCTCATTCTCGGCCTGTTTGCAAAGATCGGATTCATCCCTCTTGTGCTTTTCTTCGCCTTCCTTACAGCTCAGCTGATCGCCGCCGGCTGGCTGGCCTCCAAGCTGTTCCCGGGGGAGACGACGGCTTTCGTCACGGAGCTGCCGCCCTATCGGCTGCCGCAGGCCAGAAACATCGCCAGCAAGACGGTCTATCGCTCCTACTGGTTCATCCGGGAAGTCATCCCCTGGTTTCTCGTGGGAACCGCCATGCTCTTCCTGACCGATCTGACGGGTGTGCTTCCGGAGCTCAAGAGGCTCCTGGAGCCGGTCGTCGTCGGCATGCTCGATCTGCCGGCACAGACCTCGGAAGGCTTCATCCTGGGATTTCTGCGAAGGGAATACGTGGCGGCGTATTTTTTTGACATGTACGGAAAGGGCCTGCTGGACAATCTCCAAGCCTTTGTCGCCACCATGGTGATGACGCTGTTCATCCCCTGCACGGCAAGCACCTTCGTGATCATCAAGGAAAGAGGCATCGGGGTCGGACTCGCCATCGTAAGCCTGGTCACGGTTTATGCCATTGTTGCCGGAGCGATCATCAACGTTGTGCTTCGGCTCCTGCACATCACGTTCTGAGAGGATGCGAAATGGAAGAAACCTGCAAACCCTGCACTGCGGAAGAGAGGGAGGAAATTCTCGAGGAGATCTGGACAACCCTCGAGTCGGACCGGATCACCCCCAAACCGGGGTCCCGCATTCCGCTTGCAACGCTCGGCAACGGGCAGAGACTCTCCCCCCTCATCCAGGGGGGAGACATCCGCACCGAGGCTGACAAGGCCGTCCTGACGGAGCAGGGGTATCAGAAGGCAAAGGAGATCATGAGGAATCACCGTCTGGCGGAGAGGCTTCTTCACGATGTCCTGAATCTCCAGAGTGACGAGATGGAGCGTTCGGCCTGCCGCTACGAACACATGCTGGACACGGAAGCGGCCGATTCCATCTGCATCCTGCTCGGTCACCCCAGGACCTGTCCCCATGGCAAATGCATCCCGCCGGGGGAGTGCTGCGAGGCCGGCGAGACATCGCTGAGACCCCTCGTGGTGCCCCTGACGGAACTCGATTCCGGGGAGGACGCAACGGTGGCCTACGTGGGAACCCGGGACAACGGGAGGCTATCCTATCTCACGTCTCTAGGCGTCGTCACGGGGAGGCCCGTGCAGCTCGTGCAGAAAAGGCCTTCGTTTATCGTGAAGGTCGATGAGAATTCAGTAGCCTTCGATGAGTCCATCGCCAGGGAGATATTTGTCAGACCCGCCTTGAGACGACGATCGAGGGACAGAGGGGGGCACCGCTGGAGGTTACGGTGGGGCGGCGGCCGGTGATCGGGAATCCGGGTGACGGAAATAAGATACGGCGAGAAGAAGAGAGGAACCATGGAACACTCGATCCGAATGACAAAGCGCAGGAGTCTCGTTCTCGACATTCTTCGGGAGCACGGCCATCTCGATGCCTACGAACTCCTGGAGATGGCCAGGAAGAAAGATTCCCGGATCAGCCTTGCGACGGTGTATCGTGCCCTGGCCTATTTCCGGGAACGGGATGTGATCCGCGGGCGGACCTTCGGCGAGGGACACACCCACTTCGAAATACACGACGCCGAAACGGGCAGCCATGCCCATTTTATCTGCACAGGCTGCGGCAGCCTCCGGGAGATCACCGGCCGGTTCATGGGGGATCTGGAGCAGCTGGCAAGGAAAGAAAAATTCCGCATCTCCAGGGTCCATCTCGACATGTTCGGGCTCTGCGAGGAGTGCGCCGTCAAAGCACCCTGAAAGGATTCCGGGAGGATTGGAAGACATGGCTCAAGCGAGACGATTTGGCGAGGTGATGTGCCGGTACTTCAAAAAAGCCGGGAAGGGCAACACGAAGGATGTCCTCGAGGCGGCAGGAAGGCGTGCCCGTGAGCTGGGCATCAAAACGGTTCTTGTCCCGAGCGTAAGCGGCAATACGGCGCTCGCCGCCGCGGAGGCACTTGGCGGGGATGTGCGCATCATTGCCCTCACCCACGTGGCGGGATTTCAGGGGGCCAATGTCCAGGAATTGAGTCACGGTGCCCGGAAGCGCCTGGAGTCGGCCGGTGTCACAGTGTTCACGGGCCAGCACGCTTTCGGGGGCGTGGGGCGGGCGGTGCGGAACAAGCTGGGGACCTACCAGGTCGATGAAATCATGGCCTGGACGCTGCGGACCTTCGGGCAGGGGACCAAGGTGGCCGTTGAGATTGCGCTGATGGCGGCCGATGCCGGTCTCGTGAGAACCGATGAGGATATCATCTCGATGGGCGGGACCGGCCAGGGCGTGGACACGGCCCTTGTCATCCGTCCGGCCAACAGTTATCATTTTTTTGATCTGAAGGTCCGGGAAGTCATCTGCAAGCCGAGGGAATTCTGACAACAGGGTCCAGGCAGAAGAAAATACAGGAGGAGAGAAAACATGCTGTCGGAGAGACTGCTGGAGCGTTATGCCGAGGTACTCATCTGGGGACTGAATACGGCCAGGAAAAAACAGTACAGGAAGGGAGAAATCGTAAGGGTCCATTTCGACCTTCCGGCCATCCGGCTGGCGGAGATCCTCCAGGAAAAACTGATCGAGAGGGGAATCAACCCCATCCTCCGGTCCGGGCTGACACCGGCCATGGAAAAGAATTTCTACGGTCTGTCGGACAAAAAGCAACTCACCTTTCTGGCCCCCGGTGACCGGGAGCTCTGCGAGCGCATCAACGGAAGCATCTATCTCTACGCCCCGGCGTCGCTCACACACCTGCGCGACGTGGATCCCAAGAGGATCGCCACGGCCACCGTCGCCCGGAAAGTCCTGAAAGATATTTTGGACCGGCGGGACAGCGAGGGGAGCTTCGGGTGGACCCTGTGCATGATGCCGACCGATGAACTCGCCTCGCAGGCGAAGCTGACGACGGCGCAATACGCAAAACAGGTCGTCAAGGCCTGCTACCTCGATTGCGACGACCCCGTGGGGGAGTGGGTGGGAATCTACCGGGCAGTCAGCGGAATCAAGAAATGGCTCAACGCAATGAAGGTTGCTTTCTACCACATCGAGGGGGAAAACGTGGATCTCAAGATCACTCCGGGAGAGCATCGCAAATGGGTGGGCATCTCGGGGCACAACGTCCCGAGCTTCGAGATCTTCCTCTCGCCGGACTTCAGGGGCACCGAGGGGCGTTATGTCGCCAACATGCCGTCCTTCCGGAGCGGCAATTACGTGGCAGGGGTGGTGTTCGATTTCCATCAGGGAATCGGGTCCGTGGTGCGAGCCGACGAGGGCGAGGCATTCACCCGGAAGCAGATTGCCATGGACGAGGGGGCTTGCCGGATCGGGGAGTTCTCGCTGACGGACCGGCGGTTTTCCCGGATTGACCGGTTCATGGCCAACACCCTCTACGACGAGAATTTTGGCGGGAAATACGGCAACTGCCACATTGCCTTCGGCTCATCTTACGCGGACACCTACTCGAAAAACCCGGCGGACCTCACGCCGGCCATGAAAAAAGACCTCGGATTCAACGACTCGGCGCTTCACTGGGACCTTGTCAACACGGAACCCAAGACCGTCACGGCTCAGCTGGCTACGGGGAAAAGGGTGGTGGTGTATGATGACGGGGTGTTCAAATACTGACAGGCTAAAGGCTAAAGGCTAAGAGGCAGGGTGGAATACACAACCGGATTGCAGGGTGGGAAGATTGCCCGGCCGAGCACGTCTACTGCCTACTCTTCGATTTCGATCGCCTCTACGGGGCAGGACTCGGCGGCTTCGCGGCAGGCATCCTCGAATTCATCGGGGACCTCTTCGTCGAAACGGCAGACCGCCAGTTCATCCCGCATCTCGAAGACATCCGGGCAGATATCGGTGCAGCTCTCACAGCCGATGCAGAGATCCTCGATGACGTTGGCTTTCATTTCCCCTCCTTTTCCCGACACCGAGTGGCTGACTCGGAGGCAGCCGCTGGAAAAGATCGAAAAAATGGGACGCGACGCTGTTTATGGATGATCTGCCCGGGAAAAGTCAACTTTTTTTTGTTATTATTTTTCGATGGGCAGCGGCCGCAAACTCCTTGACAGGGTGCAACAATCTGCTGATATTAAGAAGAGTTTATTGCCACAATTGAACGGATACTCAAGGCAGTTGCGATTCAAGATTATACAAAGGAGTGAGAAATGCTTCTTATAGAGGATCTTCAAGTAAAGCTCGGCGAACGGGAAGTGCTTCGGCACATCGACCTGCAGATCAACTCCGGCGAGACTCACATTCTTTTCGGGCCGAACGGGTCCGGGAAAACGTCGCTGCTCATGACCATCATGGGCTACCCCCAGTACCGGGTGACGGCAGGGAAAATCGCTTTCAAGGGGGTCGATATCACGAACTTGCCCATCAACGAGAGGGCAAAGCTCGGAATTGGCATGTCCTATCAGCGCCCGCCGACGGTCCACGGGCTCAAGACAAAACAGATGGTTCAAATCTGCGGCTCCGGCAGGGACGTGGACATCGAGGGCATGGCAACGAGAATGAACTTCACGGACTTCCTGGACAGGGACATCAACGCGGGTTTCTCGGGGGGTGAGATCAAGCGCTCGGAGCTGCTTCAGCTCATGGCGCAGAAGCCCGATCTGCTTCTGTTCGACGAGCCCGAGTCGGGTGTCGACCTGGAGAACATCTCCCTTATCGGCAATACGATCAGCGAGCTTCTTCAGCGCGATGTTCATCCGACGCCGGACAAGTCGCAGCGCCAGGTGCGCAGGGAGAGGACCCGGATGGGGCTCATCATCACCCACACGGGCTTCATCCTCGATTACGTCACTGCCGACAAGGGGCAGGTCCTTTTCAACGGCGTGTTGTCCTGCTCGAACAATCCGACGGATATCTTCATGTGCATCAAGGAAATGGGTTACGAGGAGTGTGTGAAATGCGCAATCTGAGCGAAAGAGCCCGGGAGGCCAAAGATAAGAAAGCCGCCATCGGTCCCGATGTGGACCTGTCTACGTTTACCGCAGAGCCGGTCCGGCACGATTACGTGGAGGATCTGAAAAAGATTCCCGAGGCGGACCGCCTGAGAATGATCCAGTCCGGGATCGACGCCTCCGAGAGCGGAAGATCGGGAACCTACATCCAGATGGACACGGCCGTTGTGCACTCCCACGCCAGGCAGGAGGGCCTCGAGGTGATCCCCATCAAGGAGGCCCTGAAGAAGTACGAATGGGCCAGGGAGTATTACTGGAAGCTCGTCTCTGTAGACGCCGACAAGTACACGGCGGCCGCTGAGCTTCATCTCCATGACGGATACGTCATCCGGGCATTGCCCGGCGCGAAGGCCGTCTGGCCCGTGCAGGCCTGTCTGTACCTGGACAAGAACAACATCAGTCAGTACGTCCACAACCTGATCATCGCCGAGGAAGGCTCGGAGCTCCACGTCATTACCGGCTGCGCCACGTCGCCGAGTCTCAAGAGAGGGCTCCACGTGGGGATATCGGAATTCTTCGTAAAGAAGAACGCCAAATTGAGCTTCACCATGATCCACCACTGGGCGGAGGAGGTGATGGTGCGGCCCCGTTCCGTGGGCATCGTCGAGGAGGGAGGGCTCTTCCTGAATAACTACATCTGCATGAAGCCCGTGAAGAGCCTGCAGATGTATCCCACGACGCACCTCGTGGGCAAGGGCGCCGTCGCCCGCTTCTACAGCATCCTCGTCGGGTCGCCAGGCTCCGAAATGGATGTGGGCGGCCGGATCCTTCTCAAGGCCGAGGACACGAGGGCCGAGATCATCGCCCGGGCCATCACCAACGGCGGGAAGATCATCAGTCGCGGCGATCTCGTCGGCGAAGTGGCCGGTGTCAAGGCCCACCTCGAGTGCAAGGGCATGATTCTCAACGGCGGCATCATTCACGCCATCCCCGAGCTCCAGGGAAAAGTGGACGGCGTCGAGATGACCCACGAGGCAGCCGTGGGCAAGATCGCCCAGGAAGAGATCATGTACCTCATGTCCCGCGGGCTCTCCGAGGAAGAAGCGACCTCCACCATCGTCCGGGGCTTCCTCAGTGTGGACATCCCGGGGCTGCCGCCTCAGCTCAAGGCTGAGATCGACCGCGCCGTCGACCTGAGCTCGAAGGATGTGATGTGACGCGGCCAACCTGCGGGGGCCGCGAGGCAACAGGCTTCAGGCAACAGGCATCAGGATAAGAAAAGGATCGGGGATGGCTGTCTCCGATCCTTTTTTCATGGCAGCCGCAACTGGAGATTGATTCCCGGGAGACTCTGGGATAGGAACGATCCATGATCGAGGGGCTCGCCGAACCGGTTTGCATCATCCTTGACACCCTGAGAGAAGTCACGGGCAGGGATGTGCAGTTTGTTCGCAAGCCGGACCTGACGTCGCTTGCCCGGATGAGGATGGCCGGGGGCGCTTCGTCCGGCCACGTGCTGTTCTATCGCGACGAAAACAATCCCCTCATCAACCACGTGATCGCCAATGAGTGTGCCCACCTCATTCGCCTCTTCCGCGCACCCGTGGAAAGGCGTTTTTTCGCCGTGGCCAACGAGCACACCCAGGCGCGCTACCGCGAACAGATCCGGGAAGACATCCAGAGACTCTCGCTCATCCACGGACTCGGGACGCTTCGCGACTTCATCCCCCTCTGGTATGAAAGCGTCGTCTACCAGCTCACGCGGATGCCACCCGACATCATGATCGAGCGCTGGCTCTACCGGGAGTACCCCGGGCTCAGGGAGATCCAGCGCAACGCCCTCATGGAGCAGCAGGCCAAGGCCGTATCGGTTCTGGCCCGGGGCATCCGGCGAATGACGCCCGGCAAGATCTACGACGTTTCCCAGGTCATGAATTACGCATTCTTCAGGCTCACGGGGGAGCTCCTGGGAATCCGGCTCGTCGAGCCTTACGAGAGAAGCCGATACAGGCTGGAAGGGGATGAACTGGCCGGCTGGACGGCCGAACATTACAGCGAAGACCACGAGGGGGATGTGTCCGTCATCGACTACTGGGCCCAAGCGCTCCACCTCTCGGAATGGTTCCAATGGCGGCGCTTCACGGAGATCTCCCGTGACGTTCTGCACTGACCCGCCCAAGCCGGATCCAACGGGAATCCCTAGCCGAACGGTTTGGCCTCGATGCCGAACGCTTCGGCGACCGACTGGTAGGTGACGGCACCGCGCCAGGTGTTCAAACCTTTTGCAAGATCGGCGTTCTTCGACAAGGCCGCGGGGACCCCGACGGCGGCAAGCTGGGCGACGTAGGGGAGGGTGGCGTTCGACAGGGCGATCGTGCTCGTCCGGGGGACGGCGCCCGGCATGTTCGTGACGCCGTAGTGAAGAACACCCTCGACGAAGTAGACCGGGTCGGAGTGTTTCGTCGGGTGGATCGTTTCGATACACCCGCCCTGATCGACGGAGACGTCGATCACAACGCTTCCCTGCGCCATGCGGGCCACCATGGCGCGAGTGACGACGCGCGGCGTCCTGGCCCCTTTCACGAGGACGGCCCCGATGAGCAGGTCCGCTTCGGCGACGGACGACTCGACGGCGAGCGGGTCGGCGCTGCGGGTGATGAGCCTTTCGCGGAGAACCTCCTCGAGGTGGCGGAGCCTTTCGATGTTGCGGTCCAGGACGGTGACCTCGGCGCCCATCCCCAGGGCGATCCGGGCGGCGCTCGCCCCGACGATGCCGCCCCCGAGGATCGTCACCCGGGCGGGTTCCACCCCTGCGACCCCGCCGATCAGCTTTCCGGATCCTCCGTTGAGCTTCTCCAGGTAGTGAGCCCCTTTCTGAACGGCCAGGCGGCCCGCGACCTCGCTCATGGGTTTGAGCAGCGGAAGCTGGCCGTCGGGAAGCTCGACGGTTTCGTAGGCGATCCCCGTGACGCCCGTCTTCATCATCTCCAGAGTCAGTTCCCGTTCGGCGGCGAGGTGAAGGAAGGTGAAGAGGATGAGGTCGGGGCGGAGAAATGCATATTCCGACGGAAGCGGCTCCTTGACCTTCACGACGAGCCCCGCGCTCCAGGCCGCGGCTGCATCGGGGACGATCTCCGCTCCGGCTGCGCGGTAGTCGGTGTCGCTGAACCCGCTGCCCGCGCCTGCCTGCGTTTCCACGACAACCCGGTGCCCCGCCTCGGCCAACATCCGTGCCCCTCCGGGGGTCATGGACACCCGGTACTCCTGATCCTTGATCTCCCTGGGGACGCCTACGATCATGGTGCTTTCCTGCCTTTCGGGGGATGTTTCCCCCCTGCGAAGGGGTGAGATGACGGGGAAGACGGTACTATAGACAAGGACGCGGGAAAAAGCAAAGACAGAAGGGCGCGCGCTCATGCTGGACGACGAAGCGCGGCATGTGCTACACTGCGGCCGTCGCGCGCTGCGGGCCCTCAACCCATTTCGACAAAAGGAGAGTGCATGGCCGGAATGCCCTGGTATCGAAAGACCGCGGATGAGGTGTTTCAGGAACTCGGCACAGGACCGGCGGGCCTCCATGAAAAGACGGCGGCCGACAAGCTCGAGTCGCACGGGCCCAACAGGCTGCCCGAGGCCAAGCGGGTCAGCCGCGTCGTGATCCTCCTGCGGCAGTTCGCAAGCCCCCTGATCTACATCCTCCTCATCGCCGCCGCCGTGACGTTCGCCCTTGCCGAGTACAAGGACACGATCGTCATCGGGGCCGTTCTGCTGTTCAACGCCGTCATCGGGTTCATCCAGGAGAGCCGGGCCGAGGAGAGCGTGCGCGCCCTGCAGAAGATGATCGTTCCGCAGGCGCGCGTCGTCCGGGAGGGCCGGGAGAGGGAGATCTCGAGCGACAGGCTCGTGCCCGGCGACATCGTCCTGCTCGCTTCGGGCGCGAAGGTTCCCGCCGACATCCGGCTCGCGACCGCCATCGAGGTGCGGATCGACGAATCGTTGCTCACGGGGGAATCTGTCCCGGCGGAGAAATTCGCCGACGCGATTCCGGAGGCGAACCTCACGCCGGGCGACCAGCGCAACATCGCCTTCATGGGAACCGTCGTCGTGAACGGGCGGGGCATGGGCGTCGTCGTCGAGACGGGGGCCAGGACGGTTCTGGGCGGCATCGCCCACGAGATCCGGGAGACGAAGTCCGCCCGCGCGCCGCTGCAGGAGAAATTCGGCCGTTTCTCCAACCGGATCGGACTCTACGTGCTTGCGGCCGGCGCTGCCCTCTTCGGGATCGGCATCCTGGTCGGGGAGCCCGTCAAGGAGATGTTCATGACCGTCGTGGCGGCTGCCGTGGCGGCGATCCCCGAGGGCCTGCCCGTGGTGCTGACCATCGCATTGGCCGTCGGGGTGCAGCGCATGGCAGCACGCAACGCGATCTTGCGCAAACTGCCGGCTGTGGAGACCCTGGGGAGCACGACGGTCATCTGCACCGACAAGACGGGGACCCTGACGAAAAACGAGATGACGGTCAAGGTCGTTTTCGACGGGACGCGCCACTTCGAGCTGACGGGGACCGGCTACGAGCCGAAAGGGGAGATCCTCCACGACTGGATCCCGAAACCCGAAAGCGAGCGCGAGCACCTCGCCATGTGCTTCCGCGTGGGGCTCCTGTGCAACGAGTCGAGCCTCTACGAGGACGAGGGGGTCTGGCGGGTCAACGGCGACCCGACGGAGGGGGCGCTGATCGTCTCGGCCCTGAAGGCGGGCCTGCAACACGAGGAGGAAAGACAGAGATACCCGCAGATCGGCATCATCCCCTTCGAGTCGGACCGGGGATACATGGCGACCCTGCACCGCTGCGGGGACGAGAAATACATCTTCGTCAAAGGCGCCCCCGAGAAGGTCCTCGAGCTCTGCGTCACCTGCATGGAGCGCGACGGCCTCCGCACGGAAGAGATCCTGAAGATTTCGGACCGGTTCGCCTCGGAGGGGATGCGCGTACTGGCCATGGCTTACAAGCGGGCGCCCGACGATCTGGCCGTGCTGCGGCACGAGGATGTGCAGCACGACCTGACCCTGGCGGGTATCCAGGCCATGATCGACCCGCCCCGCGAAGAGGCGGTGGAGGCCGTGCGCGACTGCCGCCGGGCGGGCATCCGGGTCATCATGATCACGGGCGACCATCCGACGACGGCCCTGGCCATCGCGAGGATGGTCGGGATCGACACGACGGGAGATCGGGTGATCACGGGACGCGAGATCGAGGAGATGGCCGACGAGGACCTGTTCTACCGGGTCAAAACGGTTTCCGTCTACGCCCGCGTGGCCCCTCACCACAAGCTGCGGATCGTCAGGCAGCTGATGGACCACGGGGAGGTCGTGGCCGTCACGGGCGACGGCGTCAACGACGCGCCGGCCCTGCGGGCCGCACACCTGGGAGTTGCCATGGGCCGCAAGGGGACGGACGTGGCCAAGGAGGCCTCGGACATGGTCGTCACCGACGACAACTTCGCCGCCATCTTCCATGCCGTCCGGGAAGGACGCGTCGTTTTCGAAAATATCCGTAAGGTCGTTTTCTTTTTGATTCCCACGGGCGTGGCCGCCATCGGCTCCATCCTGGGCTGCGTCCTCATGGGGATCCCCATTCCCTACACCGCGTCGCAACTGCTCTGGATCAACCTCGTGACCAACGGCTTCCAGGTCATTGCACTGACCTTCGAGCCCGGGGACCGGGAGGTCGTCCAACGGCCTCCCCTGGACCCCTCCGAAGGGATCATGTCGAAGATTCTCGTCCAGCGCACCGTGCTCGTGGGCCTGCTCATCTCGGCGGGGGTCGTTGTCAAATTCGCCTGGGCGCTGCAGGCGGGGATGTCGCTCGAGAAGGCCCGAACCATCGCCATGACCACCATGGTCTTCTTTCAGTTCTTCCAGGCCTGGAACAGCCGTTCGGAGACGAAGTCCATTTTCCAGATCGGGGTGTTTACCAACCCCTACCTCGCGTACGGGCTTGCGGCCTCCGTGTTGGCGCACATCGCGGCGATCTATGCGCCGCCCTTGCAGTGGCTCCTGTCGACGGAGCCCGTCGCCGGTTTCGAGTGGCTGATGATCGTGGCCATGACCCTGTCCGTCATCGTCGTTGTGGAATTCGACAAGTGGATGCGATCCGGCACGAAGCCGGCTCGCCGGACGCAAAGGAGAAACGCGTCATGAAGCGATGCCAGGCCTGCGGAAAAGAGCTTCAGATCGAAAGAAAGGTGGGACGCTCCGAGAACTGTCCCCACTGCGGGGCGGATCTGCATGGTTGCCTGAACTGCACCTTCTACAGCCCGGGGGCCTACAACGAGTGCCGGGAGCCCCAGGCCGAGCGCGTCGTCGACAAGAAGCGGAGCAACTTCTGCGATTACTTTGTATACAGCGGCGACGCAGCCCGAAAAGGGCAGGCCGCAAAGAAGGACGATCCCCGCAGCCGTCTCGACGCCCTGTTCAGGAAATAGCCGTCACGGCGCAAGCCCGTGAAGGCCGGCCTCAGGAAGGTTCCAGACGGGGACATGCCCGACCCTTGATCTGCCGCCCCTACAGGCGGAGCGCCTGATGGCCGTGGTAAGACTCCGGCCTGCTCATCGAAATGTTGCCCTCTTCCAGATATTCGTCGTATCCCGTCATCCGGTCGATGATCCCGTCGGGGGTGATCTCGACGATCCTGTCGGCAACCGTGGATACCAGCTGATAGTCATGGGAGCAGAAGAGAATCACGCCCGGAAAGGCGATGAGCCCATCGTTCAGGGCGATGATGGATTCCATGTCCAGGTGGTTGGTCGGCTCGTCGAGGATGAGGGCGTTGGCACCGGAGAGCATCATCCTGGAGAGCATGCAGCGGACCCGCTCCCCGCCCGAGAGGACGGAGGCCTTCTTCAAGGCCTCTTCACCGGAGAAGAGCATCTTGCCGAGAAACCCCCTGGCGAAGGTCTCCCCCTCGGTTTCGGGGCAGAACTGACCGAGCCACTCGACGAGACTGAGGTCGTTGTTGAAAAAGCCGCTGTTTTCCTTGGGGAAATAGGAGTGGCTGATGGTCACCCCCCAGCGGAAGCTTCCGCTGTCCGGCTCCAATTCACCGGCGAGGATCTGGAAGAGGGTGGTCTTCGCCAGGCTGTCTTCCCCCACAAAGGCGATTTTGCCTCCCCGGTTGACGTTGAGGGTGATGTTGTTCAGGACGTCAACCCCGTCGATCTTCTTGCAGAGATCGCGGATCTCCAGGATGACATCGCCGCAGGGCCGCTCGGGCTTGAAGGCGATGAACGGATATTTGCGGGACGAGACCGGCATGTCCTCGAGGGTCAGTTTCTCCAGGAGGTTTTTTCTGGCGGTGGCCTGCTTGGCCTTGGAGGCGTTGGCGCTGAAACGCTGGATGAACTGTTTGAGTTCCTCGGCCTTGGCGGCGATCTTCTTGTTGTCGCTCTGGCGTTGTTTCAGATGGAGCTGGCTCGTCTGGTACCAGAAGTCGTAGTTTCCCGTATACACCTGGATGCGCCCGAAGTCGATATCGGCCACGTGGGTGCAGACCTGGTTCAGGAAGTGGCGGTCGTGGGAGACGATGATGACCGTGTTCTGGAACCGGGAGAGGAATTCCTCGAGCCAGGCGATGGACTTGAGGTTCAGCTGATTGGTCGGTTCGTCCAGCAGCAGGACATCCGGGTTGCCGAAGAGTGCCTTGGCGAGCAGAACCCTGACCTTGTCGGCCCCGTCGAGTTCCTTCATCCTCTTTTTACGCAGCTCCTCCGATATGCCGAGACCGCTCAGGAGCACCGCTGCCTCGGATTCCGCTTCATAGCCGTTGATCTCGCCGAATTCGGCCTCCAGCGCCCCGCAGCGGATGCCGTCCTCCTCCGAGAACTCGGTCTTGGCGTAGATCGCTTCCCGCTCGGCCATCAACGCGTAGAGCCGTTCATGACCCCGGATGACGGTGTTGAAGACCGTTTCCTCGTCATAGGCGAATTGATCCTGGCTCAGCACCGCGATCCGCTCGCCGGGACCGACGGAGATCGTTCCCTGGTCCGGCTCGAGCTCGCCTGCGAGAATCTTCAGGAAAGTCGATTTTCCGGAGCCGTTGGCGCCGATCAGTCCGTAGCAGTTTCCCGGTGTGAACTTGATGTTGACGTCTTTAAAGATAACCCTCTTGCCGTAGGAGAGGGCCACGTTCGATGCGATGATCATTTATTTATCCCTTACAAAAAAAGCTCCCCCTGCGACGGGGGAGCTTTTTCGTGCACAATGAGGTTCTGGTCTTACAGCTTGCGAACGTTCGCTGCAGCCGGGCCCTTGGGGCCTGCGACCACTTCGAAGCTTACACGTTCACCCTCGGCCAGCGATTTGAAACCATCGGCCTGGATGGCGGAATGATGAACGAAAACGTCCTTGCCACCGTCCTGCTCGATAAAGCCAAATCCCTTTGAATCATTGAACCACTTTACTTTTCCTTCAGGCATTGTAACTACTCCTTTTTTGAATGGGGCTCCTCCAGGGAACCGTATAATAATTTCGCCGAACGATTCGGCTGGCAGACCTTTTTGCAACAAAAAAAACGCACATTCCATGATTTCGGTCTGTGCGGTCGACTTCTCTGTAATTTTGGCAACTACAAACAGGTGCTGCACATCAACTTGGCGGACACAATATATGAGCCTTCAAGCAAATGCAAGCATTTTTTTATTGCAGGTTCAACTTTTTTATCTCCTCCGCGAAGACGTCATAGGTGGTTTTGCCGTAGAGGACGAAGCGGACCCTTTCGATGCCGGCATGTTCCTTCAGGTAGTCGATGGCCGTCTTCAGGGCGATGCGGGCGGCCTCGGGCAACGGGTAGCCGTAGGCGCCCGTGCTGATGGCCGGGAAGGAGAGGCTCTTGAGCCCGTTCTTCGATGCAAGCTTCAGGCTCTCCAGGTAGGCGCTCTTCAGGACCTCCGACTCGTTTCGGCCCCCGCCGCTGTAGATAGGCCCCACGGTATGGATGACGTATTTCGCTTTCAGGTTGCCGCCCGTCGTGATGACGGCCTGGCCCGCGGGGCAATAGCCGATCTTCCTGCATGCCTCCAGGATCGCCGGGCCGCCGGCCCTGTGGATCGCCCCGTCCACGCCCCCTCCGCCTTTCAGGCCCGAATTGGCCGCGTTCACGATGGCATCGGTTTCTTCCCGGGTAATATCCCCCTCGACGATCGATAGTGTGGCATTGCCGATCTTGACGTCCATCAGGGAACCCTCCTGTCATTGAGGTGACCGCATGATCATCAAAGGTAACGGGTATCAGGTCGCAGGGTACAGGTGAAGAAATATCCTGCCACCTGTCACCTGTCACCCGTCACCTTCACGGGGAATCCTTCCCCGTGAACCAGCATCCGGTAGGTTTTCCCGATACGATCCCAGTTCTCCTCGCGATCCATGGACCAGTAGCGGCCGATGACGGAGACGACCCGGCCCAGATTCATCTCCCCGCACTTGTCCTCGAGTTGCTTCACGTAGTTGGCCCCGCTCTCGGGCATCTCGCCGCGGCGTCCCAGCATGGCGTGGATGTACATCTCGGCCACACCTTCTTTCTTCGCCATGTCCATGAGGGCGATCAGGTGATTCATCATGCCGTGGGAGCTGAAGAAGGACACGATCCCCATGAGGTGCAGGGCCGACCCTCGCTTGCGGGCCTCTGCCATCGCGTTGCGGAATGCCGTGTTCGAGAAGAATTCCCCGGTTTCGATCGCCCGGTCGATTTTCAGCCGGTCGGACCAGACACGCCGGCCTGCCCCGATATGGAGATGCCCCGCCTCGGAATTGCCGACGGTTCCCGAAGGGAGCCCCACCGATTCGCCGGCGGCGGCCAGCGATGCAAACGGGTACAAACTCCGCAGGCGGTCCATGGCCGGAGTGTTTGCCCGGGCAATGAGATTTCCCTTCGTCTCGGGGTTGTGGCCCCAGCCGTCGAGGATGAGGACAACGAGACGCCGGGTGGGCTTCGGCGGCCTGCTTTTCAGCAGCGAGCGGCCCTCCATGCATCCCGGCGAATCGATCCCGAAGAGCTCGAGGATGGTCGGTGCCACGTCGGTCAGTTCGCCTTCCCTGCGGATGTCCAGGGGAGCGTCGTCGGTCACGATGACAAACGGCACCGGGCTCGAGGTGTGTCCCGTGTCGACGACGCCGTCGGGATAGAGCCACCGCTCCACCGTACCGTGGTCGGCCGTGACGAGGACCGGGACCCCGGACTTTCGCGCCTCTTCAATGACGCGGCCCATCGCGAAATCGACCGCTTCCACGGCGCGGATCACGGCGGCTTCGTTTTCGATGTGGCCGACGACATCCACGTTGGCGAAGTTCGTCAGGATAAAATCATGACGGCCTTCCCGGATCTCGCGGATCGTGGTGTCGGCCACTTCGGTTACGGACATCTCCGGTGCCTCGTCGAAGAGCTTTACGTCCTTTCGAGTCGGCACGATGATGCGGTCCTCGCCGGGAAAGGGGGCCATTCGCTTGCCGCTCAGGAAATAGGTCACGTGAAAGGCCTTTTCGGCTTCGGTGATCTTCACCTGGCGGATGCCGCGCCGGGAGAGGACCTCGCTCAGGGTGTCTTGCAGGTCCTCCTCGGGCGGGAAGGCGACTTCGGCCCGCAGGTCCTTCGAGTACTCAATCATGGTGGTGTAGTGCAGGCCGAGCGGCCCTGCGGTGGGAAACTCGTGAAAATCGTCTTCGACGAGGCTCCGCGAGATCTCCACCTCGCGCTCTCCGCGGATGTTGTAGAAGATCACCACGTCGCCCTGCTTGATCCGTCCGACGGGCTTCCCCGACGGGTCGGCGAGCACCAGGGGGTTGAGCGTTTCGTCGTCCTCTCCGCGGCGGTAGGCATCACGCACCGCCTGGGACAGGGTATTGGGAAAGAGTGGTTCCATGGCATCCTTTCGTATCCGTACGATAGCGGCAACCGCCGGGCGAGAGATCTCGAAAGGCCCTTCTCTTCGGCGGTGCCGGCCCATCATACTGGAAAAGAGGCCTGCGGTCAAAGGGACCTTTTCGGTTGCAAAGGGGGAGTCGAAGTGATAAAAATCACTCGAAAAAGCGGGATTTGCGCGTGGCATGAGGAAATCGGCCTGGGAGAAAACCCAGGAAGAATTATTGCAGGAACGGGCCGAGATTCTCGGCAGGGCGGGCGAGGCGCTCTCTTCGGCGCTTTCCGATCTCGAGAAAATAGGACGTTCCATTGCCGAGAGGTTTCGCGAGGCCGGTGAGCACCCGGGACCGGAGATCCTGACGGAGATCAACGGGGAAATCCGGCAATACAACCGTGCCCGCGAATACGCGCAGCTTCGTTACTATTACCTCATCGTCACCAGGGAGGCCATGGGGATCCGTCGCCACAAGATGGTCGAAGAAGCCTACAAAATCCCTCCCAGGAAGAAGTATCTATAATCCCCCATGGATCGTTACGCCAAGCAAAGAAAAAAGATGGTCGACTCCCAGATCCGCTCGCGAAGCATCCGTGACGAGCGCGTCCTGCGGGCCATGGAGAAAATCCCCCGTCATCTCTTCATCGACGAGGGCCTCATCGACCAGGCCTACAACGACAACCCGCTGCCCATCGGCGACAAGCAGACCATCTCGCAGCCCTACATCGTGGCGCTCATGACGGAAGCCCTGGAGCTCAAAGCCCGCGACAAGGTCCTGGAACTCGGTACCGGATCCGGCTACGAGGCGGCCATCCTGGCGGAGCTGGCAGACCGGGTGTTCACCATCGAGCGGATCGCCTCTCTGGCCCAGAAGGCAAGAAAATTGCTTGAGTCCCTGAATTACTACAACGTGGTGATCCGGGTGGGAGACGGGACGTACGGGTGGCGCGAGGAATCCCCTTTCGACGCCATAGCGGTTTCGGCGGGTTCGCCATCCATACCCCGGATGCTGGTGGAGCAGCTGGCCATCGGAGGTCGTCTCGTGATCCCCGTCGGGAGCCGCTATTCGCAGAGCCTGATCAAGTTGACCCGCCTCTCCGAGAATCCCGACGATGTGAAAAGAGAGGACCTCGGCGGATGCCGGTTTGTGAATTTGATCGGGGAGCATGGCTGGAAGGTAGAACCGTAATGGAACAGAAGGGTTGAGCTTCTTGCCCTCTGTCTTTTGGGAGATCGTAATCGAACAGATGAAGTCCATCTCGAACATATCGAAAATCCTCCTGTTTGCATTACTCAGCGTATTTCTTCTTTCCTGTTCCATACAGATCGTCGATCGGGACAGCGTGAAGTCCTCCGAGAGGATGCGCGGGGTGTACCACCGGGTTAAGCCCGGGGAGACGCTCTGGCGGATCTCGAAGGCCTACAACGTCGATCTCCAGGAGCTGGCGGAGATCAACAACATCACCGATGCCTCCCGCATCAGTGCGGGAAGCGTCGTCTTCATTCCGGATGTACCCCAGGTCATCGATCTGCCCCCGGTCAAACCCCCTGTAGAGACACGACCTGCGGCTGTGAAGCCGCCGGAAAAACCGGTGACGGCAAAGGCGGAACCGGAGGCGGCACGGGCAGGACCCGAAGCGGCGGGCGCCGCCGCCGGAACTGTGTCTGCCGGGGGGCAAAGCAAGGTGAAAGAGGAGAGCATTACGGACAGGGCGGCGGCCGCAAAATCAGAACGAAGCCCGGCATCGGCAAAACCACCGGAGAAGACCACCCCCAGGACTGTCGAGACGCCTGAGAAAGCGGATTCCGGAAAGACCCAGGTTGCCGTGAAGACGCCTGAGCCGGCCCCGCCTGTGAAGACCCCCGAGGCAGCTGGCAAAGAGAGGGCCGCGGTGACTCCGCCTCCGAAGAAGCCCGAACCGGTATCCAGGGCCGAGGAGCCTCAGGGGCAGATCAAGGTGGACAAGGGCCGTTTCGTGTGGCCCGTGAGGGGGCCCGTGATCACCCGATTCGGCATCCAGCCCAGCGGGATGAAGTACAATGGGATCAAGATCGCCGCGAAGGAGGGAGCGCCTGTCCAGGCGGCAGCGGCCGGGACGATCATCTATGCCTCTTATGTCAAGGGGTACGGCGACACCATCATCGTGAAGCACGACGAAAACTACACGACCGTCTATGCCTACCTGAAGAGCAGCGTTGTGAAAAAAGACGACCGTGTGAAGAAGGGGGAAAAGATCGCCTCCGTGGGACCGTCCCAGGAGCCGGGCGGCGAGCCCTATCTTTATTTCGAGATCAGGGAGAGGAACAAGGCACGCAACCCTCAGTTTTTCCTGCCCTGAGGCTGGTGACCGGGGGCGCTCAATGCCTTGAGTGCGTCTTCCGGCATTATGCCTGCGAAGATCGGAAGATCAGAAGTGAGGAAGAGCGGATAAGAGAAGGAAACAATCCTCCATCCACTCCGATCTTCATAACTTCATCGCTTCCTAACTTCTATCTTTTCAAGGCGCCTTGCATCTGGGCCTTTTTGACCAGCCTCTTGGATCCCATCAAGCTTAGTTAGCCTGTTTGACGGATACGCGATCGATCCATATACTATACTTAAAGTATTGAGAGGGACCGACATTATGAACCCCAATGCCTGCTTTGAGCAGGGACCTATACGGCCGCCCAGCGAGGCGAGGAGTCTCCTGATCCGGCCGACCCGGAATTGCCCGTGGAACAAGTGCGCCTTCTGCCATACCTACAGAGATACCCGCTTTGAGCTTCGAAGTGTCGAAGAGATCAAGAAGGATATCGATTGCGTCCGCGACATGGCGGACGCGATACGGGAGCTTTCCCGGAAGCTCGGTCAGGGCGGGAAGGTCAATGACGCCGTCGTTTCCCAGGTCTTCGGAGATGATGCCCGGTTCAACGAGGCGTTCAGGCACGTGGCGGCGTGGCTTTACTTCGGCGGTCAGACGGCCTTCCTCCAGGATGCCGATACGCTGATCATGAAGACCGACGACCTCCTCGACGTGCTGCGCTACCTGAAGGAAAAATTTCCCGATATCAGCCGCATCACCTCGTATTGCCGGTCCAAGACGGCCAGGCACAAGTCGGTGGAGGATCTGAGACGCATCCGTGAGGCCGGCCTGATCCGGATTCACGTCGGACTCGAGTCGGGCAGTGACGATGTGCTGAAGCTCATCCGCAAGGGGGTGACGGCGGCGGACCACATCGAAGGGGGAAAGCGCCTCGTGGCGGCGGGGATCTCGCTCTGCGAATATGTCATGCCCGGGCTCGGGGGACAGCGATGGTCGCGCGAGCACGCCGTCGAGACGGCGCGGGTCCTCAATGAAATCAACCCCGATCACATACGGCTGCGCACCCTTTCGGTCCGCCGGGGGACGGCCCTCTACGAGATGACGAGAGAGGGCAAGTTCCAGCCGATCGGAGACGAGGAAATCCTCAAGGAAATTAGATTGTTCATTGAACATCTCGACGGGATCGAGAGCCGCATCGTGAGCGATCACATCCTGAATCTTCTGGAAGAGCTGGAGGGAAAGCTGCCGGAAGACAAGGAAAAGTTTCTGGGAATCATCGACCGTTATTTCGCAATGGCCGAACAGGACCGCCTCATCTTCCGCCTGGGCCGTCGGCGCGGGATTTACAGGACCCTTGACGATCTTTCGGAGCCAGACACCTACCGGCAGCTCAAGGAGGGGGTCGAGCGCTACCAGCGGGAAGAGCCGGGAAAGCTGGACCGGGACCTCGACCGTATCCGTCAGAATTTCATCTGAGGGCGTCCCGGTTGCCGCCGGAAGGGATTCTCCGGTCTTTGCAGTACATCGCCAACTTGTAACTACCCGGAATGACTTGAAATGCATTCCGGACCTGCCAGATTGCACCCTTGATACCGCGATCCCTCCCGCCGGGTCGATTTAAATTGACTTTTCAGGCGAATTCGTTTAAGATTCGCAGGCTATTGGAGTGCCATAGAGGGGAATCCAAGAGAGGTGGTAACGGGGTAATGTTCAAAATTGGCGAATTGGCGGTTTATCCAGCGCAGGGAGTCGGCCTTATCGAGTCAATCGAAGACAGGGAGATCATGGGGGCCTGGCAGAAGTTTTACGTGATGAAGATCCTTGGCAACGGCATGAAGATCATGATTCCCACCGACACGGCCCGGACCATCGGGCTGCGGGAACTGATCACGTCCAAGGAGATTCCACGGATATACGAGATTCTGCGGACCCGAGACGTGACGATCGACAAGCAGGCTTGGAACAAGCGTTATCGCGAGTACCTGGAGAAGATCAAGACGGGGTCCGTCTACGAGATTGCCAAGGTCCTGAGGGACCTCTTCATCCTCAAGCACGGAAAGGATCTGTCCTTCGGCGAGCGGAAGATGATGGATACGGCGAAGCACTTGTTGATCAAGGAAATCTCGATCGCCAGCCGGGCGGCGGAGGCAAAGGTCGAAGCCGAGATCAATGCCATGTTCCCCGTTCAGTGAGCGGTGACGACACAAAACATAACGCACGAAAGCTCTGAGAATTCACAGTGCCCTCGTTTCGCTTATAAGGCGCTCCTTCTCCAGGGAAAGAGGAGTCTTATCCGTTTCGACTTGTTGCGACGTATGCGGGGATGGAGAAGAGGCGTTTTCCGGGATTTTTTCATTGCCGGTGTGACAGTGGTTCTTTGAAAACGGTTGCACGCGCGGTCCCCGCAGCTCCAAACGTGAGCGCCTGTTCTGAGCCTGTCGAAGGATGTCGAATTGTCGAATGTTGTTGCGGGATAAGCGAGCATCATAAAGATAAAACCGAACATTGAGTTTCCATATTCCCGGCCCCAGCGCCGGGAATTTCAAAATCTGGACAGGAAAATAATTTAGAAAGGAGGGAGTCTAGTTGCTTATCCGATCGTTGCTCATTCTCGCCTGCTCGATCAGCGGATATTTTATCGCATTTAAGTATTTGGCTTCATATCAGCTATCCTTAATCGGTCTTTTACTGGGCTTTATTGCCGCTGTCAGCGTTATCCAGATCGAGCAGATCATCCGGAAGATTTCGCTCCGGATCATTTTAGGGGGTGTCATCGGGACGATCATCGGTCTCCTGATCGCCATCCTGCTTTCCTACGGGCTGAGTTTCGTCAGCATCTGGGAGAAGCAGGAGATCGTTCCCTGGGCATATGCCCTGATGGCCTGCATCCTCGGCTACCTCGGCCTCGTGATCGGTTCCAAGAAGAGCGAGGAGATATCGCTTCCGTCCTTCGGGCCCTTCAAAGGGTTCAAGGGCGTGTCGGACTACCGGATCCTCGATACGAGTGTCATCATCGACGGCCGGATCGCCGACATCTGCGATACGGGGTTCATGGAGGGCAACCTCATCGTCCCGAGGTTCATCCTCGACGAACTCCAGCACATCGCCGACTCTTCGGATTCCATGAAACGATCGAGGGGGAGGCGGGGGCTGGACATCCTCAACCGGATGCAGAAAATCCACAGCATCAACATCGAAATCGTGGATCAGGACTTCCCGAAAATCAAAGGGGTCGATGCGAAGCTCGTCGCCCTGGCGAAGAAGATGAGCGGGAAGATCATCACCAATGATTTCAACCTCAACAAGGTGGCGGAGCTGCAGGGCATCAAGATCCTCAATGTCAACGAGCTTGCCAACGCCCTGAAACCGGTCGTGCTGCCGGGCGAGTTGATGGTTGTGAAAGTCATCAAGGAAGGCAAGGAACACGGCCAGGGGGTGGCCTACCTCGATGACGGGACCATGGTCATCGTCGATCATGCCAGCAGGCATCTCAACGAGACCGTGGAGGTTGCCGTGACCAGCGTCCTGCAGACCACAGCGGGAAGGATGATTTTCACGGAGATGAAGGCCGTTGTGCACGACAAGAAAGTTCACACCATCGAAGCCTTGTAGTCTGCGTCGGAAAAGAGCCCGGGAGGCCAAAGGATCCCGGGCTTTTCTTTTAGGGAAACGCTCACACCCCGGAAATCCACAGAGGGAAAGCCATGCGGACGGTGGCCATCATCCCGGCAGCCGGCTCGGGAAACCGGATGAACCGCGATGTGTCCAAGCAATATCTTGCGCTCAGGGGCAAGCCCATCCTGGTTTGGACGCTGGAGGTCTTTGAGACCTCCCCGCTCGTCGACGCCCTGCTTGTCGTCGTGCCTTCACAGGACGTGGTATCGGTGCGCACCGACATCCTGGCCCCCTGGAATCTGAAAAAGGTGGCCGGCATCATTCCCGGGGGCAAGGAACGACAGGACTCCGTCCGGGCGGGGATCGAGGCCCTGGAAGGGGACACGGAGCTCGTGATCATTCACGATGCCGTGCGACCGTTCATTACCGTCGGGCTGATCGAGAATTGCATCCGGGCTGCCGAGGCGGAGGGCGCGGCAACCGTCGGGGTACCGGTGAAGGACACCGTCAAGGAGGTCGGGCCCGATGGCAGGATTTTGCGGACCTGTGACCGGAGCCTGTTGTGGCTCACCCAGACGCCCCAGGTCTTCCGCCGGGACATCATCGAGAGCGCTCACCGTGCCGCCGTCCGTGACGGATTCAGAGGGACCGATGACACCTCGCTGGTGGAGCGCCTGGGAATTGCCGTGCGGATGATCCGGGGTGACTACGGCAATATCAAGATCACGACCCCGGAAGATTTGTTCATGGCGGAGGCCCTGCTCGCCAAGCGGCCGGGGGTCTTGCCGTGAGATCAACCCGATAGAGCGCCTTATGTGCGTCTTTGGACGTTACGTTCGCGAAGATCAGAAGAGCGGAAGCTAAGAAGAGCGGACATATGAAGGGAAAAGATTTAATCCACTCCGCTCTTCCGCTCTTCCTGACTTCCGCGCTTCGCTGACTGGTATCGGGGCTTATCCTCGAAGCTGTAGGCTGGTGAGAAAGGATGGTGCCTGCATGAGAGTGGGGTTCGGGTATGACAGTCATCGCTTCTCCGAAGGCCGCCGCCTGACCATCGGCGGAGTGGAGGTAAACTACGAGAAGGGGCTGCTGGGGCATTCCGATGCCGACGCCCTGATCCATGCCATCGTGGATGCCATACTCGGGGCCCTGGGGGAAGGGGACATCGGCAGGCACTTTCCGGACACGGACCCGAATCTCAAGGGCATCTCCAGCCTCGTCATGCTCAAGCGCGTGGCCGACCTGGCCGTTCAGCGCGGGTATACCATCAACAACGTCGACTCGACGGTCATCCTTGAAAAGCCCCGGCTCTCCCCCTCCATCGAGGAGATGCGCCGGAACATCGCAAGGGTCCTCGGAACGGACTCCTCGCGGGTCAACGTGAAGGCCAAGACGAACGAAAAAATGGGGTTCATCGGCCGCGGCGAGGGCATTGCGGCCTTCGCCGTCGTCACCCTCGGGAGGGCCGATTCCGACAGCGTCGCCTAAGAAAAAACACCACCCTGATCTTCCTCTCCCTACGAGGAAAGTTACCTTTTTGGAGAGCGGTGTCGGCGAGGACCCCGAGTCCTGCACCTGGCGAGACGAACAGGCCCCGTCGGGAGCTTGTCGGGCAGGACCGCAGTGAGCAGCCATGGTGAGCCCGGCGAACCACGAACGACGTGGCGCGCCGGCGGCCGAATCCTTCGACGCGAAGCGGCCCACCCGCACGGGTCGCAGGCCCAGGACAGTCATCACCCTCCAGACCCGGAACAAGGCGACCAACAGATCGTGTTGCAGAGGCCGAGCGTCAACGGCGCCTACAGGGCAACCGTCACCCGCGACGCGATCCATCACAGCGGCACGGCCTCGTGGTATCCGGGTGCCCTCTCCCTTGAGGGGAGAGGGTCAGTGAGGGTGATAGAACCCTTCATCTTGTTGGAAAGTGTCGGGGTGAGGGTGAAAGATCCCTTCCTCTTACAGGAGAGGGTTGGGGTGAAGAGGAATAAAAAACGGGGGAGCCGGAATCGGCTCCCCCGTTTTGCATGAACAGCTCTTGAATATGTCCCTTACAGCGGGATGTTGTTGTGCTTCTTGTCGGGCAGGCTCTGCTCCTTGTCCTTGTAGGCCTCGAGCAGCGCCGCCACGCGCCTGCGCGTCTCGCGGGGGGCGATGACCTCCTCGATGATTCCCATCTTGGCCGCGAAGTAGGGGTTGTTGAACTGCTCCTCGTAGGCGGCGATCAGTTCGGCCCGCTTGGCCTCGGGGTCGGCGGCCGTGGTGATCTCGCGGCGGTAGACGATGTTGCAGGCGCCGGCGGCGCCCATGACGGCGATCTCCGCAGACGGCCAGGCCATGACGTAGTCGGCGCCCAGCTGCTTGCTGCACATGCCGATGTAGGCTCCACCGTAATCCTTGCGGGTCACGACGGTGAACTTGGGCACTGTGGCCTCGGAGTAGGCGTGCAGGAGCTTCGCGCCGTGGCTGATGATGCCGTTCCACTCCTGGTGCGTGCCGGGCATGTAGCCGGGCACGTCGGCGAAGGTGAGCAGCGGGATGTTGAAGGCGTCGCAGAAGCGGATGAAACGCGAGGCCTTGTCGGAGGCGTTGACATCGAGCACGCCGCCGCCAAAACTCGGATTATTGGCGATGACGCCCACGGTCTGACCCATGATGCGGATGAAGCAGACAAACATGTTCTTTGCCCAGTTGGCATGGGGCTCGAAGAATACACCGCCATCGGCCACGGTGGCGACAAGCTTCTTCATGTCGTAGCCGCGGGTGGCGCGGTCGGGGATGATCTTGTCGAGCTCGGGGCATTCGCGGTCGGGGGTGTCCGTGGTGGCTACCACAGGAGGCATCTCGTGGCAGTTGTCGGGCAGATAGCTGAGAAGGTCCTGGATCTGCTTGATGCAGTCCTCGTCGCTTTCCGCGACGAAATGGCACACGCCGCTCTTGGTGGCGTGGGCCATGGGGCCGCCCAGGTCGTCATGGGTCACCTCTTCGCCGATGACGGCCTTGATGACATCGGGGCCCGTGATGTACATGTAGCTCTTTCCCTTGATCATGAAGACCCAGTCGGTGAGCGCAGGCGAGTAGACGGCGCCTCCCGCCGTGGGGCCCATGATGGCCGTGATCTGGGGGATGTAGCCCGAGCAGATCGTGTTGCGGTAGAAGATCCCGCCGTAACCTTCCAGGGCGGGCACTCCTTCCTGGATGCGGGCGCCGCCGGAGTCGTTCATGGCGATGAAGGGCTTCTTGGGCGTCCTTGGCCATGTCCATGACCTTCCAGATCTTGCGGGCGTGCATCTCGCCGAGGCTCCCGCCGGCGCTGGTGAAGTCCTGGGCGGCGGCGAAGACGGTGCGGCCGTTCACATTTCCGAAGCCGCAGACAACGGCGTCGGCGTTGATCTGCTTGTCGCCGAGGCCGAAGAGGGTGGAGCGCTTCTCGACGAAGAGCTGCACTTCCTGGAACGTTCCCGCGTCGTAGAATTTCAGAAGCCGCTCACGGGCCGTCATCTTGCCCGAGTCGTGCTGCTTCTTGATGGCGGCATCGCCGCCCTGGGTCATCAGCTTCTCGCGTTTTGCTTCAAATGCCTTGATTCTGTCTTCTGTCAGTCCCATGTCTCTGTTACTCCCTGTCTCTTTAGTGGTCGAAAATTCGACGTTTCCATCTCTCTGTAAACCCGCCGCGTGATATCATTTCTCGCTGTTTTTTTCAATACAAAAGAGAGGAAATCCTTCTTGATTTAGGACGACAGCTGGGCTATAAAACCCATGCCCGAAACCTCGACTCCAAGGGGGTGCGCAAACGATCCCCCAACGAACCCTCCAGAGGTGAAAGAATGAAATATATCGATGAGATGGATCTCAAAGGGAAACGGGTGCTGTTCCGGTTCGACTTCAACGTCCCCCTTGACGGCAACCAGAACATCACCGACGACACGCGAATCCGTTCCGTACTGCCCACCATCAACTACGCACTCGATGAAAACGCCAAGCTCATCATCGTCGCCCACCTCGGCAGGCCCAAAGGCAAGGTCGTCGAGAAGATGGGCCTGGCCCCCGTGGCCAAGCGTCTCTCGCGCCTGCTCGGCAAGAATGTGACCCTGACGAAGGACGTCATCGGGCCTGAGGTCAGGAATACCATCGATGCCATGAAACCGGGTGACATTGTCATGCTGGAGAACCTGAGGTTCGATGCCAGGGAGGAGAAAAACGACGAGGAATTCTCCAGGGAACTGGCAAGCCTCGCCGATGTCTACATCGACGACGCCTTCGGCAATGCGCACCGCAGCCACGCTTCGAACGTAGGGATCACGAAGTTCGTCCCGGCATGCGGGGCCGGGTTCCTCATGAAGAAGGAACTGACATACTTCACCAAGGCCCTCGAGAAACCGGCGAGACCGCTTGTGGCCATCGTCGGGGGCTCCAAGGTGTCGGGCAAGCTCGAGGCCATGGCGAACCTGATCAAGCGGGTCAACAAAATGATCATCGGCGGCGGGATGGCCTTTACCTTCCTGAAGGCCCAGGGTGTCGAAGTCGGGAAATCCCTCGTCGAGCCGGAACTCATCGACAAGGCCACGGAAGTTCTGGAAACGGCGAAAAAACTGGGCGTGAAGGTCTACCTGCCCGTCGACTGCGTCATCGCGGAAAGCATGGACCCCGAGGCGGAGACCAAGATCGTCCCCATACAGGAAATCAATTCGCAGTGGATGGGGCTCGACATCGGCCCTGCCACGATCACCCTCTTCACGGAGGCCCTGAACAACGCGAAGACCATCGTCTGGAACGGCCCCATGGGCGTGTTCGAGATCGACGCCTTCAGCCGCGGGACGTCGGCCCTGGCCCACAGCGTGGCCAACTCCTACGCACTCTCCATTGTCGGGGGCGGCGACACGGACGTGGCCATCGACAAGGCGGGCGAGCGCGACAACATGTCCTACATCTCCACGGGCGGCGGCGCCTTTCTGGAACTGCTGGAGGGCAAGGAGCTTCCCGCCGTGAAGGCTCTCAAGACCTGCAAGTGATCCTCGATGGGGCGATCCGCAAGGGAGCAGAAGCGACCCTTCTGCTCCCTTTTTTTTATTCTTTGTCTCGTGTATTTTAATACGCCTTTGAAAAAATCCCCCTCAATCCCTTTTTTACAAAGGGGGATGATCTGACTCCCTCCTTTGGAAAAGGAGGGCAAGGGAGGATTTTAAAGCGAGATTTCTTCAAAGAAGCCTTGGTGAAGCAGAGGCTCCGAGCTTACAATTACCCATTATTAGAAGCACGCTTTTTTGTATCATGCCCCATAAGCCATGAGAAATATCAAACTCATCATCGAATACGAAGGGACGGCTTACAACGGCTGGCAGCGGCAGGCCGATGTCCTCACCATCCAGCAGGTGATGGAGGATACCATTTCAAGGATCGTCAACGACAGGACGGTCCTCCTTGCCTCGAGCCGGACCGACACGGGAGTTCATGCCCTGAACCAGGTGGCGAATTTCCGCACGGCCTCGCAGCTCCCCCTTCGGAATCTCCAACTGGGCGTGAACAGCCTTCTCCCCCCGGATATCGTGGTGAAGGAAGTGAGCGAGGTGCCCTGGGAATTCCACTCGCGGTATCACGCCCGCAGCAAGATCTACCATTACCGGATTTTCAACAGCCCCGTCCGGACGGCGCTCGGCAGGGGCACCTGCTGGCATGTCCGTCACCCGCTCGACCTCGAGGCCATGAGACGGGCGGCACAGCACCTTCTGGGCACCCATGACTTCAACTCCTTCTGTGCGGCCCAGTGTGATGTGGAAGACCGGGTGAGGGCCGTGACGGACGTTGCCCTGGACAAAGAGGATGGGGGGATGATCGTCTTCCGAATCGAGGCGGGCGGGTTTTTGCGCCACATGGTCCGAAACATCGTGGGCACTCTCGTCGATATCGGCATGGGCAGGATTTCCGAAGAAGACATGGTCCGCATCATCGAGGCGAAGGACCGCAGGAAGGCAGGGCAGGCGGCTCCCGCCCGGGGGCTTTGCCTCATGGAGGTGAAATACGAATGAGAATTCTCGTCATGGGTCACAGGGGCATGCTGGGAAGCGACCTCATGGAAGTCCTGGGCAGGGACCATGAAGTCAACGGTGTCGATGTGGGGGAATTCGACATCACATCGGCCCCGGACTGCCTGCGGGTCGTCGGCGAGTTCAGGCCCGGGGTGATCGTGAATGCCGCGGCCTACACAGACGTCGACGGCTGCGAGACGAATCGCGATGCCTGCTTTGCCGTCAACGCCGAGGGCGTGCGCAACATCGCTTGCGCCTGCAAGGACAGCGGCGCGAAGATCGTTCACTACAGCACCGACTACGTCTTCGACGGGACAAAGGGGGAGCCCTACCTCGAGGACGACCCCTGCAGGCCCATCAATGCCTATGGTGAGTCCAAGCGCAAAGGCGAGCAGATTCTGATCGAGACGGCGGAAAACCACGTGCTCATCCGCACGGCCTGGCTCTATGGCCGCCAGGGAAAGAACTTCGTCAAGGCCATCCTGGCAAAGGCCAAAGACGAAGGGATGCTGCGGGTCGTCGACGACCAGGTGGGTTCCCCCACCTTCAGCGTCGATCTTGCCCAGGCGACAAAACTGCTCGTCGAACGTGACTGCCGGGGCGTCTACCACGTCACGAACCGGGGCGTCTGCAGCTGGTTCCAGTTCGCGCAGAAGATTCTCGAATATGCGCAGGTCTCCGGCGTAACCGTGGAGCCCATCCAGTCTCATGAGCTCACCCGCAAGGCGAAGCGCCCGTCCTACTCGGTCCTGAGCAACCGCAAGTTCATGGAGGCAACACAAAAAGCCATGCGGCCCTGGCAGGTGGCCCTGAACGATTACCTCACCGGACAGAGCCACAACCACCGATAAATACAGGGTATCGGGTATAGGGTCGCGGGGTTCGGGCGTGGGAAAATCATCTTTCTTGTCATCCTTGGCACGTAATCCGTGCCCTTGAAAGCGAGTGATGGATTTGAACCGGAGAATCACCGTACTTCCCGAAGAGGTCGCCTCTAAGATCGCCGCCGGCGAAGTCATCGAGCGACCCTCGTCCATCGTGAAGGAACTCCTGGAAAACGCCCTCGATGCCGACGCCACGGACATCACGATCGAACTGCGCGCAGGCGGCAAGGAGTTGATCCGGATCGTCGACAACGGGGCGGGAATCGCGTCGGGCGACGTCCCTCTTGCCTTTGAGCGGCATGCCACGAGCAAGATCCTCACCGTGGACGATCTCTACGATGTGAAATCCTTCGGCTTCCGGGGGGAGGCGCTGCCGAGCATCGCAGCCGTCTGTCGCGTCGAGATGTCCACGCGGCGCCGCGGCGACGTGGCGGGCACCCGCATCGCCGTAGAGAACGGCCGCATCCTCGAAAACGAGGCCGTGGGCTGCCCCGAGGGCACCACGATCGCCGTGAGCCGCATCTTCGACTCGCTCCCGGTCCGCAAAAAATTTCTGAGACAGGATGCAACCGAGCAGGGGCACTGCCTCGACATCATCGTCCGGGTCCTGCTTCCCCACGGCGCAGTCAGGGCCAAGGTCATCACCGGAGGCAAAACCCTTCTCGAGATCCCCAGAACGGAAAACCTCTACGAGAGGATCGTTCTTCTTCTGGGAAGCGACCTGCGGAATCACCTCGTTTCAGTGGCGGAGAACAGTCCCTCGGTGAGCCTTTCGGGATTTGTATCCAGGCCCGATTTCACCCGTTCCTCGACGAGAAACATGTTCTTTTACATCAACGGCAGGTATGTCCGGGATGTCCTTCTCTCCCAGGCGATCATGAGTGCTTACCGCAACCTCCTCGAGGCGCGAAAATACCCCGCCTGTGCCCTGTTCGTCGAACTGCCCCCCGAGACGATCGATGTCAACGTCCACCCGGCAAAGCTCGAGGTCCGCTTCCGCCGCCCGCAGGATCTCCGGGAGCTGCTCCAGCGAAGCCTGTCGGGGGCCCTCTCGGGGGTGCGGCCGGCGTCGCAGGCGACACAGGGGGGTGCGGCAGCCCTGGGACGCACCGGCGTTTACGAGGCCCTGAGGCGCTACAGCCTTTCAGCGGGTATTGCCGCCCGCCAGCCCATGAACGCGGCTGCGGGACCTCTCGAGGACGTGCCCGATTTCAGACCCGGTCAGGACGGCCTGTTCCCGTCCATGTCGCGTGGAAGAGAACAGATATCCTTTGCTTCGCTCGACTACCTGGGACAGATCGAAGGGACCTATCTTGTCTTTTCGGCGCCGGGCGTGATGATCCTTCTCGATCAGCACGCCGCACACGAACGGATCCTCTACGAGAGGCTGAAACAATCGACGGGCGGAAACCCGGAAGTTCAGAGCCTCCTCATTCCCGAGATCCTGGAAATGAACCCCCGGGACTTTCACCTGCTGATCGCATCGCGGGAGCTGCTGCGGGAGGCGGGCGTCGAGGTCGAGGCCTTCGGAGAGAACACCGCGGTCGTGAAATCCATACCGGCCCTGCTGGGCCAGGCGGACGTGAAGGCGCTCGTGCGGGAGGTTCTGGACGGCATTGCCGATTCGGGGCTCCCGCGGGACGAAAAGCGCGATCGGATCCTCATCGGGATGTCCTGTCGGGGGGCGATCAAAGCGAACCAGGCCCTCACGGCCGATGAAGTGCGGCACCTGTGTCGCGACCTGGACAGCATCCCCTTCGCTTCCAACTGCCCCCATGGAAGACCTGTTTTCATCGAGCTTCCTGCCGTCGTGATCGAGAGGATGTTCAAGAGAACATAAAAGCGTGTAGGGCAGGCGTCCCGCCTGCCAACCTCCTGGAAGGGACTGGCGAGACGCCTGTCCTGCCGTGGTAAAGATGGAAGAAAAGCCGAAGATCGTCATCATTCTGGGGCCGACGGCTGTCGGGAAGACGAACCTTGCCCTGGATGTTGCCACGTCGTTCGATGGGGAGATCATCAGCGCCGATTCCATGCAGGTCTATCGCCACCTCGACATCGGCACCTCGAAGCCCACGCGGGAAGAACGGGAGCGGGTACCCCAGCATCTCATCGACATCGTCAATCCCGACGAAGAGTTCAACGCGGCCCTGTTTCACGGCCTGGCCGATGCCGTCATCGGGAAACTTCAGGGAAAAAAAAACATCGTTGTCGCCGGGGGTACGGGGCTCTACATCCGGGCTCTCACCGGTGGGATCATCTCGGGGCCCGGTCCGGACGATGACCTGAGAAAGAACTACCGGGATGCCCTGGAGAGGGAAGAAAGGGAAACTCTTTACGATCGTTTGCGGAAGCTGGATCCCCGGGCGGCCGAGAGGATTCACCCCCATGACGCGGTCCGGATCGTCCGGGCGCTGGAGATGGCCGAGCTGACCGGCGAGCCTGTCTCCGAGATACGTGACCGGCACGGATTCCGGGAGGGGCGATACGAGTACCTCAAGATCGGAATCTACCGGGACCGGGAGGAGCTTTACCGACGGATCGACAGCCGCGCGGTGAAGATGATCGAGGAAGGCCTTGTCGCAGAGACCGAGAAAATCCTCTTCATGGGTTACAATGAAAAACTGAGGCCCTTGCAGTCACTTGGATATAAATACATCATCCGTTACATCAGGAAAGAATTGACGCTCGAAGAAGCCCTGAAACTCATGCAGCGGGATACCCGTCATTACGCCCGCCGACAGATGACCTGGTTTCGGGGGGAGGGCGACATCGAGTGGTTTCACCCCGGCGAAGCCGGACCGATTAAGGCCCGGATCGACGCGTTCCTGAAGGTCCGCTGAAGCAGGTCTCCGCTGCCGCGCGATGGCCTTGATTCCTTGAAAAATCCTTGACTTAAGTTGTCCGACCGGATAAAAAAACCGTTCATTACCGTTCGATCTGCCGGGCGCGCTGCACAGCGCGAGGAACAGGGCTTTTTTATCAGAAACTCGAGCTAGAAAAATGGGGGATGCGATGGACCTGAATGCGCTGTCCAAGACCTACGAGTCGAAGGATGTGGAGGCGAGGTGGTACGAGTTCTGGCTCAAGCACCGTTACTTCCATGCGGAGGACAAAAGCGACCGCAAGCCCTTCTGCATCGTCATCCCGCCCCCCAACGTAACGGGGATGCTCCACATGGGGCACGCCCTGAACAACACGTTGCAAGATATTATGACCCGGTACCGACGCATGCAGGGCTACAATGCCCTCTGGATGCCCGGGATGGACCACGCGGGGATCGCAACCCAGAACGTCGTCGAGCAGGAGCTGGCCCGTGAGGGTAAGACACGGCACGACCTGGGACGCGAGAAATTCGTCGAACGCGTCTGGGTGTGGAAAGAAAAGTACGGCGGCGTCATCCTGAACCAGCTCCAGCGTCTCGGCTGCTCCTGCGACTGGGAGCGGGAGCGCTTCACCATGGACGAGGGGCTCTCGAGGGCCGTCCGGGAGGTCTTTGTCCGGCTCTGGCGCGACGACCTCATCTACAAGGGAGACTACATCGTCAACTGGTGCCCGCGCTGCCACACGGCCATCTCGGATCTCGAGGTGGAGTTCGAGCAGGAGAAAAGCAACCTCTGGCACATCCGCTATCCTTACGCCGACGGCAAGGGCGAGATCAGCGTGGCCACGACCCGCCCCGAGACCATGCTGGGGGACACCGCCGTGGCCGTCAACCCCAACGACCCGCGCTACAAGGACGTCATCGGCAAGATGGTGATCCTGCCGCTCGTCAACAAGGAGATCCCCATCATCGCCGACGAGTACGTGACCATGGACTTCGGCTCCGGGGCCGTGAAGATCACCCCGGCCTGCGACGCGGCGGACTTCGCCATTGCCGGGCGCCACAACCTCGAGATCATCAAGATCATGGACGGCAGCGCCGTCATCAACGAAAACGGCGGTATCTACAAGGGGCAGGACCGCTACGAGGCAAGGAAGAACGTCGTTCGCGACCTCGAAAAGGGCGGCTATCTCATTCATATCGAGGACTACAGCCACAACATCGGGCGATGCTACCGCTGCAAGACCGACGTCGAGCCCGCCGTCTCGGCGCAGTACTTCGTCAAGGTCGCGCCCCTGGCGAAGACGGCCATCGCCGCCGTCGTCAAAGGCGACACGAAGCTCATCCCCTCGATGTGGGATGCGACCTACTTCGAGTGGATGAACAACATCCGCGACTGGTGCATCTCGCGCCAGATCTGGTGGGGTCACCGGATCCCGTTGTGGACCTGCGAGGGCTGCGGCGAGGTGATCGTGCAGACCGACGACCCGACGGAGTGCCCCGCGTGCAAAGGCAAGCAGCTCAAGCAGGAAGAGGACGTGCTGGATACGTGGTTCAGCTCGGCCCTGTGGCCCTTTACGACTCTGGGCTGGCCCGACGACAAGCCGGCCGTCAAGACCTTCTACCCCACGAGCCTTCTGATCACCGGATTCGACATCCTGTTCTTCTGGGTGGCCCGCATGATGATGATGGGCCTCTACATCATGAAGGACGTGCCCTTCAAGCACGTCTACCTGCACGCGCTGGTGCGTGACGCGCACGGCGACAAGATGAGCAAGTCCAAGGGCAACATCATCGACCCCCTGGAGATGATCGACAAGTTCGGCGCCGACGCCTTTCGCTTCACGCTGGCGGCCTTCACCGCACAGGGCCGCGATATCCGCATGTCCGAGGAGCGGATCCTGGGCTATAAACACTTCGTCAACAAGATCTGGAATGCCACCCGCCTGTGCATGATGAACCTCGAGGGCTACCCCGAAGGTCCCGTCACCGTGAAGAAGGAAGACTACTCGCTCGCAGACCGGTGGATCCGGGCGCGGCTCAACGACACGATTGCCGAGGTGACGCAAAGTCTCGACGAGTACCGCTTCAACGATGCGGCGGGCCACATCTACCGCTTCATATGGCAGGAATTCTGCGACTGGTACCTGGAGCTCATCAAGCCGGCCCTCTACAGCAAGGACAACGCGGGGGCGAGGCTTGCCGCCCAGGAGACCATGATCACGGTGCTGCGCGCAAGCCTGGAGCTGATGCACCCCTTCATGCCTTTCGTCACCGAGGAGATCTGGCAGAAGATCTCGACGAGCGGGCCCTCGATCATGCTGGCCCCTTTCCCGACGGTGGACGAGCGGTTCAAAGACGATGCGGCCGAGCGTGACATGGGACTGCTGATGGAGATTATCGGAACGGTCCGCAACATCAAGGGCGAGAAGGGCATTTCGCCTTCGAAGAAGCTCAAGGCCATGGTGACGACGGAAGAACAGAACCTCCTGCCGCTTTTGAAGTCGGGGACGCCCTACGTCGTCAACCTGGCCAGGCTCGAGAGCCTCGCCATCGTCTCTGCGGGCGAAGAACCGAAAAATGCGGCCACGGGCGTGGCCGGCCCCGTGAAGGTCTTTGTCGTCCTGGAAGGCGAGATCGACAAGTCCGGCGAGCGGGCACGGCTCGAAAAAGAAATGGCCAAGATCGAGAAGGACCTCGCCCAGGTGAACCGGAAGCTCGAGAACCCCGACTTCTGGCAGAAGGCGGCGCAAGCCGTCATCGACAAGGAAGAGGCCAAGGCCGCCAGTTTGAATGAGCGGTTTGCGGTGCTCGAGGCGGCACTGAAAAAGCTGTAAAGAAGTGGTCAGTGGCTAGTGGCCAGTGGCCAGTGAAAAGAACGAACAGATACTGTCATTGCGAGCCCGAGTTTTACGAGGGCGCGGCAATCTCGATTCTCTGCAGGTAGCAATAAGCATGTTGGAAAAGGATGCCGTCAGGAAAATCATCCGTCGTGCGCTCGAGGAGGACATCCGCTCGGGGGACGTGACGACGTCGGCCGCCCTCACGGGATCCGAGACGGGGCTGGCAACGGCGCTGGCCAAGGAAGACCTGGTCGTGGCCGGCCTGGATGTCTTTCGAGAAGTCTTCCGGGTGCGCGATGCATCGCTTGTCTTCGGTACGGCCGTGAGAGACGGCGCCCGCGCCCCTCGCGGGACCCTCCTGGCCACCGTAGAGGGATCGCTGGCGAGCATCCTCACGGCCGAGAGGGTTGCCTTGAATCTCTTTCAGCGGATGTGCGGGATTGCGACCCTGACAAAGCAATTCGTCGACGCCGTGGCCGGCACAGAGGCGAAGATCCTCGACACGCGCAAGACGATGCCCGGCCTGCGGATCCTCGACAAGTACAGCGTGAGGGCCGGCGGGGGGCTCAATCATCGTTACGGGCTCTATGACGGGGCCCTGATCAAGGACAACCACATCGAGGCGGCCGGGGGCATTGCCGAGGCCGTTCGCCGGGTGAGAGGAGAAGCCCCGCTGATGGTGAAGATCGAGGTGGAGGTAAAGAGCCTTGCCGAGGTCGAGGAAGCCCTCGTGGCGGGTGCGGATGTCATCATGCTCGACAACATGCCCGTCGATGCCATGGAGCTGGCCGTGCGGCGCATCGGGGGGAAAGCTCTTGTCGAAGCCTCCGGAAACGTGACCCTTGCCACGGTGAGGGCGATTGCCGGGACGGGCGTCGATTTCATATCCGCAGGGGCTCTCACACACTCTGCCAGAGCCGCGGACATCTCCCTGAAGGTAAAGAGGCGACCGTAAAAGATGGAGTTCAATGTAGAAGAACTGAGAGCCTATTTCCTGACGCGCGTCATCGGCCGGAGGATCGAGTATTACGAGGAGCTGGAGTCGACGAACACCGAGGCCCTGCGCCTGGCCCTGGAGAACGCGCCGGAAGGAACCGTTGTCATCGCCGATGCACAGTCCGAGGGCAGGGGACGGCTGGATCGTATCTGGGAATCGCCGCCCTCGCTGAACCTCTACCTCTCCGTTGTCCTGCGTCCCGACATCCCCGCCGCCGCGTCGTCACTCATCCCGCTGATGGTCGGTGTGGCCGTAGCCGACGTCATCTCGAAGTACTGCCCCGGACAGGTACGTCTCAAGTGGCCCAACGATGTACTCGTCGACGGGAAAAAAATCTGCGGGATCCTGACGGAGATGCGAACGAAGGCCGACCGGGTCCACTTCATCATCGTGGGGATCGGGGTAAACATCAACATGCGCAAACTCGATTTCCCCCGCGGGATTCGTGAGACGGCAACGTCCCTTCGGGTCGCGACGGAGTGCGAAATCGACCGGATCGACGTCGCCATCCGGCTCTTCGAAAGCCTGGAGCGCTGGTACCGCATCTACCTGAGCGGAGGCGAGGCGGCCATCCGGGAGAAATGGCTCCAATTTGCCGAACTCATCGGCAAGCGGGTCGAGGTGGTCTTCAAGGAAACCGTTCAGCACGGCACCGTCGTGGGCCTCGATGAACACGGGGCCCTTCTGCTCGAGGGGGAAACCGGCTTGCAGCAGGTGCTTTCCGGCGATGTCTATATCGAGAGGTTGTGATTATGCTTCTGGCAATCGATGTGGGAAACAGCAACACCGTCCTGGGGCTTTATGACGGGGACAAGCTCATTTATGACTGGCGGATCCGGACCGTCGCGAACCACACCGTCGATGAATACGGGATGCTGATCGTCAACCTGTACAAGACCGTCAAGTCAAAATCCCAACCTGTCACCCTCACGGGTATCATCATCTCCTGTGTCGTACCGCCCATGCTCAACATCCTGGAGCCCCTCTGCAAAAAGTACTTCAACCTCAAGCCCCTCATCGTGGAGCCGGGAGTCAAGACGGGCATGCCCATCTTCTACGACAACCCGAAGGAGGTCGGCGCCGACCGGATCGTCAACGCCGTTGCGGCCTACGAAAAGTACAAGTCGGAGCTGATCGTCGTGGACTTCGGCACGGCCACGACCTTCGATTACGTCTCGAAGAAGGGCGAGTACATGGGCGGCTGCATCACGCCGGGCATCGCCATCTCCAGCGATGCGCTCTTCGACAAGGCGTCCAAGCTGCCGCGCGTCGAGCTCAAGAGGCCCAAGAACATCATCGCCAAGGACACCGTAAGCAGCATGCAGGCGGGGATCATGTTCGGGTACGCGGGCCTCGTCGACGGCATCGTCGACCGGATGAAGGCCGAAACCCGGTCCAACCCCAAGGTCGTCGCCACGGGGGGGCTCGCCAAGATCATCGCCCCGGAGACCAAAAGCATCGACGTCGTCGACGAGTTCCTCACCCTCGACGGGCTTCGCATCATCTTTGAAAGAAACAAATAGCCCTGCCGTCCTGCCAGACAGGATCAAGCCCGCCCGGCTGGAACCGGTGCTCACCGCCTTCCGGCTCGAGGCAGGGGAGAGGGGTGGATTCCATGGCCTTTGAACACCTGACAAAAAAAGAACTCCTCCAAAAAATGGAATCCCTCCGCCTGGAGGTGGTGGAGTATGAAAAGGCCGAGAGCGAAAAGCTCTACGAGGAGAAGCTCTACCGCTCGCTGGCCGTCACCGCCGAGGCGGGCGTCTATATCGTCAAGGATGGGGTTTTCCGCTTCGTCAACCAGTTCACGGCATCGCGTCTGGGATACAGCCCGACGGAACTGATCGGGATGAAGGCCGTCGACTTCGTCCACCCCGACGACCGCGCGGCGGTATCGAAAAAGGCCTCGGACATGCTCCGGGGCAAACGCGCGCTGCCCTACGAGTTCCGCACCATCGGCAAGGACGGCGCCGTGCACTGGATCCTGGAGTCGGTCACACCGATCGAGTTCGGCGCGGGACGCGCCGTCCTGGGCCAGTCGATGGACATCACAAGGCAGGTGGAGTCCCGGAACCGGCTTGCCCAGCTCGAGGCCCTCGAGGCCTCGATCCTCGAAGCGATCCCCCACGCCGTCATCGGCCTGAAGAACCGGCAGATCATATTCGCCAACGACGGCGTCGAGAAGGTCTTCGGGTGGACACGCGAAGAGGTTATCGGCCAGAGCTCGCGGATTTTCTATCGCACAAAAAAAGAATGGGCCGACGGGGCCGACAACCTCTACCGTTCCCTGGAGACTCAGAAGGCCTTCACCTCGGAGGTCATGCGCAGGAAAAAGGACGGAACCCCCATCATCTGCCGTCTCACGGCGTCCCGGATCGGGGATGCGCTCGTCGACAAGCAGGTGGTCATCACGTACGAGGACATCACGGACCAGAAGGCGGCCGAGGAGGTTTACATGACCATGGCCGAAAGCTCCCAGGTCGGAGTGTACGTGGTGCATGACGGGATCTTTTCGTACATCAACCCGATCGGGGCGGCCTATGCCGGCTACCGCGTGGACGAATTGATCGGCAGGAGCTCCGTGCTGCTCGTCCATCCCGAAGATCGGGAACTGGTGGCCCGAAGGGCCAAGGCCATGCTGAGGGGAAGAGGCAGGACCCCCCACGTGTTCCGGATCCTCACGAAAGACGGCCGAAGCCGATGGATCATGGAAACGGTGTCGCCGATTCGCTTCCGGGGGAAGAAGGCGATTCTCGGCAACTCCATGGACATCACGGAGCAGAAGGAGGCGCAGAGCAAGCTGGCGGAGCTGGAAACCCTCGAGGCCTCGATCCTGGAGTCGATTCCCCACGCCGTGATCGGGCTCAGGGAAAACAGGGTTTTCTTTGCCAACGACGGCGTTGAAAAGGTCTTCGGGTGGAAACCGAAGGAACTGATCGGCCAGGGAACCCGAATCCTCTACCAGTCCGGGGATGACTACGAGGTGATCGGAAAACTGCTCCACTCTTCGCTCGAGAAGCGGAGGACCTTCGCCGCCGAGTATCCCTGCCGCAGAAAAGACGGCGTCGAGATGCAGTGCATGATCAGCGCGTCCCGCATCGGAGAGAAATTCGAGCACGAGAGTATTGTGATCACCTTCGAGGACATCAGCTACCGCAAGCAGTTCGAGAAGGAGCTCGAGCTCTCGAGAGGGCGCCTGCGCGATCTCTCCATGCACCTCCAGACCGTGAGGGAGAAGGAAAGGACCCGGATCGCGCGGGAGCTCCATGACGAGCTGGGACAGCTCCTGACGGCGCTCAACACGGGCGTCATCCTTCTGAGAAAGAAGATCCTGCCGGAACACCCGCATCTCCTCGAGCGGACGCAGTCCATGAAGGACCTGATCGACCTGACCCTTCAGACCGTCAAGAGAATCTACATGGACCTCCGGCCCGGCATGCTCGATCATCTGGGGCTTCCCGTGGCGATCGACTGGCAGTGCCAGGAGTTTCAGAAGCATACGGGCATTCAGTGCACCGTCGAAGTTGAGCCCGAGGACCTGGAGCCCAACAAGGATGCCTCCATCACCGTGTTCCGGATTCTGCAGGAAACGCTGACGAATGTCGCGAAGCACTCGAAGGCCAAAAGGGTCCATGTAATCCTGAGGGGCCTGGAGGACGATCTCGAGCTTGTCGTGTCGGACAACGGCAGGGGCATCCGCGAAGAGGAGCTCCAGAAGCCGAAATCCTTCGGTCTGCTGGGGATCCGGGAACGCGTCGACTTCCGGGGGGGCGAGGTGAAAGTCGCAGGCAAAAAAGGGAAGGGCACGACCGTGACGGTCCGTATGCCGAATTGGAGAGGAGACGAGGCATGATCAAGATTCTCATCGCCGACGACCACCCGATTGTCAGGCAGGGTTTCAAGCAGGTGCTTTCGGACACCGCGGACCTGGTGGTGGCCGACGAAGCGGGAAACGGACAGGAGGTGCTCAGCCTCGTGTCGAAAAGGGACTATGACGTCATTCTCCTGGACATCTCCATGCCCGGCAAGAACGGGCTCGAAGTGCTCAAGGAGCTCAAGGGCCTGAACCCGAAAATCCCCGTCCTGATCCTGAGCATCTACCCCGAGGAGCAGTACGCCATACGCGCCCTGAAAGCGGGGGCAGCGGGTTATCTCACGAAGGCCAGCGCACCCGAGGAGCTGATCTCAGCCATCCGGAAGGTGTCAAGGGGAGGCAAGTACATCAGCTCGTCCCTTGCGGAGAAGCTGGCCTACGAGCTGGACGGCGATTCGGAGAAGGCCCCGCACGAAACGCTCTCCGACCGGGAGTACCAGATCCTGCTCATGATCGCCTCCGGGAAGACCGTCTCCGACATTGCCGGGGAGATGTGCCTCAGCGTCAAAACGGTGAGCACCTACCGCTCCCGGATTATCGACAAGATGAAGCTGAAGAACAACGCGGAGCTGACGTCCTACGCGATACGGAACAAGCTCGTGGAATGAGGCTGATGACCCGCGAAAGGGACTAGGGACCGGGGTGTAGGGACAAGGAAGAAGTGTCTGAGTGCCTGCGTGACTGAGTGTCTTAGTGAAGAGAAGATGCAAAAAAGAGAATCCAGTATTCGGATGCACCATTTCTGGCAGCGAAGCTGCCCGACGAAACGAACGAAATTAACGAAATAGACGAAACGGACGTTTTCTCCTTGCGGATTATCATCAAGAAGGAAGCCTGCATCGGCTGCGAGATCTGCGTGAACGCCTGCCCGGAGGTGTTCATGGAGTGGGGGCTTTACATGCGGGCGGTCTTCGAGGTCAAGGAACCCGAGCGCCATAAAGCCCTCATCGCGAAGGCCGTCGAGGACTGCCCCGCCCGGGCTATCTCCATCGATTGCGGCGAAATGAAGGCAAACAGCACGAGGGGATGAAAGAGACGGCCCCGATGCAAATGCCCGTGTCCCGAGAGGCCCTTGTCATCATGGCCCGCTATCCCGAGGAGGGGGCGGTGAAAACGCGTCTTGCAAGAGATCTCGGGCCTTCCTTGACGCTCAGGCTCTATCGTGCCTTTATCGATGATCTTGCCGCTAAATTCGGTTGCCTGCAGAGGCCGCTGATCTGGTACTACCTTCCCGAGTCCAGCCCTTTCCCGCAGCTTTTCTCTCAACGTTATCCCTGCCGCCCTCAATCCGGCACATCCCTCCAGGAGCGGATGCTCCGGATATTCGAGGACCTGTTCGGGGAAGGCGTTCAACGGGTTGTCGTGATCGGGGCCGATGTGCCGCACATCCCCGTGCAAGCCGTCGAGGATGCCTTTGCCCTGTTGAGTGAAACGGATGTCGTCCTCAGGCCGTCCCGTGACGGCGGCTATCATTTGATCGGCCTTGCGGCCGCAGGGGATCTCTTCAGCGGGATATCCATGGGCACCGATCGCGTTCTGCGCGAAACCGTCGAGAGGGCCGCGACGATGGGGCTCTCGGTGCATTGCCTGGCGCCGTCCTTCGATGTCGACACGATCCACGACCTGAGACGCCTCTCCGAGTTCCTGGAAGAAACGGACGACCCGCTGCCCCAGACCCGTGAAGTACTGGCCGAGATTGAAAAGGCTAAAGGCTAAAGGCTAAAGGCTAAAGGCTAAAGGCACAGGGAGGCATCTTCGATTACCAGGATGAAGTCCTGATCCAGTCTTCCAGCTGCGAGAGGGCGCGTTCGGCGTAAGCCTCTCCCCGGAATTTCTTTCTCACCTTCCCGCCAAGCGGCTCGAAGAGCCCGAAGTTCACGTTCATCGGCTGAAAGGTTTTCCCCTCGGAACGGGAGACATGGTGCAGCAGTGCGCCCAGCGCCGTCGTGCGCATAGGGGTGGTGAACGGTTGCCCGATGCGGATCCGGTGCAGGAACAGGGCGGCGAGCAGGCCCATGGCCGTCGACTCCACGTAACCCTCCACGCCGGTGATCTGGCCGGCAAAGAAGAGATCCGGGTTCGATCGAAGCTGCAGGGTGTCCGTCAGCACGGTGGGCGAGTTGACGTAGGTGTTGCGGTGAATGCTCCCGAAACGCAGAAACTCCGCGCTCTCGAGCCCGGGGATCGTGCGGAAGATCCTCGCCTGTTCAGGCCAGGCGAGCTTGGTCTGGAACCCCACCATGTTGTACAGGGTCCCCTCGCGGTTTTCCTGCCTCAGCTGGATCACGGCCCAGGGCTCTCTTCCCGTCCGGGGATCGACAAGGCCCACGGGCTTCATGGGGCCGAAGCGCAGCGTGTCTGCGCCGCGCCGGGCCATGATCTCGATGGGAAGGCAACCCTCGAAATACTTTTCGTCCTCGAAGGGTCTCGCGGCGATTTCGCGGCCCTCGAGGACGGCCTGTCGGAACACCCCATACTGATCTTTGTCGAGGGGGCAGTTCAGGTAATCGCCCTCGCCCTCTTCGTACCGGGAAGCCCTGAATACCTTCGAAAGATCGATCGTCGCAGCGTCGATGATGGGCGCGATGGCGTCGTAGAAGTAGAGGGAATCCTGGCCGACGAGACGGGAGATCGCAGCGGCAAGGGGATCCGAGGTCAGCGGGCCTGTGGCGATGATGACGTGCGCGCCCGGCGGGATCTCCGTGCACTCCTCCCGGACGAGATGCATGCCGTGCCGGGCAAGGAGCATCTCCTCGACCCTGGCGGAGAAGAGCAGGCGGTCAACGGCCAGGGCCTTGCCGGCGGGCACTGCCGTGGCATCGGCTGCCGCCATGATGAGGGAGTCGAGCCTGCGCATCTCCTCCTTGAGAAGGCCCACGGCGCTCGTGGACTCATTGGATCGCAGCGAGTTGCTGCAGACAAGCTCGGCAAGGTGAGACGAGCGGTGGGCCGGCGAGCGTTTTCCCGGTTTCATCTCCCGGAGCTCGACTTCGTGGCCGCGCTTCGCAAGCTGCCACGCCGCCTCGCAGCCGGCCAGGCCGCCTCCGACAATTATGATCGGTTTTCTGCTGTTCATATGAAAAAACGGAAGGTGAGAGGGTAAGAAGGTGGGAAGGTCGGAACAACGGCGACAGGAACGATGCCGTCAGGTTCTAACCCTCTTACCGTCTCAACCTCTCAACCTCTTCATTCAGGAGATGGCTTCCTTGAACGTGCAGCCTTCCTTCGGGCAGGCCTTCATGCGGCCCGTCTTGCGGTTGTACTTCTCCACGAGGAACTTCGAGCCGCACTGCGGGCATTCCTCGGCGATCGGCCGGTCCCAGAGGGCATATTTGCACGAGGGGTACTTGGAGCATCCGTAAAAGGACTTGCCCTTCTTGGTCCGCTTCTCCGCGAGGCTTCCCTTGCAGCCCTCTTCGGGGCAGGCAACACCCGTCGAGAGGGGCATCGTGCTCTTGCATTCCGGGTATCCCGAGCAGCCGAGGAACTTCCCGAAGCGGCCTTCCTTGAGGTTCATGGGCTTGCCGCATTTCTCGCAGGCAATGTCCGTCGGCTTGGCCTCGGCCTGGGCGCCTGTGCCCCCGTTGCCGTTCTTGTCCCCGTTGACGTTCGAGGTGTTCTTGCACTCGGGGTATTTCGTGCAGGCCATAAAGCGCCCGTTGCGGCCCCACCGGATCACCATGGGGGCCCCGCACTTGTCGCAGACCTCGTCGGTGGGCTCGAATTCCTTCTTGATGTTTCGCATCTTCTTGGCGGCGTTCTTCAGATCCTTTTCGAAGGGGGTGTAGAACTCCTTCAAGGTGTCGACGCGGTTGAGCTTGCCCTCCTCGATGAGGTCGAGCTGGTTTTCCATGGAGGCCGTGAACTCCACGTCCATGATCTTGGCGAAGTTCTGCACCAGCAGTTCGTTGACCAGGATCCCGAGATCGGTGGGGTGGATGCGCGCCTGCTCGAGCTTCACGTATTTGCGCTCCTGGATGGTGCTCAGGATGGCGGCGTAGGTGCTGGGCCTCCCGATGCCTTTTTCCTCGAGCTCCCTGACCAGCATGGCCTCGGTGAAGCGGGGCGGGGGCTGGGTGAAATGCTGCTCGGACTTGAGTTCCAGAAGCTTGAGGACTTCCTTTTCGATGAGCTTCGGGAGGTTTTTCCCGTTGCCGTTTTCGTCGTCGGTGTCCTTTCCCTCGGTATAGAGGATCGTGAACCCCGCAAACTTCAGGACGGTGCCGCGTACCTGGAAGAGGCAGTCGGCGGCCGTGATGTCCACGATGGTCTGGTCGTAGAGGGCCGGGTTCATCTGGCTTGCCACGAAGCGGTTCCAGATGAGCTGGTAGAGCCGAAACTGGTCGCTCGAGAGGTGCTGCTTGATCTCGACGGGCCGCCAGGCAAGCGATGAGGGCCGGATGGCCTCGTGGGCGTCCTGGGCCTTTTCGGAGGTGGCGTAGACTTTGGCCTTGGCCGGCAGGAAGTCCTTGCCGTAGACATCCTGGATGAACGTCCGGGCCTCGCTGAGGGCCTCGCCGGCGACCCGGACGGAGTCGGTCCTCATGTAGGTGATGAGCCCCACGGGGCCTTCCTTTCCGAGCTCGATTCCCTCGTAGAGCTTCTGGGCGATCATCATGGTCTTCTTGGGCGAGAAATGCAGCCAGCGCGAGGCCTCCTGCTGGAGCTTGCTTGTCGTAAACGGGGGCAGCGGGTTTCTCTTCGTCTCCTTGCTCTCGATGCCGCTCACCGTGAAGGCGGATTTCTTCAGGGTCTCGACGAGCCCCGCGGCCCGTGTGCCGTCTCCGACCTTGGCCTTCTTGCCCCCGATCTTTACAAGCCTGGCCTCGAAGGGCGGCGGGTTGGCGCCTTCGAGCGCCGCCGTGATGTTCCAGTACTCCTCGGGCTTGAAGTTTAGGATCTCCTGCTCGCGCTCGCAGACGATCCGGACGGCGACGGACTGGACGCGGCCTGCCGAGAGCCCGTACTGTACCTTGCTCCAGAGGATGGGGCTGATCTGGTAGCCCACGAGGCGGTCGAGGATGCGCCGGGTCTGCTGGGCTTCGTAGCGGTTTCGGTCCAGGGGCAGGGGGTTCTTGATCGCCGCAAGCATCGTGTTTTTTGTCAGATCGTTGAAGAGCACCCGGTAGACCTGCTTGCCTTTTGTGCCGATCTCGTCGGCGATGTGCCAGGCGATGGCCTCCCCCTCGCGGTCGGGGTCCGGGGCCAGATAGATCGTGTCGGCCGTCTTGGCGGCTTTCTTCAACTCGGCGATGACTTTCTTCTTCGCCTCGAGAACCTCATAGGTGGGGCTGAAGTCGTGCTCGATATCGATCCCGAGGGCGCTCCCGGGAAGGTCCTTCACGTGTCCCACCGAGGCCCGGACATCGAACTCCGAGCCGAGATATTTCTTGATCGTTTTCACCTTGGTGGGCGACTCGACGATGATCAGCGAATTCGACATCAATTCTCCCTCAATTTGAATAACTTGCCCGGAAGCTGCAGGACATGGCCCTTGAGCTCAAGGGACAGCAAACCCGCCAGGACCTCGGCTGCAGCCAGGCCCGAGCGGTTGATGATGGTATCGGCGTCCAGCGGCTTTTCTGTAATGAACCCCAGGAGCCGCGATTCTTTTTCCGTCAGGGCCTCGCGCGCGGAGGCGGTCGGGGTATGTGCCGCCGGCAGGGATGCGGGACCTGGCGCTTCTCTGTTCGGCGCAGCGGGCCGGTGTTCCAGCTGGGGGAGGATCTCCTCGAGGATGTCCTCCACGCGCTCCACGAGCTTTGCACCCTGCCTGAGCAGGCTGTTTGTTCCCCGGGAGCCCGGCAGATCGATGCTCCCCGGCACGGCAAAGACTTCGCGCCCCTGCTCGAGGGCGTACCGGGCCGTGATGAGAGAGCCGCTCTTTTCGCCCGCCTCGACGACGAGAACCCCCAGCGACATGCCGCTGATGATGCGGTTGCGGGCGGGGAAGTGCGGCCGGTCGGGTTCCGTGCCGAAGGGCAGTTCCGTCACGACGGCGCCGTTTGAGAGGATCTCTCCGTGCAGCTTCCGGTTATCCAGGGGATAGATCACGTCGATGCCGCATCCCATGACGGCGATCGTCCGGCCGCGGCCGGCGAGCGCCCCGCGGTGGGCACAGGTGTCGATCCCGCGGGCAAGGCCGCTGACGACGGTCACCCCCCGGAGTGCCAGCTCCCGGCAGAGCCGCTCCGTGACGAAACGGCCGTAGGGGCTTGCGTTTCGGGACCCGACGACGGCAACGGGGATGTCTTCCGGTGCGAGCGTTCCTTTTATATACAGAAGCGGGGGATAATCGTAGATCCTCCGCAGCCTCTCCGGGTACCCGGGATCCTTCACCGTGACAATCGATACGCCCTCGCGAGCAGCCCTGTCGACCTCGGCGCGGGCCGCCTGCATACCCCGAAAGTCCTTGATGTTGCGGGCCGTCTTGTGGTTTAATCCCGCCGTTTGCTCCAGTTGGGGCAGGGTGGCCTCGAAGACGCGATCCGGCGACCCGAAAGCAGCCAGAAGGTTGCGGTACGCGACGTTACCGACTCCCTCGACGCTCTTGAGGGCAACCCAGATTGTCAGATCGTCCTTGCTTGCCACGGCAAAACGTGACCTCGGCTTCTGTCATGCGGAAAGCGTCAGTGCGGGTCGGGCCACGCCGGGAACACCGGTTTGGCCTGATGCAGGCCTCGATATAAAAATATCAAAGGATGCCTTCTATACTTCGGGGGCCCGCCTGTCAAGCTTTTTTGAGACGGCCGATGCGCGACCCTCAGCGGGCGGCGAGTCGGGGAGGCTGTGATGAAGCGGATTTCGAGAATCATGGCGAGCGGTTTCCCGGCCCTTCTTGGCCTTCTTGTCATCCTGGCTTCTCATGGGGCGCCGGAGATGGCATCGGCCCGTGACAATCGGCCCGCCGCCCTGTCGGTGTCGACCCGCGAGATCGACCTCGGCGTCATCGGGTCCGGCGAGAGCGCACGGGCCCAGTTTCAGATCACAAACACGGGGGAGGGACGGATCCGGTGGACTATCGAGGTGCCCCCTGGCTGGGAGTCCTCGATGGGTGAGGGGCTCACGGGGGAATGCGGCGCGGCGCCGTCGCGGGTCGATGTCGTGCTGAGCTCCCTCAAGGGACGGACGGAGACGGGCGATCACCCGGTGGAGATCCGGATCGCATCCGGGAAAAACTCCCTGGTGCTTAAGCGAACGCTTGCCGAAGGGACCTGGCGCGAGGCGCTGCGCATCGAATCCGATGAGGGCGCGCGGACCCTGTTTCTCAAGTTCAACATGACCGATTCGAAATCCCGGCCCGCCCTCGAGGTGGAGCCGCGGGGCATCGACCTGGGGGACATGGACCCCGTCAAGGAAATCACGCGCAAAATCCGAATCACGAACGCAGGGGCGGGTGTGCTGCGGTGGCAGGCCGCAACGTCGGCGGGCGGGCAGGCGCGCGTCACGGCGGGAACCGGGCGGGGGAGATACGTGTCACTGCTCAACGAGTCACTGGCGACAGGGGGGCCTTACACGGCACCGGGCCACCTGAAGGATGTGCTGCAGGCGGCGGGCAACTGGGGTGTCGAGAAGGGCTATCCGAAATCGGCGGGGCCGGGTTGCACGATGAAACTCCAGATCCAGGGGACCGGGGCCGTCCTGTATGGAAAGAGGGGTTCCGAAGAGGCCCTGGTCCGTGTGTCCGCCGATGAGCGCCCGGCCAGGGAGATGCCGCTGTTGGAGCTCGAGGGGAATCGTTTCGAAGGGATCGTCATCGAGGATCTGCCGGAGGGGTTGCACAGTATTCAAATCCAGGTGGGGGAGGGCGCCGTCATCCTCGAAGGCATATTCGTGAGCGACACGAGGGCCAATCTGCCTCCATCGGCATGGGCCCGGCTGACGCCCCTTTCGGGCACCACCACCAGGGAGACGGATTTCGTCACGATCCGGATGAGCCTCTCCGAGCTCAGGCCCGGGATCTACACGGACCATGTCACGATTGCCTCGAACGGGGGCACGGCCCGCATCCCCATTTCCCTCAACGTCACGGGCGAGGCGTCGCCGAAACTCCTCCCGGTTTACCGGTACACGCGGGGCGATGACAGTCTCTTTACGACTCAGCCCGACAGGGAGGACCCCCGCTATCTCGGCGCCTACCAGCGCGCGGGGCTTGCCTTCCGGCTCTATGGCCCGGGGACGGCAGGGACCGTGGAGCTTTACCGGTGGTACAACCCCTCCATCGGGGATCATTACTACGCCGCGGAGAGAAGCGGGGGTCGCAAGAATCTGGCCGGTTACCTCTTCGAAGGACCGATCGGCAACATCGCGACGATCCGCCTGCCCGGCACGAGGGAGCTTTACCGGTGGTTCAACCCGGTGACAAACCGTCATTTCTTCACGACGGACGCAGCCGGCGAGGGCCAGGGGAAGAGGGGTTACCGCTTCGAGGGGATCGTGGGATTCGTGCTGCGATGACGGGATGAAAAAAAAAGTGAATTGCAGCTTGACAAAATCCGTCAAAGCGTTTAATTAATCCTCTTTGCAATCGGAATCTCAAGTGCGCCTGTAGCTCAGCTGGATAGAGCAACGGACTTCTAATCCGTAGGTCCCGGGTTCGAATCCCTGCAGGCGTGCCAGAACCAGATGGTGGGTGTAGCTCAAGTGGTTAGAGTGTCGGGTTGTGGCCCCGAAGGTTGAGGGTTCAAGTCCCTCCACTCACCCCAGAAATAAAACGGGCAACAAAATGCGCCCGTAGCTCAGATGGATAGAGTCGCAGACTTCGAATCTGTTGGTCGCACGTTCAAGTCGTGCCGGGCGCGCCATAAATCGAAAAAACTGAAGATCTTGGGCCGCTAGCTCAGTTGGTAGAGCAGCTGACTCTTAATCAGCGGGTCGCAGGTTCGATCCCTGTGCGGCCCACCAAGACAAGAGAGCCGTCTCGCATCCAAGGCGAGGCGGCTTTCTTCATTTTGGGGGTTCCATTCCAACGGGCTGTTGCCCAAATCGATCCCCGCAGAAAATCGTGTCTCTTTCCGTCCCCGGCAGGCGCTCTCGATCAGGTCCTCTCCGACCCCGCGTTCACGGTCATGTCGCGGTCCCGGAATAGATACAGGCACCGGCAGGTCGCTTCGCAACGATTTCACTTGCGCGCCCCAGCCACCGGCACCAGCGGGAAGGCGTTGGGCGTTTTCGAGCGCATCGGGGTCTGGCGGGGTCCGCTGGGGTTGGCTTTTTGGCTGCGGGCGGGGACCTCCCGCGCGAGGTACTTGGCGAGTTCCTCCACGTCCACCACCTTGTCGCCGTCGTAGTCGGCGGCGCTGAGTCCGGCGAGCAGCGAGAGCGTGTAGATGCCGTGCTTCTTCTTACGGTCCTGGAAGGCCTGCTCGTCGCTGCGGCTCGCGGCAAGGGTGACCTGGCCGCTCTGGCGCATCAGGTTGTCGATGGCGAAGGTTTCCTCGATCCCGCGGCCTTCGGTCATCGCCCCCGCGTGACAGGTGTCGAGCACCAGCAGCGTGCGGCCGCTGCCGAAGCGGCGCAGGTGGCCCTCGAGTTTTTCCTGGGTCAGGGCCCCCTTGCGGATGCTGTCCTCGTTCTCCAGCGCCAGGTCGGCCGGCAGGAAGTTGTACTTGCCGTCCACCGCCTTGCCGTGGCCGGCCAGGAAGATCACCACCGTGTCGCCGGTCCCGAAGGGGATGTCGCGCAGGGCCTTCTCGATGGACGGCAGGCTGGTCTGGGGGCGGGTGGTGAGCAGGCGGGTCTTGACCTCCCGGTACAGGCGGCCGCCGCCGGCCTGTTTGGAGATCTGCTCGACGAAGGCGCGGGCGTCCCGGTCGGCGAACTCGACCCCCCGCGTGGCGAGCTTGTTGTCCTCGTAGGCCGCCTTGCCGATGCCCACCGCCAGCACGTGCAGGCGCGGCTTGGGCGGCGCCGCGCCGCGGACCTGCAGCTCGACGGTGCGCGACTCGGATGCAATCCGGTCACCGGCGTTGTACACCGCCACGTCCACTTTGTAGGCACCCGGGTTGTAGCGCAGGCGCTGGCTGTAGACGCCGCCCGCCGGCAGCGGGTCGCGGCCGGGCTCCTGTTCGACGCCGTTGACGCGCAGCACCACGCGTCCCACGCCGCCGGGGCGGGGGGTGATCCGGAGCTTCAGCTCATAGTCGCCCTCCACGGTCGGCCGGGGCTCGGAGAGCAGCTCGATCTCCGGCGGCAGGCCCCTGGCCAGCAACTGGCGCACGTCGCCCACCCGGGCGACGGCCGCCCGGACGGCCGCCTCGTCGCCGTCGATGCGCCTGGCCAGGAGGTCGGGCCGGTAGAACGGCTCGCGCAACTGCCCCGCGCTGACAAACTCCGCCTCCCTGTCGCGGCCCTGGTTGAGCACGTAGCCCATCAGCCCCTCGCCGTCGGGCGAGGCGGCGAAGAAGCCCTCCGGCGTCCACGCCACCCAGCGCCGGCCGTCGGCGTGGACGAAGAGGGCCAGGGCCTCGCTGCCGTCCTGCGTGCGATACCAGCGGATCGTGCCGTCGGCGAGGGCGGCGACGACGAAGCGGCCGTCGGCGCTGGTGTTGACGAGCCAGGCAGTGCCGGGGACCGGTTTCTGCCACTGTTGCCGGCCGCCGGCGTCGAACCAGCGCACGTCCCACTCCGTGCCCAGGGCAAAGTGGCGGGCGTCGGCGGCGACGGCGAGGCTGCGGGATCTCTCGAGGTTCTTGAGTTGGAGGCGTCGGCCGCCGAGGGTGGGGGTGAGGGTGTCTTCCCAACCCTTAACCTCCAGGCCGTCGCGGCGCGGCGCGCTGAGACCTTCAGTCGGCACGGTGTCGCCGCGCGTCAGGCGCAGGCTGCGCAGGTCGAAGTGCAGGGCCTGGCGCTGCCACCGGCCCTGCTGCCAGGTCTCGTGCGTGAAGGCCAGCCGGTCGCCGCCGGACGAGAGGCAAAAGCCGTCGAAGTTGCCGCGGTGGTCCGGGATCGGCGGGCTCTGGCGGGTCACGATGCGGCCATTGCCGTCGACGATGCCCCACGCCGGGTCTTGCGCCGCAAAGAGCAGGCGCACGTCGGCGAGGGGCCGCAGGTCCATGACGGTGTTCGTCGACACCGGCCAGGCGGCAAGCTGGCGGCCGTCGGCGGGGTCGAAGACGCGGACGGGATACTGACCGTCGGCAAGTGTGTTGCGTCCCGCCGCGTAGAGGCGGCGCCCGTCGGCGGACCAGGTCACACTGTTGAAGCTGCCCTTGCCGGCCGCACCCGTGTCCATCGGCTGCAGCGGCGAAAGATCCGTGCCGGACACGACACTGACGGCCGTGCTGTCGTTGAAGCCGACCGCGATGCGCCGGCCGTCCGGCGAGAAGCGGGCACAAATTGGTTGCGTGCCGCCGCTGAGCGCGCGGGGCGGCACCACGAGGCGAAGATCGGCGTCGTAGAGGCGCAGCTTGCCGTCAAAAGACGTGCTGACGAGCCGGCCGCTGCGGTCGAAATCGACGCTGTAGCTGCTGTCCCCGTAGTACCTGTCCTTCGCGATTTCATCGTAGGGGGCGCGGGCGGCGTGGAGGCGGATGCCGTTCGCTTCCCCGAGGGCGATGGCGAGCCGCTGCCCGTCCGGCGACCAGGCCAGGTGAATCACGACGTTGGGCAGCGCGGCGATGCGCCCGACGAGGCGCCCGCCGGCCCGCTCGAAAAAGTAGACGGATGTTGAAAGTCCGGTTTTGTCTGTCCAGCCCCCCACCGCCACCCGCTCCCCGTCCGGGCTGATCGTCACTGCGTAGAGCTTGCCTTCGTTGTCTTCCCCCATCGGTACCCGCAGCGTCTGCAGCAGGCGCCCGCTGGCAAGGTCCCAGACCCGCGCGGTCTTGTCGTCCGAGGCGCTGACGCCGTAGCGGCCGGCACGGTCCACCGCGAAGCGCTTGATGATGGCCGTGTGCATCCCCGTCTCCAGCACCGGGAAGGGCTGGTCGGACACCGGCTGGGCGGGGGCAAGGGAGGGCAGCAGCAGCGCAACGAGCAAAAGGACGAAGCGCTCTCCGACGTGCCTGAAGGGGCGGCGGGTGAGGCGTGGGAACATGGGGCACCTCCGGAGGGAGGGGCCGGGCGGAAACGGCCTTCCTCCCGGGATTCCATTAATTACCGGGTAAATGCCATTTCGGGTGTGGACAAGGTTGTTTGATTCGATGAGAGGTTGCTTTTTTAACGGCCGGTGAAAAGAGCATAAGACAGGAATAACCCGTATGTCAAAGGGAAAGTGGCTCCTGAGCGGAAACGCCGGTCGGCGGCGGATTCATGCTTGCGGGCGGGCAGGCGGCGGCGGGGTCTCTGCCGGCTGTTTGTTTGCGCAACGCGCCGGTGGCTGGGACGATGGGCAGCCCAGTTCGCGGCGGGCATGCGCGGCGGCGTTTTCCGGCAGGTAAACGCACACGAACTCGAGGGCGTCCTGCCCGACGCCGCGGCAGTCCCTGTCCACCGCGTTCCATGCCGCTTTCGTGCCCGCGCCGCCTTCCGTCAGCCGTTCGCCCACTGCTGCGGCGTAGAGCAGCAGGCAGCGCTTGGAGCCGGCTTCCCCGATAAGCCAGAGGGATGAAGGCAGGTAGAAGATCCAACTGCCCGCATCGTCCTTCGTCTCCAGCTGTTTGAGGGCCTGGCTGAGCCAGCCGTTGCCTCGCGCCCAGTCGCCGTCCTGCCAGGCGAGCATGGCCTGCAGCAGGCGGGCGCGGGGATTGTTGCCGCGGGTCTCGAAGATATTCATGGCCTCGCGGCGCCTTGCCGCGTCGCCGTATGCGGCGAGGATTTCAGCTTTCTGGACGGCGTAGCGGGCCGGTGGCGACGAGCCGCCGGACTTTTCTGCGGCGCGGATGGCGTCTAGCGCCTCATCGAGCCTGCATTGGTAGTTGCAGGCGAACGACAGCCCGGCGTGGGCTTCCGCCAGCCCGGGATCGAGATTGACGGCCTTGCGATAGAGCGCTTCCATTTCGGAAAAGAGGCCTGCGGCAACCGTGTCGTCCGTCGCCAGCCGCCAGTCGTCGAATTTCGCCACGCCCCTGAGGTACGAGGCAAAGCCCGACCCGGGGGCCGATTTTTCCAGCGCGGCAAGACCAACGTCAAACTCGCGGCGGACGGCTTCGTCGCCGAGCCGCGGAAGCATCGCGCCGAGACGTGCGATGTCGGCGCCGTGTCGGTCGAAACCCGGCCACCATTTCGCCCGTGCGAAGTGTTTGCCGGCCTCCGTGTACTCGCCGATCCGCAGCAGGCGCCAGCCGGAGTCTGCCTCGCTCTTCAGCTGCCCGTGGGCGATGAAGGTGAAAGCGACAAGAAGGAATGCGACGACTGCGGCCACAACCTGCCAGGGGTGGCGGCCGACGTACAGGCGCAGGGTGTCCGCCAGCCGCAGCCTGCCGGGCACGGGGACCGCTCCGGTGCCCGGAGCGGCGGGCGACCTGCCGCGCTCCGCGACGATGTCGTCGTGCAGCTTTTCGAGCCCCTCCATCACCTCGTCGAAGGCTTTTTCCTCGCCGTCGGGGTGCTCGCTGACCGATTTGACGCGATCCAGCTTCGGCGGCAGGGCCTGGCGCGAGGCGAGCGGGGAAAACGGCCGTTGCCAGCGGCAGGGCTTGAGGATCACCGAGACGATGCGGGTCTTGCCCGCCGCCTCCTGGCGCAGGGTCTCCTCCAGCTCGAGGCCCCACACGTAGCGCGAGTTGATCAGGTCTGCGCTGACGAGGAGCAGCACAACGTCGGCCTCGGCGAGGCGGGTGTCGATTTCCCTGGCCCAGTCCTGGCCGGCCAGCAGCTTGCGGTCGTGCCAGACCTCGTAATAGCCCTCTGCCTGCAGGGCGGCGAGGTGCACGCCGAGCCGCTCCCGGTAGCCCTCATCCTTGTGCGCGTACGAGATGAACAATTTCAGCGGGCTCATGGTCTCGCTCACTTGCGCACCGGGACCAGCGGGAACGGGTTGTCGGTCTTCGAGCGCATCGGGGTCTGTTGGGGGCCTTTGGGGTTGGCTTTTTTGCTGCGGGCGGGAACCTCTCGCGACAGGTACTTGGCGAGTTCCTCCGCGTCCACCACCCCGTCACGGTCGTAGTCGGCGGCGCCGCGGAGGCCGTCGAGCAGAGAGAGCGTGTAGATGCCGTGCTTCTTCTGGCGGTCCTGGAAGGCCTGCTCGTCGCTGCGGCTCGCGGCAAGGGTGACCTGGCCGCTCTGGCGCATCAGGTTGTCAATGGCAAAGGTTTCGTCGATCCCGCGGCCTTCGGTCATCGCGCCTGCGTGGCAGGTGTCGATCACCAGCAACGCACGGCCGCTGGCGAAACGGCGCAGGTGCGACGCCAGCTTGTCCTGGCTCAAGGCCGCCTTGCGTATGCTGTCCTCGTTCTCCAGCACCAGGTCAGCCGGCAGGAAGTTGTACTTGCCGTCCACCGCCTTGCCGTGGCCGGCCAGAAAGATCACCACCGTGTCGCCGGTCTCGAAGGGAATGTCTCGCAGGGCCTTTTCGATGGCCTGCAGGCTGGTTTCGGTGCGTTTGGTGAGCAGGCGGGGCTTGACCTCCCGGTACAGCCGGCCGCTGCTCGCCTGGCTGGTGATCTGCTTGACGAAGGCGGCGGCGTCCTGGCCGGCGAACTCGACCCCCGGTGTGGCCAGCTTGTTGTCAATGTACGCGTCCTTGCCGATGCCCACCGCCAGCACGAGCAGGCGCGGCTTGGACGGCGCTGCGCCGCGAACCCGCAGGTTGACGGTGCGCGACTCCGACAGCACCGTGTTCCCGGAGTTGTAAACCGCCGCCTCCACCGGGTAGGCGCCCGGGTTGTAGCGCAGGCGCTGGCTGTAGATGCCGCCCGTCGGCGCCGGGTCGCGGCCGGGCTCCTGCTCGACGCCGTTGACGCGCAGCACCACGCGCCCGACGCCGCCGGCGCGGGGGGTGATCCGGATCTTCAGTTCATAGTCGCCTGCCACGGTCGGGTTGGGGTCAGAGAGCAGCTCGATCTCCGGCGGCAGGCCCCTGGCCAGCAACTGGCGCACGTCGCCGACCCGGGCGAGGGCCACCCGGATGGCCGCCTCGTCGCCGTCGATGCGCCTGGCGATCAGGTCGGGCCGGTAGAACGGCTCGTCGCAACTGCCCCGCGCTGACAAACTCCGCCTCCCTGTCCCGGCCCTGGTTGAGCACGTAGCCCATCAACCCTTCGCCGTCGGGCGAGGCGGCGAAGAAGCCCTCCGGCGTCCACACCACCCAGCGCTGGCCGTCGGCATGGACGAAGAGGGCCAGGGCTTCGCTGCCGTCCTGCGTCCGATACCAGCGGATCGTGCCGTCGCCGAGGGCGGCCACGACGAAGCGGCCGTCGGCACTGGTGTTGACCAGCCAAGCCATGCCGGGCACCGGTTTCTCCCACTGCTGCCTGCCGTTGGCGTCGAACCAGCGGACATACCACTCGGTGCCCAGGGCGAAGTGGCGGGCGTCGGCGGCGACGGCGAGGCTGCGGGACATCTCGTAATTCTCCGAGTTGCAGGCGTTGGCCGCCGAGGGTGGGGGTGTAGGTGCCTTCCCAACCCTTCACTTCCAGGCCGTCGCGGCGCGGTGCGCTCAGGCCCGTGGCCGGCACGGCGTCGCCGCGCGCCAGGCGCAGGCTGCGCAGGTCGAAGTGCAGGGCCTGGCGCTGCCACCGGCCCTGCTGCAAGATCAAGTGCGTGAAGGTCAGCCGATCGCCGCCGGCCGAGAGGCGGAAGCCGTCGAAGTTGCCTCGGTGATCCGTGACCGGCGGGTTTTGGCGGGTCACGATGCGGCCGTCGCGGTCGACGATGCCCCACGTCGGGTCGGCCGTCGCGAAGATCAGGCGTCCGTCGGCGAGGGCCTGCAGGTCCATGACGGTGATCGTCGACACCGGCCAGGCGGCAAGCTGGCGGCCGTCGGCGGGGTCGAAGACGCGGACGGGATTCTGTCCGTCGGCAAGTTGGTTGCGTCCCGCCGCGTAGAGGCGGCTCCCGTCGGCGGACCAGGTCACTTTGCTGAGGTCGTAATCGACGGCTGCTTTGGTGTCCATCGGCTGCAGCGGCGCCAGGTCCGTGCCGGACACGACGCTGACGGTCGTGCTGTCGAAGAAGCCGACCGCGATGTGGCGGCCGTCCGGCGAGAAGCGGGCAAAAAATGGCGCGTGCCGCCACTGACCGCGCGGGGCGGCACCACGAGGCGGAGAGCCGCGTCGTAGAGGCGCAGCTTGCCGTCATCAGACGTGCTCACGAGCCGGCCGCCGCGGTCGAAATCGGCGCTGAGGCTGCTGTCCCCGTAGTCCCTGTCCTTCGCGATTTCATCGTAGGGGGCGCGGGCGGCGTGGAGGCGGATGCCGTTCGCTCCCCCGAGGGCGATGGCGAGCCGCTTCCCGTCCGGCGACCAGGCCAGGTGAGCCACAACGTTGGGCAGCCCGGCGATGCGCCCGACGAGGCGTCCGCCGGCCCGCTCGAAAAAGTAGACGGAGTTTTCCTGTCCGGTTTTGTCTGTCCAGCCCCCAACCGCCACCCGCTCCCCGTCCGGGCTGATCGCCACCGCGAAGAGCTTGCCTTCATGGCCCTCCCCCACCGGCACCCGCAGCGTCTGCAGCAGGCGCCCGCTGGACAGGTCCCAGACCCGCGCGGTCTTGTCGTCCGAGGCGCTGACGCCGTAGCGGCCGGCCCGGTCCACCGCGAAGCGATAGATCATGGCCGTGTGCATCCCCGTCTCCAGCACCGGGAAGGGCTGGTCGGACACCGGCTGGGCGGGGGCAAGGGAGGGCAGCAGCAGCGCAACGAGCAAAAGGACGAAGCGCTCTCCGACGTGCCTGAAGGGGCGGCGGGTGAGGACTGGAAACATGGGGCACCTCCGGAGGGAGGGGCCGGGCGGAAACGGCCTTCCTCCCGGGATTCCATTCGTTACCGGGTAAATGCCATTTCGGGTGCGGACAAGGTTGTTTGATTCGATGAGAGGTTGCTTTATTAACGGCCGGTGAAAAGAGCATAAGACAGGAATATCCCGTATGTCAAAGGGAAAGTGGCGGCAAAATCGAAGGATGTGCTGCGCAGGATTTCGGAAAGAAAAGGCCAGGCGAGCTTGAAGGTAATCATCTTCAATAATATCATGTGCAATTTCATGCCTGTTTTCTACACATCAAAAAATCCCGCAAGAAAAAAGGAACGCGCCATATCTATCATGAGTGAATCACCGGAAAAAAATAATTCCACTTCTTAATCAGCGGGTCGCAGGTTCGATCCCTGTGCGGCCCACCAAGACAAGAGAGCCGTCTCGCGTTCAAGCGAGGCGGCTTTTTGCATCTTCCAAACGGTCAACCCTCAACCGGTTGAGGGTTTATTTTGTTCTTCTTGCCTTCCATGGAATGATGGATTACGATGCCAACTCGCTAAGGTGGCTTGTTTTCTTGTAATCATCGACCGGTCATAGATTGGAATTCTGCACGGTCAGCCCTCAAGATATTGATGGATCATGCCATGCCTGTAAGAACCATGGAAGAGCTCCTTCGGTTCGAGCGCCTGCTGTCGGGTGTCTCGGCCCGGTTCGTCAACATTTCACTTGAGCAGGTCGACTGTGAGATCGAGAACGCCCTGAAGATGGTCCTTGAGTTTTTTCAGGTCGACCGCTGTGGCCTGCTTCGGACGTTGCCGGGGAAGACCGCATGGATCATCACCCATGCTGCTTATTCGGAGCATGTGCCGCTTGTTCCCGCGGGGGTTGAACTGCCCAGATCGATCCACCCGTGGGCGTACGAAAAGCTCATCGATAAACGGGAGGTGGTGGCATTCTCCAGGATTGATGAGATGCCTCGCGAGACCGACATAGACAAGAAAACCTGGATCGAATGGGGTATTCGGTCAAACCTGACCATTCCCATTCTCAGCGGCGAGTCCGTTGATCACATCATCTCCATCAATTCGGTTACGCGCGAGCGTGTCTGGCCCGAAGAATTCTTCCCGCGGCTGCGGCTTCTCGGTGAAATGTTCGTGAATGCGCTGGAGCGAAGGAACGCAGAGCAGGCCCTGCGCGAAAGCGAGGAGCGCCTGAGTCTCGCCACGGCTTCCGCGGAAATGGGTATCTGGATCATGGAAACGGGCTCGGGCACAGTCTGGGTGACGGACAAGCTCCGCGAGTTGTTTTGCTTCGCCCCGGATGAGGAATTGACCTTCGGGCGGTTCCTGGAGGTAATCCATTCCGATGACCGCGAGCTGGTGAGAGAGGCCATCCGAGGGAGCATTGAGAAACGGGAGCTTCTCGGCATCGAGTACAGGATCGTGCACCCCGACGGGAAAATCCGCTGGATTGTGGCCCGCGGGCGTCCATATCCCGGAGGAGCGGGACTGTCCGAGCGCCTCATGGGCGTATCCAACGACGTTACCCAGCGCAAGTTGACGGAGCTTCAGCTCAGCGAGTCCCGGACTCTGCTCTACGCACTGGTCGACAGCACGTCGGATATGATCTGGTCCGTCGATTCGGAGCGCTTTGGCCTGCTCACATTCAACCGCAGCCTTTCCGAATACTTCCTCCGGCAGCGAGGCATTCGCATTAAGGCCGGCATGCGCCCCGAGGATCTCTTCCCGGCCGGGCAGTTCGTAAAGGCGTGGCATGATTTCTACAGGAAGGCTTTGGAGGAAGGCTCGTACACCATTGAGTACCTGGTCTACTCAGGGACCCGGACACTGCTGCTGAATCTCAACCGGCTCGAGCGCGAAGGGGAGGTCTTCGGGGTGTCCGTTTTCGGCAAGGACATCACCGAGCGCAAGGCGATGGAGGCCCGTCTCCTGGAGCAGCTCGGGGAAATCGAGCGGCTGAAGCTCCAGATGGAAAAGGAGAACATCAATCTGCGCGAGGAACTCAGCCAGGGGCTGGGCTTCGAGAAGATCATCGGGAGCAGCGACGCCCTCAACTATGTTCTCTTCCGGGTCGGGCAGGTGGCCCCCACGGATGCGACCGTCCTCATCCTTGGCGAGACGGGTACGGGCAAGGGGATGGTGGCCAACGCCATCCATGGCCTCAGCTCCCGCAAGGACCGGCTGATGATCACCGTCAACTGTGCGGCACTCCCGGCCAATCTCATCGAGAGCGAGCTCTTCGGCCGGGAGAAGGGGGCCTTCACGGGGGCCCACGCCAGGCAGGCGGGGCGCTTCGAGGCGGCCGACGGCGGGACGATCTTTCTCGACGAGATCGGCGAGCTGCCGTTGGAGCTTCAGTCGAAGCTCCTTCGGGTGCTGCAGGACGGCGAGTTCGAACGGCTGGGCAGCGCCAGGACGGTCAAGGTGGACGTGCGGGTGATCGCCTCGACGAGCCGCGACCTGAGGGAGGAGGTCCGCGCTGGGCGGTTCCGCGAGGACCTCTTCTACCGGCTCAACGTTTTTCCCGTAACGCTGCCGCCTCTGAGGAAGCGGACGGAGGATGTCCCGGAGCTTGTCCGTTTTTTCGTGGACAAGTACTCCCGCAAGATCGGGCGGCGGATCGAGGACATCCCGAAGAGCGCCATGAAGGCCCTCGAGAGGTACATCTGGCCAGGCAACGTGAGAGAGCTCGAACACGTCATCGAACGGGCCGTAATCACCACGTCGGGCACCGTGCTGAAGCTTGCGGACCAACTCGAGCCTCTGCGGGAAGTCAAAGAAGCCGAAACGACCCTGAAGGACCTGGCCGCCATGGAACGAGATCACATCGAGCGGGTCCTCAAGGAGACAGGCTGGAGGATCGAGGGACCGAAAGGCGCGGCCTCGATCCTCAATCTGCACCCGAGCACCCTTCGTTTCCGGATCAAGAAACTGGGCATCAAGAGGCCCTAAAAAAACACCATCAACAATCGGCCCTCAACATTTAGCGGGTCCGCAACATGTTGAGGCTTTTCGCCTCTCACAATCAGTCAAGCCGTCGTGCATGTATTAAATAACCCTGCAATATCAGCATGTTGAATACTAGATGCCACTCCCATCTGTCTGGAATGCTTCTTGGATTAGTAACTCGCAGACAAACTCCGTTGCACCGCAGTTAATGACCTTTCGCACTGTGAAGAACATTTGCCCCGTACCTGACAGACCGGAAAAACGGAGAGGCACATCATGACGCTCACGATCGAAGTCAGGGCTCATCCCGGAAAGGTCAATGAGCTTTACCAGACCCTGCAGGCGCTCCTTTCCACGATGCGCAAGGAGATGGGGTGCCAAAGCTGCCGCGTTTCCCGGGGTATGGAGGATGGCGATGTATATGTCCTTTACAGCGAGTGGGATGCGCAGGCAAACCTCGAAGGCTACATGAGGTCCGGCAGCGGCAGCGCGCTGCTCGGGGCCATCGACCTGTTAGGGGAATCGACGAGGATCCAGGTGGGCCGCGACGCAAAGTGGAAGGGGATCGAGACATTGAAAAGGATGAGAAAGCAAGCATGATGTAGTTCTCAAGGCGTTTGTTCTTTGTGACTGAGAAACACACCGACTGGTTTCCTCGAGACTGCCCCGATGCCTTCGGTCTTGAAAAGGGGGGCGGTATAATAGGGATACGAGCAGCAAGGAGCGATCACACTGAAAAGGAGAAAGAGCATGAAACGAAATGCCGTAAACCTGACGATCGGTGTTGCCCTGTCGGCCGTA
>CAWHEJ010000014.1:0-229659 GCA_963828305.1 uncultured delta proteobacterium | reverse complement strand
TTTTTAGTTACGCCCCTGGCAATGACAGAGGGAGAAAATCCCCCTGTTTCCCCCTTTATTAAAGGGGGAGTTTATGGGGAGAAGGAGTTTAATTGAAAAAGCCCGGGAGGCCGGTACTCGACCATCCCGGGCTTTCTAAAATCAGTTAATGGTTTCGATCACAGGCACCCCTCCAGGTTCCGCTTGGCGATGTCCTCGGCAGCGGTGTAGGGGTCGATCTCCTTCTTCATGACCTTTTCGATCAACCCTTCCATCTGGCCGCTTCCGAGAAGCTTCAGGAGGACCGGCTCGAGGATGGTCGCCCGGATGGCCTCGTTGAGCTCGACGGTCGCCTTGCGGCGCATCCTGCTGCCGATGAGGTCCTTGTCGACGAGATGCTTGTAATGCTCTTCAATCTTGGTGCATGATGTCATCCAGCGCCTTGTTGAAGCTCTCCGGCTGGAAGGCGTTTTCCACCCTCATGATGGACGGCCGCCATCCCCCCTGGAAGGCGGACGGCGGGGCCATGTCGAGCATGGCCATCAGCTCCCGCGAGAGCTTGGAGGAGCCATCGCGGTCTGCCTTGTTCACGACGAAGACGTCGGCGATCTCGAGGATCCCGGCCTTGATGGCCTGGATCTCGTCGCCCATCCCCGGCACGAGCACCACGAGGACCGTGTGGGAGTGGTTGATGATGTCCACTTCCTGCTGGCCCGTGCCGACGGTCTCCACGATGATGATGTCCTCGCCCAGGACGTCCATCACGTGGATGGCATCCCCCACGGCCTTGGCCAGTCCGCCCAGGGCCCCGCGCGTGGCAAGGCTCCGGACGAAGACGCCCGGGTCCTCGGCATGGCGCTGCATGCGGATGCGATCGCCGAGGATGGCGCCCCCCGTGAAGGGGCTTGTGGGGTCGACGGCCAGCACGCCGACGGTCTTCCCTTTCTTGCGGAAGCAGTCGATGAGGCCGTCGGTCAGCGTGCTCTTCCCCGCACCGGGCGAGCCGGTGATGCCGATGACGTGCGCCCTCCCCGTGAGGGGGAAGAGGTGCTTGATGGTGAGCTTCGCCTCGGGCATCCGATCCTCCAGGTTGCGGATGAGGCGAGAGGCGGCACGGATGTCACCGCCCTGGATCTTCTTTGTGATTTCCATTCCGGATGTCCTTACCTAAGCTCTCGGCTTCACGTTTGTGTTGATCCAGGTGACGATCGTGTCCAGCGTCGTCCCGGGCACGAAGATCGCCTTGAGGCCGGCATCATACATCAGCTGGAAGTCCTGTTCGGGGATGATCCCGCCGCCGATGACCATGATGTCGTCGGCGCCCTTGTCCTTGAGGAGCTTCGTGACGGCAGGATACAGATAGCGGTGGGCGCCCGAAAGGCAGCTCAGGCCCAGGAGGTCCACATCTTCCTGCACCGCCGCCGACACGATCTGTTCGGGCGTCTGGTGACAGCCCGTGTAAATCACTTCGTAGCCGGCATCGCGGAAGCAGCGGGCCAGAACCCTGGCGCCGCGGTCATGCCCGTCGAGGCCCGGCTTTGCAACCATAACACGCAGTTTTTTCTCAGCCATGATATTCTCCCCCTCCTTCCTAGTAGAGTCCCGGATCGCGGTATTCGCCGTATACCTCGCGGTAGACGTCGCAGATCTCCTGCACGGAGCACAGAGCCTTGACGGCCTCGATGCAGAAAGGCATCACGTTCTCGCCCTTCTTGCAGGCCGCTTTCAGATCGCTGAGGCACTTCATGGCTGCCTTGCTGTCGCGTTTGCGCCGCACGGCGGCAAGCCGTTCGATCTGCTCAAGCTCGATCTTGTCGTCGATCTCGAGGAAGGGGATGGACTCTTTCTCGGTTGAGACGTACTTGTTGACGCCGACCATGATCTTCTCGGCCGAGTCGATCTGGCGCTGGAACTTGTAGGCCGCATCGGAGATCTCGAGCTGGGGGAAACCCTTCTCGATGGCGGCGACCATGCCGCCCATGTCGTCGATCTTGTGGATGTATTCCCAGGCCTGCTTTTCCATCTCGTTGGTGAGCGCCTCGACGAAGTAGGAGCCGGCCAGCGGGTCGATCGTGGTGGCCGCACCCGTCTCCTCGGCGATGATCTGCTGGGTCCGAAGGGCGATCTGGACGGCAAAGTCGGAGGGCAGGCACCACACTTCGTCGAGCGAGTTGGTGTGGAGCGACTGGGTCCCGCCGAGCACCGCGGAGAGCGCCTGCGTGGCCGTGCGGACGACGTTGTTGTAGGGCTGCTGGGCCGTGAGCGAGCATCCGGCCGTCTGGGTGTGGAACCGCATCCACCAGGAGCGCTCGTCTTTTGACTTGTAGCGTTCCTTCATGGCCTTGGCCCAGATCCTGCGGGCCGCCCTCATCTTGCAGATCTCCTCGAAGAAGTCGCAGTGTGCGTTGAAGAAGAAGGAGAGCCTGGGGCCGAAGGAATCGACGTCGAGCTTCTTGCGGCGCAGCACGTCTTCGACGTACTCCATACCGTCGCGAAGCGTGAAGGCCAGTTCCTGGACCGCCGTGGCGCCTGCCTCGCGGATGTGGTAGCCCGAAATCGAGATCGTGTTCCACTTGGGAACGTGCAGGGTGCCGAACTCGACGGTGTCGCTGATGAGCTTCACGGAGGGCTCGGGCGGGCACATGAGCGTCTTCTGGGCGATGAACTCCTTGAGCATGTCGTTCTGGATCGTGCCGCCGATCTTGTTGAGCGGAATGCCATGGATCTCGGCTGCCGCGCAATACATGGCCCAGAGGGCCGTGGCCGGCGGGTTGATCGTCATGGAGGTCGTGATCTTGTCGAGGGGGATGCCCTTGGTGAGAACGAGGAAGTCTTCTAGGGTGTCGATGGCCACGCCGCACTTGCCGCACTCGCCACGGGCCTTCGGGGAGTCGGTGTCATAGCCCATGAGGGTGGGGAAGTCGAAGGCCGTGCTCAGACCCGTCTGGCCTTCCTTCAGGAGCATGTGCCACCGCTCATTGGTGGTGGCGGCATCTCCCATGCCCGAGAACATGCGGAATGTCCAGTACTTGCCCCGGTAGCCGGTCACCTGGTTGCCGCGGGTGTAAGGGTACTGCCCGGGGTAACTGATGTCCCGCTCGAAGTCCATGTCCTTGATGTCATCGGGGGTGTAAAGACGTTTGATGGGGAGGTCCGAAACCGTTGACCACTGGGCTTCAGGCTTCTGATCGGCCCACTTGGAAACGAGTTTCTTGACCTCATCTTCCCAGCGTTTGCGCATCTTGCTGGACGACTCGAGAACTTCTTTTGCGAAATACACGTTTCCTCCCTCCTTGTCCGTAAAATTTTTAAAAATTTAAGCCATATACACTCCTCTGAACTTATTAAACCCTGACTATCCCTTATAATAGACCCACCCGAAGCCGTATACAAAATCCCCCGTTTTGTCAAGCGAAAAGACGGTGATTTTGCCCGCATTATGGGCCTTTCAGGGCAGAAGCCTTGCGGCGACGGGAGCGCGAAGGAAGACCGCTACAAAAATGTAGCCGCCTGACGAGGGTTAACGAAAAGGGTCCTCTCCTCGTCAAATCTCGAAGAGCTGCCTGGGGCTCCTCGTCAGGATCTCATTGCCGCCGCTGCCTACATGGATCATATCCTCGAGCTTGACGACCCCACTCCCCTCGGCCATCATGTGCATGTCGAGGGCGACGACGCAGCCTTCGGGAATCAGGGAGGAATCGAACCCGGAAAGGATCGGGGGCTCGTTTAATTCGAGTCCGATCCCGTGGCCGATGATCCGCGAGGATTTCCCCTTGCCGAAGGACATGAATTCCGCAGACCGCCCCAAGCCGTCGGCCTTCTGCTGCGCCAGCCGATAGACGTCGCTGCCCCGCATGCCCGGCCGGATTGCGCCGATGAGGTGGTCGGCGACAGCGCGGAGGTCGTCATAAAGGGCATGGATGGCCTGCCCGGCTTTGCCGATGCAGTAGGTCCTCGTCTGGTCGGCGTGGTAGCCCTCGACGAGGGTGGGAATGTCGACGATGACCGTCTCTCCCCGCCCGATGGCCCGACGGGAGGGGCCGGCCGGAACCGCGGGGCTCATGCCCACGCCCGTGATGGTGTAGACGACGCCGCTGTTTCTCAGAAGATTCGGTCCCGCCCCGATGGGCCCCCGGCTCATGAAAAAGTCCGGCAGGCGGATGAAGAAGATCCCCTCGTGGCCCGCAAGCCTGTGGGCGTTCTCGACGGCGGCGGCAAGTTCCAACTCCGTAACCCCCTCGCGGAGTGTCGCCAGGACCGCCTCGTGCCCCGCGTGGACGGCGTCGCAGGCCCGGCTAAGCCTCTCGATCTCCCCGGGCTCCTTCACCTTGCGCTGCTCCAGGGTGACGGGGGAGATGTTGACGAAGTCGGCTCCCGGGCAGGCCTTCCGGAGGGCCTCGTACTGCTCGGCCGTCAGGATGTCGAGCTCCATGCCGATCTTTCCGGGCCTTCCCGCCAGCCGGGACAGGGCGCCTGCGAGAACCTTCTCGAGCCGCCGCTCTTCTGCCAGCTTCTCCCGGCCAATGAAGACGTCCTGCACGGCAAACTCGAACCCGCTCCTTACATAGAGGGTGTAGTCATCGGGGGTGATGAGCAGGCACGAAGGCTGGGCCGTCCCGGTATAGTAAAGGACATCGCGGGAATAGATGAGCAGGGCGGCGTCGAGGCCCTGTTCGGCAAGCCGTCGCTGAAGTACGCTGATGCGGTTTTTCATGGCGATACCCCCCGAACTGATAGAAGTGAGGAAGTGCGGAAGAGCAGAAGATCGGAGTCGAAATCGTTCTTTCGTTCCTGTCCGCTCTTCCTCACTTCCTCACTTCCGATCTTCGCAGGCTTAAGGCCTCAAGGTGAACACTAAGCATTTCTTAAGGTTACACCGCGGCCAGAACCAACGCAAACTAGCCGTGGATCGTTTTGCCCTGTAGTCTCGCCCACGTCCTCTCCGAGTACCAGATCCGGATGAACTCCTCGATGGAATCCTGCTCCGTCCTCTCCATCTGCTCGGCCACGTCACGCCGCAGGAGCCCCTTGATGCTCCGGAACGCATCGGGGTCCCTCGCGGCATATTCCCGGGCCACTTTACCTGCCTCGTCTTCCAAATCGGCCTCGGATACGACCTGATCGACAAGGCCCATCCGGAGCGCCTCCTCGGCGGAGTACATGGCGCCGCTGTAGAGAATGTTTTCTGCGTTTCTGGGCCCGACGAGCCGCCTCAGCATCTCCACGGACCCCGCAAAGACGGACGACCCGAAGTTGATCTCGTTGAGCGAGATCCTGGCCTTGCCCGAGACCATGACCCGGTAGTCGCAGGACGTGGCGATCATGCAGGCCCCGGCGATCGTGTGACCGTTGAGCATCGCTACCACCGGCTTCGGGTGGAGGAAGATCTCCCGGTAAAGGCGGGTGAAGCCGGTCAGGTAGCGGGTAAATCGCTCTTTGTTGTAGCCCAGAAACTGGGGGATGTCGAACCCGAAGGAAAAAAACTTCCCCGTGCCCGTCAGGATGATCGCCCGGACCGACGGGTCGATGGCGAGTTCTTTGAAGGTCCGGCTCATCTCGTCGACCACGGCATCATTGAACGCGTTGACCTTTCCGCGGTGGATCATCACCCTTGCTATTCCGTCATAAACCGTTCTGGAAATGTACTCCATGGCTCCCTCCTTGGTACATTGGCGGTAAGAAACGCGCCCATTATAAAAGAGGGAATATCCTGTTCATTGCGGAAAGCATGGGGTTACTTCTTTTGTTACTTATGAGGAATGTTAAGCCGACGCAAATGCAGGCAGCGAGAGCCCGGGAGGCAAGCAAGAAAGAACATCCCGCTGCGATGGGTGCATCCTGATGTCAGGATGGGTGTGATTATTCCCGGCATGGGTGTGTCGCGCGGACCGTCGACCCACCGCTACCGCCGGGCGCTCCTCTGCCAGAGGTCCAGAAGGACGATGGCCTTGTCTTCCGGCAGCGGCCGCAGCCCCCGCTCGTAACCGGAAAGGGTCTGGCGGGTCACCCCCAGGGAACCTGCCAGCTCTTCCTGCCGCAGCAACCGATCGGCCCTCAACTGCCGGATCAGGGCCGGGTTTGCCTGCAGCTCCCTCGCGGTGGACGGCACGAAGGGAGGGGCTTCGCGCTGTCTTCGCCTTTTCGGGGAGAGTCTTTTCCTCGGGGTCTCGCTGATCTGCCAGAGATGATCGGAGAGCTTGACTGTCAGGGGCTGGTCCAGCCACTCGCCGAAGTAACCCCGCCCCCGGTCGGGCGGCTCCAGGACCGGAGAGATGTCCAGCACGCCGATTTCGACGAGCCGCTCGTGGGCCCGGATAAAGGCATCCACTGTCCTGCCGGGGGCCTGTCCGTGAATGGCTTCGCCACAGAAATCGAGGATCGTTCTCGGCGTAGCCGCAGGCTGCTGCCCCTTCTTGCCGGCAATGATGCCGAGCATGATCCAGTAGGTCCCCAGCTTTTTCGTGAAGGCATCCGTGTAGGGGTTCAGCCTCAGGAGGGAGCGGCTGTAGTAACCGATCCACCGCAGGCCCTCGGGGTCGAGGAAGTGAGACAAGGCCTGCCCGCAGCGGAAACGGAAGGCCGTCCATATCCGGCCGTCCTTCTTGTACTCCATGTCCAGGATGTCGAGAAGCCTGTCCGGCCTTTCCCGGCCCAGGCTGACCGTGCCCCCGCCCCGGTAGTCCTTCCACGACATGGTCAGGCGCATATCGGCGAGCCGAAGCACCTCCTGCCGGAAGTCCTCGAAGAGCGTGCGGGAACTGCCGTGGCGCAGGTTCACGCCCCTGAGTTTCGCGATCTCATCGAGGCCGATCCGGGCAATCCCGGTCAGGGGGTGGCCCAAACGGGCGATCCGGGACATGAGGATGAGGAAGACATCGGCAGTCTCCACGGACAGGCAGGAGACAAGCTGTCGCAGTTTCCCCGAATAGACGAAATCCATTCGGGGAGTGGAAATATAGTACGGGTGGAAGAAAGATTTGAAGTTGGGCGGGCTCTCGAAAAAGAGGGAAATCTTCCCGTCGCGTGCCTCGTGGCGGTAATAGGGACGGCCGAAGGAATTCGACTGCCAGCGCGGGTTCGATCCCCCCGCGTAAATCGCGCGAAGCGTCGCCATGATGACGGGATTCGTCGGTACGGGGAGCTCCCCCCGGTCCGGGAAACGCCCCCCTTTGCCCTGTTTCGGCTCCAGCGACCTCTGCATATAGATGATCCTCCCCCGGGCCTGGTTGAAGATATCCCTTTCCGCCTGATGCTGGATCGATTATTACCTGCGACCCGGTTCGATTGCAATAGCCTGCCCGTTGATTTTTCGCTTCACAGTCCGTCGCTTCCTGCCGATACCTTCCTTTAAAGAATTATTGCACGTGAACGGGAATTGCCTTTCCGATGCCTTTTTGCACGCAAAATGCAGGAGTTTTTCACGCAATCAACAAGGAGCGAGGAGCATGCAGATGAAGAAGCGTTTGATTTTTTTTGTTGCCGTGGTGCTGGCCGTGTGTTTTGCACTGCCGGCGCAGGCCCAGCAGGTGACCGTCCCCAACGTGGTCGGCATGCCGTCCGACCAGGCCGTCAAGACGCTGGAAGCGGTCGGTCTGAGAGGCCCGATCAGCTTCGAAAGAACTTCGAACCAGGCCCAGCACGGCAAGGTGACGAAACAGAACCCCGCCGCAGGGCAGAAGGCCGTCAAGGGCAGCGGCGTCGTGCTGACGGCTTACATGTACCAGGCCCCGGCGGTGAAGGCGACCGTGGCGCCCAACGTAAAGGAGGCATTCGGCGAGACCGTCATGCCTCTCGTGTACGGCAAGACGTACGCGGAGGCAAAAGCCGCGCTTGAAAAAGCCGGTCTGAATTACGAAAAGGCGACTAAAGAATACACTCTGGTCCGCACCCGCGACGACAAGCTGATCGCCGGTGAAATTCGGGAACAACGGCCGGCGGCGGGAACGCGTGTTACCAAGACGACCCAGGTCTGGCTGCGGGGGTATTCCTACCAGCCTCCGCCGAACGTTACCGTGCCGGACGTTCGGAATCTACCCTTCGATGCCGCTGGAGCAAAACTGAAGGCGGCAGGCCTTCACTACGGCGGCGGGAGTACAACAACGACCCGCAAGGAACTCGACCGCAAAGTGGCCGACCAGAAGCCGGCCCCTGGAGCGATCGTTCCCGGGGAGACCCAGGTTCATCTGACCTACTGGCTTTACGCGGAGTCGGCGCTCGAGGTCAAGGCCTCGTTCATGGCCGATGCGAAGACGTATCTCCTGATGGTGAGGGGCGGCGCTCTGCCTTACGACGTCGTGGCAAGCTACGACGTGCCGAAAAACATGGCCGGTCAGAAAATCGTCAAGATCACCCCTTTAACGGACTCCCCCGGTTCCCCGGGCTGGAAGCTGTACAGAATCACCAATCTTATTCCCGTTGAAGCGGTAATGGTCGTAACGGACGCCAAGGGACGCAAGCACAACTACAAGCTGCACCTGACGCAGGCCAACAAGTAACGCCGGTTCCGCCTGCCGCGGGCCGCATGGAGAGTGTAAAGAAAGAGGCAGGGTTTCCCCTGCATCTTTCTTCGTCAATTTGATTGAATGCGCTACGTCTTCGCCGGGGCCGCCCCGGGGGCTTCGTCTTCCCTCATGCCCATGAGCCTACTGGAAAGTTTCTTCTTCTAATCGTAATTTTCGCGGGTCGCTTCATCGGTCAGGGTCGGTGCGACGAGAGGCTTCCATTTGGAATTCTCCCATGTCCCGAGTGAAGTGTGCATTGCAAGATACTTTTTCGGTATGGGATGAGTGCCCACGACGACGTTGACCCCATATCGCTTTTCAAGAAAGGACTTGAATGCCTCGATATGAGGACAGGGGGGATAGCCGACGACCATGCCGGTAGCCAGATGGATAACCTCTGCACCGTTCTTCACCATCTCTTCGCCTGCATATTCGATATTGCCGCCGGGACAGCCGTCGCAAGTTGTAAAACCAACCAGCTCGAGCTCCGTATCCGGGTATATGCTGAAAGCCCCTTCCTTGTTCCTCATCGCCCGGAGACACTTCCCACCCGCACAGCGACGGTAGCGATCGCAGATCACGATTCCAATCTTCGTTTTCGACTTCATGTCCGTTCCTTTCACTCTTGCCGGGTCGATCACGCGGTATCCTGTCCGGGCCAAAAACGCTCTTTGACGATCACGCCCCCTTCTTCTTCGTCATCGAGGGAAAAAGAAAACGGGCTGAAATCCTTTCCTCTCAGCCCGTTTTGTCTTGATTCCACCTGTTACACTCCGAAGGGGTCAATCGCGTTCCATGTCGGTCTTCCAGACTTTCCAGACGTTTCCGACCAGGTCCGGCCCGGGCTTGAGGGTGAGCTTGCCCGGCCGCCAGCCCGAAGGCGTCGCCTCCGTGCCGCCGCTGTTCCGAACGTGCTGGAAGGCCTGCAGCTGGCGAATGCTCTCGGAAACATTTCGCCCCACCGGCGGGGTCAGCACCTCGTAGCCCTGGATCACCCCGTCGGGGTCGATGATGAACCGGCCCCGCGTTTCCACGCCGGCCACGTCGTCAAAGACGCCGTAGGCCGTCCCCACCTTGCCCCCCACGTCCGAGAGCATCGGGTAGGGAACCCCCTTCTTGACCATCTTGGAAATCTCGTGGTCCACCCACATCTTGTGGACGAAGACGCTGTCGATGCTCATGGTGAGCACCTGGGCGCCGAGCTTCTCGAACTCGGGGTATCTATCGGCGACCGCCGATATCTCCGTCGCTCAGACGAAGGTGAAGTCCCCGGGGTAGAAGCAGAGCAGCACCCACTTGCCGAGATAATCCGAAAGATGAACATTGATGAACTTCCCCTGAAAATATCCCGGCGCCATGAAATCGGGCGCCTTCCTGCCGATCATGACCATGGACTTCACCTCCTTCTCCGTCTCCGCCGCTTCGGTTGGTTTATCCCCTGAAGTCTCTTCGCCGACCAGTCCCCCTGTCGGCCTTGCGCAGCCTGCCTTGATCTCTTCAGCCAATGGGTCCACCTCCTTTCGCGTTTTGGTCATTGCAACGAGCCGGATCGTGTTCCGCAAGTGCCTTCCTGTGCCGTCCGCACCCGATGGTCACTGGGGTTTGTCCGCCGGCAGCTCCTCGCCGAGAGCGAGGCGGCAGAGGTCGCTGATCATGTAGTTCTTCATGCCCGCCTCGCGCACCTTCTTGTTGAGAATCGTGAAACACATGGGGCAGAGGTACACCATCGCCTCGGCGCCGCTCGCCTTGGCGTCCTCGACGTTCTTCACCCGGAAGGGCTCGTAGTTCTTCCCGCGGGGGAAGAGCTTGAGGCCAGGGCCCGCGACCTCCACGCCGCAGCACAGGGCGTCCTCGCCCTCATACTGCCGCTTCATGCGTGTCACCCCGATCAGTTCGAAGATCTCGTTGACAACGGGATCTTTCTCCGGCGTGTAGCGCGACGCGCAGGGCCGCTGGTAGGCGACCTTCATGTCGAGCTTTTTCAGCTTGCCCTTCTTCTCCTTCAGGACGTCCCGGAGGTGCTCGAAGATGTGAACCGGCCGGAAGGGAATCTTAATGCCCATCTCGGGGGCAACACCCTTGATCGCTGCGTAGCAGTCGTCGTGCACGAAGACGATCTCCTTCGCCCCGGATTTGGCCAGGTTGTCTACCATGCCCTGCAGGCGCTCGCGCAGGATCGATTCGTCACCCATGTGGGAGAACAGCACGTTGCAGAAGTAGTGTTTCCCCTTCAGAAGGGGGATCGTCTCGAAGAGCTGGCCTTGTATGGCCCAGGGCATGTTGCCCTGCATGACGCAGATTGACATGGCCCGATCGGCGGGCTTGACGGGTTTGGGCTCGCCTTCGGGCTTGAACCGGGCGGCCATGTCGGCGCGCATCTTCGGGTCTGTGAAATCGCCCGCCTCCTCCATGCGCTTCATGATGAGGTCGAAGGGACGGGCATTCGTCGGGCAGTACTCGTCGCAGGCCATGCAGGTCACGCAGTCGTAGATCCAATCGGACTTCTCGCCTGCGACGAGCTTGCGCATCGCCGCCGAGCCGCTCTCCTTGTTGAAGTCCAGATACTTGCACCGCGCCAGGCAGTCTCCGCAAAAGTCGCATCTTTCCTCGTGAAACATAACCACTTCTCCCTTGAATAGTTTTTAATGACCTTTCGTCATTCGGATTTCCGCGCAGATGTCTTTTTCATGAACCGCCCGTCGTCCCGGGTATGACCGAGTTTCCGGAGGTTATCCTTCAGCCAGCCGATTCTCACGTCGTCCGCCCCGTCGAATTGGGGAACGTAGGGCTTGATGTCCAGCAGGGGCGTACCGTCGACGATGTCCACGTTCTCGACACAAAGGACGTTGCCTTCGATCCCCAGCAGGCGGACTACCGAGATCCCGATCGCATTCGGACGGGCGGGGCTTCTCGTCGCGAAGACGCCTCTTTCGACACCGTCCATGTAGGGCGTCGCCCGGAGACAGGCCGCTTTGGCTTCGTGGAAATGGTAGATCAGAATGACGTGCGAGAAGCCATCGAGGTCCTTCAACCCATCGACAACCCCGCGATCCATCTCCACACGTCCCACGATCCCCTGTGCGGCCGCCGGCTGGATCGGCATGCCCTCGGGCGAATGGAAGGGGGTGCGGATGACCCCGATGGGATTATAGCAGATTTCCGTCATCGTCCGATCAATCTTTCCTGTTCTTTCCGACGATAAAATTTCTCAGGGCCTTATGCAGTGTGATCGCTGCCAGAAGCGCACAGTGACTAGAATCGTCCGGAAGGCCCCCGAGATGATCCAGTATCGAGCTCTGGTTGATCTTCAGGCATTCGCGGAGATCCTTTCCCCTGGCCATTTCCGTGGCCGCCGACACGGCGGCGTGGGAGGTCATGCAGCCGTCGGTGGTGTAACAGATATCCCGTATTCTTCCGTCCTTGACGCGCAGGAAGATCTCCACCGTGTCCCCGCAGGGGCCCGTGAATTTTGCGTATCCGTCGGGACGATCCAGGGTCCCGCAGTTCCTCGGGCGGGTCCCGTAATCGATCACTCTTTCCGAGTAGTGATTCCCCGTCTTTTTGAGGAGGAGGGCCTCCATGACTTTTTTGACGCCGTCATCCCCTCCCATGTCGTCTCCTTTCTCGCTTGATGCACATTTCCGCCGGGGAAGACTCGGGGATCAACCCTGGCAGTTGCCCTCGCCGCCAGGACAAACGGGCCCGTACACACTGTGGGGCAACGCCTTCACCATGCCTATGCGACAAAGGTCACAATGTGCCTTACGATTTCCTGGAACGCAGCAGCCGACGGTGCATCCTTCATGGACTGGACGAACGGGAGACCCTTGTCGGCCATTTCGACCAGTGCCGGCTCGAAGGGAATTCTCCCAAGGAAGGGGACCCCCAGATCCTTGGCAGCTTTTTCGCCGCCGCCTTTCTTGAAGATGGGCGTCTCCTGCCCGCAGTGCGGGCAGACGAAGCCGCTCATGTTCTCGATGATCCCGATGACGGGGATCTTCAGCTGGCGCGCGAAAAACACGCTTTTCCGTGCGTCGAGGATGGAGACGTCCTGAGGGGTAGTCACGATGACGGCCCCGCTCACCTCCGGGATGAGCTGGCAGGCGCTCAGCGGCTCGTCACCCGTCCCGGGAGGGGAGTCGATAACCAGGTAATCGAGCTCGCCCCAGTTGATCTCTTCGAGAAACTGCCGGATGGCAGACATCTTCAGGGGACCCCGCCAGATGATGGGCATGTCCGGGTTTGCGGTCGCAAAGGAGATGCTTGCCGCCTTCAGGTTGGGCAGCACCCGCACCGGCTCGATGCCGTCGTCGGACCCGATGAACCCCAGCCCCTCGACCCCCAGCATCTTGGCGATGTTGGGGCCGTGCAGGTCGATGTCCACAAGGCCCACCTCCCGGCCCGTCAGGGCCAGGGCGTAGGACAGGTTGACGGAGACGGAGGTTTTTCCCACACCGCCTTTTCCGCTCATGACGATGATCTTGTGTTTGATCCGGGACATCCGCTTTTTCAGCTCTTTGTCCTGGTCCTCTTCTTTCTTATTCGGTTCGGTGATCTGGATCGGTTTCATGGGTTGATGGGTTCAAACTCCTTTCTGAATGGGTTATGACGGCCGGCGGTCCTTGCCCGCCGGTTCGGAATCGATCTTTTCCCATGCGGCGCGGATCGCCGCGGCGACGTCGTCCTGAGCCGTCTCGACGTAGGGCCTAGCCTTGATCAGGGATGCGGCGACTTGCTTCGAGAAGGGTATCCGCCCCAGGAGGCTCACACCCTCCTCGGAACAGAGGGTTTCGATCTCGCGGCTCGCCTCCGGGTTGATGTCCCACTTGTTGATGACGATGCCGGCAGGAATCCTGAAATGCCGGGTCAGCTCCAGGACGCGCCGGGCGTCATGGATTCCAGACAGGGTCGGCTCCGTGACAATCACGGCGAGGTCCGTGTCGGTAAGCGACGCCAGCACGGGGCAGCCGATCCCCGGGGGACCGTCGATGATCACATACTCCAGGCTGCGCGATTGAGCAATGCCTTTGGCCGCTTCCCGGACGCAGGCCACCAGCTTCCCCGAATTCTCCTGGGCAATGCCCAGCTTCGCGTGGACGAAAGGCCCGTAGGCCGTCTCCGAGAGGTACCACTCGCCGCAGAGGTTTTCTTTCATCTCTATGACCTCGACGGGACAGATGCGGGCGCAAAGCCCACAGCCTTCGCATGCGAGGGAATTGACCTCGAAATCGTCGCCATTGTCGACAATCGCGTCGAAGCGGCACACCTCGGCGCACTTGCCGCAGGCGATGCACGTGTCCGGGTCGATCCATGCCGTCTTGCCGCTCCGGAACTCGTGTCGTTCCACGGTGCGGGGGGCAAGCAGGAGATGCAGGTCCGCCGCGTCGACGTCGCAGTCCACCATTACCTTGTTCTTTACCAGCGAGGCAAGCGACGCCGTGAAGATCGTCTTACCCGTGCCGCCTTTGCCACTGATGACCACAATCTGTTTCATAATGATTCTTGATATCCTTGTAGAGGGCCCGGAATTTCTCCGCGTACTCCCTGTCCGTTTCGACGACATTGAGCCCCCGGGAGTACAGCTCCGCGATCGTCCTGTCAAAGGGGATGCGCATCAGCACCGGGATGCCGTTGACCCTTGCATAGGACTCCACGCCGTCGTCGCCGATGTCGCACCGGTTGATGACGAGCCCGTGCGGGATCCCCATGACCTTGAGCACCTCGACGGCAAGGACGAGATCGTTCAGGCCGAACGGGGTCGGCTCCGTGACGAGCAGGCAGTAATCGCTGCCCTCGAGGGCGTTGATCACCGGGCATGATGTGCCCGGGGGCGCATCGATGAGGGTCGTCCGGGTCCGATCAATATGCTTCTTGACCTGTCGAATCAGCGGGGGAGACATGGCCTCTCCGACATGAAGGCGGCCGTGGGCGAAGCGGATGGCCCCAGCCCACCCGGCTTCGACGACGCCGATCTCCCGGTGAACCTCACGGATGGCGCCCTCCGGACAAAGGAGGAAACAAGCCCCGCAGCTGTGGCACAGATTCGGAAACACGAGGACACCGCCCTTGAGGGCGTCATTCGGGGGAATGACGGCGATGCTGTTGAAGGCGCAGACCTCTTGGCAGCGCCCGCAAAGGGTGCACTTCTCCTCAGTGATCTCGGGTACCATGACCCGGGCCGGCGTTTTCTCCGTGAGATCCGGTTTCAGGAACAGGTGGGCATTCGGTTCTTCCACGTCGCAATCGATGAGATGGACGTCTCCCAGCGCGAGGGCCAAATTGACCGCCACGGTCGTCTTGCCCGTCCCGCCTTTTCCACTCGCTACGGCGATCATCACGGCTTCTACTCCCTCGCCATGGGCGTCCCGCACTCGGGGCATTTGACCGTCGAGCAGGGCACACCCGGCGTGTGAGGCGCCTTCGCCCCGCAGTTCGGGCAAAGGCAGCTCCCTCCGGGACCGGCCCCCACTCTGTTGCCGCCCATGCGGCCCCCGCCGCCTCCTGCACCGCGGCCGCCACCCTGTCCTGTTCCCTTTTCTAACGGCATATCTTAACTCCTGTCTTGGCTATTTCATTCCCGCTTTCGATGCGGCCGTCGGCCCGCTTGTCGCCTGGTAGAGCCCTTTCTTGAAACCCTCCACGGCTTCACGCACCGTCCCGGAAACGCCCGTGTAGATAGCGATGCCCCCTGCCTGGAGGGTCTGGAATGCATTGGGCCCCACGTTTCCCGTCAGAACGGCTTTGGCGCCGCGGGATGCGACGAGCTGACCTGCCTGGATGCCCGCCCCTCCCGAGGCCTGAGTCCCGGCGTTGTCGACGACCTCGAAGGCCATCGTTTCCGTGTCGACGATGATGAACGTCCGACAACGGCCGAATCGAGGGTCTACCTTTGAATCGAGGGTGTTTCCCTCCGATGAAATGCAGATTTTCATGTTCTTTCTCCTGCGGCCTCTTTCCAGCCGCACAGGGGCATTTGCCGTGATGAAGATCGTCGTGGGAGTTCAAATCATTTTCCGGTTTCTATTTGCTCAATGCCCGCACTCGCCCTGATGAGCGCTGCAGGCATGATCGGCCGTGAGTTCGCGGAGCTTGTTCTCGTTCAGCAGAGAAAGATTCTCTTTGACGCTCGGGGCCGCCGCCCCAAAGACCCTGATCCCCATCGCGTTCAGCTTTCTTAGCGCGCCGGCGCCGATGCCACCCACCACCATCGCATCGACACGGTTCCCGTCGAGGGCCTTGATGGGGTTGCATGCGCTGTGTGTATGGTGAGTGTCCCGGTTGTGGACCGCAGAAACCGTATCGGTTCCCTTTTCAACGATGAGAAACACCGGCGCAGAGCCGAAATGACCGTACACTTTACTTTCGATACCTTCGTCCGTTTCCACTGCAAATCCAACTTTCATCATCGTCTCCTTATCCTGATTGTTTCGATACCCTATAGCGCCTGCATTGCCATTGCGGCAGGAACTGTGAATCGCATGGTTAATTTTTCGCGTGTTCTCCGTCCGGTGTGAAATGGGGAGGCCCCTGACTGGGGCGCTCCCCACGGAGACAAATACAACGACACCCTTACTTGTTTTCCTGCGCGAGTTCGGCCAGGCGGCGCTCGATGTCCTCCAGGTTCTTCCGGAGCAACGCTGCCTGGTTTTTCAGCCAGGATTGCTCCTGATCCCCGCTCATGGAGTCACCGGCATTGCCGGATGAAAGACCCCAACGCTGCCAGCGGGGAAGCCCCGTGGCGTAATACTGGTTGCGCCAACCGCGACCGCCGCCGCAGCCGAAAAACGTGCGTCCGCCGGCCGGAGGCCTTCCGGCACCGCCGGGATTTCCGCAGAATCCCCTGCCGCCTCCCATCATGGGCCCCATGCCCCTCGGTCCTGTTCGGTCAAAGCCTGGCATTGTATTTACCTCCTGGTCATTTCAATATTTCGTTCTGCGAAATCAAAAACCTTTTCCCCTGAGTCACGAGGGGTCACCGCCCCGCGAGACCCGATCTCACCGATCTCCCGACCGACGATATTCAATGAGGTGAGGTGGTGTCTGCATGTCGATCACGTCACCTTGATTTTCGCTGCCGGCTGGTTTTTGAAGACTTCGCCTCTTCTGCCGTTCCAACGGGTCGCGCCCGCTAAAGGAGATGCTTGGACCGGCCGATGTTCCTCGGAGTGACTTGACGGCCCCCCAGATCGAAAGAGCCTCCCGGACCAACCAGAGCAGCTCGGATAACCTGCTGCCGGTCCTGCCTGACACACCTCTTCTCCTGTCGTCGCTGCTCCATCGGCACATTCTGCTGCCTCTTCCCGTCCGGCAACCTCTTCCCATCGGACCTGTACCATCGAATTTCGGCATGAATCTCACCGCCTGCAATACATTAATGAAAACCATTTTCATATATAGGTAAAAAAATTACTTCTTCCTGCACGTCTCGCAAAGACCATAGAACTGGATCAGGTGATTGGTGATCGCGAAGTTGTATTTTTTCGACAACCCCTCTTCCGTTTTTTTCAAAAGGGCGACTTCTTCGTCGATGAAGTCCCTGTAATTGACGATACGGCCGCAGCCCGTGCAGACGAGGTGGTGGTGGTGGTCCTTTCCTTTCGGACCCTCGGCGATCTCAAAGCGGGACCGCCCATCGCCGAAATCGAACTTGTACACGAGACCGATATTGACGAGCATGTCCAGCGTCCGATATACTGAAGTCAGTCCGATGGCCGGATAGGTTTCGTGGACCCGCATGTAGATGTCCTCGGCGCTGAGGTGATCCTCGGTGCGGGACAAGACGTCCAAAACAGCCTCGCGGCCCAGGGTCATCCTGAAGCCGCAGCCCCTTACCCTTCCATGGCACCAGTGGCGCCCTCTGTTAAGATCTTCCAACATGAAGTTCCATATTGTTATTGAAAACCATTTTCAATTGCAATATAATGCGCTCACAAAAACCTGTCAAGCTTTTTCTCGAAAAAGATTCCCCTTGTTTTCACGGGACCACCAAGGAGTGAGACACGGGTTCGCAATCCACAGGGGTTTCGACACCTTCTTGACGAGGAGGCACTGTGAACATAACAACGATTAACGGCAAGATACGGGAGCATCTCCTGACCGCGCAGAGAAACGAGATCACGGAGTTTCACGTCTATCACAAACTCTCGGGGCTGGCGAAGGGAGAACATAACGTCCGAATCCTGAAATCCATCGGGGACTGCGAGCGTGACCACTACCAGGCCCTGCGGGAAATCACGGGGAAAGACGTGGCACCGGATTGGCTGAAGATGTGGTTTTTCTATCTCGTTTCCCGGATCATGGGTATTACCTTCGGGCTTAAGTTAATGGAGAAGGGCGAGAGCAGCGCAACCGCGGCCTACGAAGGCTTCTCGGGCGCCGTCACCGGCCTCGACCGGATCTCCAGGGAGGAGGCCGAACACGAAGAGCAGCTCATCGGGATCATCGACGACGAAAAGCTCAAGTACGTCGGTTCCATCGTCCTGGGGCTCAACGACGCCCTTGTGGAGCTCACGGGGGCCCTGGCGGGATTCACCCTTGCCTTCGGGGAGATCCGGCTTATTGCCCTGGCCGGGCTGATCACGGGGATTGCCGGGGCCTTCTCCATGGCCGCCTCAGAGTACCTCTCCATCAAGTCCGGGGGCGAGGTCCTGCATCCCGTGAAGGCGGCACTCTACACGGGAGTGACGTACCTGTTCACGGTCCTGTTCCTGATCCTGCCCTATCTCGTGCTCGACAATCAATACCTGAGCCTCGGGGTCACCCTGGCCAACGCCCTCCTGGTCATCTTTCTTTTTACCGGCTATGTCTCCGTCGCCCAGGATATCCCCTTTCGGAAGCGGTTCTCCGAAATGGCCGCCATCAGTCTCGGCATCGCGGCGCTGACCTTCGGGATCAGCTATTTCGTGCGCCTTTTTTTCAATATTGATGTTTGATTCCCGCGCGGCTGCGGGGATCCCTTACCCTCTTCACCGTTTTGCGTCAGGATTGCGAACCGCATCCGTTACGGGAGAACCTTGAAGATTCATCATTCTCACGTGAACGTTCAAATGACTCATGAAATGATGAGCACGTCCCGCCCCGTTGCGGCACGAAAATCTGCTCCCGGAGAGAGCTTGGGATCCCCCACGCGAAAAGGCAAGGCCGGAACCGGCCTTGCCTTTTTTATCTTCACTCTTTTTATCCGGACCCGGGGCCCGATACCCTCACGACGTTACTTTTTCTCGGGGATGCTGAACCGCCAGGCGCAGAACCACTCGTCGGGATGTTTGTCGGGCGGGCAGCCGAGGCACTCCGTCTTGATACGGCTGTCGATCGTCTCCGCGAAATGCCTGTATTCCACGAGACCTGCCGACTTGCAGGGGTAGTCATCGAGACCCTTGCGCTTTCGGGCGGACTGGACGCGGCAGTCGTTCATCTGGAAGATGACGGCGTTGGGGCCGTCGTCGAGGATGGACTGCACGTTGATCCGTGCATACATCCTGAACTGCAGGGCCACCTTCAACCCTTCGAGCCCCGCCTGCTCGGGAAGCCCCAGGAACTCCTTGATGGACCAGGCCTCGAAGGGAGAGAAGCGCGTCCAGGTGGAGTCGTTGCAGCGCTTGGCGTCGAACATGTCTCGGGCCGCCTCCACGCAGGTGAACCAGACGCCGTCATTGGCCAGCCAGTTGATCCCCACGTTGTTCAGGATGTTGATCAGCGTCTCCTTGGGCGTTTCGGCAAGCACCTTCGGCACGCCGCCCTTCATCTCGAACCCCATCGTCTTGGCCAGGCGGTCCATCTGGATGTTGTAGCTGTTCTTGCGGACTTCCTTGAGGATGCCGAGGGCCTTGGGCATCCCCACCTGGTGTTCCGTCTCCATGAACCACATGGTGTAGTGGACGATGACCCGGTGCAAGGCGTCGACGACGAAACGGGCCAGATCCTCCTGGCTGAGATCCTCAGGCTTCTTCACGTTCTTCAGATCCGACATGATTCTCCCTCCTTGTGCGAGATGTGATGACGGCCGGCTCGCCGGGGATGCCTTCCCGAAGCGATGCCATGGTTCGGCAGGTTGCGTGAATTCCCCTCTAACCCCTCTGCATTTCATGACAAGCGGTAAAAAATAACCGGAATGACGCTGCGCTTGCCGGGCGGAGCAAGCGGCAGATTTCCGGTTTCCCTGCGACCATCCCGGCTGGGATGCGAATCGCACACCCGGCTTCCCTGCAAGGCAACTCATGGGCGAGGTCGGAAAATCCGACCGCGTCGAGGACCAACCCACCCGGAGGGCGACAGAGAGACTGCCGACCCGCCGGATGGTCCCGTTTTCTCCGAATCTTTGTGCCTGAGCTAACTGCTCAGGATACCGCCGAGCCTCAGGTGCCCTTGTTGTCGAGAATGCAGGCGGCGGCATCGTCGTCCTTGAGGTGCTCCACGTTCCTGCCGAAGGGTTTGGTCGCGGCCGTCTCCCAGTCCGTCATGATGAGTTCCGCGGCAATTCCTGCCGCCTCGGTGATCAGTTCGCGACAGTATAGCGCGTGCTCCTTGCAGAGCCAGCTGGACTGCCAGTTTTTGGTGAGTTCCCGGCACAACGTGTTGCCGAACTTGTCGGCAAAGCGGTTCGGAATCTGGTTGAAGATTCTGTAGACACCAGGCCTGCCGTAGAACTGCTTTCCGGACTTTTTAGCCACTTCTTTGGAGTCAGCGCCCTCGGGAAGCTTGCTGCGGCCATGAACGGCGCTGACTGCGAGGATTGCTCCCGTAATGGAGCCACAGGTATCGCCGTAGAGCCCGACGCCTCCTCCAAACCCGGTCGCCAGCTTTTTAACTTCGGGGGGAAGTCCTGTTTCCACAAGGCTCAGGACAGCTTCCATGACGCATTCCGAACAGTTGTAGCCGAGAGAAAAGTTTTTCCTGGCGCGTTGACGGATTGCCTCGATTTTCTCCTCTTTGGTCATCGGTATATCCTCCTTACTCGGGTTTAATAATTTTCTGTTTCAGCGGTGAGAGGGAACGATTCGGAATGCCGATAACCCTCCCAAGACCGCCCAATAAAAACATTCCTCTTTTTAAATCACAATACGGAAAATATACTTAAAAACCACGTATTGCAACTACGTAATTCACGATCTACAGGGCCATGAGATACGACTTCAGATTGGCTTTTTTGTTCCGCAAGCCCAGCTTTTTCCGGATATTGTCCCGGTGGACCTCTACGGTCCGGGCCGACGCGTTGAGCAGCCCCGCCATTTCCTTGGTGGTGCGCCCCTCCTTGATGAAGTTGATGACCTTGATCTCCATGGGCGTGAGGTTGGGGTGTTTCGAGGACAGGGTGCGCAGGAACGGGGAGATGATCTCGCTGGTGTTCCTCTCGAGGATCTTCAGCTGGTTGAGCTGATGGCTGTCGACGGGGGTTATTTTCAGGTTCTCGATGTAGGGAAGGATCAGCTCCCTCACGTTGCAGATGACCTTCTCCTCGAGTTCGGCCTTGTCATCCTCCCGGCGCTTGAGCAGGACCTTCAGGGCCGTGTTAGCGTCTTCGAGATTCCGGGATTTTTCTTCCAGCTCCTGCTCACGCCTTCTCAGCGCCTCCTCCATCCGCTTGCGTTCGGTGATGTTGCGCGCAATGCCGTGAATGGCGACCGGCTTGCCGTTCTCCACCACGCTCCGGGCATTCACTTCCAGCCACACGGCTTCGCCCGTCCGGGTATAGGTGAGGAACTCCAGGGGGTTCTGCACGTCCCGTTCACCGCGTTTCCTGCGAAAGAGCTTGCGGACGGCGGGCAGATCGTTTTTATCGAGAAGCATCTCCAGGTTGAGTCCCTGCATCTGCTCCGGTACGAACCCGTATGTCCTGGAGGCGGCGTCGTTGCAGGACAGAATCGTGCCGTCGAGATCAAGAATGAAGATGATGTCATTGGCATTTTCGAAGAGCTCCCGGTACTTCTGCTCGGATTGGCGCATCGCCTCCTCTGCCTTTCTGCGCTCCGTGATGTCCGTGACGATCTCGACAACACCGCTGAGCGCCCCCTTTTCATCCCTGACGGGGTAGCTGCGCAACACCCAGTTTTTCTTGTACGAGGAGATGTCGACGACGTCGTGGGGCTCGCCGGTCTTGAGCGTCTTCTCGGCCGGGCAGATGCTGCAGGCCCGGCTCCGGTTGTGCAGCCCCATGTAGCAGTGCTTCCCGTTGAGCTGGCCGGGCTTGAGGTTGAAGGCCTCCCGCATCGCCTTGTTGGCCCAGATCACCCGCAAATCCGTATCCAGAAACAGGACGAGCTCGGTCATGGCGTCGAGAATGACCGCCTTTTCCTGCTCGGATTTGCTGAGCTCTTCGATGAGACGGACGTATTTTTTGTCGATCTGTCGGATGCGCGGATTTGCTTTATCGCGTGCAGCAGCTTTTTTCATTTACCCTTTTCCAGGATCACAACGGGAATCGGGACGGCACACGCCTTTGAGAAAAGGAAGAAAAGAATAGGGGGGAGACCTGATGTTAGGCGCAACCGGACCCTGTCATGCTTGACCCCAGTAAGGCCTTATCTCATTTGCGGGACCCGATCAAGCGGGAAAATGGACAAGGTCCGACACAGATTTACACACCCGGCCGGATGTGGTAATAGTGCCGGGGAGAGGGGGCCTGACAGGTGTCATTTCTATGAAAAAGCCGCTGCTCATGGACCTGGAGGACAACGTAACCCTCGAGGGTGAGGTGCTCGTCATCGTCGACCGGCGCAGGCTCCCGGGGGAAATCGTCCGCCTGCGCTGCCCCGACCACGAGGCCGTGGCCCGGGCCATCGAGGAGATGGCCGTGCAGGGGGCGGGAGACATCGCCATCACGGCGGGCTTCGGCCTCTACCTGGCCGCCCGCAAGCTTGAGCGCGGCGGCACCATGGGGAAAACTGCAACGCTTCGGGAGGCGGCCAATCGGCTCATCGCCACGCGACCCACCGGTTTTCACCTGGCGGCCCTCGTCAACAAGCTCATGGGCCGCATCGAGGAGGCGGCCGATGCAAAGCCCGCCTCCGAGGTCATCATGGCATCCCTGCGAAGGGCCCTGGAGAGCCAGCGCCGGATCTCCGAGGACACGGGGCGTCACGCCGAGACGCTTCTTTCCTCCGGCGACCGGATTCTCACCCACTGTTTCGCCGGGCCGGCCCTTCTGTACATGCTGCGCATGGCCCGTGAAAACGGCAAGGACGTGCGGGTGATCTGCACGGAGACGCGGCCCTACCTGCAGGGGGCGCGGCTCACGGCCTGGTCGGTGAGCGAGCTGGGCATCGACACGACGCTCATCACCGACAACATGGCCGCCCACTGCATGTCGAAGGGGATGGTCAGCAAGGTCTTCGCGGCAGCCGACCGAGTGGCCATGGACGGGGTGGTGGCCAACAAGGTGGGGACGCTCCAGCTTGCGATCTGCGCAAACTACTTCAAAATTCCCTTTTACATACTCGCCTACGGCGGCCCCGACAAACGAACCCTCCGCGGCGAGGACATCCCCATCGAGGAGCGGGACCCGAAGGAGGTGCTCGAGTTTCGGGGCACACCCATCAGCGGCCCCGACGTGAAGGGTTACTACCCGGCCTTCGACCTCACGCCGGCGGAGCTGGTGACGGGGATCGTGACGGCGGGCGGCATAACAAGAAGAGGAAAGGGGTAGTCGGAGGGGAGAGGGAGATCAGGGAAATGGTCTTTACTGGGAGTGGAGTTGAAGAAGAAGAGATAAAAGAAGGGGGGCGATTCGGATAATCGTCCCCCTTCTTGCTCGCCCGGGTTCTCGGGCCATCCTTTCAATGTTCAATCACTGATACAGATAATCCTTCTCCGCGGCCGGGCCGACTTTTTCCAGCTCGAGGGCCGAGCCGGGGATCAGGTAGCTCCGCATCCGGCTGGGCAGGTAGACGAGGTACCAAAAGTCGTCGGGGCGATATTCTCCGCGCCTTCCGACGATCTTTCCCCGGGCGCCCTTCATGGGGTGGCCGGGGTGGGTGACGACGACAAAATCACCGAGATCCATGGTGTGGCTCCTTGCGGGTTGTCTCACAAATTCTTCGGAACGATTCCGCCGCCGGCAACGAGCTCAATTGAGAAAGAAAAATCCATGAGCGCGCTGATCGTAGCACAGGGGCGGAGGGAGTACAACCTTTTTAGAAAAAGGGGGATAGGGTATCGGGAAGGAAAATTTATTGGCATTTTACCTGACTTGAAACCCGTCAAAATCGATTAAGTTCCGACCAGATTCACGGCCAAGCCTCTTGTGCACTTCACCTACAACTCCTCAAAATTAAGTTTTCGAAGATTCATCGATTGCCGCCTGAAATCGGTATCTTGTTGCATCGTTTCTTATTCCCATATAAGTTAGGAAATGGAAAATCAAAGAAGGAGGGAATGTATGAAGAAACCTCTGCTGCTCATCACTCTCTGCTTGTTGCTGGGCGCATTCATCGGAGCACCTGCTTTTGCGCAGAAGGCACCACCGGCAAAGCAGTTCAAGAATTCCACCACTATTCCGCCGGGCATCGAATCGCCGGACAAGGTGAATACTCGCCTCGGCACGCTCACGTTCTCCCACGGCTTCCCGGACAAAGCCACCGTCGAGAAGCTATACGACAACCTCGATTTCCAGCGGGCGGTTCAGGCCTACTTGCTCGGGCTGGCGCCGGTGAACCAGGTGGCGAATCGCAAGGGGATGCTCGAGGTGGGGCCGGCCAACACGACCGTGCCGATCTTCGAGACAATGATGACCGCCCGGTCGATCTTCCTGACCCCGAACAATAACACGCCATACACCTGGTTCTGGCTCGACCTGCGCAAGGGCCCGCTGGTCGTTGAGGTTCCGCCGAAGGTCCTCGGGCTGCTCGACGATATGTGGTATCGCTTCGTCACCGATATAGGCATGGTGGGGCCGGACAAGGGTGCGGGCGGCAAGTACCTGATCCTCCCCCCCGGCTATAAAGGTGAGGTCCCGGAGGGTTACTTTGTGGTGCGATCGGCGACGTACAGTAACTGGATTGCGTGGCGTACCTTCCTGGAGAACGGCGACCCGAAGCCGGGCGTGGATCGGGTCAGGCAGTTCACGAAGATCTACCCGTTGTCACAGACGGCCAATCCGCCGCCATTGAATTTCGTCAACGTTTCCGGGCGGGATTTCAACACGGTTGGCCCGGCCGATTATCCGTTCTGGGAGTATCTCAACCAGGTGGTCCAGGAGGAGCCGACAGAATCGGTTGACCCTGTCACGCTGGGCCTCTGGGCATCCATCGGTATTCAGAAGGGCAAACCATTTAATCCCGATGCGCGGATGAAGAAGATCCTCACCGAGGCTGCACTGGTGGGCGATGCGACAGCGCGCGCCATCATGTACCGCTGGCGGACGCCCGAGGGGTACTATTATCCGGATACGAAGAGCGCGTGGCGTAGGGGATTTATCGGAGGCTACAAGTTCGAGGAGAACGGTGCGCGCCTCCTGGACGCATACGCAGGATTCTTCTTCTACGCCACCGGCGTAACACCGGCCATGGATTCGAAGGTGGTCGGAGAAGGGTCGCAATATATGGCGGCATTCGTCGACTCCAAGGGCAATCCCCTCGACGGAGGCAAAAATTACAAGCTTCACCTGCCCCCCAATATCCCGGTCGCCAACTTCTGGTCGGTGATCCTCTACGACAATCAGACCCGATCCATGCTCCAGACCGACCAGCAGTGGCCGGCTGTCAGCAGCCAGACCAAGGGACTCCTGGTCAATCCGGACAGTTCCGTGGATGTCTATTTCGGACCGAAGCCTCCGAAGGGAAAGGAGAACAACTGGGTGCAGACCGTCCCCGGCAAGGGCTGGAACACGCTCCTGCGCCTTTACGGTCCGCTGCAGCCGTGGTTTGACAAGACATGGCGTCCCGGCGAAATCGTAATGGTGAAATAGATCCCGGACAAGATGTTCCACCAGAAGGCAGGGTCACGAATGGCCCTGCCTTTTTCTTTTAATGAATGTCGATTGTAATATTCTATGCTGTGCCAGATGCTGATTTCAAACAGTACAGGAAGCAAGTTGCTGGGGAAGGGGCTATTGCTATTGTAGGCGTGAAAGGGGAGGGTATTGATTTATCCCCGGACCGGAGGCCCGGGACATCGGATTGGCGGTGCCGATGTAGATTTCCTTGCCTGAGTGTGATATGGGGCAAACGGGTCCAGGGTCACGGGTTCAGGGTACAGGGATGGAGGCCGCTCTGCGGCTATTTTCTTGAGCCTTGTGGCCTGGGGCTTGCGGCTTGGGGCTGGAGCAACGTCAAGGCACAGAGAACGCAAGAGGGCAACGGTTCAGGAGGGAGGAGACCGAGAGATGACGGATATCAAGATGCCCATTTATTTTCATGCCAACTACAAGGTCATCATCCGTACGAAGGACTGGGAGACGAGGGAGAGGGCCCAGAAGCTCTCCATCCGGGAGATCAGCCCGGAAGAGCAGAAGGTCTCCTTCAAGGACCTCGACGAGAAGGACATGCCGACCCACCAGATCGTCTTCTACGACTTCGGCTGCAAAAGGGTGATCGAGGGGAAGTTGCTGGAAAACGTGGAGGAGAAGATCATCTTCAAGGTCCTGGAGAAGGAGTACGAGTTCTCGCACCTCAGGCCGCCCGCCGCCCAAGGGTGAACCTAGGTCGGCCATGCAGGCAGCCCTGAACAAAGGTTTTCGGCTTTCGTCCATGAAGTTAGGAAGATAGGAAGTTATGAAGAGCGGACCGGATTAACCGATTCGTTTCTTTTCCGCTCTTCTGCTCTTCCTCACTTCCGCTCTTCCCGTCCGACCCTGTCGGTAGACCATAAAGGCTTCGTGACGCACTCAGCGCTGCAGCCATCGTCACGGAAATCACGCCACGGCGCGTTTTTCCGCCGGCTTGCCGAGGATCTCGCGGATCTTCCTGGAGAGGTCGATGATGCTGAAGGGCTTCTGGATGAAGCCGCCGCAGCCGCGCGAGAGAATGTGCGAAGCCTGTCCGTTGAGGCTGTAGCCGCTCGCCAGGAGGACCTTCACCGAGGAATTGATGCCCTTCATGGCGTCGAACACCCGCCCGCCGCCCATCTCGGGCATGATCATGTCCAGGATCACCATGTCGATCTCACCGGTCTTCTGCCGGTAGATCTCGATCGCCTCGGACCCGCTGCGGGCCGAAAGCACCCGATAACCCAGCGTCTTCAAAACCTCGACGCCCACGTCGAGAACGATGTCCTCGTCGTCGACGATGAGGATGGTTTCCGTCCCCTTCATGACCTGGCGCTCCAGGGATGCGTCCGCAACGGCCGCACTGGCGGAAACGGGCAGGTAGATGTTGAAGGTCGTGCCGTGGCCCCTTTCGCTGTACAGGGTGATGATGCCGCCGTGGTTCTTGACGATGCCGTAGGCCGAGGCCAGACCGAGGCCCGTGCCGCGCCCCCTTCCTTTCGTGGTGAAGAAGGGCTCGAAGACGCGCTGGCGCGTCGCCTCGTCCATGCCGATCCCCGTATCGGTGACGGAGATCTTCACATAGCGGCCGGCATGCATCTTGTGCGGCTTCACGAACGTCTCGTCGAGGATGACGTTTTCCGTCGAGAGGGTGAGCTCGCCGCCGCCGGGCATGGCCTGCCAGGCGTTGACATACATGTTGAGGAAGACCTGTTCGATCTGCCCGCGGTCCGCGTCGACGACCCAGGTGCTCTCCTGCTCGCGCCGGGTGATCTTGATTTCCTTCTTCGTCCGACCGAACATCTCCGAGGACTTCCGGATGAGGTCGTTGAGATCCGTGGGCTTCACTTCGTACTTGCCGCCGCGGGCAAAGCCCAGAAGCTGCCGGGTCAGGGTCGCGCCGCTGCGGATCATGTTTTCGATGCCCGTGAGGTGGGCCGAATGGGGGTGCTCGCTTGCCATGTCCATGAGCATCAGCGAGACATGGCCCTGGATGCCCATGAGGAGGTTGTTAAAGTCGTGGGCGATCCCGCCGGCAAGCGTGCCGATGGCCTCCATCTTCTGCGCCTGGAGGAGCTGGGCCTCGAGCTGCCGGGTCTGGGTGATATCGCGGGCGATGCCGCATATGCCGATGATTTCCCCGGCGTCGTCGAACATGGGGACCTTCACAACGTGCAGCGTCACGGGCACGCCATTGATCGTCTCGCTGTACTCGATCTCCACCATCTCGCCGTCGAGGATGCGGTAATCCATCTCGCGGGTCCGCTGCTCGGCTTCCTCCCCGAAAATCTCTCCGTCGGAAAGCCCCACGATCTCCGCGGCGGGCTTGCCGAACAGGGCCTCCACGCTGGGGTTCACCAGCACATACTTGAGCGCGCGGTCCTTGATGAAGATGCAGTCCGGGGCCGTCTCGAAGATGGCACGGAAGTTCTCCTCGCTCTTGCGCAGGGCCTCCTCGGCGAGCTTGCGCTCGGTGATGTCGTGGACCATGGCGATGACGCCGACGATCTCCCCGCGGGAGTTGCGGTATGGCGCGTAAGTGCCTGAAATCCAGCCCGTCTTTCCGCTCTGGGGCACATAATAAGTGAGATCCGGCGCCGCGATCGTGGCCCCGTCGAGTGCCCGGTCCAGCAGGATGTCCACGCCCTGCTCCCGGAGGTGGGGGAAGACCTCGAAGGCGTTCGCGCCCAGGACTTCCTCGGCAGGCAGTCCCGTCAGTTCCTCCATGAAGCGGTTCCAGACGATATAGCGGCTCTCGCGGTCGTAGACGATGACCCCCTCGTGGGCGCTGGAGATGATTTCCTTGTTGAAGCGCTCCGATTCCCGCAGCGCCTTCTCGCTGCGCTTACGCTTCGTGATGTCCTCGTAGACGGCGATGATCCGCCCTTCCCGGAGGGCGTCGCCGATGCGGGAGGCATGGAGCCTCACCACGATCTCGCGGCCGTCCATGCGGAGGCAGGGGATCTCGGCGCTGCAGGTGCGCTGCCTGCGCAGCGTCGAGTAGACGAACTTCCCGATGTCGTTGTATTCCTCGTCGCTGCGGTAGAGGATACGCGTCGTCTTGCCGATGAGTTCCTCGGGGCGCCAGCCGAAAACAGCGTCGACGGCGTCGTTGGCGAAGTTGATGCCGCGTTTCGCGAGTCCCAGCACCGCGTGGGGGATGGCGTCGAGGATGGACGCCTCCAGGGCTTCCAGCTCCTGGAGCCTGCGGCTGTGTTCCTTCTGGGCCGTGATGTCCATGGAGTTGCCCAGGATGGCCCGCCTTCCCTTGTACTGGATGGGGGTCACCGTCTCCAAGACCCAGCGGATCTGTCCGGACTTGGTGATGATACGGTACTCGTAGGGGGCTGACCGGCGGCCCTTGAGCATCTCGCGCGCCCGCTCCCGGATCGCTTCGCGGTCCTCCGGGTGAACGATGTCGAAGCACGTTCGGCCAAGCATTTCCTCGAGGGGGTAACCTGCGAGGACTGCCGCTTTCCCGTTGAGGAATTCGAAGCGCCTGTCGAGAATGACGTAGACGCCGGCGTGGGAGCTGTGGGCCAGGGTTTCGTAAAGCTGCCGGGATTCGGACGGTTCCTCGCGGGAATCAAGTTGCTTTCGGAGGGCTTCGATCTCTTCGATCAGCTGCTGTTTTGTTTTTCTGTTGGGGGCGGCCATCTACTCTCTCGGGAAGACCGGTTTTGTGTGAGGCTCTATCATCGATAGAACGGTGCGGCTGGAGTACCCGCAGTCGTGCAAATACTCTGCCAAAGAGAACACCCTTCCGGCCACAGCGAATGTCGTCTCTATCCTGCCGTAATTGCGCGTAAAAATTTGATTTCAATCTGCGCTTCACCTGGGATATAATTTCATTCTGTGTCAGGAACCCGACCCGATGATGCGATCTGATGACAGAGGGCATGGACATGCCCATAAAAAGGACCGAACGACTCCAGTGATGAGACGTCTGACGACAGCCCTTCTTCTGATCTTCGTGCTCGCCTTCCAGGCGGGGATTTGCGCTGCAGCAGAGCCGGCCTTCCCCCGCCCCACCGGCGCCGTCAATGATTTTGCCAACGTAATCCCGGCGGGTGAGCGGGCCGTCATGGAGAATCTCGCCCGGGAGGTTCTGCAGAAGACGGGCACGGCCGTTGTCGTGGCCACGGTGCCTGACGTGGGGGACATGGTGGTCGACGATTACGCCACCCGTCTCTACGAGTCCTGGGGAATCGGGAAAAAAGGGGAGGACAAGGGGGTCCTCATCCTGCTGGCCCTGAAGGAGCGGCGGGTGCGGATCGAGACGGGCTACGGCGTCGAGGGCATCCTCCCCGACGGGGTTGTCGGCGAGATCCTCCGGCTGCACGTGATCCCCCACCTCAAGCAGGGTGATTACGGCAAAGGCCTCTTGAACGCCATGACGGCGGTTTCGGACGTGATCGCCCGCAATGCCGGCGTGACGCTGACGGGCAGGCCGCAGATGCAGCCAGCACGTCCGACGGGAGGGGTTTCCGTGAGCCCCTTCACCCTGCTGCTCTTTCTCGTCGTCGTCATGCTTTTTTTGTTCACGGCAACGGGCCGGCAGATCCTGGCACTGCTTTTACTATCGAGTTTCGGTGGCGGCGGCCGGAGCTACGGGGGCGGTTCTTCCGGTGATTTCGGCGGCTTCGGCGGGGGATTCGGCGGCTTCGGCGGCGGGATGAGCGGGGGCGGCGGGGCAGGGGGGGACTTCTGAGAAGAGAGAAGTTGAGAAGGTAAGAAGGTTTGAAGGTTAGAGAAGAGGACGGTAGCATGGCGAAGATACCAAAGACACCGCAGGAGGTTTTCCCGGAGATCGTCGAGGATCTCAAGGGGATCTATGGCGAAGCGCTTCAATCGGTCATCCTTTACGGGAGCGGGGCCCGCGGCGAATACGTGGCCGGGAAGTCGGACATCAACTTCCTCGTCGTCCTCGCCGATGATGTGGCGGAGGATCTCGAGAAGGTCCTGTCATTCATCCCGAAGTGGAAGAAGAGGTCGGTGGCAACGCCCTTCTTGATCACAAAGGCCTTGATCAAATCCTCCATCGATGTCTACCCGGTGGAGTTCCTGAACATGAAGCGCCACTACGAGGTCGTTTTCGGCTCGGATGTGCTCAAGGAGCCTCGTGTTCGACAGGAAGGCCCTGCGGCTTCAGTGCGAACGGGAGCTGAAGGGAAAGCTGATGCTGCTGCGCAAGAGGTTCCTGCAGACGGAGGGCAAGGCGGCGGAGTTGCAACGGCTGCTGGCGGCATCGATCACGGCCTTCCTCTCGGTTTTCAACGCCCTGCTCCACTTGAAGGGTAAAGAGTCCCCCCGCGAGCGGCGGGAGATCGTGGCGGCCATGGCCGATGCGCACGGGATCGCCGCCGGGCCCTTCCTGCGCTGCATCGACCTGCGGGAGGGGAAGAAGGGCTTGTCGTTCGGGGAATTGACGGCTGTCTTCCGGTCTTACACCGAGGAGATTTTAAAGCTGATCAAGGCCGTTGACACCAGTGACTGAGTGCAGAAGTGTCTGAGTGTCTGAGTGTCTGAGTGAAGAAAGGACAAGAACACGTCATCTTTTTCACACTCAGACACTTAGACACTCAGACACTGTTTCAACCGACACGCGATCATAGAAGAATAGGAATAGACACTTACGATAACCAAGCGAAGGAGGAAGATATGGCTAAGAAAGGACTCTGGATTGCGCTGGCCGTCGTGGCTGTCATCGCCATCTCGCTTTACGGCTTCTTCAAGGGAACCTACAACGACTTCGTCTCCCTCGACCAGCAGGTCAAGTCTTCCTGGTCGCAGGTGGAAAACCAGCTCCAGCGGCGCTACGACCTGATCCCGAACCTCGTGGAAACGGTGAAGGGCTACGCCAAGCAGGAGAAGGATGTATTCATCGAGGTGACCAACGCCCGGTCGAAAGTGGGCGGGGCCGGAACGATCCCGGACAAGATCGCGGCGAACAACGAGATGTCCTCGGCATTGAGCCGGCTGCTCGTCGTAGTGGAAAATTATCCCGAGCTCAAGTCCAACCTGAATTTCCTCAAGCTGCAGGACGAGCTGGCGGGGACGGAAAACCGCATTGCCGTGGAGCGACGCCGCTACAACGAGGCCGTCCAGGCTTATAATGTCAAGATCCGAAGCTTCCCGGCCAACCTCCTGGCAGGCATGTTCGGCTTCGGCCCGGCGGCCTTCTTCGAAGCCCCGGCAGCGGCGAAGACGGCACCACCGGTGAAGTTCTAGTGACTAGTGATCAGTGGTTAGTGGCTAGTGAAAAGAGTCTGATCCTCCCTTCTGCGCACTAGTCACAAGTCACGAGCCACTTCTTTCACTGTTTGTCGGGCCAGGAATACACGGGCGGGCGGCGCTCGAAGACGGTTCCGTCGGGCATGACTTCCACGTCCTCGTCGTTGATACGCTTGATCTTCGTCAGGTTGGCGGGGACGCGGCGGGCTTTCGCAGAGGCGATGGCCTCCTCGACGGTCCTGAAGCGGGTGATGTCTTCCAGGGTCATGATCTGGGGCAGGACCATCCCGATCTTTCCCTTCTCGTATTCCTCCAGAGCCCTGGAGGGTGTGAGCCATATATGCTCCATCAGTTCCATGCCGTCATGGATGGCGGCCTGCCCCGCGGGGGCTTCCGCCAGGAAGAACCGCACGTCATAGCGAAGGGGCAGGGGTTCGGGGGTGATCCAGTGTGAAAAGTAATGGAGACGGTCGAGGGGGAGGAGGAGGTCCTCCTTCTCGAGCATCTGATGGAATTTCATTGCGCCCTTGTTGAGCGCCATCCGGTAGTCGCAGAACCGTTTCCGCTCCTCTTCCGCCTGGATCGTCACGGGCGAGCCGTCCTTCCTGAGGGCGATCAGCATCCCCACTTCCTCGAAGGTCTCCCGGATTCCCGCAACCCAGGCGCCCAGCGCTTTTTCCGGGCGCGACATGTCCGGAAGGATCTCCGAAGCCTCTTTCCGTTCGATCCCGCGACAGCGACGCTCGATGCCGGGCTCGAAATCCTCGGGGTCGAGGATTCCGCCCGGGTAGACGTGATAGCCCGGGACGAATCGGCTCCTGCGATTGCGCAGGACCATGAGGACCTCGATGTCCTTCACGGCCGCATCCCGGCAGGGCCGCAGGAGCATGACCGTGGCGGCATCGGTAGGCGTGGCGTACATGATCTGAATTATTTCCTCACAAGAAAAGGGGCGTCTTCAGCCCCACCGCTAATATAATCTTGATTGTTCATACTTCAAGTGCCTGTGTGTATGAGTGTCTAAGTGTCTGAGTGAAGAAAGGGCAAGGACACTTCTCTTCTTCACTCAGACACTCAAACACTTAGACACTTCTTCTCACTGCTTTTTGAACAAAGCCACGGCCTCGATATGTTTCGTCTGCGGGAACATGTCCATCGGCCTGACGGTGATGAGGCTGTAGCCGCCGTCGACGAGCAGGCGGGCGTCGCGGGCGAGTGTCGACGGGTCGCAGGAAACATAAACGATCCTCGAGGGGTGAAGCCCGATGACGAGATCGAGCACCTCCCGCTCGCAGCCCGTCCTCGGGGGATCGAGGACGACCACGTCGAGGGCCGCCTGGCTCCCGCCGAACTCCTTTTCCAGGATTTCTCTTACGTCCCCCTCGTGGAAAACGGCATTTTCGATTCCGTGCCTCTTCATGTTCAGCCGGGCGCACTCGACGGCCTCGCCGTCGATCTCGACGCCGACAAGGCTGCGGCACGCAGGCGCAAGGAACAGGGGAAAGAGACCCGAGCCGCAGTAGAGATCAAGGACCGCCTCGCCGGGGCCGGCCCCGGCAAACTCCATCACGGTGTCGACGAGTCCGTCCGTGAGGGTTGTGTTGGCCTGGAAGAACCCTTCAAAGGGAACAAGGATCTCCCGCCCCTTCACGATCCGTACGACGTGTTTTTCTTCGCTCTTTCCCGTGTGCGACCAGACGACATACCGGTCCACGCGCAGGGGCGCGTGCATGGGACGTCTCAGGAAAGTGAGCTGCTCGTTGATGCTCTCATCCATGATGGCGCAGCGCTCGATGTCGACGAGTCGGCTGCCTCCCCCATCCATGAACCCGATCCGGTAGGCGCCGTCACGCGCCCGCTCCACGTGGAATTCGCCCTTGCCCCGGTACCCGTAGGGGACAGGCGATGGGGTGCCGGGCTCGACGGGCGGGGCCGTAAATTTGCCGATCCGCTCGAAGGCCTCGGAGACCTGGCGCCTTTTCATCTCGACCTGCTTTGTGTAATCGATGTGTTGGTAGTGGCAGCCCCCGCAGCGCCGGAAGTAGGGGCAGGGCGGCTCCACCCGGTCGGGTGACGGCGTGACCCAGTTTTTCACGCGGCCGCGAAGGTATCGCTTCTTCGCCTCCCGGATCTCCACTTCGGCTACGTCTCCCGGCGCGGTGAAGGGCACGAAGACAACGAGGTTCTCCGCCCGGCCGATCCCCTCGCCCCCGAAGGCGACCGTTTCAATCGTTATGGTGATGATGTCCTTTGTGCGAATGGCCATTTCTTTCTGCCTTTTTTTACGGCCACTATAGCAGTTATTGCCATGACAAGTAAATCATTCCCGGAGAAGGTAAGAAGGTGAGAGGGTAAGAACGTTGGATGGGCCAGTAGCCTGACGTCCGCTCTCTGCTGCTCCAACTTTCTCACCTTCTCACCCTCTTACCCTCTGCCTTGTGAGGCGAATGCCTCCAAGGCCCGCGCCACCGCGCGAGGCGGAATCGCCCGTGATTCCGGCGCCCTTTGCTTGACAGCCTTTCTTTATCTGTGTTACCGTGCCCCGTAATGTGAGCAAGCCATGGGCCAACTGGATAAAAAATCGATGCTTTGTCCCGGCTGCCGGAGGCTCATCAGCTCCGACGAGCCGAAGTGCCCCTTCTGCGGGCTCGCGAACCCGGGCTCGGCGATCCGAAAGAGCCTTTCCCGGTTATCGCTGCGCGACGGCGAGAGCCTCATCCAGTTCATCATCTACGCAAACGCCGCCATCTTCATCCTGGCGCTCGTCCTGAAGCCCTCGGAGATGGGGATGTCGTTCAGCCCCTTCTCGCTGCTTTCGCCACCCAGCACGAGCCTGCTGCTTCTCGGCGCCACGGGGACGATTCCCATCGATTACTACCACCGCTGGTGGACGATCCTCACGGCCTCCTCGCTCCACGGGGGCATCCTCCACATCGCCTTCAACATGATGGCCCTGCACCAGTTGGGCCCCTTCGTGACCCACGAATACGGGACGGCGCGGTTTCTCATTCTCTACGTCGTGAGCGGCATCGCGGGATTCGTTCTTTCCTACCTCGTGGGGATCCCCTTCACGCTGGGCGCCTCGGCCAGCGTGTGCGGCCTCATCGGCGCAATCCTGTACTACGGGAAATCAAGGGGGGGCTCATTCGGCACGGCCATCTACCGGCAGGCCATGGGGTGGATCATCGGCCTCATTCTCTTCGGGCTTCTGCTGCCGGGCATCAACAACTGGGCCCACGGCGGCGGGATCGCGGCAGGGATCGCCGTGGGGTTTGCACTCGGCTACGAGGAGAGGCGGCGGGAAACCATGCGGCACCGGGTCCTCGCGGCGTTCTTCGCGCTCGCCACGGCGGGGGCGGTTCTCTTCACCGTGATTCAGGCTATCCTCATCCGTTTCTTCTGATCATCGGCAAGGAGAAACGGATCAACGAAAAAGGAGGGTTCATCATGAAAAAAATCGCCCTGCTGGTCGGTCTTCTCGCGCTGACCGCCCTTACCGGCTGCGCAATCGTGGCCGGGGACACGGTCATGGGTTACGAGTCGGGAAAGTTCGTCTATCACGACGGGAGTCTCCAGTCGAATTACAAGGCACCCTTTGACCAGGTATGGGATGCTGCCAACAGGGCATTGAAGGAACTGAAGGCATCGGACATCCAGACGGATCGTAAGATCGAGAAGGGCACGATCGACGCCGTAGTCGACGAGGAAAAGGTGAAGATCACCTTGCAATACGTCACACGGACCGAAACCTCCGCTTCCGTCCGCGTCGGCACGGCGGGAAGCAACGTAGGCGCAAAATACATCCACGAGAAAATCGAAGCGAACCTGAGAAAGTAACGAGCCGGACGTCCACCATGGATCAGGGCAGCGAAACGGCCGCGCCGCAAAACGGCGAGACCAAGAAGACGATCCGCACTTTCGCCTTCGCGTCTTTTTTCAACGACATGGGGTCGGACATGATCTACCCGATCTGGCCCCTCTTTGTCGCCTCCCTGGGGGCCAACATGGCCGTCCTGGGCTTCATCGACGGGATCGGCAACGCCATTGTCTCCATCTCGCAGGCCCTCTCGGGCTACATCTCCGACCGGACCCGCAAGCGCAAGATCTTTATCTGGCTGGGCTACCTCTGCGGCGGGATCTCCAGGCTGGGCTACGCGCTGTCGGCCACGTGGCACTGGCTCGTCCCTTTCCGGATCCTCGACCGCGCGGGCAAGATGCGGGGAGCTCCCCGGGATGCCATGGTGGCCGATCTGTCGATGCGGAGCAACCGCGGCGCCAACTTCGGGATCATCCGGACCATGGACAATGCGGGCGCCCTTGTCGGGATCGTCTTCTGCATCGTCTTCTTCCCCTTCCTGGGGTATCAGAACCTGCTGCTGATCGCCGCCGTCCCGTCCTTCATCGCCGTGGCGCTCATCGTGATGAACATCCGCGAGCAGCGCCTCGAGGATGCAAAACTTTTCAAGGGAATCTCCCTCGGGCACCTCGACGGGAACTTCAGGCTCTTCGTGATGCTGAGCGCGGTATTCTCGCTGGGGGCGTTCAGCTACTCGTTCCTTCTCATCTTCGCCAACAAGTTCGGTTTCCAGATCACCACGGTGCCGGTCTTCTATCTGCTGTTCACACTGGTGGCCACTTTCTGTTCCTATCCCTTCGGCGTCCTTTCCGACCGGATCGGCCGCAAGGCGGTGCTGCAGATCTCCTATCTTCTCTGGGGGCTTGTGTGCCTGGCGATGATCTTCGCCGACAGCTCCTGGATGGTCGTCGCGGCCTTCATCCTCTTCGGCCTTCACCAGGCGGGGATCGACACGGTGCAGAAGGCCTTCGTCACCGAGCTGGGCCCCGCCCAGTACCGGGCCAGCGCCCTGGGCGGCTTCCAGATGGTGATCGGCCTGTGCGCCCTGCCCGCCTCCGTCGCGGCGGGCCTGCTGTGGGATAGCTTCGGCATGCAGGCGCCCTTCATCCTGTCGCTCGCGCTGACGGTGGTCTCGGCGGCAATGCTTTTCTTCGTGAAAGAACGGCCGGAGGCCGCAGGCAACAGGCTACAGGCAACAGGAAGATGAAATCCGGCTCTTCTGTTTCAACGCGTCTCACCTTCGCAGCTTCACAGCTTCCCATTCTCAGGGCCCGGTTTGTCCGGCGGCCGAACCGGTTTCTTGTCGTCTGCGATCTCGGCGGGAAGACCATTGAGGCCTATCTCCCCAATCCCGGGAGGCTCTGGGAACTGCTGCTTCCGGGCCGGACCCTGTACCTGGTCCATAACCCTCCCGACCCGTCAAAGAGCACCGAGTACACGGCACTCGCCGTCGAGCACGAGGGCAGGCCCATCCTGCTGCACACGCATCTCACCAATGACGTGGTGGCACAGCTTCTCGCGGAAAAAAAACTCCCCGGTTTCGAAACGGCGTCGGTCATTCGGCGCGAAGCCCGTGCAGGTGCCAGCCGCTACGACTTCCTCCTGGAAAAGGACGGCCGCGAATTTTTCCTCGAGGTCAAATCCTGCACCCTCTTCGGCAGTCGCATTGCCATGTTCCCCGATGCCGTCACGGAGCGCGGGCGCAGGCACCTGGAGAACCTTGCCCATCATGCGCGACAGGGAATTCCCGGAGGGGTCGTTTTTGTCGTCCACTCGCCGCGTATCGATACATTCATGCCCGACTACCACACGGATTACGCCTTCTCGAAAACGCTCCTCGCGGTGAAAGACGACATCCTCGTCAAGGCCGTCAGTGTGGAGTGGCGGGAGGACCTGAGCCTGGGGCCCCGTGTCCGCGACGTGGAGATCCCCTGGGATCTCATCGCGCGGCAGGCCCGGGACAGGGGAAGCTACCTTCTAATCCTCGAGGTCGCGCAAAGCCGCCGCATCGATGCGGGCAGCCTCGGCAGGGTCACCTTCCCGAAAGGGTACTACGTGTACGCCGGCTCGGCCCGGGCAAATCTCACGAAGCGGGTGGAGCGCCACTTGAGGCGGCGCAAGCAATTCCACTGGCACATCGACACCCTGAGGGACGGGGCGGATTCCTGCACGGTGCTGGCCGTCCGTTCGGGCGAAGACCTGGAGCACGAACTGGCCAAGGCCCTCGGACACCTTGCCGCCTGGGACATCCCCCGATTCGGCTCTTCCGACTGCAAATGCCCGACACATCTTTTCGGCTTCAAAGAGAACCCCGTCCACATGCCGGGTTTTATCGAAATGCTTCTGAAGTTCCGGATCGACCGGCTTGAAAAAAATCTGCAGGACAGGCGTCCCGCCTGTCGTCCGCTCGTTGTTTGACTCTCCTGCTGCCGAGGCGTAATGAATAATCAGAAGGACCCCGACGTTATGCAAAAAATCGAAGTCCGGAGAAAACCCTTTGTCGTCGGAGTCATGGGGGGCCACGAAGCGCCGCCGGAGATCCTGGAAGACGCGCGCCGGATCGGCGAGGCCATCGCAAACAGAGGGCACGTCCTTCTCACGGGGGGCGGAGACGGGGTGATGAAGGCAGCCTCCCAGGGGGCTTTCAAGGCAGGGGGACTCGTCCTGGCTGTGCTCCCGAGCGACCGGGTCCGGCCGCTTGCCGGTTACCCCAACGAATTTGTCGACATTGCCATCCAAACCGGGATGGCCGATGCCCGGAACGTGATCAATGCCAAGACTCCCCATGTGATGATCGCCATCGACGGCGGCTGGGGAACCGTCTCTGAAATCGCCCACGCCCTTCGCAACGACACCCTCGTCATCTGTCTGAAGACTCCCTCTATCGATCTGCCCCATGGTGGACATCTCACTGTCTGCGACACGGTCGAAGAAGCCCTCGTCCAACTGGACCGGCTACTGTCCAATCCATTGTAATCCATCATTTTTCTTCTTTTCCACCTGCCGCCTGTGACCTGTCACCTGTTGCCTCGCGCTGCGCGCGAACACGTGGCACCCCCTTTGCATTACTCCGATTGCCTGGCCGTTTTACGCACAGCAGGCAGAATGGATGCAATTATAAGCACTTGCGCTGCCAAAATCCCCTTCAAGTTATAGCGGAAGCAACCGATATTAGATAAATGAAACCGTTGCAACATTTGTCAGGATATTCGAAATGACTTTTACAACTGAATTCCCCTGCCAGCCGAACCGTCGGGAGTATTCCCGGGTCAAGACCGTCGTGCCTTTCGGCGCGCGGCTCGTACCCCCGGAAGAGAGGGAGAGCCTTCTGTCCAGAATCTCCAATCAGACGGCTGTTGATCTGGGGGGGCTCCCCGAGATCCCGGATCAGGCTCTCGCCGAATGGCTCTCGATGATCAACCGCAAGCTGGATCTTGTCCTCAACACGGTGGGCGCGCAGAAGCTTGGATTCAATGCACTTCCGGTGCAGCCGATCAGCATCAGCGGGGGCGGTCTTTCGTTTCACTCGCAAGAGCCGTTCACCCGCGGCGACATCGTCGAAGTCATGATGGTTCTCTCCTCCGGCACCTCCGTGGCCCTCTATGTCTACGGGGAAGTGGTGGCGGCCGACCGGAGAAACGACAGTTTCGAAATCGGCCTGAAGTTCGTCGCCATGGGCGACGAAATCCGTGAGGAAATCTGCCGGTTCGTCTTCGAGCGGGAGCGGCAAATCCTTCGTGAGAAAAGGGGGTAATGCCGGCTTCCCATGTTTACCATCATCGGCTCCGCCATCGTCGTCGCCTGCGTCATCGGCGGTTTCCTCCTCGAGCATGGAAACCTCGCCGTGCTGTTTCAGCCCGTCGAACTGCTCATCATCGGCGGTGCCGCCGTGGGCGGCTTCATCATCGCCTCGCCCGTGAAGGTCATGAAGGCCGTCTTCGCGGGTCTCCTGAAAATGCTCTCCGGCAAGGGGTACACGAAGGCCGACTACCTCGAGGTCCTCACGATGCTGGGCGAGGTCTTTTACAAGATCCGCAAGGAGGGCCTGGTCTCCGTCGAAGGCGACGTGGACAACCCCAAGGAGAGTGTGATCTTCACCAAGTACCCCCGGTTCTTCAAAAACCACCACGCCCTCGATCTCGTCGTCGACACCCTGCGCACCGTCATGACGACCAAGATCGAGCCCAACGAGCTCGAGGCCCTCATCGACGCGGAGCTGGATAGCCACCACGAGGAGCTGTCGGCACCGAGCAAGAGTGTGGCCACCGTGGCCGATTCGCTCCCCGGCCTCGGCATCGTTGCCGCCGTGCTGGGAATCGTGCTCACCATGGGAAAAATGAACGAGCCGCCGGCAGTCCTCGGCCAGAGCATCGGCGCCGCCCTCGTCGGCACCTTCCTCGGCGTTCTGTTGTGCTACGGTTTCGTGGGGCCCATGGCGAAAAACATGGAAGGCTCCGCCGCGGAGGAGCTCCAGTACCTCATGGTTCTCAAGATGGCCATCGTGGCCTTCGTCAGCGGCGCCGCACCGCAGGTGGCCGTCGAGTTCGGACGGCGGGTCGTCCCTGCAGTCGACAAGCCCGCGTTTACGGAAGTTGAGGAAGCCCTCAGGAGAATCAAGAAGTAATGTCGGAAGCCATTCGCAAGGTCATCGTCAAGAAGGTCAAGAAGAGGCACGACGGGGGGCACCACGGCGGGTCGTGGAAGGTTGCCTACGCAGACTTCGTCACGGCCATGATGGCCTTCTTCCTCCTGCTGTGGCTGCTCTCCATGGTGTCTGACGATAAGCGGATCGCCATGGCGGAGTACTTCAAGAGCTTCAGCCTCTTCAAGGAAAGCGGCACGAACTTCCTGCCCGGATCGGCCTTTGTCATCACCGACCACATCAAGAAGGCCGAGCTGAAACCCGAAAACATCGCCGCGGCCCTGAAGAAGGCCATGAAGAAAAAGGGCGGCGGCGAGGGGGAAAGCGACCAGGTACTCATCGATGCCATCGACGGCGGGGTCCGGATCCAGATCGTCGACAAGGAAGGCAGCCCCATGTTTCAGCTGGGAGGCGCCGAGCCGACCGAGAAGGCAAAGGAAATCCTGGCCGGCGTTGCCGAGGTGATCCGGGACCAGGACGCTAAGATCGCCATCGAGGGACACACCGATGCCGCCCCCTTCCGCGGCGATCAGATCACGAACTGGGAGCTTTCGACCAATCGCGCCTCTGCCGCAAGGCGGATGCTCGAGACCAACGGGCTCGACCCCTCGCGGATGGCCCGCGTGGTGGGCTATGCCGACACGGATCTTCTCATCAAGGATCAGCCCAAGGACGCGCAGAACCGGCGGATCAGCATCATCCTGCTGCAGCCCAAGGACGGCCCCCCCTTGACGGAGGGGTTCAAGAAGGAACTTCGGGGCTCATTCCCGCAGCAGCCCCAGCCCGGCACATCAGGCTCGGCCGGCGAGGCCGCCCCCGACAGGGAAAGCACGATAAGACAGTCATTCCAGGAAAAGAAGGCGGCGATGAAGAAATCGAGGAAGCGTGACGCGATCGGGCTCTGGGACTAGCGGCCTAAGGCCGCGGGTTTCGGGTCTCGGGCATCGGGAAAGAATGAGTATCTGGGAATGTTTGCCCCGATCCTTTTATTTTACAGGAATCGGCAGCTGGTGACGGTTCGTGCGGAGCATCAGCAGCCTGCAGCCCCGCATTCTTTTCACAACGCCGCGAGACGTCGACTCCCAACCACACCCTTTCCGACTAATTCCCTCATGATCGTCATGGTTTCCTGGGCTGCTTCTCTGGGCTGCAAGGCCGTATCTGCGATGTTGCACACCACTTTCGTAATGTCATGATCGATCTTCTTGTCAGCCCAGACCTTGCCCTTGGCAACGGTGATGTAGACCGAATAGGAGTGATGCATGGTTCCGGGCCGTTCACCGATGATGTGAAGAATCCCTCTATAACTGAGGGGATCTGCCTTTTCAAACAGCATCTCGCCGATCCGATATCCGGCCCGGACCCTTCCGTTGGTGACCACGATGATTTTATCGTTTATCGGGACGCCTGCGTCTGCAAGCAATTTCGTCATTTCCTCCAGGTAGGGCGCGAGATGACCCTCGTCCATAATCGCCTTCGAATTCAGGCCGTCGGAGACGACGATCTGGCCCTTGGGAAGACTTGCTCCCCATGAATCCTTCAGTCTCTCGATCGTGGAAACTGATTCAGGGCTCAGTCTTTCACCTGTGGCGGGATGGGAAATATAGTCATTGCGGTCCTTGGACAAGGTCTTGACCTGCACGACATTGGGGATGGTCTTTACAAAATCATGGGTGAGCTCGGCCCAGAGACATTTCTTGGCGTCATCGTACAGCGTCTTGACCTTGGCTGCGAGTTCAGGGTTGAGATCCCACAGATGCCTGCCGTGGCCGGTGGCCAGATCGACGCCTCTCTCCTCAACCCTTTTCATTTTCTTTCGGCCTTCCGCGTAGACGGCGCCCTTGGATCGCCTGTCGCCTTTGGCCAGGCGATACCGGTAGTACACCCAGAGAGGGTCGCCGAAGTGTCGGGTATATCTGTTGTTCCTGTCCACGATCCCGATCCGTTTGTAGAACTTCCACATCCCATCGTTGATCTTGTAGCCGAATTTCTGCCTGAGGCGGACGTGGTCCTGAAAGGCCGTTGTCAGATAGCTCAGCATCGGATCGTTCTTGGTGGGCAGAGACATCAGGTAAGCGGGATTGGCCGGCATGATCTGATCCTGGCACCAATCCAGATCTTCCAGGGTGACTGCCATGTGCAGGGTGGAACAGATATCAAGACCATGGGTTAATCCATGGAGTTTGCCCATGGCGATATCTTCCAGGCAGCATCTCACCAGTTGTTCGCGGCTCTTGAAGACCTCCGGCCCGATGAATCCGGCCACGTCATTGACATGAAGCCAGGCCCCCTTTGGTTGCACATTGGCAAGCTCGATCCCCACCGCCCTGCTGAAACCGTACTTCCGGGACTCGAGCACCATCATGTCCACGCCGTTTGCCGCGCCATTGGTAAATTCAGAACCCTGGCCGGTCTCGAAGTAAAGCCCGTATCTTTCGCCTTTCTTCGATTTTGCATACTTCAGGATCTTTTCAACCGTGATATCAAAGGTCTTGTTGCAATCGTCCGTTCCGGCGAGGCTTTGAAACATCGTGGCAACCGTTCCCGGATATTTCTGACTCACCTCCGCCTGGACGTCGATATGGGAAAGTACGCACCAGGGAATTGTGTCCTGCAGCTTGAAGGTATCGACGATGTCCTTGAGTGCATTTTCAACCGCCGCTACGCTCTTGACCTGGCTGTCCACGGGGTTGGTCCCTATTACAATATCGCCCGTTGCATAGGAAAACGCGTCAAAGACCTGCCAGGCCACGTCCTCGGGATGGTCCGTGGGTGAATTGGGCTGGATGCGGGCGCCCAGGTAGCCTTTTGCTCCTATTTGGGTGCCCGGCAGCACATTGAAGATCTTCTGACCGAGGGCAATTAACTCTTCATTGCTCATCAACTTGGGGACACAGCCAATCGTGTCGCTGGTCAGGCCATGCATGAGGCCCTTGATCTCGGCCTCGGACTTGGTCAAGAGAAATTCCTTCAACTGTCCCATGGTCCAGTCTTTAACCTTTGTGTACTGGGCTTGGTCGGTGGTCAGCCAGATCAATTTTTGCAGGTTGTCCTCCAACAGAGGGTGCTCGTAGAGATCTTTGATCTTAGTGTTTGCCAGAAGGGCCTGGGCATTTTTCCGTGTTGCTTCATCATCGGCCCCGACCCCGATAGTCAGGTCTCCCTCCTTGAAGGCATTTGCAGCCCCTATCACCTTCTGATAGAGGGTCTGGTCAAAGCTTCCCTTGACTCTACTGATGTACGCGAAGACGTCCTCGCCATGCTTTATCTCTTTGACCGTAGTGAGCTCGGCATCAGAGGCCGCGTTCGCAACAAACGCATACCCTGCAAGGGTGACGCCCGCAGCTCCCATCACTGAGAGGAATCTTCGTCGGGACATTCCCTCCGCATCGAACAACCGGTCTTTGTCCATGGCTTCCCTCCAGATCAAATCACTCGCATCATCTTACAGGGATTATATCTTTGATCTTGTTGTATCCCCCCTTGCTTGATGCCCTTGATCCCGTACCGTCACATGGGCAGCTTCCGGTTGCGCCCAGGCATGTGTCACTCCGGAAGGCAATGGGGGAAATGGTTGGCTTGATTGGGTATTCGCACGGGGACGTTTTGAGTGAATATGCCCCTGATTACTGAAGGGGTCAAGGATATAGTGGGCTACGCAAAAATGGGTCCATTTCACGCGCATACCGAAGATTTGCGCCTGAAATGGATCATTCTCGGAGAAATCCCAAAAGCCAGATTTAAGGGATACGTTGGTGTGCTGAAAGAACTAATCTGTGAGAGAATTTTTTGGCTTGGAGATATCTTTCTAATAGCGAAAATCCCCAACTGATTGCAGCTGGGGATTTTACGGGGTGCTTGTTGTAATTGAATCAACACCTTTGTGGGGTTTTTTTCTGTCCGGGACTCAGCGATTCTGACCCCAGTACCACAAGATAACGGCAATGCCGGAAATAACGGCGACGACGGGGCGGACAACCATCACATCCTGTGCAAGCATGGTCTCCGCGATGAAGAACAGCGCCAGTGTGGCGATGACGGTGAGCCGGACGATTTCCCTGATGGATGAGGTTGCTCTATATTGCATGACCGCGATCACTTCCCCGGGTTTTATTGATCACGTGTCCTGGAAATAGGCCCAGGAGAATATCGAAAGACAGAAAACGATCACTGAGATGATTGCAAGTGACGGGTGACTGCCAAACATGCCGAAGAAGGCGCCGAAGATGATCATCATGACCGAGACAAGAAAAACGAGCTCGGCAATCATGTTCACGGCCGCCGGGAGTTGTCTTTTCATGGTTTTTGTCTGCCTTTAAAGGTGCCTCAGCCGTATTTCCTTCACGTTCCTCAACGCAATGGACTCTCAGCCGGCCAAATCCAGGCTGCTCGCAGCGAAGACCTTCCGGGACGAGGGCGCATGAAATCGGTTCTCTATTGCCGACTGGAATTCATCAAGCCCAAAAGGCTTGGGAAGACAGATGTCGGCGCCTGCCTCTTCCAGATCTTTCAGGGCGGACAGGTTTCCGCTCATACCAATGACATGAATGTCCGGAAGCTGCGCTTTCAAGAACTTGCAGAGTTGTACCCCGTCAACCCGCGGCATGTCGGCGTCTGTCACGACAACGTCGTATCGGCCTTTCTGGAGAAGCCTGATGGCCTCGAGCCCATCGCCTGCTTCATCGACCCCATGACCGAAAAGGGTTATCATTGAAGACAAAAGCTGAAGAATATCCGGATTGTCATCCACGACCAGAAGTTTCATGGCACACATTCTCCCTACACTATGGGTAATCATACGCCACGCAAAAGGGATTTCATATCGTGGGTACCCTGACAATGGGGTTCCAAATACCCGAATTGGACCTCGGGTAAAGGTTATGAGGGCGTGTAAGCGGAGGAGGAGGAGGAATGGGGCCGGAATCGCATAGTGTTGGATGCTTATTTCCGCCCGCTGTCCGGAAAGCGCGCAACGACGGTCAGATTATCTCGATCGCGGCGCAGGATCAGGATCTCGCCCTCGGCGGGGAAGATACCCGTCAGGGCCGTGATGTTCACCTGGTGGGTCACGAGCACGACGGGCCGGCTCAGGTCGGCCGAGGCAATCCATGCCCGCAGCGCCCGCGTCTGGTCGCTTTCCCTCCCGGGAAACGAGAAAAAGGAGTTCAACGCAGGAAGCTCGACGACGGGACCGACCGCGAGATTACGTGCCGTTTCCAGGCAGCGGCACCACTGGCTGCTGTGCACCGTCGTGCTTGCCAGTCCCGCTGCCCGCAGACGCGCCCCGATCCGCGCCGACTGCTCCCTGCCTTCCGGCGACAGGTTGCGCTGCGTGGAGCAATCCCCCAGCCGGAAATTCGGCGGATCGCCCGTACCCGGCGCCCGGGCATGGCGCAGCACAACCATGTGATCGGCTTTGCCGACCAGTTGGGAAAGATCGCTCCCTGCCGCCCATGCCGCTACGGGCAGGCTGCACAGGACTATCACCAGGACCCATGTCACTCGTCGCATCTGCATGGCGATGAACTCCTTGTTGAACGGACGACCGGCCACCGGGGCTAATCTTCCTTGTTTTCCAGCGGGTTCAGCCCTGTCAGCCTTGCCACGATCTCCCGCGCAAGTTTCTCCATGGCATCTTTTTGCGTGTCAGGAGAAACGACCATGTGGAGCATGTAGGCGACGACGGTGAACTCGCCCTCCGCCGTTACCGTGAACGAGCCGAGAAATCTCTCCGCCGGCAGATCCCACACCCGGGCTTCCAGAACCGTCTTGTTGCTGCAGGAAGCAACTCCGAAGGGGCTCACGTAGAGGGGCACGTGAACATTGGCCTCGAACTGCTCCCTGACGTGGACCGCATATCGGGGGCGGCCCGCAGAGAACTTGTCCTGCGATAGATCCGGAAGGGCCGGCACTGACCCGGGTCCCTCTGCCGAAGGACCGGCGCCCTCTTCCTTCTGAAGCTTCTTCGCGTACCGGACCGCAAACCGACCCGGCTGAGGGTTCACTTTCAATATCGTCTTGGCCAGCTCGCCGAGGGTATTCCCGTGGAAGGCGCTCTGGCATCCGGCTGTGAAATAGGTAACGGCGGCATTCTGCTCGGGAGGGGCTGCATTCTCCCCGTACACTACCACTAGGTCGCCCGGCTCGAGAGGCGATAAGGCCTCGAGCCGATCGTTGACGACGATGTCAGAGGACACGGGCACATGAACACAGCCGGCAAACAACGTGAGCAGGACCAGCATCCACCCGCAGCGAATCCAGTTTCCCGGCTTCTTCTGTATGCCCGTTTCAGCCATCCGCAGAGACTTCACGGCTTCTTCTCCCCGAACACGATCCTGCCCGTTGTTCTGTCCTCGATCCAGTGATAGACCCTGTAGCCCTGCCCGGTGGTCCTGTCCGCACAAAGTTTGTAGGTGTGTCCCGCCTCGAGGGATACGTCCGAGACGATTCCGAAAGCGGCGTATCCCGACGGCTCCACCATGACGCTGACCCCGAACCCCGTGGCCCACCAGATCCGGTGGGCTCCCGCAGGCAACTTCACCGTGCCGTATTTTCCCCCGGAGACGTAATATCGGTCATCAATGACGATCTCGTGGGCCGCCCCCATCTCGAGGGTGGCAAGCTCGCCCTCTGACGGCTCGGCGCCGTAATGTGCGCGGTAAACCCCTTTCGGATTGTTGGCCGCACACCCGGAAACAATCAATATCAGAAGCAGCACAGAGCCAAGCGCTGCCGCGACGCGTCCGTTTCTCATATTCGGTTTCCGATCCCCTTTTATCGCCGGCCCGGCCGGCATCCACATTCCTCTGCTACTTCACCGTTGCAGGAAGAAACTTGAAGGGTTCGGCAGGCTGGAACTGAGCAGCGGTATTGCCGGCAAAGATGGCGCCGCCGGTCAGCGTGAGCTTCTTCGTCGGCTTGCCCGCGGCGAAATCCATGTCGGCCATGTTCACCCAGAACACGTTCGGGCTGCGAGCGGATTCATAGAAATAGCGCTTGTTTTTGTGATCCGACACCGTGCGCCAGATCGTCGATGAAATGTTGGGCTGTCCGGGCGTGGTGATCCCCAAAGGCACCGACACATTTCGAATCACCGAAAAGGCGCTGGCGACAGCTTCAGCGTTATCGGACGTCTTCGGAATCGCATTGATGTAGAACGAGGCCCGGACGAACCGATCGGCCGAGCGATTGGTGCCCGGCAGCATCGTCGTCCCGCCGATCTCCTTCCAGTAGGCGTTGAGGGCAAGCTGTCGATCAAAGGTCGGCGAGTTCGTCATCACCTGATATTCCCGGCCATGGTGAATAACCAGCCGTCCGTCAAGGTATTGGAAGATCGCCGAGTCGCCTGTGGCATCGGAAATCGACAGGTGCAACTGTCCGGGCTGTCCGTCCGGTGTCATTGTCGGAACGACATAAAACGGTTCTCGACGCAAAGCCTCCACCGCCTCCGCGACCGTGGCGTAGTTGTCCAGCACATATTGCGCCCATGCGGCAATGGACAGAGGTTTTCGCCTGTCATTGTCGGCAGGCGTGACATATTCGGATTCAACCAGATAGAGCATGTTGGCGACCAGGCCCTTCTCGTTCATGCCGTCCGCCGAGCCAGCGTCCCATCCGGACGCCACCAGGCTGCCGTATTTCGAAGTCCAGCGAATGGAGTTCGGCCCGGCGGCGCCGTCGCGGTTCAGGCCGCGCGGGAACGCCCAAAGGTTGGTTGCCGTGTCTCCTTTCCAGTCCATGCTCCTCACGGTGATAATCGTATCGTCCGGGCCGAGGTAGACAGCCCGGGTGCAGGCCTGCGCTTCATGCATCGGCGCAAGCACAACGGCCAGGGAGGCCAATACAATGCACAGGTACCGGCAGAACATGGCTTTCTTCATGGCGGCTTCTCCTTGGGTCATGTGTGACCGTGGTTGTTTGCGTTTCTGTATGGAATAAAGATCCGGGGAACATTTTGGTGGCTCGTCCCCGTCTTTTCACCGATGGCTGACCACCCGCAACTATCCGGCAACGCGGCTCACGACATACTCCATCGTCCCTGCGTCGAAGGATGGTTTTGCCTCCCTCCAGCTTCCTCGGACCCCTAGCTCGCCCGCCGCGAGTTCGAAGTGACACAGGGCGATCCCCATGTCGACCTCCTGCAGGCGGATCTCGCCCAACATCTTGTCGTAGCCCGGCGTGCGCGCAAGGAAAAAGTGAAAAGCAGCGCTATCGCGGACGATGCGCCAGGGCTGGCGGTTCGAGGCCGAAGGGCCGATCCGCACCGCCTCGAGAACCTCACCGAGGGGCCCGGCAAGCTCCCTCGAGAGCGGTGTGTCCGGACTGCCGTCGAAGAAAAGATCCTGCCAGGGCTTTCGTTTGTCCGACTTCGCCATGAACCGGAAGGCCCGGTCCGTCAGTGATCTCTTCCCGGCCGGGCAGCCGACTGGGCTGATGGCGGGCATCTGTTCATCAGGCGTCAACGCGATCTTCCGGGCAAAGCCCGCGCGGTTGAGCGTCCCGCCCAGCCAGCAGGTCCCGAGGCCCAGCGATGTGGCAAAGAGGATGTTTTGCTCCATGCCGAAGCCGTAATCCTCCATAGCGCGGGCGCCCTTCTTCACGGCGCCGGCGATGAAGAGGGAAGCCCCCTTGATCACCCCGTAGGTGCCGAGCGATTTCAGCTCCGCCCGCTCCGCTTCCGTCAGATCGATCAGCTCGAATCGCAGCGGATTCCCGAAGGGCCCCCGGGTGTTCTCCCGGAAAAAGGCCCGCAACTGCTCCTTTTTGCGGTCGTCAAGGGGCATGCCGTCGTATGTCCGGCAGGAGATTCTTTGCTTGATCGTCTCAATGGGTGATTTGATTTCCATTGTACTTCTCCAATTCTCACGCCGCGGCAGGTTAAGGCTTGCTGCCCTAGATTGCCGCGTAGGCCTCTCGGCCTCCTCGCAATGACACTCCTTTTCGCCTCACCCCTCTACCCTCGCCCCTCTCCCCTTCACGGGTCACCTGTTACCTGCCTCCTGTCACCTTCATATTCTCCAGCATCCCCTCCAGCAGCAGAAGCGCCCCCTGCTTGTCCATGGGACGGTTGTCATTTCCGCACTTGGGCGAGAGGATGCAGGCGGGGCAGCCCGTCTCGCAGGGGCAGTCGCGGATGAGCTCGAGGGTCAGGCGCGTGACGCGCTCCATAAGGCCCTGCGCCTTTTCCGTGAGCCCGATCCCGCCCTCGTAGCCGTCGTAAAGAAAGATGGTGGGCTCGCCCGTACCGGGGTGCCCGGGTGTGGAGAGGCCGCCGATGTCCCAGCGGTCGCACATGACCTCGAGGGGCAGGATGGCGATCATGGCGTGCTCGAGGGCATGGAGCGCCCCGCCGAAATTGAGGTTTCGGTCGTAGAGGGCCCTCCTTAGCTCGTTGGGTATCGTGAACCACAGCCCCGTCGTCCGGAAGCGAAGCGGCGGCAGGTCCATCTCCTCGCGGGCCACCACCTGGTCGTTTTGTATTATCTTGTAGCCCATCGTCAGTTCGGTGACCTCGAGATCGCCCAGGTGGACGGCCAACTGCCCGAGCCTGCGCGTAGAACTCGTGCCGAGGATCTCGAGATCGACGGCCTTTATGGCCTGGGTGTAGTAGTCCACGTCCTTGCGCTCCACCTCGACGAGATGGTTTTCCACGTCGAAGCGCCTCACCACGTGGGTCTCCCCCTGGTGCAGCAGCACGGCGCCCATGTGGGCCTCCCGGTAGGCCTGGCTTGTGTCTATCGTCTCGAGGAGCGCCCCGTCGCAGGTGATGCGGTAGGCGTCCCGGGCGATGTGGTCGAGGCCGACGGCCTCCACGGGCCTTCCCCGCCCCGTGTAGACCCAGCCGTGGGGCGTTTCCTTCACGAGGCCCTCGGCGGCAAGCTCGTCGAGCATCTCGCCGGCCTGCACCGCCGGGAAGATCTCTTCGCTGCGCGCGTCGAAAGGCATCTCCGCCACGGCGCACAGCAGCTGCCCCGAGAGGATGTAGGGGTTGGCAAGGTCGATGATGGCCTGCTCGTGGGGCTTGCCGAAGAAGGACTCGGGGTGTTTCATCAGGTACTGATCCAGCGGGTTCTGGAAGGCTACAAGCACCGCCAGTGCATCTCGGTTGCGGCGCCCCGAGCGGCCCGCCTGCTGCCAGGTGGCAAGCACCGTCCCCGGGTAGCCCGAGATGATCACGCAGTCGAGCGATCCGATGTCGATGCCCACCTCCAGGGCGTTTGTCGAGGTGACCCCCGTGAGGAGGCCCCGCTTGAGCCCGTCCTCGATCAGGCGGCGCTCCTTGGGAAGGTAGCCCGCCCGGTAGGCGGCGATCTGCCCGGAAAGCGCCGACCCTGCCGCCATCGCTTCCTTCGACCACAGGGCAATGAGCTCAGCCATTCGTCTCGATGCCGTAAAGCACAGCGTCTGCAGGCCCCGTTTCACGAAATAGAGAAAGAGGTCCCTCGTCTCCTGATGCGGTGAGAGGGTGCCTGCCCCGTCGAAAAAGGGGTTGTAGAAGAGGAAGGTCTTTCCGCCGCGGGGCGAGCCGTCCTCGGAGATGACGTCGAAGGGCAGGCCGACGAGCTTTTCGCCGAACTCCTGCGGGTTGGCGAGCGTCGCCGTCGAAAGAACGAACCGGGGCGAAGCGCCGTAGAAGCGGGCGATGCGGCGCAGCCTGCGGATGACGAAGGCCACGTTGGACCCGAAGACCCCCCTGTAGCGGTGGGCCTCGTCGAAGACGACGTAGCGAAGGTTGCGGAAAAAGCGCTCCCACTTCGAGTGCCAGGGCAGCACGTGGTGAAGCTCGTGGGGGTTTGTGACGATGATCCTCGACATCTCGCGGATTCTGCCGCGGCGCGAAACCGGCGTGTCGCCGTCGTAGACGGCCGCATCGGCCCGGATGCCCGTGGAGCGCTCCATGTCCTTGAAGACCTTGAGCTGGTCGTTCGACAGGGCCTTGGTGGGGTAGACGAACAGGGCCGTGGCCTGCCGGTCGTTCTCGAGGGTCTCGAAGACGGGCAGGTCAAAGCCGAGGGTCTTCCCCGACGCGGTGGGGGTGCAGAGGATGACGTTGCGTCCCGCCCGCAGGGCCTCGACGGCCTGGCACTGGTGACTGTAGAGACGGATGTGCCGGGAGTTCAGGTAGTGAGAGATGCCGGCGGAGAGCGGCGCCCCCAGCTCGCCGAACTGGGGCTCCCGGGGCGGCAGGACCTCGATGTGCGCGATTCGGTCCCGGAAGCGGGGACTCCTCTTCAGCGATTCCAGGGCGGTCTCGATCACGGCTGCCACTCCTCGTGGAGTTTCGAAAAAAGGCTTGCCAGCGTGAGCAGGTCGCGGCGGTTGTGCTCGACGATAGGGACCAGCGGTCCGGGATTTCCGGTCCGCATGTAGCTCTCGTAGAACTCGGGCACCAGCGCGCTCGGCACGTCGTCTTCCCTTTCGATACCGAGAAAGCACCGCTCGAGTGTCGTCAGCTTGCAGTCGGGCACGCAGTCGCGCCAGGCGCGGCGCGAGAAGTGAAGGACGTCGAAGTGGGGCCCCTCGAGGTTGGCGCGAATGCCGTAGTAGGCCAGCCGTTCGCGGATGTAGGGGATATCGAAGGTGCGCCCGTTGTAGGTGACGAAGGCCCTTCGGCCGCTCAGGTGGGCAAGCAGACCCGCCAGTGCCGCCGGCTCCTCGTCGATGCGGCGCAGGAGGTACTGCTCCACGCGGATCTCGGCACCGTTAACCCGGGCAAGCCCCAGCAGGATGATGGGCCGCTGGAACATGCCGAGGGTCTCGATGTCGATGAGGATGAAATCCTCGTCGCGGTGGAAACCCGACGAGAAGAGGGCCAGCGGGTGGGATTTCTGGAACCCCCGGCCGATCCACTCGACAAGACCGGCCGAGTCGCCTTCCTCCACCATTTTCAGGATACTCCGGGCCTGCCCGCCGAAGCGGGGGTGATCGGCCAGATCGGCGATCGTCCCGACGCCCTGGCGCTTCATGGCCGCCTCGGTGACCTCGCCCACGCCGTAGAGGAGCTTGAGATCCGAGAGGATGCGGCGGCCGGCCTCGGCGGGATCGACAGTCCGCAGACGGCTCGCGTCGCGGCTCACGAGGCGGTAGCAGACCCCGCGGGCCGTTCGCACCTCTTCACCGGGCAGGACATCTTCCAGGGCCTTGCCCCGGTATCTGCGCAGCAACTCGCTCTTGAGCCGCTGGGCCTCGTGGTACTCCCGGGTTTCGACCCAGGCGGCAGCAAAGGGCCGCGCGGACATCGTCTGGTCTTGCTCGATGACGACGACGTCGCTTGCCCGCTCGAGGCTCTCCCGGAGCCTGCGGCCGATGTGGCCGCCCGGCCTGTTGTCTCTTTCCCGTTCGCTCATCCCTGGATCACTTTACGTTATTTCCCGACAGCGACGTTCGGTCATTGGGGGACGGGAGTGAAGGTGGATGGGACGGACGCGCAGGGCGCCCCCTGAAGCGCGGCCAGGCCGACGGCGCAAGGGAGCACCGTGCCGCTTCCCGAGTGCATGGAGCCGTCGATCTCAATCATGCTTCCATCCTGCAGGGACCGGTAACGGGCCCTGTACCAGGCGGGTCAAAAATGCCCAGATGCAAGGCCCCCGAAGTCCTGAGGAGGGAGGCGTACTTGGCGTACGTTGACCGACGAAGGACGAGGGAAACGCCGCAGATGGGCGTTTTTGACGCTCTGACCCGCTTCGCGAAGCGCCCCGGTAAGGAAAAACCCTTACATGATTGCGCACCCTGGCGGGATGCGCCCCCGGTCACCCGCCTGTCAATCCACAGGGTTGAACTCGCTTTTAGCCGCCCCGCAAATCGGGCAGACCCAGTCTTCGGGAAGCTTCTCGAAGGCCGTACCCGCCTTGATCCCGCCACCGGAGTCCCCTTCCTCGGGATCGTAGATGTAACCGCAAACAGTGCATTCGTATTTTTTCATAGCCGGTATCCTTTCCAGAAAAAATCAGGTGAAGGTTGGGGTCGAGAACCTATCGGAGATGTCCGAGTGAACCCAGCAGGTGAACCCATCGTTTTCCGACAAGAACTTATACCCGAAACGCACGTTAAGTACAAGGTGTCAGGTTACAGGTAGCAGGTAACAGGTCTTTCTTCCCTCTTTGCCTGCCACCTGTTACCTGTCACCTGTTACCTCGGTGGCAGCAGGGTGGAATAAACATAGCCGGTGATCGATCACGACTGACATCTCGGACAGTAGAACGTGCTGCGGCCGGCAATCACAATCCGCTGAATCGCGCACCGGCACTTTACGCAAGGCTCCCCTTTCCTGCCGTAGACCCGCAGTTGACGCTGGTACTCCCCGTGGCCGGCGTAGAGGTCCCGCCAGTCGGAGATCGACGTTCCCCGGGATTTGACGGCCTTCTCCAGAATGCGCGTCGACAGCGCCGCAATCTTTTTCCACTCGGATGGTGTCAGACTGCCGGCAGGGCGCATCGGATCGATGCCCGCTTTGTGGAGGATCTCGCTTGCGTAGATGTTCCCGATCCCGGCCACGGCCTTTTGGTCCATGAGGAAAGATTTTACGGGAAGCCGCCTCCTGCGGGCCGCCTCGGCGAGGCGCCGCGGGTCGAGCTTATCGAGGCCGTCGGGCACGGGGCTCGGCACCGGAGGGCTGCAGAGCTCAACCGTGGCAAAGCGCCTGGGGTCGGAGAGAACGAGGCGGCCGCCCCTGAATGTAAGTTCCAGTCTCGCATGGGGCGGGATTTCGTCTTTCTCCAGCCAGAAGAAGCGTCCCGTCATGCGGAGCTGGAAGACGAGGCACATCCCGTCCGAAAGCGTCCAGACCATCTTCTTTCCATGACGGGACACCGACCGAACGGTCTTTCCCGCAAGCGGCGGAAGGTGCTCCAGTTTCAGGTCGATGACACGGGATGACAGAACCTGGCGGTCCACGATCACCTCGCGCAACTGGCGGCAAAGGGTCTCGACCTCGGGAAGTTCAGGCATGTGTTTCACTCCGCTGCTATTAAAATAGACGATTGTTGCAGCTCTCGAAACTGCAACGTTGAAATATGAAAATCCCCCTTCCTCCCCCTTTGTAAAAGGGGGAAAGAGGGGGATTTGCAGCCTTGCGGCTTTGGCTTGTGGCTTGAGGCTCCGCGTCAGCGGCTATTCCGCACCCTTGGCCGGAGCCCCTTTTGGCTTCACACGGATCGTCACTTCGACGTTCAGGGGCTTGCCTCCCTCGAAAGACACCTCGGGCGGGGTGATCAGCTTGGCCGTAAGGGTGGTGGTGGCCGTTACTTTTCTCAAGTCGACGGGCTCCGTAGAGATCTGCAGGTCCGTCCCGATGAACCGTTTCGGCAGGAGCACCGAGACGTGGGTCGGTTTTGTCTCGATGCGCTGCAGGATTACCCCGGGAGGCAAGGCTCCTTCCGTGCGCACATCCACGGGCAGAACCGCGGAGCGCAACCTGGAGGCATTTACAATGATGCGGCTGGGCGTCACGCTCACCACGGAGATGTTGGCCGGCGTCCTGATCATGTCGTTGGTCAGCTCGATCTCCTGCCTTCCTTCCCTTACGCCCGCCAGATCGACAGAAATCCTCAGGCTCGATGGGTTCAGGAGGTTGAAGGCCTGTTCGGGCCCCGACAGGGTGCCTTTCGCCTCGGTGATCTTCGTCCCCTCGATGACCCACTGGGGCGAGAGGTTTCTGTACTCGATAGGGAGGGTGAAGTCGCGCCGGACGAGATCTTTCTGATATCCGAAGGCAACCCACAGGATGGAGGCAAGGAGGATGGCCGTCGCCTTTTCCAGGGGATTGCGCCGGAACCAGCCCAGGATGTGGTCTGTCTTGCCTTTCGGCATTTTCTTCCCGTAGAGGCGCTCGAGGATCATGCTGAGCTCGGTGGGGTTCTTCAGGACTTCGATCCGTCCCCCGAAGGCCACGGAGATCGTGCCCCGCTCCTCGGAAACGACGATGCAGGTGGCATCGGTGCGCTCCGAAAGTCCAAGGGCCGCCGTGTGGCGCAGGCCGAGGTTGCCGATCCTCTCCACACTGGTCGAGAGGGGCAGGTGGCAGCCGAAGCTGACGAGCCTCCCGCGATCGATAACGACGGCCCCGTCGTGACCGATGGAGTGGGGGTCGAAGATGCTCTCGAGCAGAGGCTGGCTGAGCACCCCGTCCAGGGGGTAGCCGCCGGACAGATGCCGGTCAAGGGGGTCCTGGCCCTGGATGACAATCAGGGCGCCCATGTGCTGGCGGGCCAGGTTCGCCGCGGACTGGACGATGATCTCCACCTCCGCGTGGAGCGTGGAGACGCGGCCGCTTTTGCGGAAGCGGCCCCAGGTGGCGATTCGCTCGAAGAACCGCCGGAACTCCTCCTGGAAAATGATCACCATGGCCAGGAGGATGACGGCGAAAAATCCCTGGAGCACCGCCGCCGACAGGTAGAGCTGGAACGAGCGGGCCAGGTAGTAGATGATGCCGAGGATACCGATCCCCACGAGGACAAACCGCGAGGCGGCGTCCCTGAACCAGACCAGGAGACCGTAGATCATGAAGGTGATCAGAAGGATGTCAAAAAAATCCTGGATCCGGAAGCTGTGAAGAAGAATGGATGGGTCCATCGGTGTACGTATACCCGCTTATTTTCAAACAGAGCCTTTGCCCTGATTCGCCATGCAAGCAGCGCGCCTTGAATTCGTCGTATTTATTTAACACATTTTGCTCAAAACGCTACCCCAAAATTTACCGGAAGCCCCGAAAGGCCCGCCAGCGGCCTGCCGGCCGGTGTTTTCGGGCAGAGAAAAGCGGTTTGACCGGTGCCGGAAATCCTGTTATAAATTTCGCCTGCAACAGGAGGGAACGCATCACTTGAAAATCATCCTTGCCGGTTTCAATCTCGACTACGAGACGATTCAGGAATTCCAGGCCGCCAACCCTGAAGCAAAGCATTTCACGCCGGAAACCGTCTCGGCGGCCTACGCCCGCATCAGCCGCAACCCGGCGCCCGTCAACGAACTGAGGGCTGCTGCCCGCAAGGAAGTGGAGAAGGCGCGGCGCTCGAACCAGGCGATCGTCTTCGACATGGGGCACAGCTCGATTGCCGAGCACGCCGTCTTCAACATCGACGTGCTGGGGGTCTCGCGCCTGCTCGTCGAGGAGATCGAGAAGTTCCGCCTTTGCTCGTACACGGAGAAGTCGCAGCGCTACGTGCTCCTGCAGGACGACTTCGTCCTCCCCCGGGAGATCAGGGATGCCGGCCTCGCGGAGAGCTTCACCCGGACCGTGAAGGCCCAGAATGCCTTCTACCACAGGCTCTACGAGGGCCTGCTGCCCTGGGTCCTCGATCAAAACCAAGAGCTTGCCGCCTCACCGGCCAACCGCTCCATGCTGGAAGGCTGGGCCAAGGAGGATGCGCGCTACGTGCTCTGCCTGGCCACGGAGGCCCAGCTCGGGATGACGCTCAACACGCGCAACCTCGAGCTCATGCTCCGGCGGCTTGCCGCCTGCCCGCTCGACGAGGCCAGGGAGTACAGCCGGAAGCTCTACGATGCCACAAAGGAAATTGCGCCTTCGCTGGTCCGCTACACGGAAGCCACGGAATACGACTGCCTGACACGGGACAATCTCCGCGAGATCGCCGGGACGATCATCGGCAAGGCCGGGATCCGCCCTGCCACCCGCCCGCCCGAAGAGGTCCGTCTCGCCTGGGCAACACCCGATGCCGATACCCGCATCGCCGCCGCGCTCCTTCATGCCGCATCCCGCCTCCCCCTCGCAGAGTGCCAGGGAATTGCCGCCTCCATGGCCCCCGGCGACCGGGAAGCCCTCTTCAAGGCCTCTTTCCGCTGCATGAAGGCCTGGGACACGCCGTTGCGGGAGTTCGAGAACGTGGATCTGCAGTTCGACCTCGTCGTGAGCGCCTCGTGCTTTGCCCAGCTCAAGCGCCACCGGATGGCCACGCTCGTGACACAGGACTACGACCCGGCCCTCGATGTGACGGTGCCGCCGTCGATTGCCGACATCGGCATGGAAGGGCCCTTCCGCGAGATGATGGCCCGCACGGAGGAGACCTTCGAGACGATCCGGCGGGCCGTGCCCCTGGCGGCCCCCTACATCCTCACCAACGCCCACCGCAAGCGGGTCCTCATGAAGATGAATGCCCGGGAGCTCTACCACATCGCCCGTCTGCGGGCCGACCGCCACGCCCAGTGGGACATCCGGCACCTCACGGAGAAGATGCTGGCCCAGGCCCGCAAGGCCATGCCGCTCACCCTCATGTTGGCCGGCGGCAAGGATGGCTTCGCGGAGCTCTACCGGGAAAACTTCCCATCGACTTGATCCAGGAACCAAACGGCATGATCCAGCTCAACGCCCTCTTCGCGGGCTTCATCGTCCTCTTTGCCGCCGCCGCCCTCACCCGGTACGGGCTTGCCCGGATGAATATCGCCCACCTGCGCGAGCACGGCCACATCGTTCCCGAAGCCTTCCGGGAGGAGGTCGATGGTGCGACCCTTGCCCGCATGCGGGATTACACGGTCGAGTCATCGCGATTCCAGTCCCTGGAGTCTCTCGCCGACGATGCCATCCTCCTGGCCGTGCTGGCGGGCGTAGTGCTCCCCTGGCTTTGCGGCGCCATCGAGTCGTGGAACTTCCATGCCGTCTGGTCCGGCACGCTCTTTTTCGGCTTTCTCTACGCGGCAAGCGTTCTGCTCGACATCCCCTTCAGCCTCTACAGCACCTTCGTCATCGAGAAGAAATACGGCTTCAGCACCATCACGCCGCAGCTCTGGCTCATCGATCTCGTCAAGTCCCTGGCCGTCTCCGTCATCCTGATGGCCCTGCTCTTCATCCCGTTCTTTGCGCTCGTCCACTGGCTGCCGAAGTCGTGGTGGTTTGCCGCCTGGGTGTTCTTCGCCCTCTTCCAGATGCTCATGATCTGGCTCTACCCCCTGGTGATCGCCCCGCTGTTCAACAAGTACGTACCCGTCAAGGACGAAGCCCTTCGGGAGCGCATCATGGCCATGGGGGCCAAAGCGGGCCTGAAGGCCGAGGGGATTTTCGAGGTCGACGCCGGCAAGCGCAGCCGCCACTCCAATGCCTACTTCACGGGGCTTGGCCGATCGAAGCGGATCGTGCTTTTCGACACGCTCATCGCCACCCACAGCCACGACGAGATCGTGGCCGTGCTCGCCCACGAGATCGGCCACTGGAAGCTGCGCCACATCCTGAAGCAGCTCATCCTCATGGAGGTCGTCGCCCTCGCGGGTTTCTACCTGGTCTTCCGCCTCATGAACTGGCCGGTGCTCTATGAGACCTTCGGGTTTTCGGGGCCCCTGCCCTATGCCGGGCTGCTGCTTGCGGCCATCGTGCTGAAACCGGCGGCCTTCTTCCTCACGCCCCTCGGTGCCGCCATCTCGCGAAAGTACGAGAAGGACGCGGACCGCTACGTGCTGGGGCTTGTCGGCTCGACCCGCTTCCTGGCGCAGGCCCTGAAACGCCTGGCAAAGGAGAACCTGGCCAACCTCCACCCGCACCCGACCTACGTGGCCTTCTACTACTCCCACCCGCCGCTTGCCGAGCGGGTCGAGCGCCTGCAGGCCATGGACAGTGCTCATCATCCATGAAAAATGATTTGGAAAGCTGTTCCACATGGATGCGTTGGGAGCAATTTTGCCGGCTCAAAAGCGCTTTGCGACGTTTGTGTTTGTAGTTGATCCGACCGTTCAAAAAGGGTCGGATGCAAGGCGCCCGACAGGGCGAGGAGCGAGGCCTACTTTTCGTACGTTGAGCGACGAGGCCGGAGGGCAACGCAGCAGGCGGCCCTTTTTCAACGGTCGTTCGTGCGACAGCCTCTTGATTTTGATCCGCTAATCGATACAATGGGACAAAACTGGCTGCAAAGGTAGGAACGCATGCCCATCTACGAGTTCTACTGCCGAAAGTGCAACACCCTCTACAATTTCTTCTCCCGGAGCGTCAACACGGAGAAAATCCCCTCCTGCCCCCGCTGTAAAAAGGTGAAACTTCAGCGCCGAATGTCCGTGTTCGCCAAAATCTCGCAGAGAAACGAGGGCGCCGCGCCCGAAGAGATGCCCGGTTTCGACGAGTCGAAGATGGAAAAGGCCATGGAGATGCTCGCCGGTGAAGCCGGGGGGATCGACGAAAACGACCCCCGCCAGGCGGCCCGGCTGATGCGGAAGCTCACCGATGTTACGGGGCTCTCCCTCGGGCCGAAGATGGAGGAGGCACTTGCTCGAATGGAAAAAGGGGAAGACCCCGAAAAGATCGAAGAGGAGATGGGCGACAGCATCGGCGAGGATGAGCTGTTCGTGATGGCGAAAAAGGCCGCCGCGGGGAAGAAGGACAAAAAGCCGACGGTCGACGAGAAACTCTACGATCTGTGATTCGGATAATGGCCTCGGGCCAGTGGTGAGGATTATGGATTCAACCCGATCGCCCCTCGGTCACAACCCTTTCAAGAAACTGAAATCCCGCTTCAAGGAAAAGCCCCCGGAAAAGCGGGAGGCGCCCGAAAAGCCGGTCGTTCAGCCTGCTGCCCATGACCCGAAAGCAGACAGGCAGTTCTTCCTCCAGGCCATGGAGGGCACCCGCCCCCTGACAGGCTCGATCCGGGAAGAGGGCAAGGGGATCCCTTCCCCTGCATGCCTGCCGCCGAAGAGCGGCGGCGAGGAGGCGCTGGAAGGGATGAAGGCGCTCATTGCCTCCGGCCGGGGATTCGTCGTCGCCGACACCCCCGAGTACATCGAAGGGACGGGATACCGGGTGGACCCGAAGATGGCCGAACGGCTGCACCGGGGCGAGTTCTCCATCCAGGCCCACATCGACCTTCACGGCCTCGGCGCCGAGCAGGCCCGCATCGCCTTCGAGGATTTCCTGCGGGAATCGGTCATCCGCAACCGGCGCTCGCTGCTCGTCATCCACGGCCGGGGCCTCTCCTCGCAGGGGGAGCCCGTCCTGAAGGCCAGACTGACCGAGTGGCTCACCCGCGGGCCCTGGCGAAAGTGGGTCATCGCCTACTCGAGCGCGAGGCTCTGCGACGGCGGCGCCGGGGCGACGTGCATCCTCCTGCGGACAAGGCCCGTCACGAAGCGACACAAGAAAGACCCCTCCAGGGAGCGGATATGAGAAAATTTGCCAGAACCCTGACTCTCGCCTTCAGCGCCGGGGCGCTGGGCGGACTCGCCAACGGCCTCTTTGTCTGGCTCGCCGTGAAGTACGGCCTCACGGCGGCCCTCGGGGTAAGCCTTGCCGCCCCCCTGACCCCTGCATGGATCTACCCGCGGATTGTCTGGGGAGGGATCTGGGGGCTTCTGTTCGTTGTCCCCCTCTGGGAGAGAAACCCCTTTCTCCGGGGGCTTTTCTTCAGCATCGGCCCGACCCTGGTCATGCTCTTCGTGATCTTTCCCCTGCGGCTGGGAAAGGGGATGATGGGGCTCGACCTGGGTACGTGGACACCCGCCTTCGTCATCCTCTTCAACGCCGTCTGGGGCTGGACGGCGGCGCTGTGGATGAGATGGGTGAACCGGTGAAGAGGTCTATTCCGTCTGTTCGGTCTATCCAGTCCAATCCCCAGGAGAGATCCTTTTGATTTGCGCCCCTCTCGCAGACATCCTCCATTGCTGGGGATTGAAATTTAAAAGCGAGCACCCGGAAGTAGCCCTGGCGGGGAGCCCGGAGCGGTCGCTGTTTCGCACAGTGATCGAAGACGCGGGCGCAAAGCGTTTTGTCCTCGAGAAAATCGATCCCCGGATGGTCGATCGGAAACGGGAGATTGCCGCGGCACTCGAGTATCTTGCCGGGCAGGGGCTGGCGGGAGTCCATCTTTATCTCAGGAACCGGGACGGGGATTTCATCGTAAAGGCTGCAGGCGGTTTCTGGCAGGTTTCTCCTTTCATAGACGGCGTGGAGCTCAAGCGCCCCGAATACACCCTTGAGGCCTGGCGGGGAAAGGCGCTGGCCCGCTTCCTCATCGACATGAAGGAAAAAGCGGCGGGCATCCCCTTCGGCAAGCCGGGGCGCCCCTTTTCGATTGCGGAGTTCACCCGCGATCTCATGATCCGAATGACCCGCCACAACCCCGAACGGGCCGCTGCCGCGCTGAAGGCCTACGACCACATCGAAGATCATTTATTTCCCGACCATGACCGCCTTCCCGTCGCCTTCTGTCATGGCGATGCCCACCCCGTTAATGTCATCTGGGGTGACGGCGACATCCGCGGCGTCATCGACTGGGAGTTCTCGGGGTACAAGCCGGAGATCTACGACGCGGCCCTTGTCGTGGGCTGCATCGGGATGGAGGATCCCGCAAGCCTGGCGGGACCGCTGGTCATGGCGTTTCTCGATGAATTGAAGACGGCAGGCTGTTTCGACGCCTCGGGTTTTGCCGTGCTTCCCGAGTTTGTGATTGCCCTGCGCTTTGCCTGGCTGTCGGAGTGGCTGAGGAAAAAAGACGTTGAAATGGTGGAACTGGAGACGGACTACCTCCAGCTTCTTCTCGATGGCCGGGAGAAGCTCCGGCGCTCCTGGGCCCTATGACGGGGACGGGGATGCGGGTGCCCGGCGCGCAGACCCACCCGCAGGAGGAAGACTGCCCGTGAGCCTTCCCCGGTGCGGGCTGGATGCGCGGGGTCAGGTCATGGCCGGCAGCACGAGCATCGGGCAGGAGGTTTCCCTGAGCAGCCTGTCCGTCACGCCGCCCAGCAGGCTTTTCAGGACCCCTTTCTTCGCGTGCGGCTCGATGACGACAAGATCGATCTGCCTGTCCCTCATGCAGGCCAGGATCTGCTCGAAGGTCACCCCGTGGCGCTCGTCGATCTCGATCTCGACATCGGTCTGCAAGGCCACCTTCCCGATCTCCTCGAACATCTTCTGCCGCGCGATCACTTCGTCATTCTTTTCGACGGCATCGATCACCGTCGGATCGATGACGGCATCCCCGGCAATCAGGGGAATCTTCTGGTCTACGTGCAGCAGATAGACCTTCCCGCGGGAGACCGCGGCAATGTCGATCGCTTCCCTCAGCGCCCGATCGGAATCTTCGGTGAAATCCGTCGGAACGAGGATCCTTCTCGGTGCAAACATCGCTAACACCTCCTTCCAGGAACAGTTCTTGCGCCCGGGACTATTCCCGGGAACCAAGGCTGCTGCCGGGGCGGCGGCCCGGTGCTTTGCCGTCGTGCCTCATGGCTTTTGGACAGACGGAGATGATCCTGCGACAGCTGTACGACCATTTTCTGAAGGAGATCCGGATTGAATGACCCGAGGCTTTACAAGTTACCCTTTACAATAAATATAAAGCGGATGCGGTATCTGTCAAAGGGGGGCTCGCAACGGGGCATCGAGTTCCTGTCTCGGAATCGAGCTTGTCCCGGGCCTGGCCGGTCAGGATTTTTTACAGACGGAGCAGGTCTTCGGGCTTCTCAATGAACGCATCGGGCCCTGCCCGCTCCAGGCGCTCCCTCGGGTGCCAGCCCCACGTGACGGCCACGGTCTTCACTCCCGCCTCCCTGGCCTCCCGGACATCCCCCGCCGTGTCGCAAACATAAAAGGTGTGCCCGCCGTTTGTCCCGTAATGCCCCATGGCGTAAAGGATCTTCTCGATCTTGCTGAAGTTGAAATCGGCACCCAGGATATCGTCGAAGTAGGACTCGAAGCCGAACTTTGCGAGCATGAGCCGGATCGCAAAGGAGGAGTTCGAGGAAATGATGACCAGCCCGTGGCGTTTTTTCAGTTCCGCCAGGACGGGGATGAGGCCTGAGAAAGGCTTGGTGACACTGTAGTCCAGGGTGGGGGTCACCGCCTTGATGGCGAGCATGAACTCTGCTACGTCGACACCGCGCTTCGCGATGGCGCTGTAGAAGTTCTCCTCGAAGAGGTCGAGGAATTCCTCGCGGCTCGCGATCGGCGGTTTCCCGATCCGTTTGAGGCAGACGTTGACCGATTTTTCATACAGACCGAGAGAGTCGACGAGAACGCCGTCGAAGTCAAAAAGAAAGAGTTTTGTCATGCCGGGGTCCTGAATAACCGTCGGATCGAAGGCCCGAAGGGCCGCTTTGCGACACCGGCCTCGGTGATGATGGCCGTGATGTAGCGGTGCGGGGTCACATCGAAGGCGGGGTTGTAGACGCCGACCTTCTCCGGCGCCGTCCTGACGCCGTGGAGGTGTCTCACCTCATCGGCGTGTCGCTCCTCGATGGGGATGCCCGTGCCGTCGGCAATCGAGCGGTCGATCGTGGAAAGGGGGGCCGCCACGTAGAAGGGGATGCCGTGCTCTTTCGCCAGGATGGCGAGCGAGTAAGTCCCGATCTTGTTGGCCGTGTCCCCGTTGGCGGCGATCCGGTCGGCCCCGACGATGACGAGGTTGACCTTGCCCTGGGCCATGAGAAAGCCTGCCATGTTGTCCGTGATGAGAGTCGCCGGGATCCGGTCTTCCAGAAGCTCCCAGCAGGTGAGCCTCGCCCCCTGGAGAACGGGCCGAGTCTCGTCGACGAAGACGTGCAGGTTTTTTCCGTCCTCGCGGGCCGCCCGGACAACGCCCAGGGCCGTCCCGTAGCCCGCCGTGGCCAGGGCGCCTGCGTTGCAGTGGGTGAGGATATTGTCGCCTTCGCGGATAAAGGCCTTGCCGCTCAAGCCGATCCGGCGGTTGATCTCGATGTCCTCCTCGCCGATCGCGATGGCCTCTTCGACGAGGGCCTTTTTTACCGCGGCGATCCCCGAGGGGAGGACCTCGGCAAAGAGGCGCTGCATCCGCTCGATGGCCCAGAAGAGGTTGCGCGCCGTGGGGCGCGCCTTCGCGAAGGCCTTGCAGAGATCCTCGAAGGACTTGCGGAACCCGCCCACGGTTGTCTCGGGTAGCTGGAGCGTGCCCAGGGCGATGCCCATGGCCGCGGCAACCCCGATGGCGGGGGCGCCGCGGATGGTGAGATCCTTGATGGCCGTGATGACGTCGCGCCAGTCCGTCAAGGTCAGGTAGCGCACCTTCCCCGGAAGGGCCTTCTGGTCGATGAGGACGACGGCGTCGTCGGCCCAGAGAATGGTTCGGATCATGACCCCGAAAGCATCTTTTTGAGCAGGTCGTTGACGATCTGCGGGTTGGCCTTGCCCTTGGTGAGCTTCATCACCTGGCCCACGAAGAAGGCAAAGAGCTTATCCTTGCCGGCCCGGTACTCGGCGAGCTGCGCCTGGTTTTTCGCCATGGCCTCTTCGATGGCCTTCACGACGGCCCCCTCGTCGGTGATCTGGGTGAGGCCCTTCTCCCTGACGATGTCGGCGGGCTTCTTCGACGATTTGTACATCTCCTCGAAGACTTCCTTGGCGATCTTGCCGCTGATGGTCCCGTCCTCGATGAGGTTGATCATCTGCGCCACGTGGTCGGGAGAGACGGGACTTTCCTTAATGTCGCGCTTCTGCTCGTTCAAGTAGCGAAGCAGATCGCCCATGACCCAGTTGCTGACGATCTTGGGCTTGCCGCAGAGCTTCACGGTCTCTTCATAGAAGTCGGCCAGGGCCCGCGTCGTGGTGAGCACGCCCGCGTCATAGACGGGGATGCCGTACTGCGCGACGAAGCGGTCCTGCTTCGGAAGCGGGAGCTCGGGGAGCGCCCTGCGGACGTCCTCGATCCACTCGTTCGAGATCACGATGGGCACGAGGTCCGGGTCGGGGAAGTAGCGGTAGTCGTGGGCCTCCTCCTTGCTGCGCATGGAGTGGCTCTGTCCCTGGGCGTCGTCCCAGAGGCGCGTCTCCTGGACGACCTGACCGCCGCTCTCCAGGATGTACTGCTGGCGCTTGATTTCGTACTCGAGGGCCCGCTGGACGTTGCGGAAGGAGTTCATGTTCTTGAGCTCCGCGCGGGTGCCGAAGGCCGTCTCGCCCTTCGGGCGGATGGAGACGTTGGCGTCGCAGCGGAAAGATCCCTCCTCCATGTTCCCGTCGCAGATCTCGAGGTAGACGAGGATGTCGCGGAGCCTGCGCAGGTACTCGCCGGCCTCCTCGGGGCTTCGCATGTCGGGCTCGCTCACGATCTCGATGAGGGGCACGCCCGTGCGGTTGAAGTCCACGTAGCTCCAGGGGTTGCGCTCGTCGTGGACGAGCTTGCCGGCATCCTCCTCCATGTGGATCCGCGTGATGCCGATCCGCTTCTTCTCGCCGTCGAGCACAATGTCAATCCGGCCGTGCTCGGCTAGCGGGTGGGCATACTGGGAGATCTGGTAGCCCTTGGGAAGGTCCGGGTAGAAGTAGTTCTTCCGGGCGAAGTTCTCGTAGGCGTTGATGCTGCAGCCGGTGGCGAGCGCCATTCGGATGGTGAACTCCACGACCTTCTTGTTCAGCACGGGGAGCACGCCGGGCATGCCCAGGCAGATCTGGCAGGTGTGCTCGTTGGGGCCGGCCCCGAATTTGGTGGAGCAGCCGCAGAATATCTTCGAGTCGGTCAGAAGCTGGGCGTGAACCTCCAGCCCGATGACGGTTTCGTAAGCCATCAGAGTTTCGGCCTCCTTCGTTCGATTCCGGAATGTCTCTCGTAGGCATGGGCGACCTGGAGGAGCTTTCCCTCCTCGAAGTGGCCCGCCTGGAACTGGACCCCGATGGGCAGGCCCGCCTTCGTGTACCCGCAGGGGATCGAGATGCCCGGGATGCCCGCCAGGTTCGTCGAGATCGTGAAGATGTCCGACAGGTACATCTGGAGCGGGTCGTCCATCTTCTCGCCGACCTTGAAGGCGGGCGTGGGGGTCGTCGGGGTGAGGATCACGTCGCAGGTCTTGAAGGCCTCCTGGAAATCACGCTTGATCAGGGTGCGTACCTGGGAGGCCTTCTTGTAGTAGGCGTCGTAGTATCCCGAGGACAGGGCGTAGGTCCCGATCATGATGCGGCGCTTCACCTCGGCGCCGAAGCCCTGCGAGCGGGTCTTCTTATACATCTCCATGAGATCGCGCCCGTCGGCGGAGCGGTAGCCGTACTTCACGCCGTCGTAGCGGGCGAGGTTGGAGCTCGCCTCGGCCGGCGCGATGATGTAGTAGACGGCAAGGCAGTACTGGGTGTGGGGAAGGGAGATGGCGACGCTTTTCGCCCCGAGGCCCTCGATCACCTGGATTGTCTTTTTTACGGCGGCGTCGACCTCCGGGTCGATGCCTTCGATGAAATACTCCTTCGGGATCCCCACGGTGAAGCCCTTGATGTCCTTCCCGATGAAGCTGCGGTAGTCGGGGACCTCCATGGGCACCGACGTGGACTCCATGGGGTCGTAGCCTGCAATGGCGTTGAGCATGATGGCCGCGTCCTCCACGTCCTTCGTGAAGGGGCCGATCTGGTCAAGCGACGAGGCGAAGGCGATGAGCCCGTAGCGCGAGACGCGCCCGTAGGTGGGTTTGAGGCCGACGATGCCGCACAGCGCCGCCGGCTGGCGGATGGAGCCGCCCGTGTCGGAGCCCGTCGCGGCAATGCACTCGTCGGCGGCCAGGGCCGCGGCGGAGCCGCCGCTCGAGCCCCCGGGAATGCGCTCCAGGTCCCAGGGATTGCGGGTGACGCCGAAATAAGAGGTTTCCGTCGAGGAGCCCATGGCGAACTCGTCCATGTTGGTCTTTCCGACGAAGACGGCACCCTCGTTGCGCAGTTTTTTCACCACCGTGCCGTCATAGGGCGGCACGAAGTTGTGAAGGATGTGCGACCCGCAGGTCGTGCGGACCCCCTTCGTGCACTGGATGTCCTTGAGTGCGATGGGGATGCCGGTAAGCGGCTTGATGTTTCCCTTGCGGATCTCGCCGTCGGCCTTCTTCGCCTCTTCGAAGGCGTATTCCTTCATCATCGTGGTGAAGGAGCGGACCCGTTCCTCGACGGCATCGATGCGCTTGAAGACATCCGTCACGATCTCCGTAGACGTGACTTCCTTCTTTTTGATCTTGTCCTGCAACTCATGTATGGTCAGTTCATTCAGTCCCATTCTATTCTCCAATTGATTCTTCGAATCCCGACACGCTACCCGCTACACGCTATACGCTATTCGATTACTTTGGGTACCCGGTAGCTGTTACCGCTCTCGGCAGGGGCGTTGGCCAGCGAGAGTTCGCAGGGAAGCGACTCCCGGACGACGTCCTCCCGGAAGGCGTTCTGGATGGCGATGGCGTGCGTCTCGGGCTCAACACCCGTCGTGTCCACCTCGTTGAGTTTTTCCATATACAGAAGGATGTCGTTTAACTGGGTGGTGAATTTCTCCTTCTCCTGCTCGCCGAATTCGAGCCGTGCCAGATGGGCCACGTATTCAACCTGTTCTTTCGTAATTTTCAATGTCAAATCCTCCAGTTGTCGTCAGTAACGACTCTGCTAAACAAAAAGGGATCCAGCCTGAAGGCTGTTCAAAAATGCCCAGATGCAAGGCAGCCGATATCCCGAGGAGTGAGACGTACTCAGGTACGTCGCAGCGACGAGGGATGAGGTAACGCAGCAGATGGGTATTTTTCAACAGCCTCTTACCGGAAGCATTTCCAGTACGGCTTGATCTGGCCAATGACCGACTCGATCGTCCGGTTGATCGACGCATCGGCCTCGCTCTCGTGGCGCCGGAGGTCCGCTTCCGTTACGCGGGTGTCGCTGCTCATCTCGTCGAGGACCACCTTGCTGCCTTCCGTGAGCCCCCCCAGGTGATAGCCGCCTTCGAGGACGGCGGCGAATTTGCCTCCGCAGCACTCATCGGCGATATCCATGAGCACCCGGGCGAGCATCCCGAATCCCGACGGCGTCACCTTCATCCCTCCCAGGGGATCCCGGAAGTAGATGTCGAAACCCGCCGAGAGCAGGACCATCTCGGGCATGTAATCGAACGCAAGGGGCTGAAGCACCCGCCGGAAGATCCGGAGGTACTCGGCATCGCCGGGGCCGGACCGCAGGGGGACGTTCACCGTGTGACCCAGCCCGTCGCCCCGGCCGATTTCCTGGAGTCCTCCCGTCCCGGGGTAGTAGGGGTACTGGTGGGTCGAGAAATAGACGACCCGGGGATCCTCGTAGAAGGAATGCTGGGTGCCGTTTCCGTGGTGGAGGTCCCAGTCGACAATGAGAATCCGTTTCATCCCGTGCTGCCTGATGGCGTGCATGGCACCGATGGCGACGTTGTTGAAGATGCAGAAGCCCGCCGCCCTGTCTGCCTCGGCGTGATGGCCCGGAGGCCGCACGAAGGCAAAGGCGTTGCGCAGATCGCCCTTCACGATGCCGTCGACGGCATTCAGGAACCCCCCCACGGCAAGCTTGGCGACGTCGTAGGATTCGGCAGAGGCCTCCGTGTCGGGATCAAGATAGGTATGGTCCTTTCCTGCCGATTGGGCGATCATCTTCACGTAGGAGCGCTTGTGGATCATCTCGATCTCTTCGTCGAGGGCGATGCGCGGCTTCACCTCCACGAATTTCCCTGCCATTTCGGGACTTTCGAGCATCTTGTAGATGGATTCGAGCCGCTTGGGGGATTCGGGGTGGTAATGGCCCGTCTCGTGACGGAGGTATCGGTAATCCTTTACGATTCCAGTCGCCGAAACCATAAGGAGCTCCCTTCGGGATGAGATGAAGGAAAACCCTTACCATACAATACCTTAAAAATCAAAGGGATTCCCGCCCCGGAGCGGCCAAAAGCCTTGACATCGGGGGTGACACAATATATTTAGACTGAAAATGGCTGCACGCTCAGACCGCAGCGAGCGGCGGCGTAAGCGATCATAATGAAAAACAAAACGAAGCCCCAAGTCTTTAAATTCCTTGCACTCTGGTGTGAGGAATTTTAATTCCGCTGTTTTCGAGGTGTCTGTCGTGTTCGGCATCGGCATGCAGGAACTCATCATCATCCTGGTTGTGGCCCTCATCTTCATCGGGCCCAAGAAGCTCCCCGACCTGGCCAAGGCGCTGGGCAAGGGGGTCGCCCAGTTCAAGGGCGCCATGGACGACGTGAAGGGCACCTTCGACGAGGGCATCAAGAAGGAAGTCAACCAGGTGAAGGATTCCCTTCTCGAGGACAAGAGCGACAAGGCACAGGCCGGCGAGGGGGACAAAAAAGAGGGCACGCAGCCAGACCCATACCAGGCCGCGGAGGAAAAGAAAGACAAGCCGGCATGAGGATACAGGCGCAAGGATAAAGGTCCAAGGCTCAAGGGAGGAGACGCGATCCGTTTCTTGCCATAAGCCTTTTGCCATTTGCCCTTCGCCGTTTTTTTATTATGACCGAAGCCAAAAACGAAGACAAGATGCCCCTCACCTCCCACCTGGAGGAACTGCGAAAGAGGCTCGTCCGCATCCTGATCGCCGTCGGTGTGGCGTTTCTCGCGTGTTTTGCCTTCAAGGAGGAAATCTTCCGGATTGTCGCTCTGCCGCTGATCAGCGTGCTGCCGCCCGGCACCCACATGGTCTTCACGGGGCTTCCCGAGGCCTTTTTCACCTACATCAAAGTATCGCTCTACGCAGGCCTCTTCGTCGCCAGCCCCGTCGTGCTCTACCACGTCTGGAAGTTCATCTCGCCGGGTCTCTTTCCGAGGGAGAAGAAATTCGTAGCCCCTTTCGTGATTACCTCGACGTTGCTCTTCATCGGCGGGGTGTGCTTCGGCTACTTCCTGGTGCTCCCCGGGGCGTACAAGTTCTTTCTGGAATTCACCACGGACTTCCTCAAGCCCATGCTCTCCATGCGGGAGTACCTCACGCTCACGCTGAAACTGCTGCTCGCCTTCGGGATCATCTTCGAGATCCCCGTCTTCCTCTTCTTCATGACGAAGATCGGCCTGGTGACGCCCCGCAAGCTCGCGCGGATGCGCCGCTACGCGATCGTGGTCTGCTTCATCGTGGCGGCCATCATCACGCCCACGCCGGACGCCTTCACGCAGCTCATGATGGCAATCCCCATGATCGTCCTCTACGAGGTCGGGATCCTCGTCTCCAGGCTCGCAGGCCGAAAAAAAGACGATGCCGACAGTGATCAGCCCCAATGAACCCGAATAACCGATCATCGCTGAGGAAAGTCATTGTCAAGCGGGCCCGGCGGAGCCGCATTTTTCGCCGGATTTTTTCCGCCATGATCGTCCTCGGGCTCCTGGCGTTTCTCGGCGGCATGGGGTTCCTGGCCTACCTGGTCCATGAGTCGCCCAGCGTGGACGCCTTGAAGGACTACCGGCCCAGCACGACGACGAGGATCTACTCCGACAAGAACGAGCTCGTGGACTCCTTCTTCGCCGAGGACCGGCAGGTCGTCGCCATCGCCGAGGTCCCCGACGTGGTCATCAAGGCCTTCGTGGCCGGCGAGGACGCCCGCTTCTTCCAGCACGAGGGGCTCGATCTGATCGGCATCCTGCGGGCCTCCGTCAAGAACATGATCGCCGGCGAAATCGTCCAGGGCGGCAGCACCATCACCCAGCAGGTGGCCCGCTCGCTCTACCTCTCGCCGGAGCGGACCTTCATCCGCAAGATCCGGGAGGCAATCCTCGCCTGGAAGATCGACCGCTACCTGAAAAAGCACGAGGTCCTCGAGCTCTATCTCAACCACATCTACCTCGGCCACGGGGCTTACGGGATCGAGGCGGCCTCGCAGAGCTACTTCGGCAAGTCGACCCGCAACCTGACGCTCCCCGAGGCGGCCATGCTGGCCGGGCTCCCCAAGGCGCCAAGCCGCTTCTCGCCCTATGTGAACATGGAGCGGGCACGCCAGCGGCAGGCTTACGTGCTGACCCGGATGCAGGAGGACGGCTATATCACGCAAGCCGCCCGTGACAAGGCGATGACGGACCCCGTCAAGCTCATCTCGTCGAAGCCCCGGGAGAAGATCGCCCCCTACTTCACGGAGAACGTGCGGCGCTACATCCTCGAGAAGTACGGCGCCGACGCCCTGTACCGCGAGGGTCTCGAGGTCTACACGACGATCGACGTGGAGATGCAGAAGGCCGCAAACAATGCCGTGGAGCGGGGACTCAAGGAGATGGAGACGCGGGAGAAATTCCCGGCGGGTGAGCTCCAGGGGGCCCTTTTGTGCATGGACGTGCGCACCGGCGAGATCAAGGCCATGGTGGGGGGCCGGGACTACAAGAAGAGCGAATTCAACCGGGCCACCCAGGCCAGGCGCCGGCCCGGTTCCTCTTTCAAGCCCTTCGTCTACACGGCCGCCTTCGACAAGGGAATGACGCCGGCCTCGGTCATCATCGATTCGCCCGTCATCTTCAACGACGCCGTCCGCGGCGAGTGGAAGCCCCAGAATTTCGAACACAAGTTTTTCGGCCCCACGACGCTGCGAACGGCCCTGACTTTTTCACGCAACGTCGTCACCGTAAAGGTTCTCCAGGAGATCGGCCTCGCCTATGCCATCGACTACGCCCACAACATGGGGATCAACTCGCCGCTCACCCGCGACCTCACGCTCGCCCTGGGGACCTCGACGGTCACGCTCCAGGAGATGATCCGCGGTTACGGCGTGCTTGCCAACAGCGGCAGGCGGGTGGAACCCTATTTCATCCGCAAGATCGTGGACCGGCGCGGGCACGTCCTCGAGGAGCAGGCTCCCCAGGTCGAGCAGGCCATCGACCCCCGCATCGCTTTCCTCACCTCATCGGTGCTGCAGAACGTCGTCCAGGAGGGAACGGGCGAGCGCGTGAAGGCCATCGGGCGTCCCGTGGCCGGCAAGACCGGAACGACGGACGACTATTTCGACGCCTGGTTCATCGGCTTCTCGCCCTCGCTCGTGGCCGGCGTTTGGGTGGGATTCGACGCGGAGAAGACCATGGGACGCTCCGGCGTGGGCGGTCGGGCCGCGGCCCCCATCTGGCTCTACTTCATGGAGCAGGCCCTGGCGGGAAAGCCCGTGGAGGCCTTCACGGCCCCGGAGGGCGTCGTCTTCGCCCGTATCGACCCGAAAACGGGCCTCCTGGCCGGCCCGGGGACGAAGGACTCCGTCTTCGAGAGCTTCCTGGAAGGCACGGCGCCGAAGGATTATGCGCCGGCAACGAGCGAGGATGCCGGGGAAGGGGTCAAGCCCTAAAGACAACCCCTTCCTTGATCTCCCTCTCCCTATGGAAAACCTTTTCCCTGATCTTCCTCTCCCTTGAGGGGAGAGCGGTGTCGTGAGCCTGTCGAACGGGATTGAGGTGAGGGTGAATACTCCCTTCCTCCGGCCTGGCGGCCGCGGGATTCGGGTTTCGGGCATCGGGCATCGGGACTAAAAGAAAAAATGCTTGACAACGGTCCGGTTTCATTGCATAAGGTGCTTCGTTTAACCAGCCGGAGAGGATTCATGATCCGTCAGATTATCACGAGCATCCTGGTCGTCGTTGTCGTCGTCGTAGTACTGGCGGGGACCGCTGCTCGTACGTGCTGATGGAAACATAGAGCAAAACGAGCCGCGGCCCCCGAAAGACCGCGGCTTTTTCTTGTCGGAAAGCCGCAACGGAAAAACGTTCGCGGCTTTTTTTAACGCCATCATTATGATTCATCATCGGAGGAGGTAGTCCCTGTGAAAATGAAAGGAACCCAGGTTTTGATCGAGTGCCTGAAGGCGGAGGGAGTGGACGTCATGTTCGGATACCCGGGCGGTTCCGTCATCGACATCTATGACGAGCTGTATCGCAGCAAATTCAATCACATCCTCGTCCGCCACGAACAGGCTGCCGTACACGCCGCCGACGGCTATGCCCGCGCAACGGGAAAGGTCGGCGTGGCGCTTGCCACCTCCGGCCCCGGCGCCACAAACACCGTGACGGGAATCGCCACGGCCAACATGGACTCCATCCCCATCGTCGTTTTCACGGGGCAGGTGCCCACGCACCTCATCGGCAACGACGCCTTCCAGGAATGCGACATCACCGGCATCACCCGTCCCTGCACCAAGCACAACTATCTCGTTCGCAATCCCGACGAGCTGGCCAACACCATCCACGAGGCATTCCACATCGCCCGCTCGGGCCGTCCCGGGCCGGTGCTCGTCGATCTGCCGAAAAACGTGATCGCCGCCGAGGTGGACTACGACCCCGCGAAGATCAAGATCAACGCGACAAAGCTCTCGCTGCCGCCCAAGCCGTCCTCCAAGAAATACGTCCAGCTCCTGGAGATGCTCAGGGCCTCGAAACGGCCCCTGCTGATGACCGGCGGAGGCATCCTGCTGGGCAAGGCATCGGATGAGCTGCGGGCCTTCGCCCGCAGGGCCAAGCTCCCGGTCACATCGACTCTCATGGGCCTCGGCGGTTTCCCGGGCTCGGACCCGCTCTTCCTCGGCATGCCGGGAATGCACGGCACCTATTTCGCCAACATGGCCATCAGCCACTGCGATCTTCTCATCTGCATCGGGGCCCGCTTCGACGACCGCGTGACGGGCAAGATCGACACCTTTGCCGCCAACGCCCAGGTCATCCACATCGACGTGGACCCCTCTTCGATCAACAAGAACATCGTCGTGGACCTGCCGATCGTGAGCGATGCGAAGAGCGCCCTGGAAAACATCAACCGCCTTCTCAAGGACAACAACTACACGGCGAGCGACGCGGAACGCAAGGACTGGCTGGATTTGATCGATTCCTGGAAGAAAAAGGCCCCGCTCAGTTATTGCCAGGACGGCAAGGTCATCAAGCCCCAGTGCGTCATCGAAACGCTCTACGAGGTGACGAAGGGCAAGGCCATCATCACGACCGAGGTGGGCCAGAACCAGATGTGGGCGGCCCAGTTCTACAAGTACGACGACCCCAACACCTTCATCTCCTCGGGCGGCCTCGGGACGATGGGCTACGGATTCCCGGCGGCGATGGGCGTGAAGCTCGCCTTCCCCGATCGGATCGTCGTGGACGTCGCCGGCGACGGAAGCATCCAGATGAATATCCAGGAGATGGCCACGTGCATGCAATACAATATCCCCGTGAAGATCGTGCTTCTCAATAACGGGTATCTCGGGATGGTGAGACAGTGGCAGGAGCTCTTCTACGAGAAGCGCTACTCGAACACGGACATGACCTTCCAGCCCGACTTCGTCAAGGTGGCCGAGGCCTATGGCTGGGAAGCCTTCCGGGCGAAGACACCCGAGGAGATACGGCCCATCCTCGAAAAGGGGCTCTTCAGCAACAGGCCCTGCCTCATGGACTTCCAGGTGGCCCGCGAGGAGTGCGTCTACCCCATGGTGAGGCCGGGTGCCTCCATCAGCGAGATGACGCTGGGGACGAGGGAGATGACCAACTAGGCTTCAGGCATCGGGCATCAGGTTTCAGGAAAAAGGAACGAGACGGGACCGCCGAAAGGCGGCCCGGAATTCATATCAAAGGAAGGCGCGGAATCATGGAGAACAAGAAAGAAAACGTCATATCCCTTCTGGTCAACAACAAGCCCGATGTGCTGGCCCGCGTGGCGGGAACCCTCGGCGGCAAGGGGTACAACATCGAGACGCTCTGCGTGGACGTCACGATCAACCCCGATGTCTCCAAGATCATCCTCACCACGATCGGCACGAAGGCAACGGTACAGAAGATCGAAGCGCAACTCGCGCGGCTCATCGACGTCATCAAGGTGGAGAACCTCACCGACGTGGAGACGGTCAAGCGGGAGCTGGCGCTGATCCGTATGGCCCTCACCGCGGACAGTAAGAGTGAGCTGATTCGGACAATCAACAAGCTCAACTGCAAGATCCTGACCTTCAACTCCGATCATTGCGTCCTGGAATACCGGGGGACGAAATGCGAGGTCGACAAGGTCCTGGAGACCCTGAAGCCCCTCGGGATCGACGACATCGCCCGCACGGGCATCGCCGCGCTGGAGCGCAAGAACTAAAGCAGTGGTCAGTGGCTGATGGCCAGTGTTTTGTGAAACGAAGGGGAAACTTGCCTCTTTTTCAGAGGATGTATCGCAAAACATTCGACATTGGCCCGCTGATCACCAGTCGCGAATCACTAGCCACTAATCACAAGAGAAGGAGGAACCATGTCAAAGCTCAACATCGGCGGGGTGGTTGAAGAGGTCATCACCTCTGAGGAATTTACCCTGGAGAAAGCCCGCAAGGCTCTCAAGGATGAGGTCGTGGCCATCATCGGCTACGGCGTGCAGGGGCGCGGCCAGGCCCTGAACCTGCGCGACAACGGGATCAATGTCATCGTCGGCGAGGAGTACAACACGAAAAAGGCCATCGAAGAAGGCTGGGTCCCCGGCAAGAACCTCTTCCCGCTCATGGAGGCCGCCAAGCGGGGCACGATCCTCCAGTACCTCATGTCCGACGCCCAGCAGAAGTCCATGTGGCCCGAGCTGAAGCCGCATCTGACAAAAGGCAAGGCCCTCTATTTCTCCCACGGGTTCTCCATCGTTTACAAGGAGCAGACGGGCGTGATCCCGCCTGCCGACATCGACGTCATCCTCGTGGCCCCCAAAGGCGCCGGACGAACCGTGCGTGACAATTACCTCGCGGGCAGCGGCATCAACTCGAGCTACGCCGTCTTCCAGGATGCGACGGGACGGGCCCTCGAGCGGACGCTCGCCGTCGGCGTGGCCATCGGGTCCGGATACCTCTTCCCGACAACCTTCCAGCACGAGGTGTGGAGCGACCTGACGGGCGAGCGCGGCGTGCTGATGGGGTGCCTGGCCGGCGTCCTCGAGGCCCAGTACAACGAACTGCGCAAGCAGGGACACAGCCCCAGCGAGGCCTTCAACGAGACCGTCGAGGAGCTCACCCAGAGCCTCATGCCGCTGGTCGCCCAGAACGGGATGGACTGGATGTATGCCAACTGCAGCACCACGGCCCAGCGCGGAGCCCTGGACTGGAAGGACCGCTTCCGCGATGCCGTGGCGCCCGTCTTCAGCGAACTCTACGATCGCGTGAAGACCGGCAAGGAGACGGAGATCGTTCTGAGAGTCAACAGCGCACCCGACTACCGGGAGAAGCTGGAGAAGGAGCTTGCAGCAATACGCAACTCCGAGATGTGGCAGGCCGGCGCCGTGGTGAGGTCCCTGAGGCCGGAGCGACGCAAAAAATAGAAGTTAGGAAGAGAAGAAGAGCGGAAGAGCGGAAAAGACAGAGGGAGGCCTTGTCTCTTTGTCCGCTCTTCCTACCTTCCGCTCTTCCGATGTTCGTGAACGCAGGGGGGGAAGAAAATCGTTCTTCCTCCCTTGCTCATTATGCTACAATCGCGAACCAGCACACACAAAGGGAGGGAAACATGCGAAGCGACCTGATGAAAAAAGGCGTTGAGAGGGCGCCCCACCGGTCCCTTTTCAAGGCCATGGGCTACACCGACGAGGAGATCGCACGCCCCCTGATCGGCGTCGTCAACTCCTACAACGAGATCATCCCCGGGCACATCCACCTGCGCACCGTCACCGAGCACGTGAAGGCGGGAATCCGCATGGCCGGCGGCACGCCCGTGGAGTTTCCCGCCATCGGCGTCTGCGACGGCATCGCCATGGGTCACGTGGGAATGAAGTACTCGCTTGCGAGCCGCGAGCTCATTGCAGACTCCGTTGAGGTCATGACCATGGGGCACCCCTTCGACGCCCTCGTTCTCATCCCCAACTGCGACAAGATCATCCCGGGGATGCTGATGGCGGCCCTGAGGCTCAACATCCCCTCCATCTTCATCAGCGGCGGGCCCATGCTCGCCGGAAAGCTCCGCGGCAAGCCAATCGACCTCATCACCGTCTTCGAGGGCGTGGGCGCCGTCAAGTCGGGAAAAATGACGGCCAGGCAGCTCAAGGAGATCGAGGACTGCGCCTGCCCGGGCTGCGGGTCCTGCTCCGGCATGTACACGGCCAACACGATGAACTGCATGACCGAGGCGCTCGGGATGGGGCTGCCCGGCAACGGGACCGTCCTGGCCGTTGACTCGGCGCGGATGCGCCTGGCCAAAGAGACCGGCATGAAAATCATGGAACTGCTGAAAAAGAACATCCGGCCACGCGACATCGCAACGATTGCGGCCTTCAAGAACGCAATCGCCGTGGACATGGCCCTGGGCGGCTCGACGAACACCGTGCTTCACCTGCCGGCCATCGCCCACGAGGCGGGCATCCGGCTCGACCTGGACCTGTTCAACCAGATCGGCGCAAAGACCCCCAACCTCTGCAAGTTGAGTCCCGCAGGCGCCCACCACATCGAGGATCTGGAAGCGGCAGGCGGCGTCCAGGCCGTGATGAAGGAAATCAGCAAGCTCGGCGTGATCGACCAAAAGGCGATGACCGTGTCCGGCCAGACGGTGGCGAAAAACCTCAAGGGCACACGCGTCTACGATTACTCGGTGATCCGTTCCGTCAAGAACCCCTACAGCCCCGACGGCGGTCTGGCCATCATCAAGGGCAACCTCGCCCCCGAGGGCGGCGTCGTGAAGCGCTCCGCCGTGAGCGCCGACATGCTGGTCAACGAGGGACGCGCCCGCGTATTCGACAGCGAGGATGATGCCATCGCGGCCATCATGGGCGGGAAGATCAAGTCGGGCGACGTCATCGTCATCCGCTACGAGGGCCCCAAGGGAGGGCCGGGCATGCGCGAGATGCTCGCCCCCACCTCCGCGCTGGCCGGCATGGGCCTGGCCGAATCGGTGGCGCTGCTCACCGACGGGCGTTTCAGCGGCGGCTCCCGTGGTGCGGCGATCGGGCACATCTCGCCCGAGGCGGCCGAGGGAGGCCCCATCGCGCTCGTGAAGGAAGGCGACCGCATCGCCATCGACATCCCGAAGCGCAAGATCGCCCTCCTGGTGAGCGCCGAGGAGATGAAACGGCGCAAGAAGGCCTGGAAGCCCCCGAAGCCGAAGATCCAGTCGGGCTACCTCTCCCGGTACGCAAGCCTCGTGACCTCCGGAAGCACGGGAGCCATCCTGAAAGACAGGGTATGAAAAAGAAAGAGGGGGGCCGATGAGGCTCCCCTCTTGTTTTTTTGCCACGTTCACCGTATCAGCGATCACGAAGTCAGGAAGTTAAGAAGCGAGGAAGAGCGGATAAAACCCTGGATTATTCACCATTTTATTTTCCGTATTCCGCGCTTCCGCTCTTCCTAACTTCCGCTCTTCGGTACTTGATTATGGTCTCCTCCGCCCTTCGAGCGATTGCCATCTCCATCACGGGGGTTCTCGCCTTGATGTTCTTCCTGCAGTCGCGGCTCGTCTATTTCCCCGACGGGCAGATCATCGCCACGCCGCAGGACAGGGGCATGGCCTACGAGGAGGTCTCCTTCGATGCCGACGACGGCGTGCAGCTTGCGGCCTGGTATGTGCCCGCCGAGGCCAACCGGGGGGTTGTTCTCTTCAGCCACGGCAACGGCGGGAACATCTCCTACAATCTCCCCTTCGTCGAGATCCTGCACCGCGTGGGACTTTCCACGTTCATCTACGATTACCGGGGCTACGGCCGGAGCAAAGGGAAACCCTCCGAAGAAGGGACCTACAGCGATGTGGCCGGGGCCTGGCGCTATCTGACGGAGAGCCGGAAGATCCCCGCCGGGCAGATCCTGCTCTACGGCCAGTCGCTTGGCGGCCCCATCGCCGCAAAGCTCGCCCGGGAGAAAGCGCCCGCCGCACTCGTCCTCGACTCCTCCTTTACGAGCTTCGTCGACATCGCGGGCCACCACTACCCCTTCCTTCCCGTGCGGTGGCTGGCGCGCTACGAGTACAACACGATCGAGCACGTCCGCAACGTCCGGTGCCCCGTGCTGGTCATCCACAGCGCCGACGACGAGATCACGCCCTTCGGCCAGGGTGTTGCGCTTTACGAGGCGGCGCCGGAGCCTAAGGCCTTCGTCAAGCTCAGGGGCGGGCACAACGATGCCCTGTTCCTGTCGGCCGGGCAATACCGGGAGGGGATCGACGGGTTCCTGAAAAAAATCGGACGGTAGGCGACATGGTGGGGGCGGCACTTTTCATGCATGGCCGTCAGGCATGCAGGTCACGCCTCAACGAATTATCAGGGCCGCCGGGAACCGGGCAGAGGTTGCTTTCCGGTACTTCCTGCGCCTTTTTCTCCCGTTCGACCCGTGGCATCGCATGCCGCTGGCCGCCAAGGATTATGCCGTTGGCATCATCGAACACCTGAATTCCCTTCCTCGAAATCGTCGCGGGCGAGTGGCGGACATCGGGTGCGGCCTCGGGGACATCCTGCTCAACCTTGCCTTCGAAGAGCGCCTCGGCCTCGACAGCGACCCGGCTGTTCTGAAAGGCGCCGAAATCGTCCGTCTGACGCACTTCAGGGGCATCGCCCGCTTTGCCGTGTACTCGTTTCCCGGGGATGGGCTGGACGGCGTCTTCGACGCCGTCATCATGGTCAACTGGCCTCCATGGAATTCCAGCCGGATCCGTCGAAAACCGGCATAACCCGCATCTTCCGGAACCACGTAAATCCCGGCGGCTGCCTCGTCATCGACACGGTTTCGAAAGACGGCTACCCCTACCGCCACACAGCGGAATTCCTGCTTGGCGATCTCGGAGGCGTCGTGGAACAAATCGGCGCCTACCCCTGCGGGCGCAGGGCGTGGAAGGTGACGAAGACACGCGACTCGTGTCCGGAGGAAGGATCTTCTTTTCCCCTCTAAACCGCCACCTCGACCTTTTTTTATTCCCGCTCAGCGGCCGGTCATTTTCTCCAGGTGTTCGGGGTACCGGGCCCCTTGCACCGTGATCTTCGAGGAGGCGCTCTCGATCTCACGGAGATCGTCGGGTGTAAGTTCGACAGCGGCCGCTCCGAGGTTCTCGTCCAGTCGTTCCTGCTTCGTCGTCCCCGGGATCGGGACGATCCACGGCTTCCGGGCAAGCAGCCAGGCAAGCGCGATCTGGGCGGGTGTCGCCTTCTTTCGTTTTGCGATCCTGCTGAGCAAATCAACCATAGCCTGATTCGCTTTTCGAGCCTCCGGTGCAAAGCGGGGGATGACGTTGCGGAAGTCGGAACTGTCGAACGTCGTATTTTCGTCGATCTTCCCCGTGAGGAAGCCCTTGCCCAGAGGGCCGAATGGAACGAAGCCGATTCCGAGTTCCTCGAGCGTCGGCAGCACTTCCGCTCTCAGGGCCTCTCCACCACAGCGAGTATTCGCTCTGGACCGCAGCGACCGGCTGTACCGCGTGCGCGCGGCGGATCGTCTGCGCACCTGCCTCGGAGAGGCCGAAGTGCCTGACTTTGCCCTCCCGGATCAGATCTTTCACCGCTACCCGCCACGTCTTCGATCGGCACCTCGGGATCGACGCGGTGCTGGTAGAACAGGTCGATGGCGTCGACCCGGAGTCGTCTGAGAGAGGCCTCGGCGACCTCCCTGATGTGCTCCGGCCGGCTGTCCAGGCCGACCTGCTTGCCGGAGGCCGGATCGAGTTTGAACCCGAACTTGGTAGCGATCACCACCTGTCCCCGGAAGGGAGAGAGGGCTTCGCCCACGAGATCTTCGTTCGTGAACGGACCGTAGACCTCGGCGGTGTCGAAGAAGGTGACGCCGCGCTCGACGGCCGACCGGAGCACAGCGATCATCTCCTGCCTGTCCTTGGGCGGGCCGTAGCCGAAGCTCATCCCCATGCAACCGAACCCGAGGGCCGAAACCTCCAGTCCGCTTTTTCCCAAATTACGCTTTTGCATTGTTTTCCCCTTCAGCAATCGTTCGTCTTTGTATTCTACTGGACAAGCTCAATCGTGACGTTTACGGAACCCGGCACATGAAAGGTTTCTGTGCCGTTGTCTATCCTTCCCAGGATGACAAGCCCGTTCGAGTACCCGAAATCTTTATAAAATATCGCCAGATTTCCCCAGGGCGCGTAATACGCGATATCTCCGACAGAAGGGTCGCTGCCCGAAGGGGCGCCCTTCGTCGATAATTCTCCTTGGCAGATTGCTGATCTTTTCGGTCGCCGCATAATCCTCCCATGTCAACGTCAGCGGCAGCAGGGAAACAAAATCCCGCGTTGTCTGGCTGTCGATCAGCGTGGCCGTAAGCCGCGTATCTCCAACTTCAGGCTTATCTTCATACGGGACAGCCTCCCAGGGGATGCTTCGGCGCGGTCGGGGTGCTGACCGGCGCCGTGTTGTCGGCGCTGCAAGCCGAGTGGGTGAGCGCCATCGCCACCGCGAGGGCAAAATATAGAACGTTCTTCATCCCGTTCTTTCTCCTCGCTCTATGGTCATCTTTACGGAGCCATCTCGTTTACCTGCACGCCTTTTATGTTTTCGTGATGGCCTCCCCCGGCAGGCTTTCCTCTCACCAGCCGTATTATCATCAATCCGTTTGCCGTGTCCTGAAGATGAAGGAGAATTCCGACAATAGCTGCGGGGATCCCGCAATGGTCGCATTCAAAATTCCACCGCTTGGTGGCGGCGAATGGTTTCTCACATCACCCTATTTCAGATGTTTGGTGAAAAAGGATGTGAGCTTGTCAAAGGGGATAAGATTCACCCGGTCGTACAGATCCACATGACCCGCGCCCGGAACAATGTAGAGTTCCTTCGGTTCGGCCGCCAGCTTGTAGGCGTCTTCGCTGAACTCTCTGGAATGAGCGTTCTCACCCGCGATGAAAAGCATGGGACGAGGAGAAATTATCTCTATGTCCGCGAACGGGTAGAAATTCATGAACTTGACGTTACTGGTCAGTGTCGGGTGTGTCGTGAGTTCAGGTGACGAGCCCTTGGGGGTGTATTCGCCTCGCGGCGTTCGGTAGAAATCATAAAACTCACGCTGAATGGGGTGAGAGTCTTCCTTCAGCTCATGCACTGTCCCGCTGGTGTACTTGGTTTCACCACCCGTGAACTCCACATAGCGTTGCTCGGCTGCCTCTGCAATGATCTTCTTTCTTTGCTCAAGTGTCAGGGAATGTTTGAGCGCGTTGCGGTTGGCAGCGCCCATGTCATACATGCTGACTGTGGCGATGGCTTTCATGCGCGGGTCGATCTTGGCCGCGCTGATGACAAAGCTCCCGCTGCCGCAGATCCCGATCGCACCAATTCGATTCCGGTCAACAAAGGGCCGGGTGCCCAGGAAATCCACCGCAGCACTGAAATCCTCGGCATAGATATCCGGCGAAACAGCGTTGCGCGGCTGCCCCTCACTCTCTCCCCAGAAAGACAAATCCAAGGATAAAGTAACGAATCCCTTTTCAGCCATTTTTGTGGCATACAGATTCGCACTTTGTTCTTTTACTGCGCCCATTGGATGCCCGACAATGATCGCGGGATTTTTAGTGTTATGATTCAAACCTTTGGGAATAAAAAGATTCCCCACAACATTCATGTTGTATTGATTTTTAAACGCAACCTTCTGCATGGTTACCTTGTCGCTCTTGTAAAAGTTGTCTGCTCCATTGGACATGTCTGCAGCGAAGGCAACGCCGTGCGTGAATAAAAACACACTCAGTGCCATCAAAGTGAATACGTGGAAAATTCGAGTAAAAGAAGATATTCTCTTCATTTCTAGCTCCTTTCAATGAACTCTTTGTTTATAATACCGCTCGCAACACCTCGACGATATCCGCCTCCGCCATTGGCGGACGGCCCGGGAGGTTCCCGTTTTCGTCGTGGATGATGCGAAGCGTTTCCTTGGCATAGGTCTCGATCAATTTGTCATCAATACCCAGCTCCGAAAAACGTGTCGGGCAGTCAATGGACTTGAGAAATTCCTCGAAGCGGTCGATCCCGGAAAGGGCACATTCCAAATCGTCCGGACCCTTTGCTGAAAGGCCGAAGATGCGCTCCGCGAACTGGACGAATTTGGGCGTGTTTGCCTTCGCGGCAAAGCGCATCCAAGATGGGTTGATAATTGCCAGTCCTGCGGCGTGAGTGATGTCGTGATAGGCGGACAGGGTATGCTCGATCATGTGCACGGGGTAGCCTCCGTTGGTGCCCGCGTTCACCCAGCCGTTGAGGGCGACAATGGATGCCCATTGAACCTGGGCCCGTGCCTCCAGATCATTCCCATCGGCAATGGCTTTGGGGCCCCACTCCATGGCTGTGAGTATGACGCCTTCGGCGAACCGGTCCTGAATGGGGGTGCCGTCAACACCGTTGAAGTAACCTTCGGTCACATGGGTGATCAGGTCGCAAACCCCATAGGCTGTCTGATCCTTCGGCACACTGACCGTGAGTTCGGGGTCCACCAGCGCGACCCTGGGATACAGACATTCGGTCTGGACAAAGGACTTTTCCTGGGACTCCTCGTTTGAAATAACCGCCCCCATGTTCATCTCGGAACCGGTGGCCGCCAGGGTCGGCACGGTGATGATGGGTAGTGCGCGGGTCGGGCTATATGGATCTGGCTGACCGTGATAGATCATGTCCCACGGGTCGCCATCATAGAATACGGCAGCTGCTATCGCCTTGGATGCGTCCATGGCGCTGCCGCCTCCCAGCGCGATGATCACATCGCAGACTTCCTCCCGGGCGATCCGGGCACCGCGCCGGACGGTGGTGATTCTCGGGTTGGGCTCGACGCCTGAGCATTCAATCACCGAAACACCGGCTGCCTTCAGGCTGGTAACAGCGCGGTCGAACACACCGCTCTTCTTTACGCTGCCGCCGCCCGTGACAAGCAAGGCGCGCATGCCGTGTGCACGCACGACCTCGCCCAGGCGCGAAAGCACACCTGCGCCGAACACAAGACGCGTGGGATTGTAGAACTCGAACTTCATTGTTTTTCCTCCATGGTGAATGTGTCCAGGTCCTTATTTTGCCCTGTTGCTTAGAACCTTACTTAATGTTTCAGAGGCATTATCGGCCTCTTTCTTGCCGACCTTGGCTTCGAGAACGGATATGAGGCTCCTCATCTGCGCCTCGGTCAGCCCGACATTGAGCCCGACGTTGAAATGAGACTGCAGCTGGGAATTGACTCCTGTCATATTGGCCAGCGCCGCAATCGTGGCGATCTCCCTGCTCTGGAAATCCAGGGTGTCGCGCCCGAAGATGTCTCCGAACAGGTGTCCTTTCAAGAATTGATCGATGGCGGGAGCGAACGTATAGATGGCCCCGGTGACCGGCCTTCCGACCAGGCGTGTCTGGATTTCCGTTCCGAGTTCGATGCTGCTCTTGTTGGCAGGCAGGGGGCTTGCTTCCCGGCCCATCTCGTCCTTAATGCCTTTCTTCTGTCGTTCGTCCATGACGGCCATGAACGTGCTGATGCCGTTCAGGCTGCGGGGGAATCCCGCATAGGCATACAGATGAACCAGTATTTCCTTGATCTCATTGACGGTCAGGCCGGCATCGAGGCCCTCGTTCAAGGCCGATTTCAGCTTCTCCAGATCGCCGCTTGCGGTGAAGGCCGCGATGGGGACGATCCCTTTCTGCCTGGCGCTCAAGCCTTCGTTTTTCACGGTCTGCGCCTCCGAAAGGACTGCAAAGCCAAACAGGATCCATAGGATTGCCAGAACCCCGGCGATGATCTTGTTCATTGTCGCCTCCTCATTTTCCATTGTATTGCTCGTCGGTGACCTTTTCCATCCATTCAACGTTTTTGCCGTTGAGTGTTCCCGTGATGGCGATATGCGTCATTGCGGTGGTGGGCGAGGCCCCGTGCCAGTGCTTTACCGTAGGCGAGCACCAGATCACGTCGCCCGTCTTGATCTCCTCAACCCGGCCCCCCCATTCCCCGGTTCGGCCAACCCCGGCAGTGACGATAAGGTGCTGCCCTGTCGGGTGAGTGTGCCAGGCGGATCGGGCCCCCGGCTCGAAGGTGACATAGGCACCGGAAAAGGGCGCCGCATCCTTTGCAGAGAACAGGGGGTCAACACGGACATTGCCGGTAAAATATTCGGGAGACCCTTTGAGAGAAGGCTGAGAGCCGGCCCGGGTGATCGTCTGCGACTTTTTGGTTTCGTCGGCGGCCAAGGCCTGGCCCGCAAAGGCGACAGTTGAAACGACTAGAGAAAGCGATAAAAGCATGGCTGTGTATTTCATCTTTATCTCCTTACAATTTCTTTCAAGGTTTGTTGATAATTCGGAAGGGCGTGATTCGCCGGTTGATTCCCGGTTCTTCACATGGAATATCCCGGTTTCTTGTAGAGCTTATCCTGTTTGTTGAGAATATCCGGTTTGTAGACCTTCTCTGCCCAGTCCGCCGATTTGATCTCTTCAATGGCTACGGATACCGAACTTTCATCGCATTTCGCGTAGGTGACAACGTCTTTCACGATTGCGTCGGCAAGCTGCTGCTTTTCCTGTTCCGATCTTCCGGGCCAGAGCTTTACGATCACATGAGGCATCTCTCTCTCCTTTACTTCTTTGCCGAACAAAGTCTCAGAAACACTCAAATCGCATACGGCAACCGTACCCAGCGCGACGGCGCCTGTTTTCAGAAAACGGCGACGCGAGATTAGCTTTTCCATCTTTTTGTTCTCCACCCGAAAAGAGGTTGTTTCAAAGGCGGTGGACGCTATTTTTTTCGCAATTTGCCGAGCCAGGCATCGAGCGCTTTGTCCACCTCGCCTTTCCCGGCTTGCAGCGGCTTGTAGAGGTCGAGACCTTCGAGGACAACGGTGTTTTTGGCCTGCTCCTTGAAATGCGGGAAATATTTCCCGATCCCTCCCGCGTGGGTACAAAAGGCGGAAACTTTCTTGCCCGCGAAGTCCGCCTTCCTCAAGAAACTCATCACCGGGGTTGCTACCGTGTACCACCACACCGGGCCGCCGACCACAATCAGGTCGTACGACGACATATCGGGCGGATTCTTCTTCAATGCCGGCAAGTCGTTTTCCTGCAACTCCCTTTTGGCCTCTTCGGTCAGTGCGGAATACTGGCTTGGATAGGTTTTCACGGTCTCAATTTCAAACAGATCCCCTCCGGTTTTCTCCCTGATCTTCTCTGCAATGTATTTTGTGATTCCAGTATGAGAGTAGTATACGATCAACATTTTTGTCCTCCCGGTGCCCGTTGCGGCAGAATGAGCTGACCCCAGATGGAAGAGCAAGGGGGTTGCGGCCCCTGCAAGCAGCCCGGCAGCCGCAACTTTCAACAGTTTCCTCCTGGACAGGCCATCCTTGTTTGCGTCTGTTATTTTATTGCTCATGACGGTACCTTTGTCTTCGTTGGTCATTTCCTGTGCTCCTTGTTTTCGGACTTTCCATGGCTCAAACTATAGCGCTGCCCGAAGCCGAAGGGTAGATACGATCCTATCCAATTATTGCCTGATTCTATCAGGGGACTATGCAAACAGAATGGGGTGTGCTATACAAATACCGGTGGAGAGAAGTTCGTCCCGCTTAAACTATAAATGAATACAAGGAGTTATTACACATGACAGCACACGGCCGAGCAGGTCTGGCGAAAACAAACAGCCTGTTGAAAGAGAAATTGCTGCGATGGATGCCTGAGCCCGGACGCTACCCGACGGCCATTGAAGGTTTTGCGATCGCCCGGCGACATGATGCAAAGGAGCTCGAAAATTGCGTATACAAGCCGCTTGTCGCGGTGGTTCTCCAGGGATCCAAACGCTCTGTGATTGGCTCCGAAGAGTACCGCTACGGGGAGAACCATTGCCTGGTCATCGGGGTGGACATACCGAGCGCAAACCACGTCATTGTCGCATCACGGGAGCAGCCGTTTCTGGCGGTGTCGCTCGACCTGGATAAATACCTGATCACCCAACTGGCGGCGGAGATTCCGCCTGCCTCCAAACCTGAAAATGGTTCCTACAAGGGAATGGCCGTCGCGGAGGTCGATCCCGACGTGATGGATGCGTTCCTGCGCCTGGTTGAGCTTCTCGAGAAGCCGGAACAGATACCGGTGCTCGCGCCGATGATTATCCGCGAGATCCATTATCGTCTGCTCATCGGGCCCCAGGGCGAGCGCTTGCGGATGATCAACACCCTCGGCACGCAAAGCAACCAGATTGCCAAGACCATCACGTGGTTGCGGGATAATTACAAAGAGCCTCTGCAGGTCGATGAATTGGCCAGGAAGGTGAACATGGCGACTTCCACCTTCCACCGGCACTTCAGGGACGTAACGACCCTCAGCCCTTTGCAGTTTCAGAAGCGCTTGCGCTTGTATGAAGCCCAGCGCCGGATGCTCGTGGAGAATGAGGATGCCGCCATCGCAGCGCTGGCGGTGGGATATGAAAGCGCGACTCAGTTCAACAGGGAATACAAGCGGCAGTTTGGAGAGCCCCCACACAGGCACGTGAGCCAGCTGCGCTAGCCCGCTACGTCGGCCATCGGCGCCTGACCCTGCGGCCGCAGGCGTGGAAGGCAACGAAAGGACTGGAAGCGAGGAAGATCGGAAGTTAGGAAGAGAGGAGCTATTTGGAATTATTCCAAACTTCGTAGCTTCATGAACAACAGGGCGTTTGCCGCGGCATGCGCAGGGAAGCCAAAAGAAAACGAAGCCGTGCGGCCAGCTACCGCGTGGGTCCCCACATCTCCCGTCGCTCCCAGAAGGACTTTCTCTCCCAGATATTCCGAAGCCCGATCTCGTGCTGGACATCCTTCATCCGCTGCCTCAGGTCCCCGAGATAGACCTCGCCGGATATGCCCCCCGGGGCCGCGCCACCCGCCCCGACGCGAACCATCTCATCTTCCAGGCGGTCCTGGTAACGGATCAGTTCGGCCTTGGACATGAGCTTGTAATCGGCCGCAAGAACCCCTTCCGGATAAGTGCGCTTCGGTTCGGCACACCCCGGCACCAGGCAGACGGTTATCATGCACAACAACAAGATGAGTGTCGCTATCTTCGGCACGGCCCTGATCCATGATGAAAGGTGTCCATGGCGTAACCTTAATACTCTTTCCCTCGACTTTCAAGGGCTCCTGTCGGTGCGGGAGCGCTGTTTTCATGCCCTGCGGAAAGAAAACCGCTGGCAGCCTCCCGAAAAAAAGTGTAGATTACGGAAAGCTTTTTCGGATCCATCTGTCCCACATGCAGAACCGCCGGAGAGGTCACAGACATGAAACGCAGACCCATCCTCATTTCATCCCTGGTAGCGCTCCTTCTGCTCTTCTCCCTGGCCGGGTACTCGGCGATGCCCACAACCGTCGAGCAGGTGCCCCGCTTGACGAAAGACGCAGTCAAGGAGATGCTCGGGAAGCCCGATGTGGTCATCGTCGACATCCGCTACATCAGGCAGTTCGAACAGAGCGACAAAAAGCTGCCCGGGGCCGTTTTCGTTCAGCCCGAAAACTTCGACGAGTTCGTCAAGAATCATCCGCAGAAGGACAAGACATACGTCCTCTACTGAGCCTGACCGCAGGAGTACACGGCCGCCCGGGGGGCGGTTGAACTTTACAAGCGCGGTTACACCAGGGTCTACGCCCTGACGGGCGGGTGGAACGATTGGGTCAAGGCGAACTACCCCACGGAGAAGAAGGAGATCGCGTCGGCGAAGCATTGTGTTGACTGCCACTCGGCACACACGCCCGGTATCGTGTCGGACTGGAAGCTGAGCCGCCACAGCCAGAAGGGGGTCGACTGCGCTGTCTGCCACGGCGACAAGCACTTCTCCCCCGAGACGGTTGCCCTGGCCGAGATCCCGACGCCCGAACGGTGCGCCTACTGCCATGGCACCCAAACGAAGCAGTTCAAGGACGGCAAGCACGCCAAGGCATGGGCCTCCCTGAAGGCCATGCCCACCTTCCACATGCAGCCCATGGCCCTCATGGACGGCATGAAGGGCTGCGGGGGCTGCCACAAGATCGGGATCAAGACGGACGTCGAGATCAAGGAACTGAGAAAACAGGGGGGCCAGTTCGGGGTTGCCTCCTGCGATTCCTGCCACACCCGGCACCTCTTCTCCAAGAAGGAGGCCCAACAGCCCCAGGCCTGCCAGACCTGCCACATGGGCATCGACCACCCCCAGTGGGAGATGTACTCCTCGTCCAAACACGGGGTGCGCAACTCCCTCAAGCAGCTGGGCGTCCTGCCCGAGAGCGCCTCGGCGCCCACCTGCCAGAGCTGCCACATGACGGGCGGCAACCACGGCGTGCGCACAGCCTGGGGGTTCGTGGCCGTGAAGCTCCCCATGCCGCAGGACCCGAAGTGGGCTGCCGACCGGACGACGATTCTCAAAGGTCTCGGGGCCCTGGATCCCTCCGGGAAGCCGACGGCACGGCTCGGCGTGCTCAAGGACCTCGACGTCTTCCGGACGACCCAGGAGGACTGGCAGAAGGAGCGGGACCGGATGTTCAATAACTGCCGCCAGTGCCACTCGCCGAATTTCGCGAGGGGCGAGCTCGAAAAAGGCGACATGATGATCCGCGAGGCGGACCGCCTGCTGGCCGAGGCCATCGAGATCGTCGCGGGGCTCTACCGGGACAAGATTATTCCCAAGTCCCCCCATTACACGTACGCGTACCCGGATCTCCTGGCGTTCCACGACGCGCCGACGTCCATCGAGCAGAAGCTCTACCTCATGTTCCTGGAGCACCGGATGCGGACCTTCCAGGGCTCCTTCCACGCCAACCCGGACTACGCCCTCTGGTACGGCTGGAGCAAGATGGTCTCGGACATCACGGAGATCCGCAAGATGGCGGCGGACCTGAGGAAGGAAAAGAAGGCAAAACGATAGAAGAACCAGGGAGTGACGCGTATGCGACAGATGAAGCGCAACCGGCGCGGCTCATGCTTGGCCCCGGTCTGTGCCCTGCTTCTCGCAGGCCTGCTCATGACGGGCGGGTGCTACAGCGCCTACCTTTGCGACAACGGAAAGACCATCAAGACGAGAGACCAGGTGAGCGGCCAGAAAGTAGTTATCGACGTAGGCGACGGGGACATCATCCTGCCACGGGTGCAGGCTGCCGAGGGATCGAAGTTCAGCGACGGGACGAGAACCTTCTGGTTCAAGGGGAATGAACTCATCGTTGAGTCGGCCGGGAAGGCCCCTTATGGCCGTTGCGTTCTGCAAAAGTGATCGGCAACAATCCGTATTTTCATCACACCCTGCGTAAAAGGCGCCCGTCATGCGGAGCGCCTTTTTTTATATTTGGCGGCTGCCCTCCCTCCCCTTTACAAACGGACTCCCCAACCTCATATTAATAAATAAAATGAAAGGAGAAAAGGAAGTGAAGCCCTTTTTTCTCACCCTGTTCATTTGCATCCTGGCACTCGGGTGCCAGAGCACGGAAACCAAAGCCACCGAGGGGAAGAATCCCATGACAAGAGAATCTCAGAGTCAGAAGGTCGCCACCTTTGCCGGCGGTTGCTTCTGGTGCACGGAATCGGACTTCGAGAAAATGCCCGGCATCCTGAAGGTCGTCTCGGGATACACGGGCGGCAAAAAGGAAAACCCGACCTACGAGGAAGTCTCCTCCGGCCGCACGGGCCACCTGGAGGCCGTCCAGGTCTATTACGACCCGGCAAAGGTCACCTACGAGCAGCTTCTGGACGTCTTCTGGCGGCACATCGACCCCACCGACGGCGGCGGGCAGTTCGTCGACCGGGGCTCCCAGTACCGCAGTGCCGTTTTCTACCATGACGAGGAGCAGAAGGCCCTCGCCGAGAAATCACGCGACGCCCTGGCCAAATCGGCGAAGTTCGCCAGGCCCGTCGCAACAGAGATTCTCCCCCTCGTGAAGTTCTACGAGGCTGAGGAATACCACCAGGATTACTACAAAAAGAGCCCCTTGCGATACCAGTTCTACCGGTCCAATTCGGGCCGCGACTCTTTCCTGAAAAAGACCTGGGGCAATGAGAAGCCGAAGTCTGCGGCGCCGGCGGGGAAGTCCTACGCGAAGCCCGACGACGCCACCCTGAAGCAGAAACTCACCCCGCTGCAGTACCAGGTCACGCAGAAGGAAGGCACGGAGCCGCCTTTCAGAAACGAGTACAACGACAACAAGCGCGAGGGGATCTACGTGGACATCGTCTCGGGAGAGCCCCTGTTCAGCTCGCTGGACAAGTATGAATCCGGGACGGGCTGGCCGAGCTTCACGAAACCGCTCGAGCCGGGCAACGTCGTCGAGCGGGTGGACAGGAGCCTTTTCACGGTCCGCACGGAAGTCCGCAGCCGTCAAGGGGATTCCCACCTCGGGCACGTATTCCCGGACGGGCCCGCGCCGACGGGGCAGCGCTTCTGCATGAACTCGGCGGCCCTGCGCTTCATCCCGAAGGAGGATCTGGAAAAGGAGGGCTACGGGGAGTATCTGCACCTGTTCAAGAATCCGTGAAGAAGTGAAAATTTTTCAGGTTGTGCGGCAGGGCATAAATCGGTTATCCATCTGACGTTACAAATCCGTCACGAGGAGGGGGAAATGAACGTCATCAAGATCATGCCTTGCCTGGACATGAAAAATGGCCGCGTCGTCAAGGGGGTGCACTTCGTGGATATCCGCGACGCAGGAGACCCCGTGGAAAACGCCGCCTTCTACCAGAAGGAAGGGGCCGACGAGCTGGCCATGCTCGACATCGCGGCCACGGTGGAAAACCGCAAGACCCGCCTCGAGTGGGTCCGTCAGGTCTCGGCCGTCATCACGATCCCGCTGACCGTCGGGGGCGGGATCAACAGCCTGGAGGACATCGAACTCGTTCTCGGTGCCGGGGCAAGCAAGGTCTCCATGAACAGCGCCGCCGTGAAGAACCCGGAGCTCGTCCGGGAGGCGGCGAAAAAGTACGGCTCCGACAAAATCACCGTCGCCATCGACGCCCGTCGCAACAAGGCAATGCCCTCGGGTTTCGAGCTTGTCGTGGCGGGCGGCACGACTCCCGTCGGGAAGGACGCCATCGCATGGGCCAGGCAGTGCCAGGCCCTCGGGGCGGGAGTCATCCTGCCGACGAGCATGGACGGCGACGGGACCCTGGCCGGATTTGATCTCGAGTTCACGAAGGCCGTCTCCGACGTGGTCACCGTGCCCGTCGTGGCCTCCGGCGGGGCCGGGAAGCTCGAGCACTTCTACGAGGCCGTCGTGAAGGGCGGCGCCAGCGTTGTCCTTGCCGCCTCGGTCTTCCACTTCCGGACCTTCAGCATCCGCCAGGTCAAGGAATATCTCCGGGACAAGGGGCTCAAGGTCACCCTCTGAGCGCAGGATCGAAGCCAGGGAGATGGTCGAAACAGGGACGAGGGACCAGGGGGTAGGGTGTAGGCGAAGAAGATAATGCTGGAAAATGAAGCCGTAATCCGCCTGGGATTCTTCCTGGGCACGTTGCTCGTCCTCGCCTTTCTGGAAAGATGGGCGCCGAGGCGCGTGTTGAGCGTTCCCAAGCCGGCCCGCTGGTTTGCCAATCTGGGGATCGTCACGGTGGACACGCTCATCGTGCGCTTCCTCTTGCCCGTTCTCCCGGCGGGCTTCGCACTGCTGTGCCGCCAGGAAGGGTGGGGCCTTCTGAACTATTTCCAGGTGCCTTACGGGATTGCCGTCCTTGCCGGGGTGGTCCTCTTCGACTTTTTCATTTATATCCAGCACGTTCTTTTTCATCACGTGCCCACCCTGTGGCGCCTGCACATGATCCACCACACGGACCTCGATTTCGATCTCACAACGGGGATCCGTTTTCACCCCGTCGAGATTCTCATTTCCATGGGCATCAAGCTGGGCATTGTTTACCTCTTCGGCCCGCCGGCCCTGGCGGTCATCCTCTTCGAAATCCTCCTGAACAGCACGGCCATGTTCAGCCACAGCAACCTCCGGCTCCCTCTGGCCCTTGACCGGATCGTCCGGCTTCTCCTCGTGACGCCGGACATGCACCGCGTCCACCACTCCGTCATCATCGGGGAGCGCAACAGCAACTTCGGCTTCAACCTTTCCACGTGGGACCGCCTCCTCGGGACCTACCGCCCCCAGCCCGACAAGGGGCACGAAGGGATGACGATCGGCCTGGCCAATTTCCGCGACCCTTCACGCCTCCACCTTCTGCACCTTCTGGTGCTGCCATTCACCCGCCGGCACCCCTGAGGACAGGAACTGGGTATTGGGGTATTGGGAATAGAAAGGCCTAAAATCCCTCGTTCCTGCCTTGTGGCTTGTTGCTTGTGGCTTGCGGCTTCTTTCGGAAAAAATCTCTGGACGAACGGTGAAGAAAAGCGGTATTGAGTACCGATTTTGGAGGAGCGCTTCAATGGAACCGGCGAGGAAAGAAGGCGGGGGAAACGACCGGCTGGCCATGATCATCCTGACGGGGATGGTCTTCGCGGGGGCCATCCTGCTCTTCGGGCTCGAGCCCCTGGCGGGCCGGCTGCTCACGCCCTACTTCGGCGGTGCGGCCCATGTCTGGCTCACCTGCCTGATGTTCTTCCAGGCCGTTCTGTTCATCGGGTACCTCTACGCTCACCTCTTCGCAAGAAAGCTCGGCGTGTGGCACCTGGCCATCCTCGCCCTGCCTCTCGTGAATCTGCCGCTCCAGGTCCATGCCCAGCCCGACCCGAACGCCCCTCTCGGCCACCTGCTCTATGTCCTTTCCCTGTACGTGGCAGTGCCTTTCGCCGTGCTATCGACAACGGCCGTCGTGGCGCAGACGTGGTTAACCCATTCCCGCGTGGGGCGACACCAGGAACCCTATCCCCTCTATGCCGCCTCCAATGCGGGTTCCCTCATCGCGCTGCTCGGCTACACCTTTGTGGCGGAGCCGCTCATGGGAGTGAAGCTGCAAAGTGTGGCCTGGAGCCTGACGTACGTGCTCTACGCCGCCCTCGTCGTCGCCGCGTGGGTTCTGTTGCGCCCGAACCTGGGGCCCATGGCGACTGACGGGCAGGGAGAAACGAAGGGCGATCCGGCGGCGATCGGCAAGACGGGTTACGGCCAGTGGCTCCTGCTTTCCTGCCTGCCCTCGGCATTCCTGCTCGCCGTGACGAACTACATCGCCCTCGAGGTGGGGTCCTTCCCGCTCGTCTGGATCCTGCCGCTTGCCCTCTACCTGGGAAGCTTCATCGTCACCTTCCGGACAGGCGGCGGCGTGCCCCGTTTTCTCCGCAATCTATGGCCCGAGATCCTGCTGGTGGGACTTCTCATGTTCCTCCTGGGGCCGGTGCACTGGCTTGCCATCCTGGGGCACCTCGCGGTCTTTTTCCTCGTCTGTCTCGTTTCCCATGGGACGCTCTACGAGCTTCGCCCTCCGGCATCGCACCTGACGAACTTCTATCTTACGTCGGCCCTGGGCGGCTGGATCGGGGGGGCCCTCGTCAGCCTGGGGGCGCCTTTCGTTTTTCCGGCCCTGTTCGAATATCCGATCATCGTGGTGCTTTTCGCCCCTGCCTTCTGGTGGTGCCGGGAGAAGCCCTTCACGCACCTTCGCTCTTCGCTCTCCTATGCGGCAATCGTAGGCCGTGCCGTGATCGTTGCCTTTCTTGTCTTTCTCATCGTCAAGGAAGGCTGGGAGACTATGAAGGAGCCCGTGCGCTTCCGCCATCGCAACTTTTACGGCACCTATACCATCTGGGATGTGGCCAGCTACCCCCAGAATGTGAGACAGCTTCTCCACGGGCGGACCATTCACGGCGCACAGCTTCTGGACCCCGAAGAGCGCATGACCCCCACCATGTATTATTTCATCGGCGGCGGGATCGCGGACGTCTACGAGACGACACCCCCCGCCCGAAGAATGGCGGTGCTTGGGCTGGGTGCGGGCGCCGCGGCGGCCTACGTCAAGCCCGGCGACACCATGGTCTACTACGAGATCGACCCTGACAACGAGGGAATCGCCCGCCACTGGTTCACGTTCCTCAACGAATGCAAGGGAGATGTGCGGGTTGTGGTGGGGGATGGACGGCTGGCGATGCAGAAAATCGACCGGCAGGAGCCACCCTACGACATCATCCACATGGACGCCTTTACGGGCGACGGGATTCCCACCCACCTGCTGACGAGGGAAGCCATACAGATCTATCTGGAACGCCTCAACGGCGACGGAGTGATCCTCTTTCACGTGTCGAACCGCTATTATGAGCTGAGGCCCACTCTCAAGGCGATCGCCGCACAGTTGGGGCTGGCGGGCGCCATCAACGTGCCCACGCCCAAAACCCAGCTGCAGGCCAACCAGAGCGCAACCTGGTGCGTGGCCCTTGCAAGGGACCCGGAGAGGCTGAAGGGCCTTGTCGGCCGCGGTTGGATCCGCCTCGGCCCCGGTGACGGCCTGCACGAAGTGACCCCCTGGACGGACGACTACATCAACATCCTGTCTCCGCTCTGGGAGGGCGTGAAGGAGCGCTGGGCAAGCTTCAGCTTCGCGGCCTGGATGAAGTCCCCCTGGCCGTGGAAGTGACGGAATCAGTGTCTGAGTGTTTGAGTGCCTGAGTGAAAAAGTGAAGATCCAAAGAAAACCCCCGTCTTTCCGATACCGGAAACGGGGGTTTTCTTTTGTCTTATCCCCGAATGTCGGGCTTTTTCTTCACTCAGACACTTAGACACTCAAGCACTCAGACACTTCTACCCGAGGCTTTCCGCGTCTGCCCGATCAAACCGCGGGGAGACGGGAGCGGTTCCGCTCGTACTCCTCCATGACTTTCCTCGTGTAACCCGTCTTGGGCTCGCTGCTTCTCTGCATGTTCTGACGGGCCCGGGTATAGCCCACGTTGTAGGCATAGAGGATGGCGTAATCGTTGTCGTAATGGCGGCTCAGCCACGAGAGGTAGTAGACTCCGAAGCGTACGTTGGCGTGGGGACAGTGAAGGACGTCCCGCTCGTAGGGGATCCCCACCTCATCGGAGAACTCGCGGGCCACGATGGGTTTGACCTGCATGATGCCGATGGCGCCGGCATCGGAGACGACGTTGTGGCGGAAGTTGCTCTCGGCATCCATGACGGCCAGCACGAGGCGGTAATCGACTTCGTAACGACGGGAGGCGTCATACATGGTCCTCGCCACCTCCTGGAGCTCTTCGTCCGGGATGCGGGCGTTCTTCTCAGCCAGGTAAGCCGAGATGAGTTCCACGGCGCGCGCTTCTTCCCAGTTCAATTCAAAGCCGAAACCGCTGTATGGGGTCTCATCGGTAAAATTCAGGCTCGTCAGCGAAACGACGCCGATGATCATTCCGAGGAGAGCCAGGTACTTCAAGGCTTTCATGTCTTTCACCCTCCTTCTCCTGTCGGACTTCCCCTCCTGCTGGTCGTGTCGCGGGGCGTTGTCTCAGGAGTTTTCGTTGGGGAGTTTCAGCGGGATAAGGAGACCGGAAGGTCAGGTTGGTTGAAGACGACGGTTACGTCATGCACCCGCTGCAACAATATTTTCGTAAATGTTACAAATCATTAAAAAGGATTGCAAGGGAAAAGTGACCAAATCCATTCATTTCTAAATAATATCAAGTACATATACAAAAAATGGGGCTTTTTCGCCTCTCCGGTGCAGAAAATCCTTGATTTTTAGTGTTACCGCGGCCGCCAGGGGGTGCAAAGCATCCTTGCCAACGCCCGGCTTTTCGGTTAACGTTGATCCTCCGAGACGGAGGGCCTCTGAGGTCTCCAGGAACCTACATAACAGTCCAAGAGGGAGAATGTCATGAAGAACCGGTTTTTCAATAAAGTCCGGGCCTGGTGGCTCCCGGCTTTTCTGGGTGTCCTCGCGCTCACGTGGGTCATGCCGGGAAACGCCGACGCCCAGAAGGGCGCCTCGCCGGACCTCAGTACGGCCATCGTCCGGGTGGCCAAGGAAAGCATTCCCGCCGTGGTCCACGTCGAGGTGACCCACAGCCAGGAAGTCAGGCGGCCGGCGACGCCCTTCGAGGGGGACCCTTTCTTCCGCTTCTTCGAGGGCCCGCAGAGCCCGCCCCGCAAGTTCAAGCAGGAAACACGGGGGCTCGGCACGGGGATGATCACCGACGCCCAGGGGCACATCCTGACCAACAACCATGTCGTCGGCGGCGCCTCGAAAGTCCAGGTTCTGCTCGCTGACGGATCCCGGTTTGAGGCGCGCGTCGTGGGAACAGACCCCAAGACGGACCTTGCCATCATCAAGATAAACGCAAAGAAGGCCCTCCCCCACGTGAAGTTCGGCAATTCCGATGCCATCGAGGTGGGCGAGTGGGTTGTCGCCATCGGTCACCCCCGCGGCCTCGACCAGACCGTGACGACGGGAATCATCAGCGCCAAACACCGCCGGGGGATCACCGACCCGTCGGGCTACCAGGACTTTCTCCAGACCGACGCGGCCATCAACCCCGGAAACAGCGGCGGGCCCCTGCTGAACCTGCGGGGAGAGGTCGTCGGGGTGAATGCCGCCATCGCCTCCACATCCGGCGGCTTCGAGGGTATCGGTTTTGCGATCCCCAGCAACATGGCCCTCTATATCTCCCGCGAACTCATCGCCAAGGGAAAGGTGGAGCGGGGCTGGCTCGGAGTGTCCGTGCAGGACTTGAGCTATGATCTCTCCAAGACCCTGGGCATCGAGGGGACCCGGGGGGCGCTTGTCTCCGAGGTCCTCAAGGCAAGCCCGGCGCAGAAGGCAGGGCTCAAGCAGGGCGATGTCGTCGTCGCCTACAACGGCAAGGAAATCCGCGATGCCTCGCAGCTGCGCAACGAGGCGGCGGCGTCGCCCATCGGCAAAGAGGTGAATCTGACGATCCTCCGCGAAGGAAAGAAGCGCGAGGTTCCCGTACGGATCGAATCCATGGAGAGCCGCGGCCAGGCCACCGCCGTCCCGATCCGGGAGCGCCTGGGCGTCGCGGTGCGACCGGCAGCGGCAAAGGAGGCCGGTCGCCTGAAGCTCAGACCCGGCCAAGGGGTCGTCATCACGCGCGTCGAGCCCGGAAGCCCTGGAGCCAAGGCCGGCCTGGAGCCCGGCGATGTGATCCTGGAGGTGAACGAGATCGCCCTGTCGAGCCCGCAGGATCTCTCGGGAGCCCTGGCCTTGGTGAAGCCGGGCCAGCCGATCCTGGCTGCCGTCGTGGACGGACGGACCGGAGAGAGAGGCTCCCTCCAGATCAAGGTCCGTTGAGCGAGGCGGGCTGTCGAAGGGAACCGCATCAAGAACCTGAAGGCGGGGCCTTTCTTCCGGCTCCCGCCTTCCCCTGTCTTCCCGGCCCGGACTGATCGGCGCCAACCCAATCAAGAATCCGTGTATGTCGGGACTTTTTTTGCTATACTCCCAACATGGACAGCCGCACAGGGCGGCCGGCCGAAAACCGCGGGGGTGATCGGCGCGATGCATGATGCAACCAGTGGGCGGCTCGCGGGAAGTGCGATGGGCGTTGCCCTGCTTCTTGCCCTGGCGTTGATTGCGTCCTGCGCCCCGTCGGCGCCCGGCCCGGCCGCCGAATCGTTCAAGAAGGAAGTACAGGCGACGAAGGAATCCCTTGCGCCCTCCCTGATGGATGCCGTGGCCGGCCGGGAACCCCGTTCGGCAAGGGGCATCCTCGAGCGGCAATGCGCCCTGGCCAGAGAGGGCGGCAGCCCGTTCACCTGCGGGATCACCGTTCTGGATCCTCACGGCATCACGCTCGCATCCGCCACAATTGCACCCGGCGAGCCGGTCAAGCGCCTCGATTACTCGCGCTACGAGGTTGTCATGAAGGCCTTGAAGGAGCGCAAAATCGTCAAGGCGAAGCTTTACCTCCAGGACCGCACAATACTGTACGTTGTGGTCGTCCCCCTCGTGCGCCAGGGAGAAGCGCTGGGGCTCCTGGTGCTGGCTTTTGACGCGACAGACCTCCGGGACCGGTTCGGTCTCACCGAGGAGGAATTCCTGAGAGTGGATCTCAACGGCTGAAGCCCGCCACAACCCGGATCGATGGAAGAGATGGAAACGACAGGATACCGGCTCAGCGTCGAAGGGAAAACGGGGGAAGAGGCGACGATCCGCCTCGCGGGCCGTCTTTCGCTGGACGATTTGGAGCCCCTCATGGCCGACCTGCAGGCGATCCCGGGGCGCCTGAAGCCCCGGAGGCTTTCCGTCGATCTTGCCGGTGTCGAGTACCTGGACAGCGCCGGGGCCCTCGCCCTGATCGAACTGGAGAACCTCGCCAGCTCGCTCACAATCCCATTCGAACTCCTCAACGTCTCCGGGACGAATCACGGCCTGCTCTCCCTCATCGACCGGGAAGCGCTCCAGCGGCCGCCGCTGAGGCCGGAATCGGTCCGGCCGGCTGTCGTGGAGAATCTGGGCGAGTTGGCCCGCAGGCAGTACCGCGACTTTCTCGAAATCATGTCCTTCGTCGGGCAACTCGTGGTGGCGATTGCCTGGAGCCTGGCGCACCCCCGCAGCGTGCGCTGGGAGGACGTAAAATTCTACATGAAGCGGGCCGGTGCCGACGGGCTTCCCATCGTGGCGCTCATCAGCCTCCTGCTCGGCCTCATCATGGCCTTCATGTCGTCTCTTCAGCTCAAACAGTTCGGGGCCAACATCTTCGTGGCCAACCTCGTGACCCTTGCCATGGTCCGCGAACTGGGCCCCATCATGACGGCCATCCTCGTGGCGGGACGCTCGGGATCGGCCTTCGCCGCCGAGATCGGCACCATGGTCGTCAACGACGAGGTCAACGCGCTGGTGACCATGGGTTTTGACCCCATCCGGTTCCTGGCCGTCCCCAAGGTGCTCGCAACCATGGTTGTGGTCCCCATCCTGACCGTCTACGCGGACCTCTTCGCCATCCTCGGCGGCCTCATCGTGGGGATCACGGGGCTTGATCTCACCTATTTCACCTATATCCAGCAGACAAAGTCCAGCATCCGGATTTTTGATTTCGCCACGAGCCTGATCAAGGCCGTGGTCTTTGCCATGCTGATTGCCGGGATCGGCTGCCAGCGAGGATTCCAGGTAAAGGGGGGGGCCGAGGGCGTGGGGACGTCGACGACATCCGCCGTCGTCTCGGCCATTTTCCTGATCATCCTGGCCGATTCGGCCTTTGCCATCATGCTGCACTACGTCCGGCAGTGACACGTTTCAGAGGAGCTTCTTCGAGGGGTTCATGGACAGGCAGATGGCAGGCTGCCGGTTAAAGGAAGTGAGGATCAGAAGCCAGGAAGAGCAGAAAAGCGGAGTGGTAAAGAATTATTTCCGCGCTTCCTCGCTTCCGCTCTTCCGATCTTCGCAAGCGCGTTGCACTGGGCATGGACGAGGCACCTTACTATCGTGCGGGGATAACATTGGGATCGCCCAACACAGAGCCGGTCATCATCGTCGAGAACCTCACGGCACGCTATGGCGACGTGACGATCCTCCAGGACGTGAGCTTCGAGGTCCGCAGGGGCGAGCGCTTCATGATCCTCGGGGGCAGCGGCTGCGGCAAGTCGACGCTGCTCAAGCACATGATCGGCCTCATCAAGCCCAGCGCGGGCCGGGTCATCATCAACGGCATCGACATTGCCCGGGCCGACGAGGAGGCGCTTCACCGGGTTCGAAGCGAGATCGGCGTGCTCTTCCAGGCCGATGCCCTCTTCGGCTCCATGTCGCTTGCGCAGAACGTGGCCCTGCCGCTTGCGGAGTACACCAACCTGTCGCCGGAGCTGATCCGCGAGATCGTCCGGATGAAGCTCGGCCTCGTGCACCTGGTGGGCTATGACAATCACATGCCGGCGGAGCTTTCCGGGGGCATGCGAAAACGGGCGGGGCTGGCGCGGGCCATGGCCCTTGACCCCACGTTCCTCTTCTTCGACGAACCCTGGGCGGGCCTTGATCCCGTGACGGCCGCCGAGCTCGACATCCTCATCCGCAGCCTCAACGAGGGGATCGGCACGACGATGGTCTTCGTCACCCAGGAGCTGGCCTCCATCTTCAGCCTCGCCGAGCGGGCCATCATGCTCCACAGGGATACGAAAGGCATCATCGCGCGGGGAACGCCGGCAGAACTCCGGGAGAGGTCAACAGACCCCCGGGTGCTCCACTTTTTCAACCGTCAGGCGGACTGAACGGGAAGCGAGGAAGCCCGGAAGATCAGAAGAGCGGAAAAAAGATGTTCGCATACAGAAGGGCTGTTGTCGTCGATCAGACTCCATCCGATGGATGGCAGCTGCGCCAGGGAGAAGCACGAAAATGGTCAGACACGTATCAAGCCGTGCCCTCGGACTCTTCGTCACCATCGGCGTCATCCTGGGGGTAACCGCAATCATCTGGGTCGGGGCCTCGAAGTACTTCGAAAAAGGGGACCGCTACGTCACCTACTTCAACGAGAGCGTTCAGGGCCTCCAGCAGGACTCGGCCGTCAAGTACCGCGGTGTGGACGTGGGCCGCGTGGAGGCCATCCGGGTGGCCCCCGACAACCGGCTCATTGAGGTGGTCATGAAGATCCGGCTCCGGGACGAGGTGGAAAAAAACAACGTGGCATCGCTCAGAACCGCAGGGATCACGGGCATCGTCTTCGTCGAGCTCGATCGGCGCGATCCCGGGGAGCCTGACCTGTCACCCAGGGTCGACTTCGCCTCCGAGTTCCCGATCATCCCGTCGAGGCCGTCCCAGATCCGGCAGATCTTCTCGGGCATCGACGAGATCATAGAGAAGATCAAACAGGTCGACCTCGAGGGACTCTCAAAGAGTATCAACCACTCGGCCAGAGCGGCGGAAGACCTTCTGTCAGGTCCCCGGACGCAGAAGGTGCTGGCCAATCTCGAGTCCATCTCCGTCAACCTCGATCAGACGATGGCCCGAGTCGAAAAGATCACCGCAGAGGGAAATCTCGAGGGGATTGTCGGCGAGACCCGGGCGGCTCTTGTCGAGGCCCGGTCGCTCATCGCCGTCACGCGCGACGAGCTCAAGGCCCTCCGGCTTGCCGAGACGGCGGAAAAAACGACCCGGATCGTGGATACCCTTTCCAGGACGTCGCGCACGACAGCCCGGGATCTCCAGGTCATGAGCGACAACATGAAGCGCTCCTCGGAGACGCTGGAGAGGCTCGTGGAGAGGCTGGAGTCCAACCCCTCGGATCTGATCTTCAGCAAGCCCCCCCCGGCGGGAAGAAGGGACTGACAAGGACCGAAGGTAAGAGGGCAGGAGGGTAAGAAGTTGAGAATAAGAAGAGAACACTGCAGGGAGGGGTGGATGAGACGGACAGGGTTCCTCTTGTTGGCAATACTCTTCGTCACAGGCTGCGGCGGAAAAACGACCTACGTGGTTCAGCAATACCTCCTGGATTACTCCCCGCCTGCGCTCGCGGGTCTTGCGAGGGCCAACGAGGTGCTTCGCGTGGAGTCCTTCTCCACGGCCCAGGCCTTCGCCAGCACAGCCATGCTCTACCAGTCGTCACCCTTGGAGCTGAACTCATACAGCAGAGAGCGCTGGCGCGTGATGCCGTGCGACATGGTGACGGATTTCCTGCTGAGGGACCTGCGCAACTCAGGCGCGTTCGCGGCCGTCCTCGCCTACGAGGATCCGGGCGGTGGCCGGTATGTCGTGACAGGCACCGTTGTCGAGTTTTTGGAGGTGGACGGAAGCAACGGCCCCAGGGCCCGGCTTACCGTCGACGCGACGCTCCTGGATACAACGGAGCGAGAGATCATGAATCGCTTCGTCTTCCAGAAGACCTACACGGTCGAGGAGGCGATGAAGGACAAATCGGCCCGGGCCCTTGCCGAAGCCATGAGCAGAGCCATGAAGAAATTCTCCGGGGAGCTCATGGTGGACATTCACCGGGCGATGGGCAATGGGAAGAAAATGAAGGCCCCTTGAAATGAAAAAAACCACGTCGCAGAAAAATCAGGAAAAGGTGATGTCATGACGATCAAGGAAAAGGATTATTTCACCGCTCTTTACGAAGTGGCCAGGTTGATCAACGCCTCCCTGGAGCCATCGGAAGTCCTCGAAATGATCGCCCACTGCGTAACCGAGGCGATGGGCGTGAAGGCCTGCTCCATCCGCCTGCTCGACGCGCGCGGAAAGCGTCTCCTCATGGGGGCATCCCAGGGGCTTTCGAAGGGGTACCTCCACAAAGGCCCTGTCCTGGTGAAGGAAAGCGGAATCGACCGGGGGGCTCTCGGGGGAAAGACGATCTGGATCCGGGATGCCCAGTCGGACAGGGATTTTCAGTACACCGCCGACGCCAAAAGGGAGAAGATCCGATCCATCCTGGTGGTCCCGCTGGTCGTCGGGAAGAAGTCCATCGGGGTCCTCCGCGCCTACACAAAGGAGGAGCGGAAGTTCGATAAACAGGAAGTCCGTTTTCTCGAGGCCGTGGCCAACCTGAGCGCCATTGCCCTGGACAATGCCCGCCTCTACAACGCCCTCAAGACGAATTTCGAACTGCTCGTGGAGCACAAGTACAGGATTGATGACAATTGAGAAAGACGAGGGTGTAGGGTGCAGGGGGAGGGCTTGAAGGGAGACTCATCCAGAAAGGACAACACCATGATACGAGTGGGGATAAACGGGTTCGGGCGGATCGGGCGGCAGGTGCTCAAGGCGATGATCGAGAGGTACCCGAAGACGCTGCAGGTCGCGGCCGTCAACGATCTCTTCGACGTGGAGACCAACGCACATCTATTCAAGTATGACACCAACTACGGGCGCTTCCAGGGCACCGTTGCCGAGGGGAAAGACCAGTTCATCATCAACGGCCAGCCCATCCGGAGTTTCGCCTCCCGCGACCCTGCCCAGATCCCCTGGGACGACGAGGGCGTGGAAATCGTCATCGAGAGCACGGGCCTCTTCACCGACGCCGCAAAAGCGCAGGCCCACCTCCAGGCGGGGGCAAAGAAAGTCATCATCTCGGCGCCGGCCAAGGGCGAGGACATCACCGTCGTGATGGGTGTGAACCAGGGTGCTTACAACCCGAAGAAGCACAGCATCATCTCCAACGCCTCCTGCACGACCAACTGCCTGGCGCCCCCCGTGAGCGTCGTCCACGCCGCCTTCGGCATCGAGAAAGGCATGATGACGACGATTCACTCCTACACGAACGACCAGCGGATCCTCGATCTGCCACACAAGGATCTCCGGCGCGCCCGTGCGGCAGCCTGCAACATCATCCCCACGACGACAGGGGCGGCAAGGGCCCTTTCCCTCATCATCCCCGAGCTCGAGGGGCGCTTCGACGGCTACTCGCTCCGAGTCCCCACGCCGACGGTTTCCGTGGCGGATTTCACCGCCGAGCTGAAAAAAACCGCCACGACAGAGGAGCTCCGCGAGGCCCTCAAGCAGGCGGCAAGAAAGTCGCTGCAGGGAATCATGGCCTGCGAGGAGGACCCCCTCGTGTCGACGGACTTCAAGGGCGATACGCACTCGTCCATCGTGGACATGGAGTTCACCCAGGTCTTCCGCGGCAACATGGCCAAGGTCGTGGCCTGGTACGACAACGAGTGGGGCTACTCGTGCCGGGTGGCGGACCTGGCGGACTTTATTGCCGGCAAGGGCCTATGAAAACCCCCTTCCTCGATCTTCCTCTCCCTTGAGGGGAAAGGATTGAGGTGAGGGTGGATAGAGCAAAACCTCTTTCCTCAACCGGAGGCTGCCATGCCGAAGCTGATCCTTCCCCGCAAGATCCGCAAGCGCGACGGCTCCGTCGTCCCCTTCGAAAAGGAAAAGATCCGCTACGCCGTCGAGCGGGCGGCCTTCGAGGTCCTCCAGGACCGACTGAAGTCGATCACCGTCTCCGAGGCGGTGACCGACACCATTCTGGCCGATGTGGGCCGCCTCTACCGGAAGGCGACTCCCGGCGTCGAGGCCGTCCAGGACCTCGTCGAGCAGGGCCTCATGAAGGCGGGCTACGGCCCCATCGCCCGGGCCTACATCCTCTACCGCGATCGCCGCGCCGAGATGCGCCAGGCCAAGGCGGCCCTGGGCCTCAAGGACGACCTCAAGTTCCCCATCAACGCCATGGAAGTCCTGAAAAAGCGCTACCTCATCAAGGACGAAGAGCGCAACATCATCGAAACGCCGGGCGAGCTTCTGCGCCGGGTTGCGCACCACGTGGCGCAGGGGGAGAAAGGCTTCAAATCGGCCGTTTCGGCCACCGAGGCCGAAGAAACCTTTTTTGACATGATGCGCGAACTCTCGTTCCTTCCCAACTCGCCCACCCTGATGAACGCGGGAACAGCCCTGGGCCAGCTCTCGGCCTGTTTCGTCCTGCCCGTGGAGGATTCCATCGACGGGATATTCGCATCGCTGCGCCACATGGCGAAGATCCACCAGTCCGGCGGCGGCACGGGCTTCAGCTTCTCGCACCTGCGCCCCCGGGGGGACATGGTCCGGACGACCAAGGGCGAGGCTTCGGGGCCTGTTTCCTTCATGAGCATCTTCGATGCGGCAACCGGCGTCATCGTCCAGGGGGGGCGACGCCGGGGGGCCAACATGGGAATTCTCCGCTGTGACCACCCGGACATCATGGACTTCATCGAGGCCAAGATCGACAAGGGGCGTTTTACCAACTTCAACCTCTCCATCTCCGTGACGGACCGCTTCATGGACGCCGTGCGCCGCAACGGCAATTTCGACCTCGTGAACCCCCGGACGGGGAAGAAGGACCGCACGGTGAGGGCCCGGACGATCTTCGACCTGGTCGTCTACGGGGCCTGGCGCACCGGAGACCCGGGCCTCATCTTCGTCGACACGATCAACCGGCAGAACCCGACGCCGGCCCTGGGACGCATCGAGGCCACAAACCCCTGCGGGGAGCTTCCGCTGCTGCCCTACGAGAGCTGCAACCTGGGCTCCGTGAATCTGGCCCGGATGGTGAAGGACGGCAAGCCCGACTGGGCGAAGATGGCCGAAACGATCCGCTGGGGCGCCCGTTTCCTCGATGATGTCATCGAGGTGAACCGGTTTCCCCTGCCCGAGATCCGCGAGATCACATGCGCAAATCGTAAAATCGGGCTGGGCATCATGGGGTTTGCCGACATGCTCATCCGCCTGGGGATTCCCTACAATTCGCCGGAGGCCGTGCGTTTCGCCCGGAAGCTCATGGCCTTCTTCCGCCGCGAATCCCTGAAGGCCTCCGCGGCGCTTGCCGCCGAGCGGGGCGTCTTTCCGAACTACGACCAGTCGATCTTCGCGCGCAGGAACCTCCCCGTGCGCAACGCCACCGTGAACACCGTCGCCCCCACGGGGACGATCAGCATCATCGCCGGCTGCTCGAGCGGGATCGAGCCGCTTTTCGCCATCAGCTTCGTACGAAACGTCCTGTCGGGCACGCGGCTCTTTGAGATCAACCCCATCTTCGAAAAGGTCGCCCGGGCACGGGGAATCTACAAGAGGGAAATCCTCGCCGAGATTGCCCGCTGGGGAACCCTGCAGAAGATCAAGGGCATCCCGCGGGACATCAAGCGGGTCTTCGTCACGGCCTTCGACGTGGAGCCCGTGCAACACTTGAGAATCCAGGCCGCCTTCCAGGAGCACTGCGACAATTCGGTGTCCAAGACGATCAACCTGCCTGCGGAGTCGACCATCGACGACGTGCGCAACATCTACCTGGCGGCCCACAAACTGAAGTGCAAGGGGATCACCATCTACCGCTACGGAAGCCGGGCCGAGCAGGTCCTGTCCTTCCGCGGCGCCGACGGCGGCCCTGTGATCCTCGAGGAGGACCTCGTGGCGGCCGACTCGGAATTCGCCGGCGGCTGCATGACGGGAACGTGCACCTTTTAATAGCCTTTTACCGCAATCTCCCTCTCCCTTGAGGGGAGAGGGTAGGGGTGAGGGTGACTCTTTTTCCATATCGTCTAGCTGGTCTATTTCGTCTGTCTGGTCTATCTGGTCCAGAGAAAATAAGAGCTCTAGGAAAGGTCAAGCATGAAAAAGAGTCGCGTCGAGGAAGTGGTCAAGACACACGCAGAGGGCTTCAGCTGCGCCCAGGCCCTTCTTTCGGTCTACGGGCCGGAACTGGGCATGGACCGGGAAATGGCGCTGAAGATCGCGGGCGGGTTCGGAGGCGGCATGGGCCGCATGGCCGGGATATGCGGGGCCGTGACAGGCGCCTTCATGGTCATCGGCCTCGTACACAGCATGACGAAGAAAGGCGATCTGCAGCAGAAGGAGCTTTCCTACGTGCAGATCCGGAAATTCGCTGAAAAATTCGGGCAGCGCAATAGAACCCTTGTATGCCGTGAACTCATGGGCGTCGATGTGAGCACGCCGGAGGGCTTCGCCGCATCTAAAGAGAGAAATATCGCCCGAACCGTCTGCCCGAAATTCGTCCGGGACGCGGCGGAGATCCTCGAGGAGCTGCTGGCCGATTCCCTCGGGAAATAACGCCGCACGGCGGTCAAGAACAGACGGAATCACCGGGGTGGCAAACCATGAAGGAAAAAGAAACCCGTAAACTCAGGGACCTTTACTCGGTGGGGCCGGCAACGGAGCGCGACCTGCATCTTCTCGGGATCACCCGTGTGGAGCAGCTGGTCGGGCAGGACGCGCGGAAGCTCTATGATCGCCTCGGCAGTCTGTCGGGGAATCGTTGCGACCCCTGCCAGATGGATGTCTTCTCGGCGGCGATCGCCCAGGCGCAGGAGCCCGACCTGCCGAAAGAGAAGAGCACGTGGTGGTACTGGAGCCGAGTCCGGAAATCCCGCAACCGATAACAACTGGGCAAGTATGCTCCCGACTCACTTCAGGAAGTCGCCGGCCGACACGACTTCGGCATAGATCCCCTGCAGCGCGGCCATGAAGGCGCCTTGGACGGCCCAGGCCGGGATGACCTCCCCCTTGAAGGAGAGGTTCCGTGTCGCGCAGGCGTCCTCGATGACGGTGCACTTGAAACCCAGGTCGAAGGCCGCCCTCGTCGTGGCGTCGATGCACATCTGGGACATGGCGCCGCCGATGACGAGCTGCCCGACCTCCTCGTTTTTCAACAACTCCAGAAGATTCGTGCCCCGGAAGCTGTTCGGGAAGTACTTGGTCACGACCGGCTCGGCCGGCAGGGGCTCGACGGCGGGATGGATCCCGGCTCCCGGCGTGTCGGGGATGAAAAAGGTGGCCCCCGCCCGCTTCGAGAGATGCCGCACGTGAAAGACAGGCTCGGAGCGCTCCCGGAACCTCTGGAGAAGAGCGCTGGCCTTTCCGGCCGCCGCCTCCATTCCCATCAGCTGCATCGCCCCGCCCGTGAAGTAGTCGTTCTGGATATCTACCAGCAGTAGCGCCCTTTTCATGACTCTTTCCCCCTTTTCAGGCCTTCGCTCCCGACGCGGCCTCAATCCTCTTCAGATCGTCAAAGAGCCTTTGGTTCACCGGGGTCGCCACACCGTAGCGCTTCCCCAGCTCGATCACCGTCCCGGCAAACATTTCCACTTCCGTCTTGCGGCCGGCCTCGACATCCTGGAACATGGAGGTCTTTCCCTCCGGGTTCAGGCCATCGAGGACCTTGTACCACTCCCCGATATCCTTTTCGCCCAGATCCACCTTTATCGCCCCGGCGATCGCGATGACTTCCCGCATGGCCGAATCCATGAGATCCCGGGCCTCGGAAGAAGACCGCAGGGCGCCGTAATTCGCCCTCAGGACGGCCGAGGTCTGATTGACCCCCACGTTGACCATGTACTTGAACCAGAGGCTGCGGATCATGTCCGGGGGGATCACGCAGGCGATCCCCGCGCGGTCGAAGAGCTCCTTGATGCGCCGGACCCGGTCCGTCAGCTCAGGGTTTTTCGCCTCGCCGAAGAAGATCCGCCCCTGGTTCGTGTAGTTGACGCTGTTTCCATCCCGTACGGCGTCGATCCCGAGGGTCAGGCCGTAGACGACCTTGTCTTTCCCGTAGACCGCGCCGATGCGCTCCTCGCTGTCGATGCCGTTCATGACGGAGAGGATCGTCGTTGCCGCGCCCACGGCCTTCTTCATCTCGCCGATGGCCTGGTCGAGATGATGGTGCTTGACCGCCACGATGAGCAGATCGGCAGGTGTCGCTTCTTCGGGGCTCATCACGGCGATCCTGTAGGGTTTGCCGTTGACGACCACGCCATCGCGCTTCAACTTGTCATGGCGTGCGCCGCTGGCGATAAAGCAGACGCCTCGGGGGTCCATTTCGTAGAGGATGCCTCCGTAGGCCGCCCCGAGGGCCCCGGCGCCGATGATGGCGACTTTTTCGATGGATGGCTTCATGGTTTTGTCATCCGGTTCTTTTTATGTTCTGAAATAAAAACTTCGCCCCTCCGTCCGAACGTGCCAGGGGAGGGAAGGGCGAAGCGGGCAGATCTTACTTTCTCGCTTTCTTTTTCGCCTTGGGTTTGGCTTTCCCTTTCCCCTTTGCCGCGACCTTCTCCAGCTCGCTTTCCAGCTGGATCACCTTCTTGAGTTCGGCGAAAAGGATCTTGTTCTTGGGGCGGTCCTTGATATTGTGGATGTCGATGTAGCGGATGATCCCGTACTTGTCGAGGACGAAGATCGCCCTCTCCGAGAAGCCTTCCTTCCTCTTCACGCCGTACTTCCTCGCGACGGCGCCCAGGGGGCCGAAGTCGCTCAGCAGCGGAAAGGAGATTCCGCCGAGGCTTTCCGCCCACGCCTTCAGGCAGGGGACATGGTCGACGCTGATGCCCAGGACCTGGGCATTGAGCTTCCCGAACTTGGCCATTTCGGCTTCGTACGAGGGAAGCTGGTTCGTTCAGACCGGTGTCCAGGCAAGGGGAAAGAACGCAATGACGACGGGGCCTTTGCCGAGGCTCTTGCTGAGCGTCACCTTTTTGTCCAGGTGGCTCGGCAGGGTGAAGGCAGGGGCCTTTTGCCCGACTTTTAACTTCATGCTCAACCTCCTAAATGTTTCGGGATGGATTTCATTCGGGGAAATGTGCCTGACTCTTGCGATGCCGCACATTCTAACATGATTCCCGGAAAGGGGAAATCGGTTTCTGTTTTGATCCGGGCTGTTTGAAAATGCCTAGATGCAAGGCCCCCTGCACGGGATTGCGAAGCGAGGAAGTTATGAAGAGCGGAGTGGATGGGGGATTATTTTCTTCTCTGATCCGCTCTTCTTCACATCTGCTCTTCCGATCTTCGCAAGATCGAAGCCCGCAAATGAACATACGGCCATCAGTGGAATGGCCTCCCGGGCAGCAATCTGCTAGGTGTTCTTGATCCGGCGATAGGCCCAGCAATTTACGTAAAAGAACCAGGCAAGGGGTCCCCCTTCGCGAAGGAGCCGCCGGGCGAGCTTTTTCACGCCACGATTCTGCCGGCCGATCTTCACGTCGGAGAGATAGACGGCGAGCACCCCTCTCAAGAGCATGCGCTGGAACGTGGGGTTGGGCAGTTCGCCGAGCGTCCGATCCGACACCCGGAAAAAATGGATGAACCGCGCCTCCATCTCCACTTCGCTCCGGTAATGATCGCAGAAATTGAGCTCCCCGGCGAGATGATCTTCTTCCCGGTCCACCCAGTAGTCGAGCAGGATGTGAAACCCCTGGACCCAGGGGAAGTAGGCCTCTGTCATCCGGCAGATGCCCTCGTCGGAAAGATCGTTTCCCCAGCTCTGCGAGACGAGCGAGAAAACCCCCAGCGTGGATCCGGAGGCTGCGGCAAACTCCTGCCATTGCAGGTCCGGAAACCTGTCGCCGTACCCGGCAAACCAGGACTCGAGCCGGGGCCTGACCTCCTCGGCCCTGACGTGCTTGTGGACCTGCAGATCGCGGTAGTAGCCGGCAAGTTCCATAAGAAAGGGCGCGATCCGGCCGTAGGCGGGATGGTCCTTGAGGACATTCTGGCAGGTCCGGACGAGGGCCGGCAGGTAGCCTCCATCGTCCTTCTCTTTTCGACAGCGATAGTAATCGCCGGGCTCGGCGCCGGGGGTCAGGGCTTCTGCCAGGGCCGTGTGCAGGGTCCGGAAATCCTCCGGATCGCGCGAGGTGCCGCGGTCGCAGAGATTGTCCAGGTAGTCGCTGATCGTCTGGTAGGCGATGATGAATCGCATCGTTTCGCGGGCATGTTCCCCCGCGAGCAGCGTGTAGATCCCGCCGCCTTCACAGTGGAAGGTCTTGGCTTCGATGCTCATGAGGGCCTGGCGGCGCAGCTCGGGGTCGGGGATCTTGTTTGCCTTTTCCTTCCAGCCGCCGAGAAAGCGGTTGACGGTGGGAAGGACCCGCGTCATGGCGATATGCGTCAGCGATGCGAAATTTCCGGGTACGCCCATCAAAGCCTCCGCCGGCACCTTTAACACAGCCGCGCGTCCAACACAAGGTTGACGGGGCAGGCGCTTCAGATCCGACAGACGCTTCCCGAGCGGCTCGTGATATCGCCCATGGGGAGGGGGACCTGGGCGGTAAAAAGTCTGTTCAAAACCGTCGCCGGCTATGGTAATGTATGGTGCTAAAGAAGGAGGTGTGCAAAATGGCTCAAGCCCTGACCCGACGCGAAGTCCGCTGGAACGAAAAGACGATCGGCGCCCTGATCATTCTTGCCGTGCTGCCCAATCTATTGGGGATGATCAACCTGGCCACCCCCTGGGGATTCCAGATCCACGTCTTCCAGGCGGCGATCTTCCTGGCCGCTCTGCTTTTCGGCCGCTGGGCCGGTCTGATTGCGGGCGCCGGAGGCTCCCTTTATGTCGCCGCCGCCCTGTCAAACCCCTTCATCCTCGTCGGGAATGCCCTCCTGGGATTCTTCACGGGGCATTTTACCGAGAAGGGATTCGGGCCTGTTGCGGCGGTGTTGCTCGCCTTTGCGATCCAGATACCCTGGCTCGCCGTAACCGATCATTTTCTCATGGGGCTGCCGTGGTCCTTCATCGGTGCCCTGGTCCTTTCCCTTGCCGTCTCCAACCTGGTATGGGCTGTCGCGGCTGCCTGGGCGGCAGGCCCCTTGAGACGGTTTCTGGGATGCTGACGCCTGATTTCGCCCGTTACAGCCTGGCCCTCTTTCACGAGGGCCGCATGGTTTTTTCCTCCGAAAATGGGGGGCTTCGGCCGCTCGTGGAGTGCATCCGGGCCTGCCGGGGCCGCTTCAGCCGCTGCGAGCTCCACGACCGCGCTATCGGCCTCGCGGCGGCAAAACTCGTCGTCTCGTCAGGGATGATCTCCCGGGTCATCACGCGGAGGGCGTCTGCCCGGGCCGTCGCCTTTCTGCAGGGAAAAGACATCCCGATGACGGCAGGCGAGGTCATACCGCTCATCCTCAACCGCGAAAAGACGGCACCCTGCCTCATGGAGCAGAAGGCCGAAGCGACGGAAGACCCGGAGACATTTTACCGGGAGCTGACCGCTTTCTTCGAACTGCAACCGTAGTCTTCATCGCTGAAGAGGCCCTTGAACCACACTCCTCTTCTCCTGATCTCGCGCAGGCAGGGACGCCCCCAATCATTTTTCGTGGATGGTTCGGATGGAAAGGCGCGTGCCGCCTCAGGGCAGCTGCGTGAAACAGACCTGGTTTTTCCCGGCAGACTTGGCCGCGTAGAGCTTCCCGTCGGTGCGGCGCAGGAAGTCCATCATGTCCTCGTTCTTGGCATGCTGGGCCACCCCGATGCTGACGGTGACCTGGATGTCCAAGTCGGGCTTGGGTTTGAAGACTTCGTTTTTGAGAGCGACCCTCACGCGCTCGGCCGTGACCACCCCCTGCTCCCCCCGCGTGGCAGGCAGGATGACGGCAAACTCCTCGCCCCCGTAGCGGCAGGCCGCGTCGCTCTGGCGCAGGCACTCCTTAATGATCTCGGCAAACCTCACCAGGACCCTGTCACCCTCGAGATGGCCGTAGGTGTCATTGTACTTCTTGAAATCGTCGATATCGAGCATCAGCACGGTGAGCGGGTGGTCGTAGCGGTTGGATCGTTCGATCTCACCGTGGAGCACCGCATAGAACTGCCGCGAGTTGAAGAGCTTCGTGAGGCCGTCGGTGATGCTCAGCTCCTGGTAGCGCTGCTCGCTTTCCCGGAGCTGGTCCATGGCATGGTTGCGCTCCCGAAGCAGGGCCTTTTCCCGCAGCACGCGCCGGATCCTCATGCAAAGCTCCGCAATGCTCACGGGCTTGAGCATGAAGTCGCTTGCGCCCTTCGTAATGATCTCCTCGTAGGTGAAGTCCTCGGTGAACCCCGTCATCACGATGACACCGACGTCATACCTTTTCTTGATGTTAGTCGTGAGCTCGAGGCCGTTCATCTCCGGCATCTGGATATCCGTGAGAACCACGTCGACGTGGTTTGCCGCCAGGCACTCCAGAGCCTCCCGGCCGTTGCCCGCCGTGAGACACTCAAAGCCCGACAGGACCATTGCCTCCTTGAGCATGTCCCGAAGCTCCACGTGGTCATCGACAATCAGAATGCGGGTCTGAGAGCCTGTATTTTCGCTTGTTTCCATGGGTCCTGCTCGTTGACGTACCCTGAATTTCCGGCGGCTGATCCCGTAGCGTGATGCATGAACCGTACCCGGCTCGCAGCACCGATGCCCTCGGAAGCATCCCGCTTCTCTGCCTTACAACCGGACGATTTCATAGCCCCTGCGGCCAAGCCCGATGGACTCGGCGTATCCGAGGATGTGGCTCCCGTCGATCCGGGTTGCCTTTTTGAAGATGTCGACGTCGCCGTGCTGCGCCCGGACAAGGTCTAAAGCAGCCTGCTCGCAGGCCACCGGGTCCGTGGATGCAACGATCCCCACGTCGCGCCCGATCAGTTCGCTGTCGGCCATGCAGTCGCAGTCCTTTGCGATGTTGTTGATGAAGGTCACGCAGACGCAGGGCTTGCCGCTCACGGCCCCCAGGGCATACTCGGCCGCCCGTTCCATGACGGCGCTCGAGGCCAAAGCCATCCAGGGGACCTCGACGGCATCGAACTCGCAGACGCCGATGCAGGTGGCGCAGCCCTCGCAGAGGTCGGGGTCGATTGAGGCCTTGTCCTCGGTGAGCAGGATCGCATCGGCAGGGCAGACCTCTACACACTTGCCGCAGACGGTGCAGCTCTCGTTGACCGAGGGCTTGAGCGTGGCGTGCATCTCGAGCTTTCCGGCGCGGGAGCCGCATCCCATGCCCAGGTTCTTGATGGCCCCCCCGAAACCGAAGAGGATGTGGCCCTTGAAGTGGGAGACGACGACGAGGGCCCTGGCCTCGGCGATGTGGCGGGCGATCCGGACTTTCGAAAAGATCTTCCCGGCGATGGCGATCTGCGTTTCCTCTTCGCCCCTCTCGCCGTCTGCAATGACGATCGGGACCCCCAGGGAGCCGAAACCGTGCTTCCGGGCGATTTCCAGGTGGTCCGTCGCATTGTGGCGCAGGCCCCGGTAGAGGGCATTGGCATCGGTGAGGAAGTGATTCGAATTGTGCCTGGCAAGCGTTGAGAGGATGGGTCTGAGGTTGGCCGGCGACACGAATCGCGAATTCCCCTCCTCTCCAAAGTGCAGCTTGACGGCGACGCGGTCCTTCTTCCCGATCCGCCCTGCCGTGTCCGCCAGGGCCCTCTCGAAGAGCCCGCCGACCGTATCTGCGCTGAATTTCTCGGAAAAATAAACGGCAGCTGCCATCGAGTCATCCCCCGTAGAGAAATTTTCCCCACCATACCGGAAAAAAGGATAATTGCCAAGCGGATCCTGGCGGTATTTCCTTTACAAAACGGGGCCTTTTCATTATACTGTCAAAAGACAAGCACCGTGAACCACGGCGGGCCATTTTTAAAGGGGAGGGGAAAGAAGATGTCTCAAACCATGCCCGAGGGCGAGGAGATCAGGCGGGCCATCAAGTGGATCTCCGCTAACCTCGAAGAAGGAAAAAAGAAGAGCAAGCTCATCGAGGAAGCAGCCCTCAAGTTTGATCTGTCTCCGGCACAGACGGACTTCCTCATGAACTTTTTCTCGAAGAAGCAAGGGTAAGCGCGGACCCTGTCCGCAGACGGTTTCCGGACCGAGTGACGAGTCCCTTCCGGGCTCTGAGACCGATTCACGGGGATCTCATGAGAATCGACGGAACAAACTGGACGGGAAGCACGGATTCAAGAGGCCCTTCCCGGGGCAGCCCCCCGGCAGGGATGCTCATCCCGGTGAGCCCCGGCGGAGGCCGCAGGGGGGATGCGCCTCCTCTGCCGCAGGTTCCCGCCGATGAGTTCATTCTCGTCCACGATCCCAAGCGCGGTGCAGTCGTCATCGACCTGTACCATGCCGCCACCCGGTACGACGACTCACCCGGCTATCGACTGACGGAGGAGGGCAACGTCGAGGTCGGCAGGAAGCCCCGCAAAGGGGGCATCATCGACCTCCTTGCCTGATCCGCCGGAACCCGGAGCGGTTGCCGTCAACCGAATGACCTTGCAGACGCTGAAGGCTTAAGAAATCTTTCACCGACCTCTCAACCGCCAGCAATCCATCTTCAGGAGGGAGCGATTCCATGTACGCCTTTGCCGACAAGCTGCTTGAAGTATCGGAGCGACACGCCGACGAGATCGCCGCCCAGTGGTGCAAGGCCGTCAAGTCAAACCCGCACACACCGTGGTTTCAAGCCCAGAAATCCGAGACCTGCAACCTCTTCGCCATGGATTTCTACAGGAATTTCAAGAATGTATACTTCGACGAGAAGCCCTACAAGAAACTGGAGAAATATTTCACAGCTTACGCCGAAGAGAGCTTCCGAACGGGCGTCCCGCTTGAGGAAGCCATCTACGCCCTCATCATGATGAGACGCCAGCTCTGGCTCTTTGCGGACTTCCAGGCGCTCTTTGTCACCGCCATGGACCAGCACCGTGCCGTGGAGACCATCACCCGGACGATCCGCGTCTTCGATCAGGGCATCTTCGTCATCATCAAACGCTACAGGGAACTGGAGAAGGCCAAGAAGTAGCAAAGCTCCGCAAGCCAGTGAATAAGCCCCGCAGGCTTGTGCCTTCGGGGCTTTTTTTGCGCACGCTGGATCATTCCTCGGGATAGGCGAGACGGACCTGCTGGAATGATGGAATATTGGAATGCGAAGTCAAGAATTTTTCATTCCCACTATTCCATCATTCCACGATTCCAATACTCCGGGACTGGCATCACTGATACGGCGACGGCGTCCCCGTGGGCGCCTGCAGAAGGAGTTGATGCTCCTCCGAGCGCGATTCGCCCGCGCTCGTGACATAGATGGCAGGCTGGCCGACGATGGGGCAGTGCTTCTCGCAGGCCCCGCAGCCGATGCACATCGTGAGATCCACGCGGGGCTGCTGCAGGCGGACGGGTTTGCCTTCACGGTCCCGCACCGTAACCTCTTCGAGCCAGATTGCTTTTTTCGGCGTCGGGCAGGTCTCCTCGCAGACGATGCAGGGGGTGGCGTGTGCAAAGGGCAGGCAGCGGCCCTTGTCTATTGCGGCGTGCCCCAGCCGCACCTGCTGCTTTTCCTCCAGAGGAAGCCGCTTGATGGCCCCCGTGGGGCACACTTGCCCGCAGAGAGTGCAGCGGAATTCGCAGTACCCGATTCGAGGCACAAGCACCGGCGTCCAGAGCCCCTCGAGACCGGCCTCCAGAAGCGTCGGCTGCAGACCGCCCGTGATGCACACCTTCATGCACCCCCCGCAGCGAACACAGCTCTGGAGAAATTTCTTTTCCTCGAGCGCCCCCGGCGGCCGGATGAGCTTTGCATCGGACATGCGGGGCCTCGCAAGCGGTGAGATCCGCAGAAGCGGCACGGCAAAGGCCCCAGAGAGAAACGAGGCCACCACGCTCCGGCGCCCCAGGTCGAGGCCCCCCGTGGGGTGTCCCTTCAGGAGGCCGAAGCTCACGGCATTTTTCGGGCAGACGTCGTCGCAGTTGTTGCATACGAGGCACTCCGAAGCACGCCACTTTTCCTTCCCGGCGGGTACGGCGTCGGCCTGGCAGGTTGCCACGCAGGCCCCGCAGGAATCGCACTCTTCGCTCACGCTGCGGCGCAGGATCGAATGGCGCGACAGCAGTCCCAGCAGCGCCCCCAGCGGACAGATAAACCGGCACCAGAAGCGCCTCTGCACGAAATTGAGCCCCAGGACGGCAAGAAAGAGCAGGCCGATGAAGGTCCCCTGCGAAAACCAGGGCTGCTGGAAGGGCAGGATCGTCTTTTTCAGTGCGTCGTAGACGGCCTCCGACACGGGGGTGACAAGGGGGAGGTTCAACCGGTAGATTCCGTCGAAAAGGGACGCGGCTGCGTAGCTCAGGGCCGGGTAGATGGCCAGCGAGAAGGACCGGATAGTCAGTGAAATGGGGTCCAGGACCCCGGCCAGCTGCACGCCGAAGAGCGACAAGGCAAGAACGAAAACGAGGATGTAGTACTTGATCCGGAACCAGCCGGGGCCGGGCGGTTTGGGCCGCTTCTTCCGCAGGCTTCCGGCGAGGTTGTTCAGCGTGCCCAAGGGACAGACCCAGCCGCAGAAGAAGCGACCCAGCAAAACGGTGAGCCCCACGAGGATGAGCGACAGCCAGAAAAGCCCCTCCACGGTGCGGGAGGACAGAAACGTCGTCAGGAAGATCAGGGGATCGAAGTCGAGGAAGAGCTTGACGGGCCAGCCCAGCTCATCGGTCCCCTTCGACTCCGTCTGAACGAAAAGAAAGAGGAAGAGGGCAAGAAACAGGCCCTGAACGGTGCGTCGCGTGCGCGTCAACGTCAAATCAGACACTGATCCTCTTGATCTGGAGTTTCGAGAGGTCCATGACCCCAAGGCCCGCCTTCGCGGCGAGCCTCACACTGCCGAGGTCGCTCCCTTTCATCCCGAACAGGGTGGCCCCGAATGCGTCGATGGCGACCTGGTCTGTGCCTACAACGACGGTGTCGAGGCGCTTCACGTCTTCGAGATCGCCGCCCGTGGGGCCGTTTGCCGTCAGGATCCGGACGGCGTCCAGCACGGTGAGCGTCGGCTTGATCGCGCGGCAGAGGTCGACGAGGCTCTCGTCGAGGCGCTGGTGGACACGGAACCGCACGCCCCCCATGACGCCCATCCAGTTTTTCATGGCCAGGGTGAGCACGGAGAGGCTGTGCGTCTTGGCGATGGGGACGTTGATGATCTTGTCGGCCTCGAAGATCTCGCTGTAGAGGGGCCAGGTCTTCAACACCGTGCCATTGAGCTTGACATCCCGGTATTTGCGGCTGTCCATGTAGACCATCTCGGCCCCGGCGGCGGCCGCCGCATCGGCAATCCCGCTCTGCTTGTAGCAGCGCCTCGCATCGCTTACGGTGTTGTCGAAGATCCTCACCTTTTTCGCCCCCGCCTCGAAGCAGAGCTTCGCCAGGGCGCCCACGACGTCGGGGTTGGTGGTGGCGGCGTACTGGGGGGTGCGGTCCCAGCCGATGTTGGGCTTCAGGATGACGACATCGCCCTTGGCGACGAAGCGCTTCATCCCCCCCATGGCATCGAGTGCCGCCCGCACGATCTGCGGAGTCGAGGCTCCCTTGGCCACGACGAGATCGGGCCCCTGGGCCGCCTGAGCCATACGGCCGAGGGCGCAGAGCCCTCCGGGGAGCGCCAGCCCCGCCGAGGACACTGCCGTCCACTTCAGAAAGTCACGCCTCTTCATACGGCACCCCTTCGATTCATTTGGTTAAAAATACCATGATCGGCAGTTCCAGGTAAATCAAAAAGGAGATTCCGCTTTTCAAGGGTGACCCGTCTATGGTAGCTTTTTGGACCACGCCTCTATATGCGTGGAATTTCGTAACGATGCATATGGAGTGATGCCTTGATTTCTGATCTTCCGATCTTCCTCGCTTCCGATCTTCGAGGTCGTTGAGCCATGGGACACATCCATAACCCCGACAAGGAATACCGCCTCCTCCAGCAGCGACTCGACCGCAACGTGACGGGTGCGCCCGACTCGCCCCATTTCATGCAGATCCTGAAAATTCTCTTCTCTCCCGACGAGGCAGCCATCGCGCGGCAGATCCCGACGCGGTTCATCACCGTGGGAAGGCTCGCGAAAAAGCTCGGCATGGAGCCCGCCGCCCTCGATGGCTGGATCACCGAGATGGCCCACCGGGGGCTCGTCATGGACATCGGGAGGGGCCATCGACGCTACGTCACCCTTGCGCCCGTCGTGATCGGATTCTTCGAGTACACCTTCATGCGCGCCGATGACAAGCTCCCCCTGAAAGAGCTGGCAAGGCTCTTCGATGCCTACATGCACGGCGATGACCGCTTCGCCCGGTCCGTCTTTGGGGCCGACACGCAGATCGGCCGCTCGCTCGTGCGCGAGGAGGCCCTCCCGGAGGGGGACCACACGGAGATCCTGGACTGGGAGCGGGCAACCCGGCTCATCGAGTCGGCCTCGGCGGCATCCGTATCTCTCTGCGCCTGCAGGCACAAGGCCTCACACCTCGGGAAGGCCTGCGACAGGCCCATGGAGAACTGCATCGCCCTCAACATGGGGGCGGAGATCCTCGTGAAAAACGGTTTCGCCCGGCCCGTTTCGACGGCGGAGGCGCTCAAGATCCTCGAGCAGTGCAAGGAGATGGGGCTTGCCCAGACGGGGGACAACGTGCAGAAGAACGCGGCCTATATCTGCAACTGCTGCGGGTGCTGCTGCGAGATGATGAAGGCCGTCCGGGTCATGGGTCAGCGCAACGCCATCGTCACGTCGAACTGGACCGTTGAGATCGACGAGACAAAATGCAAGGGCTGCGGCAAGTGCGCAAAACTCTGCCCTGTCGAGCTGATCGACATGGTCCCCGCTGTGGCGGAGGGCGGGGGGAAGACCGTAAAGAAAGCCCGGCATGAGGGGGAGTTTTGCCTCGGCTGCGGCGTGTGCTACACGGGATGCAAGACCGGGGCGATCCGGATGAAACCACGGGCCAGGCGGGTGTTCACGCCGGAGACGACCTTCGACAAGATGATCGCCATGGCCATCGAGCGCGGAAAGCTCGCCAGCCTCGTTTTTGAGGGCCATGAACACTGGGGCTGGCGCGCCTTCGGAAGGGTGGCGGCGGTTCTGGAAAACACTCCGCCGGCCCGGGCCCTTTTAGCGATCGAGCCCCTGCGCTCGGCCTTCTTCGAAGCCGTGGTGCGCAAGGCCAAGGCACCCCTTTAAACCCGTCATTCCATCTGTTTAGCGGTCTCCTACGGCCCCTGCCGTCAGGGGGGACAGATTTGTGTGGATTTTGATCCCCGGAGTGATTAAAATGACTTCAATACAAAAAGGAGGTTCGTCCATGAGATCAAGATCGCTTCTCCTGGTGCTGTTCACGATTGTGCTTGTCATCCTGATCGGCGCCTCAACCGCCATGGCCAAGGAGCGGGTCGTCCAGGTCATGCTGCCTAACTGCGAGTGACCGTTCACCCGGGACAGGGTCAGTTGGACCCTCACAAACGTTGCAAAGGCCGGAAAGTCGGAGGTCAATGAATACACCCACATGGCAATCATCACTTTCGATGACGAGGTAACCAGTGTCGAAAAGATCGTCGATGCCCTCGAAAAGGCGGGGTTTCCCCTCAGCGGGCCGCCGGTCATGCTGAAGTAATTTGAGAATTCGCCGGGGCGGGGGTTGCGAAAAGGCCTTCGCCCCGGGAGCTCTTTACCCTTTCGTAAATTCTTTCTTGCAGGCATGCATCCCATGGACGGCTCTACTCGAGAAAAATTCATCCACACCCTGGTGCAGTACCAGGAAAAGTTCGGCCAGGAGAAGGCCTCGGCCATCCAGGAAAAATTCTGGCAGAGCAGGGAACAAATCGTGGCAGAGAGCGCATCCGAGATCGACTGGTTCCCTTCGTGGAAGAAAAACCAGATTCTCGAGGACCTGCTTTCAAAGACTTACCTGGACCTCATCGCCGAGATGGAGCGCGAGGGCCTTTCCTGAGGACTGCGATCCTGTCGTTGCCCGGGAATGCCCGTTTCCGGGGGAGCCAAATCCCAGCACCCATTACCGTTCGCAGGCCCCTGAGGGCCCGCGGGAGGGTATCATGGAATTCAATGTACTGATCGGCGGCGAAGCCGGGCAGGGAATGTTTTCCGTCGAGCTTGAGCTCACGGAGCTCCTCTCCAGGCTGGGCTGCCATTTCTTCGCCACAAAAAACTACATGTCGCGGATCCGGGGCGGCCACAACTACCACATGGTCCGCGTGGCCGACCGGCCCGTTCATGCCCTGAGCGGCAGGCCCTGGGACATCATCGTCGCCATGGACGGCGGCGAGACGGAGCGGAAACACCGCCCTCACCTGGGTGAAGGCGGCATCTTCATCGGCCAGGACAAAATCAGTCAGATCGAATCGGAAGCCAAAGAGGCCTTCCGGGATGTCGCGGCCACGAGCACCATCCTTGCCGGCCTCATCCTTGCCTTCATCGGTATGGATCCCGCAGCAGTCCAGGCAGCGGCCTCCGAGGAGCCGGCTCGCGGCGCCCTGGCGAAGGGCCGGGATTTTGCCGCCCGCTGGGAGCTTGCGGACCGCCTGGTCATGGCCCGGAAGGCGGGCCACCACTGCAAACTCGACGGCAACCAGGCGCTCGCCCTGGGGGCGCTTCTGGGCGGCTGCCAGTTCATGGCCGGCTACCCCATGACGCCCGCCACGTCGATCATGCATTACTTCGCCACCGTTGCGGCGGAGTTTCCCGTCCATTTCGAGCAGGCCGAAGACGAGATCGCGGCCCTGAACATGGCCCTCGGGGCCTCCTACGCAGGGCTGCGTTCCATGGTCGCCACCTCGGGCGGGGGATTTGCCCTCATGACGGAGGCCGTCTCGCTTGCCGGGATGACGGAGACGCCGATCGTCATCATCGACGCCCAGCGGCCTGGACCGGCAACGGGTCTTCCCACGAGGACCGAGCAGGGGGATCTGAATTTCGTCCTTCACGCGGGCCACGGGGAGTTTCCCCGGGTGATCTTCGCACCGGGATCCATCGAGGAGGCCATCGCGCTTGCGCGCAGCGCCTTCGACGTGGCCGACCGCTGGCAGGTCCCCGTCTTCATCCTGACGGACCAGTACCTGGCCGACTCCGTCCAGGTCATGGAAGGGCGGGTCCCGACGAAAATGCTGCGACGGGACTACCCCGTCTTCGAGGCCGGATACAGGCGCTATGCAATAGCAGCCGACGGGGTCTCGCCGTTGACCTACCCCGGTCTATCAGAGGCCCGCGTCGAGGTCGACTCCGACGAGCACACGGAAGACGGCAAAATCACGGAAGATCCAGATCTGAGAGCCCGGATGGTAGAAAAACGGCTCCGGAAGTACGACGGGCTCCAGAAGGAGGCCGTCATGCCCTCCCGATTCGGGGACCGAAAAGCAAAAACGCTTCTCATTTCGTGGGGTTCAAACCGGCTTATCGTCAATGAGGCCGTCGAGGCTCTGCAGGCCGAAGGGATGACGGTGGCCTCCGTGCATTTCGGCCAGGTCTGGCCGCTGACGCCGAAAATGGCGCGAGGGCTTTCCCGCAAGAGGCTCATCGGCATCGAGAACAACGCGACAGGCCAGTTCGCGCAGTTGCTCAGGCGCGAGCTGGGCCTGAAGCTGGATCACCTTGTCCTGAAATACAACGGCGAGTGCTTTACCGTCGGGGAACTTGTCGAGAAGGTCCGGCACATTGTCGGCTGAAGGAGGAAGAATTTCACCCTCACAACAATCCTCTCCTGACAAAGGACAGGGATTTCCCCCTCCTCCACTTCCTCCTCCCTCAAGGGGAGGAGAACAGAGGAGAACAGAAGATAAGGAATTCACAGGGGAGAGGAAGCCTGAGAGAAAAGGCAAACTTCACCCTCACCCTAGCCCTCTCCCCTCAAGGGAGAGGGAACTGAAAGGATGGTTCCCGTGTCTAGACAGGACATCGCCTGGTGCCCGGGCTGCGGGGATTTCCCCATCCGGGCGACCCTGGAAAAAGTTCTGAAAGAACTGCCGATCCCGGGAAAGGACATCGTGCTCACCTCGGGAATCGGCCAGGCGGCCAAGATGCCCCACTATCTGCCGCACAGCTACTTCAACGGCCTCCACGGCCGGTCGCTGCCGCTCGCCGTGGGCATCAAGCTGGCTCGCCCGGAGCTGACCGTGATCGCCGTCTCCGGTGACGGGTGCCAGTACGGAGAGGGGGGAAACCACTTTATCCACACGATACGGCGCCGGCTCGACATCACGATCCTTGTCTGCGACAACAAGGTCTACGCCCTCACGAAAGGGCAGAGCTCCCCCACGACAGACCAGGAGAGGAAAAACGCCCTGGATCCCCGGGGAAACCTCAACACCCCCTTCGACCCGCTGGCCGTAGCTCTCGTCGTCGGAAGCCCTTTCGTTGCACGGACCTTTGCCGGCGACCCCCAGCACATGGAGCAGGTCTTCCGCGAGGCGATCCTCTTCAAGGGCACCTCCGTCGTCGATGTCCTTCAGCCCTGCGTGAGCTTCAACAAGGTGAATACCTACTCCTGGTACCGCGAAAGAGTCTACAGGGTGGAGGAACCCCTGAGAGACCGGCTCGAAGCCATACGGACGACACAGACCTGGGGCGATCGGATTCCCATCGGAATTTTCTGGCGGGATGAGCAATTCGTCTGCCGGGAAGGCAACGAGATGTTCCGCAAACCCGTCGCGGAGGATGCCGTGGCGCAGCTCCTGAACAGGTCGTGCGTCATGATGCGTTAGGGGAAAGCGGGGCTGATGGGCAGGGAATCGTCAAATTTCCGGCTAATCGACAGGCTGAAGTGACGGAATTCCGTCACAATCCTCCGAGCACCCGCCAGTAGTTTTCGTCCTTTTCGGGCTCGCTTTTCTTCTTTTTCTTCTTGTTCATGGAGAGAAAGATGATGATGAACACGAGGATAAACGGCTGCTTTCCAGAGGTCTTCATCAGCCGCCGGACCAAACTCTTTTCTATGTTCTCCAGAAGCCCCACGATTCCCGCCGTTGCTGTCTCTGTTCTGACGCACACCGCCCACGACATTACCTATATCTGACAAAATCCTGAGCTTGTAAAGACAAAAGGGAGGGGAAAGTAAAAAGGGCAAAAAAAAAGATTGGGTGCCAGGTGAAGGAGGGGAAACTGGCACCCAGAGAGAGATAAATGGGGTTTCAAGTTATTGGATTCGACATATTGGATATGCAACAAGTGTGACAACATTCCCATTCGCGAGCATATTTCTTCGATTTTTCGCAAATAGTCCGTTCAGGCGGCGGTGGCGGCAGATGGTTTTTGCCGGACAATCAAGAAAGGAAGCACGATAAGTCCTGACAGATACTTGATAATCGCCTGCCCGATGATGGCAGGCCAGACAGGCCCGAAGGCCAACAGGACAAAGACGAGAGAGTCCACGGGGCAGGAGACGAGGTTGGACCAGATGATCTTGGAGACTAATGAACGTTTGAGGATCCTGAAGAAAAACCAGTCGAGGCCCTCTGAGACGAAGAAGGCCATCATCGAGGCTAATGCTATGTCTCTATTGAAAAAAAGGGTGATGGCCGAGGCTGCAATCATCCAGCCCCAGGTGGCCCAGTCACCCCAGTAGCGCTGGACAAAATCTCGAAAGGAGAAGGTGAGGCCTATCCAGACAACACCTGCGGGGAAGGTCAGGCCGGCGATCGTGACAATGCCGAACCAGATGACGAAGGCATTGCCCAGGAGGATGCTGAGGAGGTAAAGGTACCCCCAGATCCACTTCTTCATGGTATCGCTCCTACATTTTTTGTAGGGTTCTCTTCAAAAGGTCGGCCTTTTATTCCATAAATCGATTCCTGATTCAAGGGTTTTCGCCTTGACGAGGTCGTGGCGAGTTGTTAGGGTTTGAAGCGGATGGCATCCTCGGACTCTGATACAAGAAGAATCACCGTAACTGCCGCCGTCCTCGAAAAGGACGGCAGGATCCTGATCGCCCGACGAAAATACGGAGACCGCCTGGCCGACAAATGGGAGTTCCCCGGGGGGAAGCTCGAGGAAGGCGAAACCCCCGAGGTCTGCCTCCGGAGGGAGCTGCAGGAAGAGTTCGGCATCGACGTCGTCGTGGGCGGCTTTGTCGGTCGCAACGTTCATGCATACCCCGACGTGGAGATAGACCTGCTGGCTTACCGGGCCACGCATCTTTCCGGTGATTTCGAGCTCTACGATCACGAGGAGATCCGCTGGGTTCACCCGGCGGATCTCCACCGTTATGATTTTTCCGCGGCCGATATCCCGATTGTGAAACTTCTGCTGGAAGGGACGTGAACAATGCCCGTCGATGAGGCCCCGAGGGAGCAAACCCTCATGCTCAACGACCTCCGGTTCCGATTCCTCGAGCGGGGCCCTGTGAGCGGACGGCCCATGGTCTTACTTCACGGCACCGGGGACAACGCCCGCACATGGGATCTGATCGCTCCTCATCTGGCATCGGGCTTCCGGGTCATCGCCCCGGATCAGCGCGGGCACGGCAAGAGCGATTGGGCCGTGCCGCCGGCCTACAGGTGCGGGGATTACATGCTTGATCTGGCAGCCCTGATCGATTCCCTCGGCCTGGAAGGCATGATCCTGCTGGGGCACTCCATGGGGGCCCTGCACGCAAGCCTCTACGCGGCGCTCAACCCCGGCAGGGTATCGGCCCTTGTCCATGTCGACATCGAGCCCCGCCCGCCGGACTGGAACCGGAAATACCTCCTCGGGCTCTACAAAAACCTCCCCGACTCGTACGCCGCCCCGGAGGAGTTTGTCGCAGAGATCGCGAAAAACGCCCCCTACGCCCGGCCGGAACACTTGCAGCACCTGGCCGGAAAATCCCTCATCCGACGGGATGGCAGGTGGTACAGGACCTATGACAGGGAGATTCTTGCCCGGTTTGACCACTACGACCTGCTGGGGAATCTGTCCGAAATCCGCTGCCCCGCCCTTGTCATCCGGGGAGCCGAAAGCCGCGTCCTCGGGCACCAGGCCGCAGAGCAGATGGCGAAAGCCATTTCGGTATGCGAGTTGGTGGAAATTCCCCGGGCGACTCACCCCGCCCACCTGGACAACCCCGACGGGTTCCGGGAGGCCGTCATGGGCTTCCTGGCGAGGCATGGGTTTCTTTAATGCTGTCCTCGCAGCAGGCGTGTCTCTTGACGGAGAATGGCAACGCCAGGCGATAGTGAAGCTAGGAAGAGAGGAAGAGCAGAAGAGCGGCGTGGAAGAAGATTACTTTTCTTTTTCCGCTCTTCCTAACTTCCGCTCTTCCGCTCTTCACAGGCATCAAACGTCAAGCAGACACAGGAATTAGATCCAATCATTCGATTATCATGAGGAGGAAAGCATGAACATATTCGAGGCGATCAGCGGCAGGAGAAGTTGTCGAAAGTTCCATCCCGACGCGGTGAGCGATGCGGACATCGAGAAGATCCTCGAGGCAGGCAACTGGGCCCCCTCACCCGCCAACCAGCAGCCCTGGGAGTTCATCGTCATCACGAACAGGGATATCAAGGAGAGGATCTTCTCCGAAAGCGAGATCTGCAGGAAGAAGCTCTTCGAGCGAAGCGGATGGAAGTGGCTCGAGAAGTTCCCCATCGATTTCGTGAAGGAGGCCCCCGTCGTCATTGCGGTGGTGGGCGACCCGAAAAAGAGCGGAGCCGACCTGTTTCTCGACGAAGGCGCCGGCCGGGGATACCTGGAGGGCTGCTCGGCCGCTGCCCAGAACATGATGCTCGCGGCACACGCCCTGGGGCTCGGGAGCCTCTGGTTCAGCCTCTTCGAGGCCGGAGCGGTTCGGCAGATCCTCAGCCTGCATGCGGAAAAGGATCCCGTCGCCCTGCTGTGCGTCGGAAAGCCCGTTTCTTCAGGCACGACGAAGCGAAAGGACTTCCGTGAAAAAACGACGTACCTCCGGTAACGGAGCGGCCCCGAAGCCGATCCGGAACCTGATCCTCGTCCTGGGCGATCAGCTCGACCGGAGCTCGTCCGCCTTCGACGGTTTCACCCCCGGGGAGGATGCCGTCTGGATGGCCGAGGCGGCCGGCGAGGCCCGCCATGTCCCCTCCCACAAGGCCCGCATCGTCCTTTTCCTTTCGGCCATGCGACACTTCCGATCGGCCCTGGAAGGCGAAGGAATTTCCGTCCACTACCGCAAGCTCGATGACCCGGAAAACCGTGGAGGCCTTGCGCTCGAGCTCGAGGCCGCCGCCCGGCGCCTTACACCTCGAAAGCTCGTCATCGTCGAGCCGGGCGAATGGCGAGTGCGCGAAGACCTCAAGACGGCGGCCCAAGAGGCGGCTGTCGATCTCGAGATCCGGGAGGACCGCCATTTCCTTGCCTCTCATGAAGACTTCGAACGCTTCGCCCGGGGCAGAAAACAGCTGCGGATGGAGTTCTTCTACCGCGAGATGCGGCGTAAAACGAACCTTCTGATGAACGGGGATGAGCCCGAGGGCGGCCGATGGAATTACGATGCCGACAACCGGGGAGCCTTCCCGAAGGGCGGTCCGGGAAAGATCCCCGCCCCGGTGTCTTTCCTGCCCGACGCGATCACGCGGGAGACCATCGACCTGGTGGAGAAACGATTCGCCGACCACCCGGGGAGCCTGCGGCACTTCGACTGGCCCGTCACCCCGGGGCAGGCCGAGAAAGCCCTGAAGGACTTTGTCGCCGCCCGGCTCTATCTCTTCGGCCCCTATCAGGACGCCTTGTGGACAGGTCAGCCCTGGCTCTACCACTCGCGGCTCTCCTCGTCGATGAACCTGAAACTCCTCGACCCGCGGGATGTGGTCCGAGCCGTCGAGGAGGCCTGGCGCAACAAAAGGGCAGCAGCGCTCGCCTGCGCCGAGGGATTCATCCGCCAGGTGATCGGCTGGCGGGAATACGTCCGTGGAATCTATTGGCGGCACATGCCGGGTTACCTGGAGATGAACGCCCTGGAGGCCGCTCTCCCGCTTCCCTGGTTCTACTGGACGGCCGAAACGGAGATGAACTGTCTTCGCGACGTGATCGGCCAGACCCTGGAGTACGGCTACGCCCATCATATCCAGCGGCTCATGGTGACGGGGCTCTTCGCCCTGCTGCTGGGGGTGAACCCCCGGGATCTCCACCGGTGGTATCTTGCCGTATACGTCGATGCCGTCGAGTGGGTCGAGCTGCCCAACACCTTGGGCATGTCCCAATATGCCGACGGGGGCATCATGGCTTCCAAGCCCTACGCCGCCTCGGGGAAGTACATTGACCGCATGAGCAACTATTGCGCAGGCTGCCGATACGACCCGGGGAAAACCGCGGGGGACAAGGCCTGCCCATTCTCCGTCCTGTACTGGGATTTTCTCCTGCGAAACCGCGGCCGCCTTGCCCATAACCCCCGGATGGGCCTGCAGCTGCGCAACGCCGAGCGCCTGGCCCCTGCCGAGACGAAAAGCATCCGGCGCCTCGCTGAGGTCATTCGCGACGGGATCGACTATAATGAAAAGGGGTACCCACGATGATCCATCCCTCCCGCATCCAGCCGCTCAACAGCCGGAGCATCCAGGACGGCCGGTACATCCTTTACTGGATGCAGGCCTCCCAGAGGGTCGAGTGCAACCATGCCCTCGAGCACGCCGTGGGCGAGGCAAACGAGCGCAACCTCCCCGTCGTCGTCGTCTTCGTCCTTACCGACCGGTTCCCCGAGGCCAACCTGCGCCACTACGCCTTCATGCTCGACGGGCTCGAGGAGGTCCGGAAAGGGCTGGAGGGCCGGGGCATCCGTTTTGCGCTCATGCACCGCTCGCCGGAGCTTGCCGCAACGGCACTGGCCGAGGAGGCGGCCCTTGTCGTCGCCGACCGGGGCTATCTGCGCATCCAGAGGCAGTGGCGAAACCACGTCGCGAAAAACGCCCCCTGCGCCGTCGTGCAGGTGGAGTCCGATGCCGTCGTCCCCGTGGAGACGGCCTCGCCGAAGGAGGAATACACGGCAGGAACCCTGAGGCCCAAGCTCCAGCGCATCCTCAAGGGATACCTCGCCCCCCTGAAGGAAAGACCGGTCAGGAAAGATTCTCTCTCCCTTCGCCTCGACGCGGACCCGGAAAGGGATTTCACGTCCCTGCTCGAGAAAATGAAAATCGACCGTACGGTGACGCCCGTGAAGACCTTCCGGGGCGGTGCGTCCCGGGCCCATATCCTGCTGGAGGAATTCATCGCGAGGAAGATCCGCCACTATGACGAGCTTCGGAACGACCCGGGCCTCGACTACTCCTCCCACTTGAGCCCCTACCTGCACTTCGGCCAGATTTCGCCGCTCGCCGTCGCCCTTCGCGTATCCGGTGACAGATCAATCCCCGCCGCGGCAAGGGAGTCCTTCCTGGAGGAGCTCATCGTACGGCGCGAGCTCAGCATGAACTTCGTCTTTTACAACGACCGCTACGACGAGTACGAGTGCCTGCCGGACTGGGCGAGAAAGACCCTTGCCGAGCACGCAAAGGACCGCAGGGAGTTCCTCTACGGCCCCGAACAGTGGGAGCGCGCCGGGACCCACGACCCTTACTGGAACGCCGCACAGCGGGAGATGATGATTACGGGCAAGATGCACAATTACATGCGCATGTACTGGGGGAAAAAGATCCTCGAGTGGAGCCGGACCCCGGCGGAGGCCTTCCGGACGGCCCTTACCCTCAACAACCGCTACGAGCTCGACGGGAGAGACCCCAACGGTTTTGCCGGCGTGGCCTGGTGCTTCGGCAAGCACGACCGGGCCTGGTTCGAGCGGAAGGTTTTCGGCAAGATCCGCTACATGAACGACGCGGGACTCAAGCGCAAGTTCGACATGGATGTCTACCTGAAAAAAGTGGCTGCTCTCGAGAGGGACCGGTGAAATCAGAAAATACCTGTCGACTTTTTCCTTGGATAACGGTATAAGGTTTGCACGAGCGTAGTAGGCCCTAAAACCGCTGCGATCGCCAGTGGCGACTGGCGGTTTTTTTTATGGTAATCCCTCACGACCTGTAGAAGCGATGATTCCCGCACATACCCGAGAACCGATCCGGCTCCTGCTGCTCATTGCCCTGATCGCATGCTTCGCGAGCAACTCCCTGGCCCAGGCCCCGCCCGACGATATCCGCAAAAGCCTCGAGAGGGCCGTCAAGTCCGGCGCCGTCCAGAAAACCGTCTGTCCGCAGGCGCCCTACTGCAACCCTTCCGCGGTCACCCGCTTCTACCAGATGCGAAAATACGAACCGGCCTGGACCCGCGACGGCTACCCTCTGCCCGTGGCGGAGAGGCTGGTGAATGCCATCAAGACAGCCGATGCAGAGGGTCTGCAGCCCCGGGACTATCACCTCGAGCGCATCGAATCCTCCCTCGGCACGATCCGGCAGACCCTGGCCCGGAATGAACGGCCCGATGCGGGAAAGATCCTCGAGACGGAATTTCTCCTGTCCGACGCCTACCTCGTCTACGCGGCGCACCTGCTCAACGGACGCGTCAACCCCGAGACGCTCCATGCCGACGAGTGGACGATGTACCCCTCACGCTTCAACCTGGCGCGCCATCTCTCGACAGCACTGGACGGAGGGGATGTCGAAGGGAGCCTGAAGGCCCTCCAGCCGGCCCAGCAGGGCTATGGCAGGCTCAAGACGGCGCTGATCGTGTACCGGGCACTTGCAGAACGGGGCGGCTGGCCCGCCATTCCGGGAGACGGCAGGCTCGAAAAGGGCATGAAGACTGACCGGGTCCCCGTGCTCCGCAGCCGCCTGAAGGTCACCGGCGACATGCCGGCAACGGTGGACCATGCAAGCGATCTCTTCGACGAGGCCGTCGAAGAGGCGGTGAAGCGGTTCCAGTTGCGCCATGGTCTGTTCGACGACGGGATCGTGGGCACCCGGACGCTTCGGGCCCTCAACGTACCCGTGGACAGGCGCATTCGTCAGATCGAGCTCAACCTGGAGCGCTGGCACTGGCTCCCCCAGAACATGGGGAACCCTTACATCATGGTGAACATAGCCGGCTACGGCCTCGAGGTCGTCGAGAATGAAGCGCCCGTACTGACCATGAAGATCATCGTGGGCACGGCTTTCCAGAAAACGCCCGTCTTCAGCGGGAAGATGACCTACATCGAGATGAACCCTTTCTGGAACGTTCCCCACAGCATCGCCACAGAGGAGACCCTCGGAAAAATCCGGAAGAACCCGGGCTTTTTCGCAAAGGAGAACATGAGGGTCTTCACGGCCGGGCCCAACGGCGAAGCGGTGAATCCCGCCTCCATCGACTGGTCAGCCCTCTCGGAAAACAATTTCCCTTACCGGCTTCGCCAGGAACCCGGTCCCCGGAACCCCCTGGGCCGGATCAAGTTCATGTTTCCCAACAAGCACAGCGTCTACCTGCACGACACCTCCGACCCGCAGCTCTTCCGAAAGGAGCGCCGGGAGTTCAGTCACGGCTGCATCCGGATCGAGAAACCCATGGAGATGGCCGAGTTCGTCATGAGGGGCAGCAAGGAGTGGACGATTGAGAAAATCAAGGCGGTTCTGAAAACGAAAGAAACGACTGTGGCCAACCTGCCAACGCCCATACCCGTGCACATCCTGTACTTCACGGCATGGGGAAACGGCGACGGGACGATCCACTTCCTGGAAGACATCTACCGGAGGGACGAGCGCCTGAACAGGGCCCTGCTGGCAAAAACAAAGCCTGCCAAAGCCGCGAAGCCCTAGCAGGCCGACAATCTTCATTCACCCTCACCTCAATCCTCTCCCCTCAAGGGAGAGGAAGATCAGGGTATGGCCTTTCGGCCGGTATACTTAGGCCTTCTTCACCTTCTTATTTCTCTTTCTTCCATCCTGCCACGTGCGGACATCGCCTACATCAAGGTGGACGAACCCGCGCTTTGCATAGTACCCGACGCCGCCGCTGCGCATTTCCAGTGCCGCATTGCAGATGTTCTTGACATGCAGATCGGGCACCCGCAAATCGACGGCCATCCCGGACATGTGCAGGCTGTTTCGGGCAACCTTGCGGTTTCGCTTGCGCAGGACCGCATTGGTCCTGGGTGAGCGGTATCCGGAGATCACATGGTAGGGGCTGTCGCATTCGAGCTTCTGGTTGAGATTGTAGAGCAGGTCGAGCAGGTTGGGGTCGATTTCCTTGATCTGGTTGGCCCGGTAATCGCGCAGAAGGTGGTTGATCTCTGCGAGCGCCTCGGGGACGTACTCCCCGTCGGCCCAGTAGACCCGATTGAACGACTCGCCGGTGTTGGTGCTGTAAAGATGGAGCCTTCTCTCCTCGCAGGGCTCGAGAATAAGACCGGCACCTTCCCGCCAGCCCGGGGTGATCAACTCCGGTGCGGGAGTTTCTTCAAGAGATGCGATAACCTTGTGGGGCAGCGCCAGGAGAGCGGCGCCGAAGATTCCAATCTTGAGAAAGGAGCGGCGGCTGCAAGGCTCGACAAACAGATCGCCATGTTTTCTAAAGGAACGCATCGTCCCCTCCTTTGCTTTTTCCTTAGAAAGCATGCGCCATTGACGCAAAACGTGGTTCTTTTACCCTTACCCGGGATGATAAATCAAGATAAATTTTAATTACTCAACAAAATCAATATGATATATTACATTTGGTTGCAACAAAAAGGCCGGCAAGGATCCGGTCATACCTCTACTATCGGCTTGCCGCCGTTCCGGCTTGAGTTCGCTTGGCGACTTTTCTTCGACGGCCGATCAGATCGGGATGGCAAACAACGCCCGCCCTGTACTACAATGTCCATCGTGAAACCGACCCCTTTCAATCCAGAGAGCGATCTTCCCCCCACCCCCTTCGGCAAGGATCACCGGGAACTCGCCCTGCGCCTCAAGCAGGCCGGGCTTGCCTGGAAGCCTCACGTGGGCTGCTTCGTCTGGGACCGGGAGGGGTTGATCCCCGCGGATTCACCCTTCCCGGACCGGGTTTATTTCATCCTCAACCTCGGCCATTTCCTGCGGCTTCTCGGCACGGATGAGTGCGTGAGGGAAAGGCTCGTCTGGCTTCCCACGTGGCACCAGGCGCGGCTTGCCGCCGAAAAACTCGGCGTGGGCGAAAAGGCGCTACGCGACATCTGCATGGGGGAGAAGGGCCCGGGGCCCGGAGAAGAACTCCTGAGGCTCTACGAGCTTCTTCTGGCCACCCTGGAGAAGAGCTAGATGGAAGAGCTGAAGACCCTCCGCCTGCTGCTCGACGAAATGCTGCAGTCCCAGCGCCTGGCCGCCCTCTCCACCGCGGGCCCCGGCGGCGCGCCGTACAGCAATCTCGTCTCCTTTGCGGTCCTCGACTCCGGCAGGCTTCTTTTCGCCACAACCCGGGCGACCCGCAAGTACGGCAACCTCAAGGCGTACGCCCGGGTAGCCCTGCTCGTCGACAACCGGCAAAACGAAGAGGCCGACTTCCACGCGGCGCTGGCGGCCACGGCCCTGGGCACGGCAGTCGAGCTGTCCGGGGAGGAGCGGGAACGAGGGATCGTCCGCTACATCGGGAAATTCCCCTATCTCGAAGACTTCGTCCGCTCACCGTCCTGCGCCCTTTTCCGCGTGGACGTGGAGCGCTACATCGTCGTCACGAAATTCCAGAACGTGATCGAGGTCTCACCGTAATCATGATTTTCACTCTCCCCCTCGACCAGGTTGACCCACGGGACCGCGACCGCGTGGGCGGCAAGGGATATGCCCTTTCCCGGATGGCCCGGGAGGGGCTGCCCGTCCCCGGAGCCCTGCTCATCACCGCGGAAGCCTACCGGCACTTCATCCGTCTCACCGGCATCGGCGAATCCATTGCCCTCGAGATCAACCGCAAGATCGTGGATCAGATGCGCTGGGAGGAATTGTGGGACGCCGCGCTGCGCATCCGAAACCTCTTCCTCCGTACCCCTTTGCCCGATGGGATCCGGGAGGAGCTTGCCCGCGAAATCGAGTCGCGCTTCTGCGGCATATCCGTCGTCGTGCGCTCCTCGGCTCCCGGCGAGGATTCGGCGAAGGCCTCTTTCGCCGGGCTTCACGAGTCCTTTGTGAACGTCCGGGGAACGGAAACGATCCTCGACCACGTCCGACTCGTCTGGGCCTCGCTGTGGTCCGATGCGGCACTTCTCTACAGAAAGGATCTGGGGCTCGACATCGCCACAAGCACCATGGCGGTCGTCGTCCAGGAGATCGTGGCGGGCGAGTGCTCCGGTGTGGCCTTCAGCGTGAGCCCCGAGAACCCCTCACGGTCCGTTATCGAGGCCGTTCACGGGCTCAACCAGGGGCTCGTCGACGGCACCGTGGAGCCGGACCGCTGGACCCTCGACCGTAAAACGGGTCAAGTCCTTTCCCATCAGCCCGCGCCGAGGGAAAAGGCCGTCTTTGCCGCGGCATCGGGTGTGGAAACGCTCCCCGTGCCTGCCGCTCTGGCGCAGTCGCCGCCCCTGGCCCCGGAGGAAGTGGCGCGCATTTTCGAGACGGCCCTGCAGGTGGAGCGTTTTTTCGGGTCCCCCCAGGACATGGAATGGACGATCCGGGACGGCGTCCTCTACCTTCTCCAGGCGCGTCCCGTCACCGCGGGAGAACCTTCCGGCGGGGGCGATCCGCGGGCCTGGAATCTCACCCTCAGGCGGAGCTTCGAAAACCTGAAGGCCCTGCGCGAGGAGGTCGAAGGACGATGGATCCCTGCCATGATCGCCGAGGGCGAGTCCCTGGCCGCATTCGACGCGGCCTCTCTGACCGACGGGGAGCTTGCCGACGAGATTGAAAGACGACGGCAACTTTTCCGGAAGTGGACCGATATCTATTACGCCACCTTCATCCCGCTTGCCCACGGGATCCGTCTGTTCGGACAGACTTACAACGACGCGCTGCGGCCCGCAGACCCCTATGAATTCATGGATCTTCTCGGCGGCACCGAGATGATCGGACTGGAGCGCAACCGGGTCCTTGGCCGGATGGCCGGCCGCATCAGGGGCAATCCCCGATTGGCCGCCTCGTTCCGACAGGGTTACTGCGCCGGCCTCGATGCCGGCTTCGACGAGGACCTCGAGCACTTCAGCCGCACCTTCGGGGATCTGGGCTGCGGCACGGATCGCTGCTTTTCGGGGCATGACGCCCTCATCGGGCTCCTTCTGCGCATGGCGGAGGCGCCCCCCGTCCGGGAGCGTTTCAGCGCCGGAGAGATCGAGGAGCGCCGGGAGGCCTTCCTGTCGCGCTTCGAAGGGCCGTCGAGACTGCGGGCCGCCGAAATTCTCGACCTGGGCCGGGCGAGCTATCGCCTGCGGGACAATGACAACATCCATCTCGGAAAGATCGAAGGGGGGCTTCTGGCCGCAGCCGATCACGCAAGGGGGCGGCTGGCCGCAAGGATGGGTTCTGCCGCGCAGGCCCTCCCGGCCGGCGAGCTAGGCCGGGCGCTTCAGGACCCCGCATACCGTCCCGAGGACGGCGCATCGCGCACGAAAGTGAAAACGCCTCCCGCCGACATCCGTGCCCGGCAGCTCCGGGGCCAGCCGGCGGGGCCGGGTATCGCTCGCGGGACGGCGCGGGTGATCCTCAGCCCCGAAGACCTGCTCGAAATCCGGGCCGGGGAGATCCTCGTCTGTGATGCCATCGACCCCAACATGACCTTTGCCGTGCCGCTTGCCGCCGGAATCGTGGAACGCAGGGGCGGGATGCTGATCCACGGCGCCATCATCGCCCGCGAGTACGGAATCCCCTGCGTGACGGGGATCCCCGGGGCCTCCGAGCTTATCCGGACGGGCGACCGGGTCAGTGTCGATGGCTACCTCGGCATCGTCACCATCGAAGCCTCGGCTTCCCTTTGAAGGAAAAATACGCTAAGATGCAGCCTCACGGAGACCGGACATGACCACCCCCCTCAAGGGCCAGGAACTCAAGGACGACATCATTCGATTCTGCGGGGAGCGCAACGCCGAGCTCGTGGGGTTTGCCCCCGTGGAGCGCTGGGACGAGTACGGCGAGGTGCCGCCCGATTTCCGGCCCAGGGCGATCTTCCCGCAGGCGCGCTCCGTCATCGTCATCGGCATGTCCATGCCGCTGCCCGTCGTGGAAACAACACCGTCTGCACTCCACCAGGAGCTCTACACGACGACGAATCGCCAGCTTGACGATCTGGCCGTGGAGCTCACGCGCTATCTCAACCGCATGGGCCACGCCTCGTTCCCCTTTACCCGCGACACCTACACCACCATGCGGGCCCTGCGGGAGAACAACCTGGCCGCCTTCGGCCACGTCCCGGCGGCAAAATACGCCGGCCTGGGCACAATCGGGATGAACCAGTGCATCCTCACGCCCGAGTTCGGGCCCCGGGTCCGATTCGTCTCCGTCTTCACCGATGCCGCGATCCCGCCCGACCCGATGCAGGGCAAGGATCTGTGCATCCAATGCGGGCTCTGCGCCGAGAGCTGCCCCAAGAATGCCATCAAGCCGCGGGAGGACCGGGTCGTCGGAGACTACGACAAGACGGCCTGCCTGGAGATGCACGAGGAGCTGGTGAAGAGGCGCTGCTACCCCTGCGGCATCTGCACGAAGGTCTGCCCGATCGGGAAGGACCGTCAGCTCTACAAGAGCAAGGGGATCCGGAAGAAATACGGGAGGGAGCGGGAGATCCTGGCGGCCAACCCCGACGCCCCCGAGTATAAATCGTGGACCCACATCCGTAAATACGGGGCCCCTCAAAAGCCCAGGGAAAAAAGCAAAGACAGGGAGTAGACCATGGAGCGGTTCGAGAACTTCTGCGGGCGGATCCAGAGGATGATCGCCGACGAGAAGACCATAACCCGAAAGATCGAGAACGGCAGGGAGCTGGTGTCGGAACTCATGATACGGCCGGACTGGTTTTTCGATTATCTGAAAAAAAGGATCCTCGAGCCGTCCTCCTTCGAAAGCCGCAGTCCCGGCATCTGGCCCAACGAGTATACGCTGCACCGAAGCCCCGACCGGTCTTTCGTTGTGCTGGCCTACGTCTGGGATGCGAAGCTCGCCGACATCATCCACGACCACGGCTCCTGGGGCATCATCGGAACGCTCTGCTCCAGGCTGGGGGAAAGGAAGTACGAGCGGATCGACGACGGGAAGCGGGAGGGCTGCGCGGAGCTGCGCGAGACGGGGCACAAGGTGTGCGGGCCGGGCGAGACGACCTTCGTCCTGCCCCTCAACAAGGGGCTTCACGCCATGGACAATCCCACAGACGGGATCGCCGTGAGCATCAATCTGTACGGGAAAACGATCCGCCAGGGCTACATCCAGTTCTTCGACCCGGAGAAAAAAACCGTCACACGAGTCTACCCTCCGCGCACGCTGAAGGAAGTCCTCGCCGTCAAGACCCTGGCAGCCATCGACCCTTCGCGGGCCGAAGGGGTGCTCCGGAAAGCGCTCGGCACGCCGCGCCCCCCGCAGCTCATCGAGCAATACGAGGCGGCCCTCGCCAGAATCAGGGGCAAGTGATAGAGTGCCTGCGTGCGAAAGTGCTTGAGTGAAGAGGATACAGAGATTGCGACTTCACTCAGACACTCAGACACTTCTTCACTGAATCACTTCTTCATTTCACCTTCTCGAAGTAGGAGTCCTTCACCCCGTCGAGAAGCTGTAAGCTCTTCACCTTCACGGCGAAGACCTCCGCGTCGGGGTCTTCCGCAAACGGCTTGAGCTGAGGGTGTTTTTTGAGCAGTTTCTGCCGGACGAGCCTGTTCTTGGCCTTGTTGCCGATGGCCGAGAAGACGCCGTTTACCGTGAGGGCCCTGATCCGGGCGCGATCGGCCCCGCAGTCTTCCTCGCGGGTGTCGATGAGAAGACTCACCGTCCTGTTGGCGGCGAGGTTGCGGAACTTCTTCGTCCCCTTCTGCGTCATCATGTAGATCTCGCGGCAGTCCCGGTCGGGCACGTAGGACATGAGCGAGCAGTGGGGAACGTTGTCCATTACGGTTGCGAGCACGCAGACATCCTTGTCCCTCACGAGCTTCTTCATCTTCTTGAGCATAAGGTTCTCCTCCCTTTTCCGCCGGGACAACGGCCACGGCAAAGGCTATACGATTTTTGTCGGCTCCGTGGCCAGATCGTTCTCCTCGTAGAAGACAACCAGAAAGATCTCCCGGTCGGCGCGGTTTACGATGGCGTGGGGCAGACCGGCCGGGATCTCGAAAAGCTCGGGCTCACCGCCGCCGACATGGATCTCCTCGGCTTCCGGAGTCCCTTCCGCTCCTGAAAGGAGCACAGCGGGGCCCCCGCAGAACAGCAACCACTCCGCGGCCAATCCATGTGCATGGTTGCCCCGGACAGCCCCGGGCTGCATGGAGGCCACGTGGAGATTCCCCAGGGGTCTTCCCTCGAGCCCCGCCAGGGGAAGCGGGTTGAGGACCCAGCCCCGGGCATCCTTCCATGCCTTGTCCCCGATCGCAACGCGCCTGATTTTCGCCATGCATCTGCTCCCTGAACCGTCATCGGTTGGTCCGGCCCCATTTCTAACACGCTTGTACTTTCGAGGCAAGAAGGACAATCCGGGGGGAGCCGTTTATGGCCCATGATTTTGTTTTCCTCCGCAGCGGAGTGTGCTACCATGTCAGACATGGAAAAGATCCGTCTCGGAATCAGCAGCTGACTGCTCGGCCAGAATGTCCGCTGGAACGGCGGGCACGCCATGGACCGGTTCCTCGTAAACTCCTTGGGGAAGTACGTCGAGTATGTCCCCGTATGCCCCGAGGTGGAGTGCGGTTTCGGCATCCCTCGCGACACCTTCCGCCTCGTCGGCGACCCGAAGCAGCCGCGACTCGTGATCCACAAGACCGGTGCCGATCACACGGAGAGGATGGAGGCCTGGGCGCGCAAGCGCGTCGGGGAACTGGAGAAGGAAGACCTCTACGGGTTCATCTTCAAAAGCGACTCGCCCTCGAGCGGCATGGAACGGGTCAAGGTGTACAGCGACAAGGGCATCCCGTCGAAAGTCGGCGTCGGCATCTTCGCCCGGATCTTCATGGAGCACTTCCCGCTCACCCCCGTGGAGGAGGAGGGTCGCCTCCACGACCCCGTCCTGCGGGAGAACTTCATCGAGCGTATCTTCACCTGCATGCGCTACTGCGACATCATGGAGGGCACGAGGCAGGTGGGACGCCTCGTGGACTTCCAAACGAAGAACAAGCTCCTGCTCATGGCCCACAGCCCCAAGCACCTCAAGGAAATGGGAAGCCTCGTGGCCCATGCGAAGGGGATGCCGGCCCGTGAGCTTGTCGAGCGCTACGAGAGCCTTCTCATGGAGGCCATGGCTCTCAAGCCCACAGTGGCCAAGCACGAGAATGTCCTGATGCACATCATGGGTTACTTCAAGAAAGACCTGAGCGCAGACGAGAAGCAGGAGCTTCTGGGGGTCATCAACGATTATAAAAGAGGGCTCATCCCTCTGATCGTCCCCGTCACCCTGCTTGCCCACTACGTCCGTAAGTACAACCAACCCTACCTGAAACAGCAGACCTATCTGAACCCGCACCCGATGGAGCTGATGCTCCGCAATCATGTTTGAGGCTGTTGACCGGGGGCTCATCCGTTGCCAAACAGAAGGTAAGAAGGTGAGAGGGTAAGAACGTTGGATGAGTCGTTGGCTGAAGTCATGCATCCTGCTTCTCCAACCTTCTCACCTTCATACCCTCTTGCCCTCTTGTAATCCTGCCCGGTTGACGCACTGCTCTGACGCGTATATCCTGTCTTCATGCCGCGTAAAGCCGACACGGAAATCCCCCGCCTGCTTCTCGAGTGGTACAGGACTAACAAACGGGATCTGCCCTGGCGCAGGTGGAAGGACCCCTACCGGATCTGGGTGGCCGAGATCATGCTTCAGCAGACCCGCGTCGACACGGTCATCCCCTACTACGAGCGGTTCCTGATGAAGTTTCCCGACGTGGGGTCCCTCGCCCGGGCCCGCGTGGACGACGTCCTCAAGGCCTGGGAGAGCCTCGGCTACTATTCCCGCGCCCGCCACCTCCATGAGGCGGCCCGTGTCGTCGTGAGCCAATTCGGCGGGAAGATCCCCCCGGAGATGGAAGATCTACGGAAACTGCCCGGTGTGGGCGCCTACACTGCCGGGGCGATCCTGAGCATCGCATTCGGCAAGCGATTTGCGGCCGTCGACGGCAATGTGATCCGCGTCATCGCCCGCCTCTTCGCGATCGAGGACCCCGTCGACGGGAGCAAGGCGAAAACCCGGATCGGGCAGATCGCGGAGGGGCTCGTCCCGGCAAGCGAGCCCGGCCATTACAACCAGGCCCTCATGGATCTCGGCTCCGGCATCTGCACGCCCCGGAGACCCGCCTGTCGGGCCTGCCCCCTGGCCGATGTATGCAAGGCCCGGAAGAAAGGGATCCAGGAGTCGATCCCCGTAAAAAAGAAAGCGGCCGCAGTCCCGCACCGCGAGGCCGCCGTTGCCGTTATGCGAAATGACAGGGGGGAGATCCTTCTCGTCAAGAGGCCGGGAAGGGGACTCCTCGGCGGCCTCTGGCGTTTTCCGGGGGCTGTCCTGAAGGGTGGGGCTGCGCCTGCCGCAGGACTGCGCAGGTCGCTGCAGGAGGAGTTGGGCCTGAAGGCAATTCCCGGGAAGGAGTTGTTGTCCGTCGAGCATGGATATTCCCACTTCTCCGTCACCGTGCACGTCTTTGCCTGCACGATCCGGGGAGATGTCCCTGATTCCGGGGACAGAATGCAATTACGCTGGGTCGGGACGAAGGGTCTGTCCCGCCTTGCCGTTTCGAGGCTCGAGAAGAAAATCCTGAAAGCGCTCCCGTCCTGCAAAAAAACCCTACCTTGATCTTCCTCTCCCTTGAGGGGAGAGGATCGAGGTGAGGGTGGTTTATCGCTTCCTCTGGCGCATGCACAGCGATTCAGCGATGGCAAAACCGCCCTGAAACGTGTTAAGTAACCGGGAGTTTTCGGAGTTTGCGATGCACCGGGGCAGCCCATGAGCAAGGATCACATCCCGGCAACGCCGGCCATCCGGGTTCTGAAGGACAACGAGGTGGACTTCGTCCCGCGGCCCTACAAGTACGAGGAGAGGGGCGGCACGGAGGTGGCGGCGAGGGAACTGGGCGTCGACGAGCACCTCACCGTCAAGACGCTCGTCATGGAAGACGACGCGAAATCGCCCTTCATTGTCCTGATGCACGGCGACAGGGAGGTTTCGACGAAGGACCTGGCCCGCATCCTCGGCGTGAAGACGGTACAGCCCTGCGATCCGCCCTCAGCCAACCGGCACACGGGCTACCTGGTGGGAGGGACCTCGCCCTTCGGAACGAAGAAATCGCTGCCCGTCTATGTGGAGCAGACCATCCTGAGTCTGCCAGTGATCTACATCAATGCGGGCCGCAAGGGGCTCCTCGTGGAGATGAAGCCGGCGGATCTGGCGAAGGTGCTGAAACCGACGCCGGTAAGCGTGGCACGGTGAAAAAATGGAAGTTAGGAAGCTCGGAAGTTAGGAAGAGCGGAGGGGCGAAGAACAGAAAGATGCTAACGGATTGTGCAACCTTCTTACCCTCTCACCCTCTACCCTTCGCGCCTTTTACACTGTAAAGAACGGAGACCGGGCGTGCCGATGAAGTTCAAAAAAGCCATGGATCAGGAAACGGTGATCATCGAGTGCCTGCGCTGCGGGACGAAAAACCGTATCCCCCGGGCCCGCCTTGACGACCGGCCGCGTTGCGGGCAGTGCCATGCACCGCTTTCCCTGGAGGCCTTTGCGGTCCGTCCCGTGGAGACATCGGACGGGACCTTTGCCCGCGACATTCTGGCCGCTCCGGAACCAACCCTCGTCTTTTTCTACTCGCCGCGATGCCCTTACTGCCGGATGCTCTCGCCGGTGATCGACGAGCTTGCCGTAAAATACGAGGGAACCGTCCTGATCGCGAGGCTCAACACGGATGTGAATCATGCCATCCCGACCCAGTATGAGATCCAGGGCGTCCCCACGGTCCTGCTCTTCCGCGAGGGGAGACTCCTCAGGAGAATGGTCGGGGTCCAGTCGGGCGATGAAATCGAGCGGAATCTGAAAAGGATCCTCAATCTGTCGTGAACGATACGCGGGCCAAGCTCAAAGAAGGTTTTCTCAACGGACTGAAGCGGGGCTGGGGCGCGTTTCTCTGGCTCATGAAGATCGTCGTCCCCATGTCGTTCCTGACGGCCGCGCTCGCCTGGACCGGCTGGCTGGCCCATCTGGATTTTCTGCTGGCGCCCCTGATGGGGTTCATGGGCATGCCGTCCATGGCGGCCCTTCCCATCCTCATCGGCGGTCTCACGGGCATCTACGGCGGTATCGCGGCCATGGCGGTGCTGCCCTTCACTGTCGCGGAGATGACCCTGCTGGCCAACTTCCTGCTCATCAGCCACAACCTCGTCCAGGAAGGGATGATCCAGGCCCAGTCCGGCCTCAATCCCGTGAAGGCGACCCTGTTCCGGATCGTCGCCGCCGTGGCCACCGTCTGGGCCATGACGTTCTTCATCGAGACCCATCCCTCCGCTTCGGCGCAGGCGGGGGCGCTGGCCGCTTCCACGCAGGCCTTCCACGCCATGGTCTACGACTGGGCCGTCTCGATGCTGACCCTCTCGGTGAAGATCTTCTTCATTATCATGGCGATCCTCACCCTGCTCGACATCGCCAAGAGCCTGGGTTGGGTCATGCCCATCGTGAGGGCTCTATCGCCTTTTTTGCGCGTCCTGGGCCTGAGCGAAAAGGTAGGAATCCTCTGGATGACGGCCGTCATCTTCGGCCTGACCTACGGCGGGGCCGTGATCGTGGAGGAGGCCCGTCAGGGGCACATATCGCGGGAGGAACTCGAGGAGCTGCAGCTCTCCATCGGGATCAACCATTCCATGGTTGAGGATCCCTTCCTGTTCATGGCCTTTGGGATCAGCGCCTTCTGGCTCTGGGTGCCGCGGCTGATCACGGCCATGGCGGCCACCCGGTTGCTCACGCTGTGGGTGTCCTTTCGCCGGAAATCCGTCAACCAGACCGCCTGATTTTTTCCAATAACGACAGAAGAAAAAGGCGGGCTTCTGCAAGGCCACCGCGAAACGCCTCGTCAAAGGCCTCGTCGCCCATGCGGCAGGTGAGAAAAACCGGCGTGTAGTAGATCGCGTTGAATTCCTGCACTTCGGCGGAGTCCTGCCCGAAAAGGACCTTCAAGAGCTCCTCCGTCTGCACTCGCCACTTGGAGAACTCCGCCGAAACGGCCGATTTCCCCTTCAGCCCCTCAATGGCATCTAGTTGAATTTGAAGCTTTTTCTTCACCTGCAACCTGTTACCTGCCCCCTGCTGCCCGATCACATGCATACCACATCCCCCCGGCTCTGGACAGGGGTTACAAAAACGAAGTATCTGCTTCGTGGACGAAGCAAATGCTTCATCGCCATAACTTGCCGATTAGTCTCACTTTTTTCACGCTTTCCCTTCGGGCTATCCCCCAAGCAAAGGATGTGCTTCATTTTTCCCGGGCAGCGAGCAACAGGACCTCAAATAATCATCAGTTATTTCAAGCATTTATGAATTAGCGGGATCAGGCATGGTGATTGCTCTAGAGGAGGGTGACCAGAATAAATCAAGAGGGGGCGACATCATGAAAGCGCCGAACAAAACCGCAACGATCTTCCAATTCGTTAATGACCCGACTCAGGCCTGCGCAGGGCAGACAAGTGGCCGCGTGGCCGAAGTCATGGTATCCGAGCCCGTTCCGGGAAGAATCTTTGTTCCCGCCGGAGGGGTTGCGGAACGGGTACGGAAGGCAGCCGGCCGGTTCGTCCTTTATGAAAAGAGGGGCACCCTCGGCGTCATCACCGCGAAGGTGCAAAATGTCGGCGAAGTCTACGACGAAATCGACGCCCTGCTCGACGAGATCGAGAAGGACGAGGATATCCGGGCCGTAGCCATTTACACCCTCAACGGGCTTTTTGCCTCGCTTCCCATTCGCTGAAAGGGCGGCCGTAACAACGCGCGCGGGGAAAAAACATATCCACAGATAGCCTATCCATTACCAAAAGACCTTTACGGAGGGGCCGGCGGTCGGGGGAGCGCACAGAAAGCCCCGGACACCTTTGAAAGGGGCCGCCGGTATCGCAATCGCCCCGCCCCTCCAGGCACCCACCTGCCATCGGACCCCGGCACCTCTCAGCACCCTGCTTGAAATTTCCGGACCATTAAAAACCCTTGCGCTATGCGATAAAAAGCGTATTATTCCCCATACGTGGTGCCGGGAACCCACCACCCCAGGGCACGCATGAGCCGTACAGCCGGAACCTCAAAAGCAAAGCAGGAGAAATCATCCTGGAAGCCCCAGGAGTATCAGGGCGATCTTCATGCAAAGGACCGGCTCCTCTCCTCCGTCCACAAGATCAGCAGTCTCCTCACCCGACCCGTTGCCCTTGACACCGTCCTGACCGCCATTGTCGAGGAAACCGCTCACGTCTTCGGCTATGACCGCGTGGCGATCTACCTGGTCAGCAAGGACCGAAGGAGGCTCGAGTGCAAGTACGAGATCGGCTTCACACCCGAGGAGATGGAGATCGCCTTTCAGCGCCCATTTAGCCTGGAGCGCCACGAATGCCTCGAGACCCTGGTGGTCAAGACCGGCCAGACCGTCTATATCCGGGACTATGACGCCGACAGCCGGGTGACCTACCTGGACCGGAAGGTCAGCGCAAAACAGAATCGTTTTGCCACCATTGCCGTTCCCCTGCATTTAAGAGAGGCCATCATCGGCATTATCGAGGCGGACCGGGGCGGGCACCCCCTGGTGCTCACCGATGAGGACATCCAGCACCTGTCCATCTTCGCCAACCAGGCGAGTATCATCATCGAAAACACGCGACTCTCCGAGCAGCTTATAACCGAGCGCAACTTTGCGGAGAATGTCGTGGAGAGCTCGCCGAACTGCATTCTCGTCGTGAACTGCGACGAAACGATCCGTTCCATCAACGAGATGACGGAGGAATTCTTCGGACTGGAAAAGAAGCTGGTGATCGGAAAGGCTTCCCCGGAGGTTTTCGCGGGTCCTGTCGCCGCGATCATCCGGGAAGCCATCGACGGCCGGATCACGGAAAGCAGGGAGCTCATCATCAGGCGAAAGCAGGGGGACAGGGCCGTCCTCGGCGTCAGCTCCTCCCAGCTCAAGAGCCGGGACGGGACCGTGTTGGGCGCCGTACTGATTGCCCGCGACCTCACGGAGGCCAAGCGATCGGAGGAGTGGATGAGGCGCATGGACCGGCTTACGTCGCTGGGTCAGCTTTCGGCCGGCATCGCCCACGAGATCCGCAACCCGCTGGCCAGCATCAACTTCAATGTCCAGTTCCTCGCCAGGCAGCTCAACCCGGACGAAAAGACCCGGAGGATCATCGACGACACGCTGACCGGCGTCGACAGGATCAAGGATCTCGTCAAGGGCATGCTGGATTTCTGCCGGCCGGCCCCCCCGAAGCTCAAGAGCGACTCCATCCATCGGTCCATCGAGGATGCCGTCTCGCTGTTGGAGTCCCAGTTCCGGAAGAACGACATCCGCGTGGCACTGTCCCTCGCACAGGACGCCCCCGACATCGTCTTCGACAGCCAGCAGATCCACCAGGTCTTTGTCAACATCCTGCTCAACTCCATGCAGGCCATGCCGAAGGGCGGAACCATCCGGGTCGAGAGCCGCATCGTTCAGGATGCGAAAAAACCGCGCCGGCAGCTCTGTGTCATCATCAGCGACAGCGGTGTCGGGATCCCGAAGGAGGACTTCTCGAAGATCTTCGATCCCTTCTTCACGACCAAACCGGAGGGGACGGGGCTGGGGCTCTCCATTGCCCACAAGATCCTGGAGCAGCACGGCGCCGTGATCGAGGTCAAAAGCCGTGAAGGGCAGGGAACGACGTTCACCCTCCGGTTCCCCATCGACGAAGGAAAGGGCCATGTACCGGTATAAAATCCTCATCGTCGATGACGACAAGCTCCTTCAAAACTCCCTGGACACGATCCTGTCGGAGAAATACGACACGCTCATCGCCGGCAGCGGAGAGGAGGCCCTGCGGCTTCTCCCGTTACACAGTATCGACCTCGTCCTTCTGGATATCCGCCTGCCGGGCATCAACGGCATCGAGACCCTCAGCCGCATCCGGCAGCTCAACGGTCAAGCCGTGGTGATCATGATGACGGCCTACGAGGACGTGAAGTCCGTCATCAGCTCCATGAAACTGGGGGCCTTCGACTACCTGGTGAAGCCCCTCGACATCGAGGAGCTCGATCTCATCATCGAACGCTCATTGGAGACCCTCAAACTGAAGAGGGAGGTGGAAGAGCTCCGGAAGCAATTTGTCAAGGACTACAACCTCGAGAACATCGTCGCCCAGAGCCCGATCATGAAGCTCGCCCTGCGGCTGGCCGACACCATCGCCCGAAGCTACGACACGACGGTCCTCATCGAGGGGAAAACGGGCACGGGCAAGGAGGTCATTGCACGACTCATCCACCATCGCAGCGACCGCTTCGACAAGCCCTTCGTGAGCATCAACTGCGGGGCGATCAGCAAGGACCTCGTGGAAAGCGAACTCTTCGGCTACGAAAAGGGCACCTTCACCGGCGGGCTCCAGGAAGGGAAGAAGGGGAAATTCGAAGCGGCCAACGGGGGCACGGTGCTCCTCGACGAGATCAGCGAGCTTCTGCCTGCCGCACAGGTCAAGCTGCTGACCTTTCTGGAGGAAAAAGCCTTTTACCCCGTGGGCGGCTCCGAGAAGAAGCACGTCGACGTGCGGATCATCGCCGCCACGAACAAGAGCCTCGAAGAATGCATCCGGGAAGGCACCTTCCGCGAGGATCTCTATTACCGCCTCAACGTCGCCCGGATCACCATCCCGCCCTTGAGGGAGCGCAAGGAGGACATCGCGGCGCTCACTCTTTTTTTCATGGACAAGTTCAACCAGCGATTCCGGAAGAATTTCCAGAAAGTCACGGATGATGCCAAAAGCCTCCTGATGGAGCACCCCTGGACGGGCAACGTCAGGGAGCTTCGAAACGCCCTCGAGCGGGTCATGCTCATGGAGGACGCTCCCGAGATTACACGCAAGCACCTGGACTTTTTGACAGTGTCCGTCCCGCTTACCGGCGAGGCGGAGAATCAGGCCTTGATCATTCCCGCTGCGGGCCTCAGCCTCGACGAGATGAACCGGGATCTGATTGTCCAGGCCCTGCAGCGTTGCGGGGGAAACAGAACGAAGGCGGCCAGGCTCCTGGGCATGTCGCGCCCCACCATGATCTACCGCATCGAGAAATACGGGATCAAAGTCTAAAGTCGAACACAAATCCCCCCATACCCCCCCTTTACAAAAAGGGGGGTTTTCTTTTCCCCTACCGGTCACTGATCACCGGTCACCAGTCACTGTATGATGAGCCAGCGGTATTCCCGTACATGATCCAGAAATTCAAAAATCAATGCCTGCTCGTCGGTGGAGCACGCCCGGGCGTTGAAGATGAAACGGGCCTTCTCCACGTCGGAATACCCGATCAGCTCCAGGAGGCTCCCCGTCTCCACCTTCCGGCCCAGGAAGCCGGCGACCTGTTCGAGATGGGAAAACCGGATCGTGTATTCCGAGTGGGCCGTAAGCCGGATCTCCCGTGGCCAGCCGCCGGCAGCAAGGCCCCTGACGAGAAAAGGCATCTCCCGGGGGATGATGGGGTCGCAGGAATGCTCGGAGAGAAATGCAGGGATTCCTTTCCGGCAGATCGCCTCGACGAGCCGGATTGCCCCGATATTGAAGTGGAACAACCCGTCTTCCGGGATGCCCAGGCTGGAGCGGTCGATAACAGCCGCCGCTTCGGGAGGGAGCCTTTCCGGGTCGAGGTCTGTCCAGACCGGCAAATCCCCGATCATCTCGTTGATCAGGAAAAGATCCACGCCGGAGATCGCCGGCAGGACCTCGAGGGCATCGCCCAGGACAAAGTCCACCCGATTCTTCCAGGGATTGAGCGCACGCCTCTGCCTTCCGAGCAGGGCCCGCGAAAGGTCCACCATGACCGCCCGCTCCACGAGGTCCCCGTGGGCCTCCAGAAGTCCCCTCATGAGGCTTCCGTAGCCGCCGCCGACCTCGCAGAGCCTGCACCCCTGTCGCAGAATTCCTTGCTCCCGCAGGCGATCGCCCAGGACGGCCCCGTAGGTTTTTTCCATCCCGAGCGCGCGGAGATAGGGTGACCCGGAATGGCCCAGGGACTCGCAGACGGTGAATTCCGTCATGAGATCGACGGGGTGGTGGAGGTGGTAATTGCGTGTGTCGTGAAGGGAGGGCATCGCGGCGACGTCCTTTTTTCTTTCGTCACGGCAGGAGCGGGTGTATACAGCCTTTATCAGGAAGCATCGCCTTCCGTCAAGTGAGGCCCCGTTGACTGACACCCCACACATCCCCTGCCTGCGCTGCGGGACCTGCTGCATGGCCGACATGATCGCCGATGCCGATGCCGGGGACCTCGAGCGCTGGAGGCGAGAAGGCCGGGAGGACATCCTGCAAGTATACAGCGACGCGTGCTGGGTGGGCGATCACTTCATGTCCGTCACCACGGGCATGACCATCCACGACTGCCCGTTTCTGGACTTCCAGGAAGGTTTGTTCATCTGCGAGATCTACGAGACACGGCCCCGGGTCTGCAGGCATTTCGAACCCGGCTCGTCGGAGATCTGCCCGCAGTTCGGAAAAAAGGCTTCCGATTGACAAACCCCTGACTCTCTGCTACTTTCCGCCAGTCCTGCAGGACCGGGAAAGGACAGGAGTTAAGAAGATCGGAAGCTAAGAAGCGCGGAAATAGAAAAAATTCCTCATCATCCTCTCCTCCGATCTTCATCTCTTCCTCGCTTCCGTCGTTTTGAGCAGGCAACATCGTTTCAAGGACCGGCTAACAGCCTTTTAATAATCAACCACTGAGAAGGAGGGGAATTCATGAAAAAAATCCTGTTCATTCTGATGACGTTCTGTCTGTTCAGCGCTACAGCCCATGCCCAGGACACGATCAAGATCGGCCTCATGGCCCCGCTGACGGGTTCGTTCGCCAGCGAGGGCGCGGAGATGAAGCAGGTCCTCGAGCTGCTCGCAGCCGACCTTAACGCCAAGGGCGGCCTTCTCGGCAAGAAGGTCGAGCTGATCACCGACGATGACGGCAGCGATGCCCGCACGGCGGCTCTCGCGGCCCAGAGGCTCACGACAAAAGGTGTTGTGGCCGTCATCGGCACCTACGGCTCTTCCGTGACCGAGGCCAGCCAGAACATTTTCAACGAGGCCAAGATCATCCAGGTCGCCAACGGCTCCACGGCCATCCGGCTCTCCGAGAAGGGCCACAAGTATTTCTTCCGGACCTGCCCCCGCGACGACGAGCAGGGCAAAGTGGCCGTCGACGCCATCGCGAAGACCAAGGCGAAGAAAGTGGCCATCCTGCACGACAACAGCACCTACGCCAAGGGGCTTGCCGACGAGGTAAAGCCGCAGCTCGAGAAGAAGGGGATCCAGATCGTATTCTTCGACGCCCTCACCCCGAAGCAGAGCGATTACACGGCGGTTCTCACCAAGATGAAGGGCGCCGGCCCCGATCTCGTTTTCTTCACGGGCTACTACAGCGAGGCGGGGCTTCTGCTCAAGCAGGCCAAGCAGATGAACTGGAAGGTGCCCTTCCTGGGTGGCGATGCGACCTACAATACCGACCTGGTGAAGCTGGCCGGCAAAGAAGCCGTTACGGGATTTGCCTTCGTCATGCCCCCTCTGCCCAAGTACCTTCCCTCCCAGCAGGCAAAATCCTTCCTGGCCGCCTTCAAGAAGAAGTACGGCAACGAGCCCTCATCGCCCTATTCGATTCTGGCCGGTGACGGTTTCCGCGCAGTCACGGCGGCCATCGCCCAGACGAAAACAACGGATCCCGACAAGCTCGCCAACTACATGAAGACGCAGTTCAAGGACAAGGATGCCCTGACGGGATCCATTTCCTTCAACGCCAAAGGCGACCGGGTGGGCGACGTCTACCGGTACTTCAAGTTCGACAACAAGGGAAACATAGCCTTGCAGAAATAATCGGCTTTTCCGTCGGTCCATGGGGCTTCGTCCCCATGGACCGGCTTTTTCATTGGCTCTGCCGGCGAGAGTCGCCGGGACATCGAATCCCCCTGGGCCCCCGGTCATGCGCCGGAGGTTAAATCACGGAAAGGCATAAGGCTTAAGGCTAACGGCATAAGGTAAATTGGAACGGTTTTTTCCCTTTTGCCATAAGCCCTCAGCCATAAGCCATTTTTTATGGAAGAGTTTTTTCAGCAATTGACAAACGGCCTCGCGGTGGGGAGCATCTACGCTCTCATCGCGCTGGGCTATACCATGGTCTACGGGGTGTTGAAGCTCATCAACTTCGCCCACGGGGACCTCTTCACGATCGGTGCCTACCTGGGGATGACCCTGCTGGCCTCCTTTGCGCTCCATGAGACGATCGGGCCTTTCATCGGCCTCGTCGTTCTCGCCCTCATGGTGATGGGGCTCGTGGCGATCCTGGGGGCCATCGTGGAGCGGACGGCATACCGGCCTCTTCGCGAATCCCCGCGCCTCTCCGCCGTCGTGTCGGCCCTGGGGGCCTCCATCTTTCTGCAGAATGCGGTCATGCTCATCTACGGCGCCCGCTTCCAGGTCTATCCCGAGGACCTGATTCCCGAGGCCTCAGTCGACCTCTTCGGCCTCTACATCCCCGTCGTGCGGATCATCGTCCTCGTCGTGTCGCTTGCCCTCATGGCCGCTCTTTACGCCTTCATACAGAAAACACGGATCGGGACGGCTATCCGGGCCGCCGCAATCGACCAGGACGCGGCAAGGCTCATGGGCATCGATGTCAACCGGGTGATTTTGTTCGTATTCCTGATCGGCCCGGCCCTGGGCGGCGCCGCGGGGCTCATGGTGGGGCTCCAGTACGGGCAGATCAACTTCACCATGGGCTGGACCTACGGCATGAAGGCCTTCACGGCGGCCATCCTCGGCGGGATCGGGAACATCCCCGGCGCCATGCTGGGCGGACTGCTCCTCGGGGTCATCGAGGCCATGGGGTCGGCCTACATCTCGATTGCCTGGAAGGACGCCATCGCCTTCTTCGTCCTCATCCTCATTCTCATCGTGAGGCCCACGGGGCTTCTGGGCGAGAGGGTGGCGGACAAAATCTGAAAAGACAGCGTGCAGGGTGTAGCGTGTAGGCAGGAAAAGAAGGAACGAAACAGACGGCACAATGAAAAACAGGAGCATGTACATCTACGGGGTCATATTCGCCGTGCTGGCGGTGGCCCCGACTTTTCTCAACGCCTACTGGGTCGACGTGCTCAACAACGTGGGCCTCTACGCCATCCTGGGGCTCTCTCTCAACCTCATCGTGGGCCACGCGGGGCTATTCAACCTGGGGCATGCGGCCTTCTTCGCCGTCGGGGCCTACACGGCGGCCATCCTCAACACGCAGTTCGCGATCCCCGTGCTGTGGCTCCTGCCCGTCTGCGCGCTTGCGGCGGGCGTCTTTGCCGCCATCATCGCCCGGCCGATCATCCACCTGCGGGGCGATTACCTGTGCATCGTCACGATCGGAGTAGGCGAGATCCTGCGCATCGCCCTCACCAACGATGTCTTTGGCATCACCGGCGGACCCAACGGCATCTTCGGCATCTCGCGGCCCACCGTTTTCGGGTACGTGATCCGCAAGCCCCACGAGTTCTACTACCTCATCGGCACATTCCTCATGGTCACGATCTTTCTCTTCCACCGCCTGGAGAACTCGCGCTTCGGCCGGGCCGTCAACTACCTGCGCGAAGACGAGACCGCCGCCGAGGGAAGCGGCATCAACACGTCGCACTACAAGCTCGCCGTCTTCGTCCTGGGCGCGGCCTGGGCGGGCATGGCGGGCGACATCTTCGCCGCCAAGATGACCATCATCGCGCCCGAGTCCTTCAATTTCTGGGAATCTGTCGTCATGTTCGCCATCGTCATCCTGGGCGGATCGGGAAGCATCCCCGGTGTGCTGCTCGGGGCGGTGCTCTTCGTGGGTCTGCCCGAGGCCTTCCGTGATTTCGCCGATGCGCGCATGCTCATCTTCGGCGCCGCCATGGTCGTCATGATGATCGTCCGCACCGAGGGCATCCTGCCGCAGCGGCCGCGGACCTACGCGCTTGCCGAAGCGCGCAATGCAGGGGGGGCCCCATGAGTCTGCTGGGCCTTGAGAACCTCACCAAGTCCTTCGGCGGACTGATGGCCGTAAACGAAGTCTCCTTCGACGTGGAGGAGGGGGCCATTGTCGGGCTCATCGGCCCGAACGGGGCGGGCAAGACAACGGTTTTCAACCTCATCACCGGGAATCACCGTTCCGACAGGGGGACAGTCCGCTTCGAGGGCAGGGACATCACGAACTGGCCCACCCACCGCATCGTCAAGCTCGGCATTGCCCGGACCTTCCAGACGATCCGCCTCTTCCAGAATCTCTCCGTGCTCGAAAACGTGCTGGCCGGCTGCCACTGCCGGATGATCTCGGGCTCCATCACGGCCATGCTCCGCACTCCGGGCGAGCGCCGGGAGGAAAAGGCGGCCCTGGCCAGATCGCTCGAGGAGCTCACCTTTGTGGGGCTTGCAGGGCAGGAGATGCAGCTGGCAAAGAACCTCTCCTACGGCAGCCAGAGGCTCCTCGAGATCGCCCGGGCCCTGGCCACGGAGCCCCGGCTCGTCATCCTCGACGAGCCCGCCGGCGGCATGAACGAGCAGGAGACGGCGGCCCTCATCGGGACCATCCGCAAGATTCAAAAACGGGGGATCACGACCCTGCTCATCGAGCATGACATGTCGCTCGTCATGAAGGCCTGCGAGAAGATCGTTGTCCTGGAATACGGCTCCAAGATCGCGGAAGGGGCCCCGGAAGCCATCAAGGGCGACGCGAAGGTCATCGAAGCCTACCTCGGGACGGAGGACTGAACCCATGCTGCTTGCGGTCCGCGACCTTCGCGTGAAGTACGGCAGCGTGGAAGCCCTCCACGGGATCAACCTCTCCGTGAATGAGGGGGAAATCGTCGCCATCCTGGGGGCCAACGGGGCGGGGAAATCGACGACGTTGATGGCCATCAGCAGAATCGTGAAATCCTCGGCGGGAACTATCGAGTTCGGCGGAAAGGCGCTCCACAAGCTGAAGGCCCACGACGTTGTCAAAGAGGGCGTGATCCAGGTTCCCGAGGGACGGCGCATCTTCAGCACGCTCACCGTCGATGAAAACCTCGCCCTGGGCGCTTTCGTGCGCACCGACGCCGCCCAAATCGCAAAGACGCGGGAGTGGATCTACGAGCTGTTCCCCATCCTGAAGGAGCGCAGCGACCAGCTGGGCGGGACGCTGTCCGGCGGAGAGCAGCAGATGCTGGCCATCGCCCGGGGCCTCATGGCCGAGCCCAGGATCCTGCTCCTCGACGAGCCCTCGCTGGGGCTTGCGCCTCTCCTGGTGAAGGCCATCTTCCGGACCCTGGAGGCCATCAACAGGGCGGGCGTCACCATCGTGCTCGTCGAGCAGAACGCCCGGGCCGCCCTCAAGCTCGCCCACCGGGGCTATATCCTGGAGGTGGGAAACGTGGTGCTGGAGGATACGGCGGCGGCGCTTCTCGCGAACCCCGAAGTCCAGAAGGCCTACCTGGGAGGATGAATGAACAAGACCCGTTTCTCCCCTTTCGCAAAGGGGGGCAGGGGGGATTTGAAACAGGGAGTTCGAAATGGAAAAGAAAAATCAGACCCCGAATGAACGCATCGAGGCCCTCGAGGACATCAAGCTCCGGGGGTTGTACCTGCATGGCTACGCCTTTTCGGCGGATGAGACGCCGATCGTCTTCGACACGCTGGAGTATCAGCAGCTGGTGGACCAGTTCTACGAGGAGAACCAGGATCTCGTCACGCCCGTCATCCACCGGGCATGCCGGGAGAACTATGAATTCTTCATGACCATCGTCGAACAGGCCCTGAACCAATGCAGGTCTATGCATGACACCACAGCCGACTGAAGCACAGCCTCCGCAGTACGCATAGCCTCAACTAACTGAAATTACTCAACATACCTCGCCTTGACTTTTCCCCCTGCCCCGGGGGATCATATAGACAAATCAATCGAGGGAGGCTGGAGTGAGCGCTGGTGAGCAACCGGCAGGTTACGGGGTGTAAGCCCGGGCCGCCTGTCTTTCCCTTCCATGACCGGGATCTTTCCCGCCCGTAACCTTCTGAGAAACTTTCTGAACTCTTCACCGGACGGCAGAGTTGTGCCCGCCCGGCACGGGGTTGTTTTTCCCCGTCCTCCCGGAATCCCATCCAAACCGCACGTTTCTTCAGGGGAGGTGTGTGTCATGATCACGAAGCTTCTTTTGATCTTCATCGCGGGGTTTGTCATCGACCTGCTCATCACCAAGTACACGGGAGACGTTGCCGAAAAGCGCATCGGACGGGCGACGGTTTTGAGCGGGTTGATCACGGTTGCCAACTTCCTCCTGCTCACCGTGATCCTCAAGGACAGCGCCATGGATGGCGCCTTCAGCATCATGGCCTTTGCGGGGGGAAACAGCCTGGGGACCTTCTTCGCCATGAAGAAGGTTTAGGGCGAGGCATTGAGCCGTGAAACCATGCCGGTGAAAAACTTTTTGCATCAGACGGGGCTGTGATATAGTCAGCGCCAGAGATGTATCGATTTGTCACTGCAAGCGAAGTGAAGCAAGTTCATGGGATTGCCGCGTCGCTTCGCTCCTCGCAATGACCCTGTTGTCGGGTCGTTCACTAAAAGATTCCCGGACGGGGCACCGTCAAAAAAACCTTCCGGAGGGGGGACGTCATGAAAAAGTGGTCCGCTATTATTGTCCTTGTACTGGCCGTTTTCACCTCGGTTGCGGCAATCGCGCAGACATCGGATCTCACCGGCGCCCGCCCACCCTCCATCACCGTGGCAGGGACGGGCGAATCCCATGGCAAACCGGACTTCGCCCAGATCCAGGTGGGGGTTGTCACCGAGGCCCTCACGGCAGCCGAAGCGCTCAGGAAAAACAATGAGGCGATGAGCCAGCTTATCGTCATGATCCGCAAGCGGGGAATCGAGGAGAAGGACTTCCAGACCACCCAGTTCAATGTCTCGCCCCGCTACAAGTACGACAAGACCCAGCAGGAGCCCCCAAAGATCGCCGGCTACCAAGTTACCAACGAGGTCCGCGTAAAGGTCCGGAACCTCGCCACGCTGGGGGCCTTTCTCGATGAGATGGTTTCCCTGGGGGCCAACCAGGTCCGGGGAATCAGCTTCGGTGTGACCGATCCGGCGCAGCTCATGGACGAGGCGCGCAGGAAGGCCATTGCCGACGCGCAGCACCGCGCCCGGGTCTATGCGGAAGCGGCGGGTCTGAAGCTTGGAAAGCCGATACGGATCGACGAGCAGGCAGGCGGCCGCCCGGGCCCGTACCCGGTTGCGCGCATGGAAGCCGCTGCGGCCTCGGCGGTACCGGTCGCGCCGGGAGAGCAGACATTCAGCGTCACCGTGACGGTGAGCTACGCAATCGTCGACTCGAAGTAAGAAAGAACGAGGCTGCCCATGCCGCAGAAAATCAGGATCGTTGCCGGCCCGGTTACCGTTGCGGCAGAGCTGTCCGACACGGACTGCGCAAAGGCCATCGCCGGGAAACTTCCCATCGAGGCCGTCCCCAACGAGTGGGGCGACGAATTCTACTTCACGATCCCCGTGAAGCTTCCCCTTGACGCAACGGCCACGGGAAAGGTGAAAATCGGGGACATTGGCTACTGGCCCCCGGGACAGGCCCTGGCCATTTTTTTTGGCCGTACGCCCATGAGCGCGGGACCGGACCCCGTGCCGGCCAGCGAGGTGAACCTTGTCGGCCGGATCGTCAGTGATGCGTTAATCCTCAATAAGGCAAAAGGTGCTGCCAGAATCCGCATCGAAAAGGAATAAGGCCGTGAGAAAAATCGCCTTGCCCGTCCTGGTTCTTTTCGCCCTGGCCCTCATCGGCTGCGGGGCCTCGCAGAAGCCCGTACTGTACCCGAACAATCATCTGAAAACCGTTGGGAATGCCCAGGCCCAGCGCGACATCGACGACTGCATGCAGACGGCGGAGACCTACGTCAAGAAAAACCAGGACTCCAAGGTGGCCGAAGGGGCCGTAAAGGGAGGCGCCGTCGGCGCCGCGACGGGCGCGGCGGTCGGGGCCGTGAGGGGCGATTTCGGCAGGGGGCTTGCCGCGGGGGCGGCAGGCGGGGCGGCAGGCGGGGCAACGTACGGGCTGTTCAAGGCGGCCGAGCCAAGCCCCGTTTTCAAGCAGTTCACGAACCGCTGTCTCAAAGAAAAGGGCTACGAGCCCCTGGGCTGGCAATAGCCGGGCCTGGCAGACGTTGCAGCAACAACGGGAAGGTGATGTCATGAAAAAGGCGCTGATCCTGATTATTGCGGTCCTTTTCGCGGGATGCGGGACTGCCCGACCCGTTCTGTACCCCAACATGCAGGTGCAGCAGGCCGGTGAAGCACGGGCCCAGCAGGACATCGACGAGTGCACCCGGAAGGCAGAGATCTACGTGAAAGAAAATCCCGCAGGCGACGTGGCGAAGAGCACGGCGACGGGCGCTGTTGTCGGGGCCGCCGTGGGGGCCGCCGTCGGCGCCATCACAGGCGACTTCGGCCAGGGACTGGCGATCGGGGCCTCGAGCGGAGGTATCTGGGGATTCTTCGGCGGGCTCTTTCAGGCCGCAGAGCCAAGCCCCGTCCACAAGCAGTTCGTCGAGCGGTGCCTGAGAGAAAAAGGGTACGAGCCGATCGGATGGAAATAGCGGCTGACGCCGCGGGCATCGGGATTCGGGAATCGGGCTGGAGAATGAAAGGATCAGGAAGCTCTTGCTCTCTGATCCTTTCCTTTTTTCACCGGTCACATTACAGGCTGGTCAAAAATGCCCAGATGCAAGGCCCCCGAAGTCCTGAGGAGGGAGGCGTACTATGCGTACGTCGACCGACGAAGGACGAGGGAAACGCCGCAGATGGGCTTATTTTGAAGCACCTGCGATGCTCCCCGGCAAGGAAATGTTCGGACATGGTTGTGCACCCTTGCGGGATGCGTCCCTGGTCACCTGTCTTCACAGGTAGGGGAAGATTCCCTCGATCACCTTTTCAAAGTTCTTCTTCACGTTCGCCTTGCCCGTGACCATGCCCATGTGGCCGGGGAGCAGGTACTCCACGTCGAGCCTGGCGAGATTCTGGATGCTCTGCTTCAGCAGCTTGCTGTCGCCGCCCGGGAAATCGGAGCGGCCCACGTTCATCTGGAAGATCACGTCGCCCGGGAAGAGGGCCTTCTTTGCCGGCCAGTAAAGGCCGATGGAGCCCGGCGAATGGCCCGGCACGATGGAGATCTCGAAGCTCTCGCCATTCAGTTTCACCTCCCCTTCCTTGAGGGGCAGGTTCACGTCCACTACCGGGGCCTTCAGGCCGAAGAGCTGGTAAAGGTGTGCGCCGGGACCCTGCATGAATTCCATCTCGATTTCCGAAAGGGCGATCTTCACCTGCGAGCTGTCAAAAAGCGACGAGGCCTCGTAGTGATCCGGATGCGAGTGGGTGTTGACGACGTAATGAATGTCTTCCTTTTTGATCCCGTCCTTGGCCATCCGCTTCAGCAGATCGGGCAGGTGCTTGCTGAGCCCCGGGTCGACGAGCGCCCCCACCGAGCCCCCGATGAAAAAGCTGTTGCAGTTGTTCTCGAAGTAGTTCGTCCACTCGTAGGCGTAGAGGTTCTCGGCAAGCTTCATGGGCGTCTCCTTTTGCTGTGCAATCGTCAAATCTATAGCCGATAGACGGGTCGATGACAAGGGCATTCTCCACATTCCCGTTGCTTCCGGTTTCGTTCTGTGATTAGCAGGATGAAGAAAAAATCCCCCTTTGACTCGTCATTGCGAGCTCCCGAAGGGAGCGCGGCAATCCCGAAGGTTGCGAGGACGAAGTCCGTGGCAATCTCTCTAAAATGCGATTGCTTCGTCGCCGTCGCTCCTCGCAATGACATTGCGACAGCCTCAAAGAAGGAATGGGGGATTTGATGCGGAAAAGGACCCCACCATGGACCGACAGACGAAGGCCTACCTCTATGCCGGAGCCACCGTCTTGCTCTGGTCCACCGTGGCCTCCGCCTTCAAGCTCACCCTGGCCCATCTGAGCTTCATCGAGATGCTCCTGGGGGCATCCCTCGTGTCCCTGGCGGCCCTGTTCATCATCCTCCTTGCCCAGGGGAAACTCGCCGTCGTCAGGTCCTGCTCCGGGGCCGACCTTGCGCGCTCGGCGGTCCTCGGGTTTCTCAACCCCTTTCTCTACTATGTGATCCTCTTCAAGGCCTACTCGCTGCTGCCCGCCCAGGAGGCCCAGCCCCTGAACTGGACCTGGCCCATCATGCTGGTGCTGCTCTCCATCGCGATCCTGAAGCAGCCCATCCGCTGGGCAAGCGTGCTGGCCATCGTCGTCAGCTTCCTGGGCGTCCTCGTCATCTCCACACGAGGCGACGTGCTGGGCTTTCGGTTCACGAACCTCCCGGGGGCGCTTCTTGCTCTGGGGAGTTCCGTCATCTGGGCCCTCTTCTGGATCTACAACGTGAAGGACCGGCGCGACGAGATCGTCAAGCTCTTCCTCAATTTCGTCTTCGGCTCGATCTTCACCCTCGCCGCCGTTCTTCTCTTCGGGCAGATCCGGGTGCCGCCAGCTTGCCGGCATCCTGGGGGTCATCTGGGTGGGGCTCTTCGAGATGGGGATCACCTTCGTCACGTGGCTCAAGGCCCTGCAACTCTCCCGCACGACGGCACAGGTGAGCAACCTCGTCTACGCCTCGCCCTTTCTGTCGCTTTTCCTCATCCACTTCATCGTCGGCGAGGAAATCTTCCCTTCCACCGTGGTGGGGCTTGTCCTCATCGTGGCGGGGGTTGTCATCCAGCAGTACGCAAGCCGGAAGAAAGGGTCGCGATGAAAGGCTCCTTTGACAAGATCCGGAAGATGCTTCTCGAAAGCGGGGCAGCCCTCGTGGCCTTTGCCGACATGACGGCCGTCCCGGCAGAGGACCGAAAGGATATGGGGCGCGCCCTCTCGATTGCCGTGACCCTCAGCCCCGCGAGCGTCTCAGGAATCGCGCAAGGCCCGACGAAGGAGTATTTTCGGGAATACCAGCGGGCAAACGCCCTGCTCTCGGGGCTCTCGCACCGGGCGGCAAAGCTGTTGCGGGAGCGGGGATTTGCGGCAATCGCGCTCGAGCCGACGACGGAGGAATTCGACGCGGTGCGGCTTCGGGCGGGGCTTTCCCACAAGATCGCCGCGACGCGCTCGGGGCTGGGCTGGATCGGGAAAAACGCCCTCGTGATCACGAAGCCCTTCGGCTCTGCGATCCGGCTCACGACGGTCCTCACCGACGCTCCTTTCGAGACAGGCCATCCCTTCAATGAGTCGAAATGCGGAACCTGCTCGGCCTGCGTCGAGATCTGCCCCGCCCATGCCCCATCGGGGACGAACTGGCGCCTGGGGCTTTACCGGGACGATTTCTTCGACGCCCGGGCCTGCTGCCGCAAGGCCACGGAGTTTTGCGAAAGCGAGGGGATCGACTCGACGATCTGCGGCATCTGCATCGAGGCCTGCCCGTGGACGAGGAAATACCTCCAGAGAGCCTCAAGGCACGAGCCGCCCCTTCGACAAGGCTCAGGGTGGCAAAGTTTACAGGGCGGAAAAAATGAGTGTTCCCTTCTACCCTTGCCCCGCTCCCCTCGCCCCTTTTCTTATCCCTCCCGCGACAGAGACAGCAGGCGGGCCTTCAGACCCCTTTTCACATGAAGTTTCGATACGGGATATCCTGCTTAAAGGACGAGAGGAGGTCGACAGAGCTAAAGCGACTGGAGTTTCCGGATTTGCCGGTCCAGGTATTTTCCGATTCTTTTGGACGTGGTTTCCCCTGATCTTCTCCCGGACGAAAAAGCGCCCCGCCTCGATCGAGACGGGGCGCCGTCATTTTGATTCCATTAACCGATCAGGTTCTTGATCGCCTCGGAAACCGGGGAGGTGAACAGAGCGATCATCACCGCGTAGAGGGCGAAGGACCCGGCGGCTTCGCTCAGGTAGATCTTCTCGTACTTCTGCTTGAGCGAGAGGATCGTGAGCCCGCCGATCACGATGGCGCCAAGGTGGAAATAGGGGAAATTGTCGGCGCCGGCTGCGGCGTACTCGGCATAGCTGAAGGTTCCGGTGATGAGAACGATCAAAGCGGTCAGGGCCAGCATCGAAAGCGACTTTTTCATTTTTTATGTCCTCCTTGTGACTGGTTTATTTCTTATCTTTGCCTTATGATATTGAAACGATCGTGCCAATTCGGGGATGCCGAAAAGAATTTTTTTAATTGTATAATATCATTGAACAATTATTGGCTGCGTTCGAGCTGGGGCCTGGCCGCGTTGCCGAAAAAGGGGGCCTCGTTAAATGGAACGTTCAACGGCGTTGAACAAATATTTAAAGGCGTCTTGCCGAAACCTCTTGGCGCGAGGCCCCGCGGACGCTCGTCCCTGAAGACAATAATTTCTGTAATGAAATGGAGGGTGAAGTCATGGCAGACAAGTTGATCATCTACGGCAAGGTCGGCTGACCCTACACGGACAAGGCCAGGTCGGCCTATGGCGACAAGGCGGAGTATGTGGACGTGAAAAAGGATGCGGCGAGACTCCCCGAGATGCTGAAGCTCTCCGGCGGCAGGCGCGCCGTCCCCGTCATCGTCGAGGGGGGCAACGTGACGGTGGGATACGGCGGCACCTGAGACGTTTGATTGTTCGGCCGTCGGCCGAACAACAGTGACCCGTGATCAGTGGCCGGTGACCGGTATCACAAGGGATCAATACACCCTGTGAAACAGTTCTTTTCTTTATCCTGACCTGTACCCTGGCCCCTGTACCCTGAACCCTTTCTTTTATCCTTTGATGCAGCCGACGGCGCGGAGCCTGGCTACTTTTCTTGACAGCCCCGCACCGTGGACGACGTTGACGACCTCGTCGATATTTTTGTAGGCCTCGGGGATCTCCTCGGCGAGAGTGCCCTTGGCGGCGGCCATGACGAGGACCCCGCGGTCCTCCATCTCCCGGCGGATCGACCGGCCCTTGCTCGCCTTGATGGCCGCGGCCCGGCTCAGCACCCGCCCCGCGCCATGGCAGGTGCTCCCGAAGGTCGACTCCATGGCCTTTTCGGTCCCCACGAGAACGTACGAGCCTGTCCCCATGTCACCGGGTATCAGCACGGGCTGGCCTGTCTTGCGGAATTTCTGCGGAAGGGCCGGGTGCCCGGGCGGGAAGGCGCGGGTCGCCCCCTTGCGGTGTACGCAGAGGGTCATCTTCTTTCCGTCGACGATGTGCTCCTCGATCTTGGCGATGTTGTGACAGACATCGTAGACAAGGCGCATGCCCAGCTCGCGGGGCCCCATGCCGAGAGCCTTCTCCAGGGCCTCTCCCGTCCAGTGCATGAGCATCTGCCGGTTTGCCCAGGCATAGTTTGCCGCGCAGGCCATGGCCGAGAGGTACTGCTGCCCCTCGGTCGACTGGATATGGGCGCAGGCAAGCTGCCGGTCGGGAAGGTTGATCCCCAGCTTGTCGACGTGCTTCACCAGCTTCGCCAGGTAGTCGTCGCAGACCTGGTGACCGAGGCCCCGGGAGCCGCTGTGGATCAAGAGGGCCACCTGGCCGACATCGATCCCCAGGGCAGAGGCCACATCCTTGTCGAAGATCTCCTCGACGATCTCCACCTCGAGAAAATGATTGCCCGACCCCAGGGTGCCCACCTGGTCCTTCCCCCTCTCGAGGGCCCTTTCGCTCACCGCCTCCGGGTCCGCCCCGGGCAGACACCCCCCGTCCTCCATGGACTCCAGGTCGCCCTGGGAGCCGTAGCCGTTTTTCACCGCCCACCGGGCCCCCTCGACAAGGACCCGCTTCTCTTCACTGCGGGAGAGTTTCAGGGCCCCCCGGGAGCCGACGCCTGAGGGCACATGCTGGAACAGCGCATTGACGATCTTCGCCATCTGGGGGCGGATCTCTTCCCGGCGGAGGTTTGTCACCACGAGGCGGCAGCCGCAGTTGATGTCGTAACCGACACCCCCCGGCGAGACGATGCCGCCGTTGATGTCAAAAGCGGCCACCCCGCCGATGGGGAATCCATATCCCCAGTGCATATCGGGCATGGCAAGCGAGTACTTCACAATACCCGGCAGCTGGGCCACGTTGGCCACCTGCCTCGGGCTTTCGTCCTTCCCCATGGCCTTCATGAGCTTGTCGCTCGCGTAAAGGATTCCCGGGACGCGCATGGCGCCCTCCCGCGGGATTTCCCATCGGTACTCGTCGATGCGTCGCAGCTTTATATCAGACATCGAAGATCACCCTTGCCGCCCAACCATCAGGGGTCTTGCGCACTTCCGCCTGGTGGTAGGTCACGGCCTTGATTTCCTTGCAGATTTCGTGTTTCTGCCCGTCGAAGGGCTCGCCGCGGGCCTCCGCCTCGAGGGCCTTTTCATCGATCTTCATGACGCGGATTTCCTTCAGGAGCCATCGCTCCCCATTGTAAAGGTAGAGGATCTCCCGGAGGAAGTTGATGAGAAGATCCTCAAGGCTGTCCCCCTCCACCAGGACCCGGCGGGTCTCGCACGGCTCGACGCGGCCGAGATCCGTGATGATGTCGAAAACGGCAAAGGCGGCATTGGCAAACAGCTCCTGTTCGCTTGCGCCCGTGATGGCAAGGCCCAAGTCGGCCGTGTGGTTGAATGTGGTGTAAGGCTTCATAAAATCATTCTAGTGACACCGGCATGCGTCTGTCAACGCCCGGATATCGACATTTGCCTGCGATTTCGGAAATACCGGTCTTTCAACGTCAATTTTGTCAAGCAGGCCGTTTTCCTCCGGTTTTTCGCCGATCCCCGAAGGATTCCCCTTGTGGCGGCCTTTTCCGTTTCGACATTTATTGCCGTTTTCGGCCTTTTAATCCTGGACCAAAGAACGGAGAAAATAGCAAATAACGTATATATATCAATTGGTTATTTTTCTTTGGCCGCTCCGGCACGGAAGCTGCAATACCCATAGACAACTCGTTCGACAGCACGAGTTAAAATAGGAAGCCGAAAAAAGCAAAGAGCAAGTTAACCAGAAACAAACGATCTCCTCCAGGGAGGCGACTCTTGAAAGGGTCGTCTCCCTCCCCCCCTGCTAAAAAGACCCCGTTGAAAAACGGGGTCTTTTTTTTACAGAGGAAGATCATGATCAAAATCATCATATGGTCATGACCTTCATGCGATCCAGGATGTTCCGGATGACGGCCTCCTTGTTCTTGAGGGACCGTCGGAATTCCCGGTCATCGGTGTTGGCGATCTCAACGCGAAGGTCGTGGTAATATCGCTCGATAAAGGCGAGAAGCTCCTTCTCCTCTACAGGCGTCAGTTCCAGATTTCCCATGTCCTGTACCTCCTTTCACGGCGGACTTGCCGTCCTCAGGCCCCCTGTTTCTTTACCAGTTCCTTGGTTGCTCCGATGGGCCAGACGGGGAAGATTTCGAACATCAGGAGATTGATCCAGGCTGCGCGGCAGGCGATGAGCCCCACCGCATCGCAGTCGACTACGTAGATGGTCCGGCAGCCTTGGAGATCAAAGTACTCCGAGATCACCCGAACCTCCTTCGGCCACTCCCAGTTTGCCCGCTTGGTTCTGACCTCCCGTTCGTCCTGCGGATCCCAGGTGCAAATCATCATGAACAGCATATGACCACCTCCCGTTCTGACTTCTCCCCGGCACGGGCGCAGAGGACGGCTTCTGAAAAGAGCCCCGCGCCCCGATGACGGGGAACCGTTTGCTGGTGAGTTGACCTTTTGTGACGCTGACGAGTGGAAAATACCGGGATTGAAATTCTGGGTTACGAAAGTGAGCTTGGAAAGGTGACTGCGGATAAATGATGTAATTATTTATTACCGCCAGACGGCCGGCAAGTCAACGAAAAACCGCCCTAAGAAGACCCGTTACCTCGATCTTCCTCTCCCTATGAAGACCCAGTTCCTTGATTTCCCTCTCCCCTACGAGGGAGAGGGCCAGGGTGAGGGTGAATGATTCCTTTCCATTTCGGGAGAGGATCGAGAATGAGGCTGAATGTTTCTTTTGTCTTATCCAGTATGGACGCGGCGTGTAAAAATCAATCTTTGAAAATTTCATTCAGGCGGTTCTGATTGAACCCCACGATCACCTCGCCGCCCACCACGATCACGGGAACACCAGTCTGGCCGGAGATGCGCACCATCTCCTCGAGGCCGCTTTTATCGGATGTCACGTCGACCTCTTTATAGCGGATTTTCTTGTCCCGAAACCAGGCCTTCGCCTTGTGGCACCAGGGGCACGTGGGCGTCGTGTAGACGGTGACCTCTGCGGGCCGGACGCGGAATTCCTTCTTCTCCCCGGCGGGTCCTGGCGCCGGTCCCTTGTCTTCTGCTTCCCCGACAACGGCCTGTGCAACATCCATCTTACCTTCGGGAGGATTCCCGGAGACATGAACGACGCCCTGCTCGTCGACCCATCGGTAAAGGGTCGCAGCGTCGGAGAGGGTTACGGTCATCGCAACGCACAGGGCGGCCGCGAGGATGAGGGCCATGGGGAAGAGGGCTTTTCGCATTCGGGCAACTCCTTTGTCATGTCTGCCCCGACAGGGCTTGACACCTCGCCGGGACGGTTCCCTACTACTATCGGTTAAGCTTATGGATATCCTTAATCCGCCCCCCTTTCAAGAGGTAAATTTCCATGGATGCAGACCCCTGCAGTGAGGATTTGACAAATGGGCCAAGTCAGACTATTAGTAGTCCCCTGCAGGGCCGCCTGACCGTAAGGCCAGGGCGAAGGCAATCAAAAATAATTTCGGACGGAAAATCATCATGGAAGAAGAAAAAAGTTTCGCTGAACTCCTGGAGGCGGCGGACCGAATGCCGGCCCGGCTCAAGCCCGGGCAGAGCGTGGAAGCCGTGATCGCCAAGATCTCAACGGACTGGGTGTTCATCGACCTCGGAGGAAAAACGGAGGGGATCGTCGAGAAAAACGAGTTCCTCGACAAGGAAGGGCAGCTGACGGTGAAGGAGGGGGACACCGTCAAGGCCTATTTCCTCTCATCGCGGCATGGCGAGCGGATCTTCACGACGAGGGTCTCAGGGGACGCAGCCCGCCAGTATCTCGAAGAGGCCTGGCAGAACGGCATTCCCGTGGAAGGCATCGTGGAGAAAGAAATCAAAGGGGGGCTCGAAGTCCGGATCGCCGGGACCTACCGGGCATTCTGCCCCTTCTCGCAGGCAGGCCTTGGCCGGGGAGGGTCGGCAGCGACCATCCTGGGGCAGCGGCTTCCCTTCATCGTCATCGAGTACGGTGAAGGGGGTCGGAAGCTCATCGTTTCGCGGCGCAGGATCCTCGAAGAGGAAGAGCGACAGAGAAAAGAAGCCATCAAGGAGACACTCCGGGCGGGCATGAAGGTGACGGGTACGGTCAGGTCCGTACGCGATTTCGGCGCCTTCATCGACATCGGCGGCATCGAGGCGCTGCTTCCCATCTCGGAGATCAGCTGGGGGCGGGTGGAGGACATCCGCGAGCGCTTCACTGCAGGCCAGACCGTCGAAGCGGTCATCCTCAACCTCGACTGGGTCAAAGACCGCATCACCTTGAGCATAAAGGAAACGCTCCCGGACCCCTGGGAAAACGTGGAGACGAGATACCCCGAGGGCTCCCGCCACCAGGGGACCGTCGCGCGGCTGGCCGACTTCGGGGCCTTTATCACCCTGGAGTCCGGCATCGACGGCCTCATCCCCATCTCCAGGCTCTCGAAAGGCAAGAAGATCCGTCATCCGCGGGAGGTCCTTGTTCAAGGCGACACGATCGAGGTCGTGGTGGAATCGACGGACCGGGAAAAGCGGCGTTTGTCTCTCTCCCCGGTAGCACCGGAGGAGGAGCGGGAGGACTCGTACAGTCCCTATCTCCAGAAGGGCACCCGTAGTTTCGGCTCCCTGGGGGACATGATGAACAAAAAATCCCCGAAGGACAAGAATTCCTGATCGGGAAAGATCGACCCGGCCAGAGAGGGATTTAGACGGTGAATCTGGAAGCGATCCTCGAACATCTCGGCGCGGCGATTCTCATCACGGTCTTTGTCCTTTTCATTTTCGCCCTCGCCTTGCGCGAGAGCCGGAGAATAAGGGCCCGCCAGGCTGCCATGGAGGCCCTCGACAAGGAGCTCGGGGCTCTCCGGCAGAAGATCGCCATCGCCTCGACGCCGGAAGTCCCCGGAAAAAGAGTGGCCAGGGAGCTTGGCCCCGTCACCGCCGAAGGGGTGGCGGGTGCGGGGTTTCAACTCGTGGCGGAGAAAAGGGCACTCCTGAACCTCATGCAAAGGGCCCATGCGCTGGGGGCCGATGCCGTCGTCAACGTCCGCCACGAAGGACACGTCCCCGGCAAGACACCGTTGAAAATAGGCAGTGTGACCCTGGCCGGCACGGCAGTCAAGCTTGCCGAATGAGGGGAGGCCGATCCCATCCTTGCGAAAACAGACGACTTTTGGTATACTTCGTGCAAATAATTCTCGCCATGACTGACAGGCTCGTTTCTCGAGCGCGACGCCGGCGTTCCTCATCACTTCTTTTTCGTGCGACTTCCGTTCGGTAAACCCCGCGACATCATCGAGGGAGAACGAGTCCGATAAGCGGAAAAAGCCATACTATTCTCGTAGTTTAATATCATACTGGCGTCGTATTGCAAAACTTGCCGGGTCTGTTAAAGTTTTCGGCGCTTCTATTCGATGCTTAGAGAGGACTTTTCGCGGCCACGGCGCAAATGTTCCTGAAGAACAGGATGTACCCAAGGTGAGAATGCCATGAAACACCCGCGTTTCAACATCAGTCTCTATTTGCTCGTCCCCATCATCTTCGGGGGGATTGCCCTTCTTTCCGTCATCACGACGCACCAGATCCTGAAATACACGAGGCTCATCCCGGACCCGGAACTTTACCTGAAATGGTGGGGCCTGGGAATCGGGGTCTTCGCATTTTCGTGCGCGCTCCTGATCACATGGCTGTTGCTGAAGCCCATGAAGAGTTTCATTACCAAGATGAATCTCATCCCTGCCGTGTCGAGACAGGCGAGGGGAAAAAAGCAGGGCAAAGGCGATGATATCAAGGAATTCAATGCCGTGTTCGAGCAGGTGAGCGATCTGCTCAGCAAGGTGGAGGGCAAGGCCCTGTTCCCGGAATTCATCGGGCAGAGCAAGCGCGTCCGGATCCTCTTCAACCAGATCATGATGATCAAGCCCGAAGACCGCACCGTGCTCCTCCTGGGCGAGACGGGGACGGGCAAGTCGCTTCTGGCGAAGACCTTCCACAATTTTGCCGCGAAAAACGAGCCTTTCGTCATCGTCAATTGCGAAGGCATGGCCGAGCAGGTCCTGGAGACCGAACTGTTCGGCTACGAGAAAGGGTCCTTTACGGGGGCCACGAGCCGCAAGGCGGGCAAGTTCGAAGAGGCGGCACACGGCACGCTCTTCCTTCACCAGGTGCACGAGCTTTCACTGAACCTCCAGTCGCGCCTGCTGAGGGTCCTCGAGACCGGTGAATTCCAGCGGATCGGAAGCAAGGAGAAGATCGAGCTGGGCGCGCGGGTGATGGCGGCCACCGACAAGGACATCCGCGGAATGATCAAGGAAGGGACCTTCCGGGATGATCTCTACTATCGTCTCAACGTGGTCACCCTCTATATGCCGCCGCTGAGGGAGCGCAAGGAAGACATCCCGCTGCTGGTCGACTACTTCATTCAGCTCATCAACCAGGAATTCCGCAAGAACATCCTCGGCGTCACCCGGGAGGTGATGGACCGTTTCGTCGAGTACACCTGGCCGGGCAACGTGGCCGAACTGGAGAAAATCCTTCTGAGGGCCGCATCGGTGGCCAAGGAGCAGACCCTGATCGAGGGCGATTTCCCCGACTTCATCGCCGAGATCCCAAACAGGAAGCCCGAGTCGCTGGACCTGGAGGTCGTCGACGGGCAGTGGAAGAGGCTGGGCGAGCTCCTCCTGGAGGCGCACCTTCTCGACGAGATGCAGCTCGAGGAGGCCCTGGCAGCCCAGCGCTACACGGGCCTGCGGCTCGGCAAGCTTCTCGTCCAGCAGGGGTTCCTGCGGGATTCGCAGATCGTGGACATCCTCAGTCGCCAACTCCGGATCGAGCGTTACCTGCCCGACAAGTACCCTGTCGATCTGAGCCTCTCGAGGCTCCTTCCCATGGATTTTGCCAGGAAACATCAGGCGGCTCCCTTGAGAAAGACCACCCGCCACCTCGTTGTGGCCATGCCGGATCCGACCAACCGCTATGCCCTCGACCTCTTGAGGATGCAGTCGGAGGAAGGGGTCGAACCGGTCATCTGCACGGAGCGCGAGTTCGACCGGCTCATGGGCCTCATCTACGAAATGCCCTCGGGAAGCTATTCCTCCGAGGCCCGTCCCCGGGCCGCGGCCCAGGAGATGGGGTCGCCTTCCATGGCGGCCGCGGCCCGTCCCCAGCCGGCACCTGCAGCGCCTGCTCAGGAAAACGGAGCCCCGGCCGACCGGCTTCTCGAGACGCTGCTTGTCCAGGCTGTTCGCGAGGGGGCAACGGATATCCACATCACCCCCCAGACCAAGAACGTCCGGGTGCGGTTCCGTGTCAACGGAAAGACCCACGACCTGCCCGATCTGCCGAAATCGATGTCCCTCCCGGTGATCTCCTGGGTCAAGGACATCGCCAACATAGACAGCAGCATCCGGGGCATTCCCCAGGAAGGCCGGTTCGTCGAACGGATCGGCGAGAGGGAGCTGAGCGTGCTCGTTTCCACCATCCCGGGCGTCAACGGCGAGAACCTGATCCTTCACCTGACGGACCTGAGCGCCAACTCCTTCGGCCTGGAGCAGCTGGGACTCTCCCCGAAGGACCTGGACAGCCTCTCCGCGCTTCTGGAGAGGCCGCAGGGGCTCATCCTCGTGTCGGGGCCCGAGGGGAGCGGTAAAAGCACCACCCTCTACACCCTGCTGCGCATGATGGTAAAGCCCGATACGGAGATCTTCACCCTGGAGGACTCGGTCAAGCACCCCCTGGCGGGAGTGACCCAGATCGAGTTCAACCGCAAAGCCGGCCTGACCCTTGCGGGCAATCTCCGGCTCATCCTGAAGCAGGACCCCGACGTGGTCTATCTCAAAGAGATCCGGGATGCCGAGTCGGCGGCGCTCGCCGTGCAGACGGCCCTCTCCAGCCGCCGTTTCCTGAGCACGATCCAGTCGCCCGATGCGGCTGGCGTCATCCCCCGCCTCCTCGAAATGGGCGTGGAGCGCTTCCCCGTGGCCTCCGCCCTGTCGGCCTCGATCGGGCAGCGGCTCGTGCGGACGATCTGCCCCGCCTGCCGTGAACCCTACGAACCTACGGAACAGGTGCTGGCCTCCCTGGGACTCGAATCGATGGCGGGCGGACGCTTTTTCCGGGGCGCGGGGTGTCCGGCCTGCAAGAACACGGGATTCAAGGGGCAAACCGCCCTCTTCGAGATCCTTCTCAACGAAAACGGTATCCAGGAGATGATCCTGAAGGGAGCCAGCGCCGCCGAGATCAGCGCCGCCGCCGAGCGGGACGGCACGTTCCGAAGCCTGAAGCAGGATGCCGTCAGCAAGGTGCTCCAGGGGGTTATCAGCCTCGAGGACGCCGTGACGGCGGTGATGATCTGAGACGCATCAACCGATAGCGATGAAAAAAAGGCAGGGTCCGTCGACCCTGCCTTTCGTTATTTCAGTGGGTGAGCCCTCTCAGGTGAAGGTCAACACCTTTTCGATCTCGTTCATGACTTCGATGGGGGTGACGGGCTTTGCCAGGATGGGGTGGCCGTGAATCCGGCCGAGGCGATCGTCCACCTCGGCCTTCTTGATCGCAGCCGTGATGAAGATGATGGGGATGTTGCGGGTCGCTTCGTCGTCGAGGAGATACTCGGCTGCCTCCGTGCCGTCCATGTCGGGCATCATGAGATCCATCAGGATCACATCGGGCTTCTCGATCTGGGCATAGCGGACTCCCATTCTCGCGTCGGTGAAGACCGTCACTTCGTATCTGCCCGATTTTTCCAGGTATTCCTTCATGAGCCGGCAGATTTCCTTGTTGTCGTCGATCATGAGCACTTTGGGTCGCTGGGTCATGACTCCTCCCCTTGCTATCGGAGCTCGCGCGGCTGTCGATTCTTTCAGATTCATATCCCACCTGCAATCCGGGATTGTGGATTTCCCCCGCCAGGGTGCCGGGACTTCAGAAACTCCATGAATCGTTCTGTCTGTACCGTTGCTTTCTCACCTTGCAGCGATTTGCGAGGATACGCCTACAACTGTTTCCACCGTGCAGAATAGCAATATCCGTACCACGCATTTCCACATTTTCCCCGATTGGGCTAAAGGTTTCCGCCGGCCTGCCGATATAGGGATTGACGAGCCTGAAAAGGGCAAACCATCCGAAAGGATGGGGCGCAAAGCCTCCGGCCTACGTCCCGCTTGCGCGGGATAGGGTTGCAGGGCTGCCAGGCGAGCCGAGCACCCTCGGATCCGGAGTCACGGACCCGGGGGCTGTCTTCGGCACCCCGCCGCGGATCCCCTCATCTTTACCCGGATGCCTTTTTCCCGTCACCGCCACCCGCACAACCGCTCAGGCGCGAACAAAAGGGCTTTTCAGGAGGGGAGTCATGAAAACCCGTCATTTCGTTGTCGCCGTCGTCCTTTTCATCCTGCTGGCCGGGTCCGCTTTCGCCGCCACGCCACCCGTTGCACCTCAGTGGGTCAAGCAGTTCGGCTCGGCCCAGATCGAATACGCCAGGGGCATCGTCACGGATGCCTCTGGAAATGTCTACGTGGCAGGCACAACCCATGGCGCGGTCAACGCAGAGACGCAGCTCGTCCCGAACACCAACAAGGGCGGTTCGGATGCCTTCGTGGCCAAGTTCGACCCCCAGGGAGCGCTCCTCTGGGTGGTCCAGTTCGGATCTGCAGCCGATGATTTCCTCGAGGGGATCGCTCTAAGCGAACAATACGGTAACGCCTTCCTCTACGTCGCAGGATCGACGACAGGAAGCATGCCCGTGGGATTCGAGCAAGACCCTGCCCGGCAAGCAAACGTCAATGCGGGCCGCTCGGATGCCTACATTGCCAAAATACACTCGGAATCGGGAACGATCCGCTGGGTCAAACAGTTCGGCACATCAGGCGAGGACTCCGCCACCGGCGTGGCCACGGACAGCAGCGGCATGGTCTACGTGGTCGGAGCGACGACGGGCTCCATCGACGGCATGACAGAGACCGGGGGAACCCAAAACGCATACATCAGACAGTTTGACCCAACGGGTGCACCCCTTCGCACGACTCAGCTCAACCTATCATCGGATCCCGTCGACACCGATGTCCATGCCGTGGCCATCTACAAGCCCGCTTCAACGAATACCACAAATTACATCTATATCACGGGCCGCATCATGGCCTACGAGAAAGGCTCCCTTTTCGTTACCAGGATCGACCCCTGGTTCGAACAAATAAAAACCGTGACCCTGGGGGGCCCCAACAACGGTAGCGACAACGATGCCGGCCGGGCCATCGCCGTAGACAGCAAGGGAAACGTCATCGTCGCCGGCTCGACGCAGGGAAACTTCGACGGCAATGCCTGGTCGGGCGCCGAGGACATCGTCGTCGTCAAGTACACCGCAGGCCTCACCAAGCTCTGGTCACGCCAGTTCGGCACGGACTCGAATGATGCTGCCTACGGGGTTGCCATCGGTGCCGAGGACAGCATCTCCGTGACCGGGATCACCGGTTATCCCCTCGGGGGCCAGGGGCTCGACGGGCAGACGCATCTGGGCTACTATGATATCTTCCTGACCCGTTTCGCGGCGGACGGCCGGAAGCTCGTCACCCGGCAGCTCGGCACGGCAGCCCAGGACTGGGGATACGGTATCGCCCACGACGCCCTGGGCGCCGTCTACCTTGCAGGCGCCACGGAGGGCGTGATGGGGGACCAGGCGCCCGGCGCCAGCGACGCCGTCCTGGTCAAGTACGACCCGTACGGCCCCGTGCCGCCCCCGGTGACGGAATTCTTCATCAACGGCACCGTGCAGGAGCTCCCTTCCGGCTCGGGGCTGGATAGCGTGAGCGTCACCGTGAAGGACGAACTCGGGCAAGTCGCAGGAGAGTACCTCACCGATTCGGCAGGTCTGTTCTCTTCGAAAGTCACCAAGGCGGGCAGGTATTTCATCCATAAACTCAAGATCGGCTACAGGGCCCAGGTGGACCCCGACGAGGTGACGGTGACCGAGGCGGCCCCCTCCGCCGCGCCGGTTTCCTTCATGGAGAAAATAGTTGTCAAAACGGAGTTAACAGTCCGAAAGGGCTACAACACCGTCCGGTTCACGAAGCTTCCCGCCGGGGGCCGATCCGTCGATGCCGTCTTCGGCAGGTACGCGGGCAACCCCTTTGTGGGGCTCATCTTCAGCTTCGATCGCCCGATGCAGTACCTCCTGCTTCACGGGCACAAAACCGTCGGGAACCTGAAAACCCTGGAATTCGGCCGCAGCTACATGATCTACACCAGCAAGGCCTTCACGATCGACACGACGTACTGGGTCGACCGGGAGGTGATCCCCGCAACGACTCTTCCCTCGACAAAACATCGAGGCAAGGCTTGGCGCTGAGCCGAGACAAAAAACCCGCCGGATTCCGCCAGCGGGTTTTTCTATAGAACGTTTTTCCCTCTTCACTCAGACACTTCTACACTTCGTCCTCTTTCTAGGCCTGTGGCGGGTTTTCTTTTTCCTGGGTTGGCGGTGGCTCCGGCGGCAGCACCTCCACCGTGGGCTGGGCTGGCTTTGCCTGTGCGTATCGATAATAGAGGAAGCAGTCCCCGGGTGGCATTGACAAACATGAGCGTCAGGATGGCAGCCGAGGCCAGCCGGAAGGAGAGACCCCCGGGCAGGGCAAAAACCAGCTCCGGACCGATCATGACAAGCCCGACGATCGCCGCCGTTCTCCACATTCGCTTCGTGAAATAGCCGGCAATGGCCACGACGAGGACATCGAAGATCTTCGCAACCTGGCCCGACAAAATCGGGGTCAGGGCCAGAAAGACATAGAGCATGGCGGCGAAGAATCCCTGGTCGGCGGCCTTTTTGGCCGATTCGGCGTCGTGGATGGTGGGCCAGAAAAATTCCTGAATGTTTTTGAAATTCATGATTGCCTGCTCCTTGCCCCCTATTGCCCGCCCTGTTCTTCGTCGCCTTCGTCGGCATCGAAGAGCGTTTCGTCCTCGGCGGCATCTTCTCCGTTTTTGACCTCGCCTTCACGCTCCGCGCGGGCGATGCCGGAGAAGTTCTCCCCTTCTTCGAGATCGATGAGCTTCACGCCCTGGGTTGCGCGGTGCAGCACGGGGACCTCGCCCACGCGGATGCGGATGATGTTGCCGGAGTCGCTGATGAGCATGAGGTCTTCATCGCCCGTGACCTGCCGGATGCCGGATACGAGCCCGATGCGCGGCGTCGTCTTGAGGTTGAGGATGCCCTTGCCGCCGCGGCTCTGGAGGCGGTACTCGGCGATCTCGGTGCGCTTGCCGAAGCCGCGCTCGGAGACGGTCATGATGGAGTTGCCCTCCGTGGGGATCTCCATCCCCACGACGTGGTCGTCGTCGTCCATGCGGATGCCGATGACCCCCGTGGCGGTGCGGCCCATGGAGCGCACATCCTCTTCCTTGAAGCGTATGGCCATGCCCTTGCGGGTCCCGAGGAAGATCTCCTGGGCGCCGTTGGTCTGTTTGACATCCATGAGCTCGTCGGCCACCTCGACGCTGATGGCGATGATACCGCCCGTGCGCGGGTTGGAGTAGGCCGCGAGCTCCGTCTTCTTGATGATCCCCTTCTTCGTGGCCATGACGACGAATTTCCCTTCCTCGAAGGCGCGCACGGGAAGAACGGCGGCCACCTTTTCGCCCGGGTTCATGTTGACGAGGTTCACGATGGCCTTCCCCTTGGCGGCGCGCCCCGCCTGCGGGAGCTGGTAGACCTTGAGCCAGTAGACACGGCCCTGATTCGTGAAGATGAGGATGTAGTTGTGCGTCGAAGCGATGAAGATGTGCTCCACGAAATCCTCTTCTTTCGTGGTCATGCCCATCTTGCCCTTGCCGCCGCGCCGCTGGATGCGGTAGAGGCTCACGGGGTTTCGCTTGATGTAGCCCTGGTGGGACACGGTGACGACCATGTCCTCCTCGACGATCATGTCCTCGATGTTGATGTCTTCCGTCGACTCGACGATCTCCGTGCGGCGCTCGTCGCCGAACCGCTTCTTCGAGTCCTCGAGCTCTGCCACGATGATGTCCAGGACCTTCTGGGGGTCATCGAGGATTCCCTTGAGCTCTGCGATGAGCCGGGTGAGCTCGGCGTGCTCCGAGAGAATCTTCTCGCGCTCGAGCCCCGTGAGCCGCTGCAGGCGCATCTCCAGGATGGCCCTGGCCTGGACTTCCGTAAGGCCGAAGGTTTTCATGAGCCCGTCGGCTGCCGTCTGGGGGTTCTCCGAGGCCTTGATCAGGGCCACGACGGCGTCGATGTTATCGAGGGCCGTGATGAGCCCCTCGAGGATGTGGGCCCGCTCGCTGGCCTTGTTGAGCTCGAAGATCGTCCTGCGGGTGATGACGATCTTGCGGAAGGCGACGAAGCGCTGGAGTATGTCCTTGAGGTTCATGACCCGCGGCTGGCCGGCGTCGATGGCCAGCATGCTGATCCCGAAGGAGTTCTCCATCTGGGTGTGCTTGAAGAGCTGGTTGAGGATGACGCCGGAGACCTCGTCGCGCTTGAGGTCGATGACGATGCGGATGCCGTCGCGGTCCGACTCGTCTCGAAGATCGGCGATCCCCTCGATCTTGCGCTCCTTCACGAGATCCGAGATTTTCTCGATGAGGCTCGCCTTGTTGACAAGGTAGGGAAGCTCGGTGATCACAATGCTCTCGCGGTCCGTGCGGTTGGCGCGCTCCACCATGGTCCGCGCCCGGATGCGCACGGAGCCCCGCCCCGTGCGGTAGGCCGAGAGGATCCCGTCGCGGCCGTTGATGAATCCGGCCGTGGGGAAGTCGGGCCCATGGATGTGCTTCATGAGCCCCTCGACGGTGATGTCGGGGTTGCGGATGAGGGCCACCGTGCCGTCGACGATCTCGCCCATATTGTGAGGCGGGATGTTGGTGGCAACCCCGACGGCGATCCCGGAGGTGCCGTTGAGCAGCAGCATCGGAAGCCGCGAGGGCATCACCACGGGCTCCTCCATGGAGCCGTCGTAGTTGGGCACAAAGTCGACGGTGTTCTTTTCGAGGTCCTCCAGGAGCTCTTCGGCGATGCGGGACATCCGGATCTCGGTGTATCGCATGGCCGCCGGCGGGTCGCCGTCGATCGAGCCGAAGTTTCCCTGCCCGTCGATCAGCGGGTAGCGAAGAGAAAAGTCCTGGGCCATGCGGACGATCGTGTCGTAGGCGGCGGAATCGCCGTGGGGGTGGTACTTACCGATGATATCGCCGACGATGCGTGCCGACTTCTTGTAGGGCCGGTTCCAGCGGTTGCCCATCTCGTGCATGGCAAAGAGCGCGCGCCTGTGAACGGGCTTGAGCCCGTCGCGCACATCCGGTATGGCACGCCCGATGATGACGCTCATGGCGTAGTCCATGTAGGACTTCTTCATCTCGTCTTCGATGTTCACCGGGATGTTCTTCTGATAAAGCTCCATGAAAAAAAGCTCTCCTTGGGAAACAAAATTCCCCCCTTCCTGGGGGGAAATGAAGTGAATGAAGTGCTTGAGTGATGAAGTGTCCGAGTGAAGAATGGATTTGATTTCACACAGTCACTTATGCCCTCAGACACTCAGACACTGTATTTTAAATGTCCAGATTGGATACGTACTGGGCGTTCTTGTAGATGAACTCCCTGCGCGGCTCCACCTGGTCGCCCATCAGCGTCGTGAAGATCTCGTCGGCGAGCACGGCATCCTCCACCCTCACCTGCAGCAGCGTCCGCTTCTCGGGGTTCATGGTGGTCTCCCAGAGCTGCTCGGGGTTCATCTCGCCGAGACCCTTGTAGCGCTGGATGGTCAGGCCCTTCTTGCCGGTATTCATGACGAACTCCGTGAGGGCCGGGAGGTTTTCGAACTGCCGGTTTTCCTTCTCGTCGTCGTCGATGACAACCGTGAAGGGCGCCTCCCCGAGTGCCTTGAGCTGGGAAAGCAGGTTTCTCGCCTCAATGAACTTCGGCGTCGCAAAGAGATCCTGGTCGATCGTCGTGGCCGTCTCGAGCCCGTCGCGGCGGATCGTGAAAACGAGATTGTACCCGCCGTGCTCGAGGTTGAAATCCGTAACGTACTGCACCACCGGGTCCCCCAGCAGCCTGGCGACGCGCTTGCCCACGGTCTCGATGGCAACCTGGGAGCCGAAGTCGGCGGCCGTGAAGGAGGGGTCCGCCGCGAGGGCGTGCATGACGTCCCGGTTCTTTTCCTCTTTCTCGAACTTCTGCAGGATCGTGTCGAGCCGCATGGCGCGCTGGATCAGGGTGGCCAGCCGGGTGCCCGTGATGGCGTTGCCGTTTCCCGACCCGACCCGGATCCGGCTCACGCCGTTCTCCAGGATGAATTTCTTCATCTCGTCGTCCGTGCTGATGTAGAGCTCGCGCTTCTTGTCAGCGATCTTGTAGAGCGGCGGCTGGGCGATGTAGAGATAGCCCCGCTCCACGAGCTTCTTCATCTTGCGGAAGAAGAAGGTGAGCAGCAGGGTGCGGATGTGCGAGCCGTCGATGTCGGCATCCGTCATGATGATGACCTTGTGGTAGCGCAGGCGGCTGATGTCGAGGTCGTCCTCGCTGTCATCGCCGCTGCCGATCCCCACGCTGAGGGCCGTGACGAGGTTCTTGATCTCCTCGTTCTGGAGGATCTTGTCGAAGCGTGCCTTCTCGACGTTGAGGACCTTGCCCCGAAGAGGAAGGATGGCCTGGTTGCGGCGGTCGCGTCCCTGCTTGGCGGAGCCGCCTGCGGAGTCGCCCTCTACGAGGTAGAGCTCGCTCTGGGCCGGGTCCTTTTCCTGGCAGTCGGCCAGCTTCCCGGGCAGTGTCGACACCTCGAGGGCGCTCTTGCGCCGCGTGAGCTCCTTGGCGCGCCGGGCCGCCTCGCGGGCCCGGGAGGCATCGAGGGATTTGCCCACAATCTGTTTGGCCACCGAGGGGTTTTCCTCGAAATACGTGCTGAGCCTGTCGTAGACGATCCCCTCGACGAGGCCCTTCACCTCGCTGTTGCCGAGCTTGGTCTTGGTCTGCCCCTCGAACTGGGGCTCCCGGATCTTGACGCTGATGACGGCGGCAAGCCCCTCGCGCACATCTTCGCCCTTGATCGAGTCTTTCCCGTTTTTCAGGAAGCCGTTCTGCATGGCGTAGTTGTTGATGGCGCGCGTGAGAGACGAACGGAACCCGCTCATGTGGGTGCCGCCTTCGGTGGTGTTGATGCTGTTTGCGAAGGAGAAGACGTTCTCGCCGTAGGTGTCGTTGTACTGGATGGCCACCTCGGCGACGCAGTCCTCCTTTTCCCCCTCGATGAAGATGGGCTTCTTGTGGAGGACGCCTTTGTTCTTGTTGATGAACTCCACGAAGGAGACGATGCCGCCCTGGTAGTAGAACTCGGCCTTCTCGTCGTTTCTCTCGTCGATGAGGGTGATGCGGATGCCCTTGTTCAAAAAGGCAAGCTCCCGCATGCGGTTCGAGATCACGTCGAAGCTGAACTCCGTCTCCTCGAAGATCTCGAGGTCCGGCATGAAGGTGACCGTCGTGCCCTTGCCCCGCGTTTTTCCCACTTCCTTGAGCGGCGCCGTCGGCGCGCCCCGCTCGTAGGACTGCCGGTACACTTTGCCGTCGCGACGCACCTCCAGCTCGAGATGGCTCGAGAGGGCATTGACCACGGAGACGCCCACGCCGTGGAGACCGCCGGAAATCTTGTAGCTGTCGCGGTCGAACTTGCCGCCGGCGTGCAGCTTCGTCAAGACGACCTCGGCAGCCGAGACCCCTTCCGTCTTGTGCATGTCCACGGGGATGCCGCGTCCGTTGTCGTCGACCTGGATGCTGTTGTCGACGCGGATCTTGACGACGATGGCGTCACAGAAGCCTGCGGAGGCCTCGTCGACGCTGTTGTCGACCACTTCATAGACCAGATGGTGGAGACCGTCCTTGCCGGTGCTCCCGATATACATGGCGGGCCGTTTGCGGACCGCCTCGAGACCGTTCAATACCTTGATGTTGTCAGCGCTGTAGGTTTCAGACATGTTATGGCTTTTTTGCTCCTGTTCGTTCTTATTTCCTTCAGTGCCCGGTCTTTTCTTCCTGAAGCCCGAGGCCTGAAGCCTTTAGCCTGCGGTCGAAGACCGCTATATTTTGAGTGGCATGACGATGCACAGATACCCCGTATCCTGTGCCGGCTTCACAATGGCCGGACGAAGCCCGCTTCGGATCTCCAGGGTGAACTTCTCCTCGTCGACGGCCTCGATGGCCTCAAGGAGGTATCGGACATTGAATCCGACCTCGATCTCAGCGTCCTGGTACTGGATCTCGACCTCGTCGCTTGCCTCTCCGACGTCGGGGTTGATGGAGTTGAGGACCATCTTGCCCTGCTGGAAACGGATCCGCACGCCGCTGTATCGCTCACTGGCCATGACGCTCATGCGCCTCAGGGCGTGGAGCACGGGATCGCGGTCGAGTTCCACCAGGGTGCCCTTGTCTTTCGGCACGACGCGCTTGTAGTCGGGGTACTCGGCGTCGATGAGGCTCACCTTCAGGATGATGCCGTCCTTTTTCAGAACGCACATCCCCTTCTTCACACCGAGTTCGACAGGCCCTTCCTTGTCCTCGACGAGACGGCGGATTTCCGTGATGCCCTTGCGGGGGATGATCATTCCCTTTTCAAGCCCGATGACCTGCTCGACTTTCGGGTCGGCGCTCGCGATGGACAGGCGGTGACCATCGGTGGCCACCATTCGCAGGATAACGGTCTCCTGCTCTTTTTCCGCCCTCAGGAGGACCCCGTTGAGGTTGACCCTGGATTCATCGGCGGACATGGCAAAAAAGGTCTTTTTGATCATGTCGCTGATCATGGCCCCGTCCACACGGATAAAACCCACGTCCTCGTCGTCCATGATCTTCGGGAACTCCTCCGCAGGGATACCCGGTACCCGGAAATTGATCTTCCCGCAGGTGATGGCGACCCAATTCGAATCCTCTTTCTTGAAGTGAATCGACTCGCCCTGGATTTCCCGGAGCATCTCGTAGAGCTTGCGGGCCGGCAGAGTGATCTCGCCGTCCTTGACGACCTGCGCCTCATAATCGGCAATCAGCCCGATTTCGCGGTCCGTCGCCACAATACGGATACGGTCCGCCTCTGCCCGGATGAGAACATTGTTCAATACAGGCATCGAGGTGCGTCTGTCCACAATACCCAGGGTCTTCTGCACACCGCCCAGGAAAACGTCACGCTTCACACTGAATTCCATAAGCCCGTTTCCTTTCCTTCACTTGGTTTTCGGCGTATCCCCTTCGAGGCCCTTCCTGTCCTTCGTTTCTCCCCACACCCAACAGGTCCTATTAACTTAATAAGAACAGAAGAAAGAACAGCGTTATTAGTAATAGGGACTGTTAATTTGTGAATAGAACCAATCCTTTTATGATTTCGATTACCTGCCGTAATAAAATATGTTCATAACTCACAGGAACACCTGTCAGCTTCTGTTGAGAGTTTCCTCAATTTCCTTTATCGCCGTTTCGATCTTCGAATCTTTTTCAAGAAGATCTTTGATCTTGTTGTTCGCATAGATGACCGTTGAGTGATCTTTCCCGCCTATTTTTGCACCAATATCGGGGAAGGAGTGAGAGGTCAACTTCCTTGCAAGATACATGGCAATTTGCCTCGGGATGACGAGGTTCTTGTTTTTTTTATGAGATTTCAAGTCCGCGATTCTTATATTGAATTTTGCTGCCACCGTTTTCATGATCTCATCGACGGTGACATCCGGTTTCTCTCCCTGCTTGAAGAATTTTTTCAACACTTCCTTGACGAGATCCATGTCGATTTCCCGTCCCGTCAGGGATGCATAGGCCCCGATCCGGATGATGAAACCCTCGAGCTCCCGGATGTTGGATTCCGCCTTCGAAGCGATGTAGTACGCCACGTTTTTCGGCAGGGAGATGTTGTTTTCATAGGCTTTCTTGTCAACGATGGCCACCTTGGTTTCGATTTCCGGCGGCTGAATGTCGGCGATCAATCCCCACTCGAAACGCGAGCGCAGCCTTCCTTCCAGGTTCGGGATGTCCTTCGGGAACTTGTCGCTGGTAACCACGATCTGCTTTCCCGAGTCGTGGAGGGTGTTGAAGGTGTGAAAAAACTCCTCCTGGGTCCTTTCCTTTCCGGCGATGAACTGGATGTCATCGATCAGAAGAGAATCGATATTGCGGTACTTTTCTCTAAATTTCTGCATCTTGTCGTAACGGATCGAGTTGATCATTTCGTTCATGAACTCTTCGGCCGAGACATAGAGCACGTTGGCCGAGGGAATGAGCTTCAGGGTGTGGAAACCGATCGCATTGAGAAGGTGAGTCTTTCCGAGACCCACGCCACCATAGATAAAGAGAGGATTGTAGTTTTTTGCGGGTGCCTCGGCCACGGCGACAGCCGCGGCATGAGCGAACTGGTTGCTGGGGCCGACAACAAAACGCTCAAAATTGTAATTGGTGTTCAGGGACGGGTGAAATTTTGGGGGCCGTTCCGTCTTGCCGTTCGGGCTGGGAGCAACAACGGGAACATGCAAATCAACGATTTTTTTCCCCTGGAGCGGCGTTTTATCGATGATGAGTCTCAGGTTGAGCGGTATCCCGGCCACGGAAGACATGGACTCCTTGATGATGCCCATGTAGTGCTCCGTCAGCCAGTCCCTGAAGAAGCGGTTCGGCACCGAAAGCTCTACATCGGGTCCGTCCATGGAAGAGATCCGCACGGGGCTGATCCAGGTTTCGAAGTTCTGCTTCGTCACCTTTTCCTTTATGATATCAATACTTTTATTCCAAAAATTCTCCAAGTGCCCCTCAACTGTAAACAATTAATAAACATTTGTTGATAAAACACAACCGTTGAACGTTATCCCGAATATCCCGTTAAGGCCCGCGCGAAGATGCAGTGAAACTATTTGTGGATCAAGACCGTAGAAGAATTGCCAGCAGCCTGTCCAGTTCCTCGGGAGAGCTGAAGCGGATCTCGATGGACCCGCCGCGCTTCCGGGAAAGGATGTTGACTCTTGCCATAAGGCGCCTGGAAAGACGCTTCTCGAGCTCTGCCAGATGTTCGTCACCGACGGATGTCTTTTTGACGGTCTTCGATTTTTTCTTTCCCCGGGCGAGTTCCTCGGCCTCCCTCACATTGAGCCCTTTCGAGAGGATGGCCCTGAACAGCCGGGTCTGCTCCTCAACGGATTCCAACGCGAGGATGGCCCTGGCATGACCGGCTGAAAGGGTCCTCTTGGCGAGTGCCTCTCGGATTTCCTTCGGAAGCTTGAGCAGCCTCAGGGCGTTCGTGACGGTGGAGCGGTCTTTCCCGACGGTCACAGAAATGGATTCGTGGGAGAGACTGAATTCATTCATCAGCCGGTGAAAGGCCTCGGCTTCCTCCATGGGGTTTAGATTTGCCCTCAGGAGGTTTTCGATGAGAGAGAAAACCGCCGCGTCCTGGTCTCCGGCATCCCGGATGATGACGGGTACATTCTTGAGTCCGGCTTCCTGGGCGGCCCGCCATCTGCGCTCGCCGGCGATGATCTCGTAGCCCCCGTCAGAGCGTCTTGCCACGATCGGCTGAATGATGCCGCTCTTGCGGATGGAGGCAACAAGGCCCTTGTGCTCCTCAGGGTCGAAATCCTTCCTGGCCTGGTAGCGATTCGGTACGAGCTCCTCGATGCCGCACGTCACGAGAACCGGCTTGTCGCCGATCTTTTCCAGCAGGTCGGGGAACATGGCGCCCAGACCTTTTCCCAGCGAGTTTTTCTTTAACATCCTAGGCTCTCCCGTCATAGAGGATTTCATGAGCCAGGTCCATATAGGCAACGGCCCCGCGGGACTTGACGTCGTAGAGGATGATCGGAAGCCCGTGGCTGGGGCTCTCCGAGATTCTTACGTTCCGGGGGATGACGGTCTTGAAGACCTTGTTCCCGAAATGTCCCCTTACCTCCTCGACGACCCGGTGAGACAGCCGGTTGCGGACGTCGAACATGGTGAGCAGGATCCCGCCCAGGGAAAGCGACGGGTTCATCCGGGAACGCACGAGCTTGACCGTGTTCAACAGGTGCGCCAGCCCCTCGAGGGCGAAGTACTCGCACTGCAGCGGGATGATCAGGTAATCCGCGGCCACCAGCGCATTCAGGGTCAGGAACCCGAGCGATGGCGGACAATCGATGATACAATAGTCGTAGGGGGCCTCAAGGGTTTTCAGCAGCGCCTTCAGTTTTTTTTCCCGCTCCTCGAGAGAGACAAACTCGATCTCCACGCCGACGAGATCCTGATTCGAGGGAGCGATGTCGAGCGCCGGGATCTGGGTCTTCACGATGACCTCGTCGAGGCTGCAGCGGCCGATGAGGGCATGGTAGAGATTCTTGTTTTCAATCAAGGACTTATTGATTCCAACCCCGCTCGTGGTATTGCCCTGCGGGTCCCCGTCTATGAGCAGGACTTTTTTTTCCGCCGTGGCGAGGGATGCCGAGAGGTTGATGGCTGTCGTGGTCTTCCCGACCCCCCCCTTCTGATTGGCAATACAAATAATTTTTCGCATTCTTTATCGCAGAAACAAGATGTTTTGACGGCTGGATGAAATTGCAAGATGCTAACATAAATGGGGGGTTTTTCAAAGGAAATTCCAGACGGGAAAGATAATAAAATAAATAAATGATATCAAACACTTATAAAGCAGATTCCGGCCGTTTCAAGAGGGTTTATCCACAAGGAGGATGTGTCGATGGTCGCCGGTGAGCGGAAGAGAGAAGGGATAGCTTCCAACGATATGAAAAATCTTGTTATTTAATGAATCCAGGGCAGCGGCCTCCTCTTCCAGGCCGGGGCCCTTCATCGCCGCCAGCACCCCTCCCGGTTTCAGGAGGGGAAGCCCCCCCCGCAAAAGATCCGGGAGTTTGAGCGTAGCCCGTGAGACGATTACGTCAAAAGAGGGTTTGATGTCTTTTTTCAAGAGCTCCTCGAGCCGGCAGTTCAGGACGGCAATCTCCCGAAGACCCAGCCTGCGAATCACCTCCTTGAGAAAGGAGCACTTCTTTCGCGAGGCCTCGAGAAGGGTGACGTGAAGATCTTTGCGGAAAATCTTTACGGGAATCGCGGGGAAGCCCGCCCCGGAGCCGATATCGAGGAGGGTCCCGGGCCCGGCAGGCAGGTAGGGAAGAAGGGTGAGCGAATCGATGAAGTGGCGCACGGGCAGGTCGAGTTCCGACTGCAGGGAGACGAGATTCATCTTGCTGCTCCAGAAAAGCAGCGTTTCCCGATAGGCCTCGAAGAGGGCAATCTGCTCCTGCGTCAGGGTGAGCCCCATCTCGCCAGCGGCCCTTAACAGGATATCACGAAATTCATTTTGCATGTGTCTTCCCCCTCACCCCGACCCTCTCCCGCCAGGGGCGAGGGAGATCAGGGAAAGGGCCTCCATAGGCCATATTTTGATTACCAGACGGTGCGGCAGCGGGCAATGAAAAAGAAGGAAACCCCCGGGTTATCTGTGGTAGACTCGCGGCACTTCGCCCAGAGGTTTTTTGAGATGGCTGCAGGCGTCCTGCTGGAGAACATCACCGTCGTCCTGAACAGGCCCAAGTACCCGGGAAACATCGGCTCCGTTGCCCGCTGCGCCAAGAACATGGGCATCGAGGACATCCTCGTCGTGGGCGAGACCGACTTCGACAAGGAGAAGATCCGGCAGATGTCGACGCACCTTGCCGCCGACGTGGTGGATCGGATCCGATACGAGAAGGACCTGCAAAAGGCCCTGGCAGGCTTCCAGTACATCGTGGCGACGACGGCCCGTATCGGCCGGGCACGGCCGGCCTACCAGGCACCGCGGGAGGCGGCGGAAAAGCTTGTGGAGATCTCCCGCAAGAACAAGGTGGCCCTGCTCTTCGGCCCCGAGGATGCTGGCCTCACAAACGACGAGCTTCGCTACGGCCATCTCCTGGTCCACATCCCCGTCTCGGAGCGTTTCCGCTCCATCAATCTCTCCCACGCCGTCATGATCCTGTGTTACGAAATCTTCACGGCCGCCTCCGGGGCAAAAAAGTTCGCCCCGCGGCTCGCCTCGTCGGGGGAGCTCGAGGGGATGTACGAGCACATCCGGGATGTCAGCCTCCGCATCGGTTTCATCAACCCCCAGAACCCCGTGTACTGGATGACGAGCATCCGGCGCTTTCTTGCCCGGGTGGAGCTCCGGTCGCGCGAGGTGAAGATCATCAGGGGGTTCTGCCGCCAGATCGACTGGTTTGGCCGGAAACAAAATTCTTGACTTTCGGGGGCGCTCTGCGCCATTCTTCACCGAAGCGCCCTCGGGAATTCCATAAGTAAAAAAGGGGGTTGCAGGAGGATCGCAACATGCAGAAAACCTTTTCCTTCACGGGAGCCAGAAAGATCGTCTTCGGCTGCGGGTCCTTTTCCGGACTTGTCGGCCAGATCCGGGACTTGAGAGCCAGGAAACCCTTGATCGCCATGGACGGCAACCTGGCGAAGCTGGGGATGCGCGATAAGATCATGGAGATGTTCGACAGGGAAGGCATGAAGGCCGTTCTGTACGACAGGGTGCTGCCGGAGCCGCCCCTGGAGCAGGCCGACGAGGGGGCAAAAATGGCCCTGAAGGGCAAGTGCGACATCGTCATCGGGATCGGCGGCGGCAGCGCCATGGATGTGGCCAAGGCCATAGCCGTCATCGCGGCGCACAATGCCGAGGCCAAAGACTTTCTCGGTCTCAACAAGGTCCCCGGGCCGGGGCTGCCGACCATCATGGTCCCCACCACGGCGGGAACGGGAAGCGAGGTGACCTTCACGGCCGTCTTTGTCCGGCATGACCTGAGGAAAAAAGAGGGGATGAACAGCGTCTACATGTACCCGGATCTGGCGCTGCTCGACCCGGAGCTCACCCTGAGCCTGCCGCCCCAGCCGACGGCCGCCTCGGGGATGGATGCGCTCTGCCATGCCATCGAATCCTACACGTCGGTGATCGCAAGTCCCGCAAGCGAGATGTTCTCCCTGGAGGCCATCCGGCTCATCTCCGAAAACCTGAGGACCTGCGTCCACAACGGAAAGGACCTCGAGGCCCGCGAGGCCCAGATGCTCGGCAGCCTCTACGCGGGCATCGGCCTTGCCAACGCAGGAGTCGGTGCGGCCCACTCGCTGTCCTACCCCCTGGGGGGCAAATACGGCATCTCCCACGGGGTTGCCAACACGCTCATGCTCCCCCGGATCATGGAGTTCAACCTGCCCGGCGCCCTGGAGAAGTTCGCCATCGTCGCCGAAATGATGGGGGAGGATACGGAGGGGCTTTCCGTTCGCGATGCGGCGATGCTGGCCGTGGAGGCCGTCGATGTCCTCATCGAGGATTGCGACATCGCCACGAGCCTCGAGGAGCTCGGGATCCCCGAGGAGGATTTCCTTGAAATGGCAAAGGTGGCCATGACGGTGGCCAGGCCCCTGGAGAACAACCCCCGCAAAGTGACCCTCGAGGACGCCATCGCGATATACAGAACAGCCATGTAAAAGGACAGAAGTTACGAAGCGAGGAAGAGCAGAAGAGCGGAAAAATCTTAACTTCCGATCTTCATAACTTCCTAACTTCCCGATCAAAGGTCGGGGCTAATCATAAAGGCATTCCATACACACTCACCGTAAAGCGGAGGCAGAAAGAAATGGCCGGTTCAGAGCTCATCGGAAAAGAGGAAATCAAGGAATTGATGGACGTCCTGGAGACGGGCGTCCTGATGCGATACGGTCACGACAAGGAGAGAAAGGGCGTCTTCAAGGTTCGCCAGTTCGAGGAGGCCTTCTGCCGCTACCTGGGGGTGAAACACGCCCTGGGCGTCACGTCGGGCTCGGCGGCGCTGAAGGTGGCCCTCACGGCCCTGGACGTGGGCCCCGGGGACGAGGTGATCGTGCCGCCCTTTACCTTCATTGCCACCTATGAAGCCGTTCTGGAAACGGGGGCCATTCCCGTTGTCGGCGATATCGACGACAGCCTCAACCTGGACCCCGACAGCATCGAGAAAAGGCTCTACGCCCCACACGAAGGCCGTCATCCCCGTTCACATGTGCGGCGCGCCCTCGCGGATCGACAGGATCGTGGAGATCGCGAAGAAGAACAACCTGAAGGTTCTCGAGGACAATGCCCAGAGCGCCGGCGGGAGCTTCCGCGGGAAAAAGCTGGGAACCTTCGGAGATGCGGGGATCCTGAGCTTCGATTACTACAAGACCATGACGACCGGTGAGGGCGGCATGGTGGTGACGGACAGCAAAGAGATCTATGACCGTTCCGACTGGTACCATGACCACGGCCACGACCACAACCCCAACGTGACGAGGGCCATGGAGGGACGTTTCATCCTGGGATTCAATTTCCGCATGAACGAGCTCCAGGGGGCCCTGGGACTCGCCCAGCTGGGCAAGCTCGACACGATCATCGCCGGACAGCGCAAGAACAAGGCTGACGTCAGAAAAGCCCTGAGCGACGTTCCCGGCATCCGGTTCCGCAACATCCCCGATGCCGATGGCGACACGGCAACGTTTATCGGCTTCAGCCTGCCCTCGGCGGCACTCACCAAGAAGTTCCAGAAGGAGATGTCTGCAAACGGCGTCGATCTCATCTACTTCTACGAGAACTTCTGGCACTACCTGCCCAACTGGGAGCACTTCATCGCCAAGTGCACGGCCTGCTCCGCGAAGTACCCCTTCGCGGACCCCTCCTACACGGGCAAGGCAGGGTATGGCCGCGAGCTCTACCCGAAGGCCGAGGAGATTCTCCCGCGGACACTTTTCATGGCCATTCCCGTGAAGATGGCCGGCGGGCGCATCGAGCAGATTGCCGCGGCCGCACAGAAGGCCGCAAAAGCGATCTAAATACATCTTTTATTGCCTTTAGCCCTTAGCCTTATGCCCTTCGCCGGCCGCGAAACGGCATCCTGAGGAGGAGATGCGTATATGTATATCGTCACCGGCGGGGCCGGTTTCATCGGCAACGCATTCGTCTGGAAACTCAACCAGGAGGGGATCGACGACATCCTGATCGTCGATTCGCTCGGGTGCTCGGAGAAGTGGAAAAACCTCGTGAAGAGGCGCTACGCCGACTTCATCCACAAGGACGCCTTCTACGAGATGCTCTGCGAGGGCACTCTCCCCTTCAAGGCGAAGGCCGTCATCCACATGGGGGCCTGCTCCTCGACGACGGAGCGCGACGCCGACTACCTCATGGAGAACAACTTCCACTACAGCTGCGCGCTTGCCCGCTGGGCCGTCGAGAAAAAGATCCCGTTCCTCTACGCCTCGAGCGGCGCCACCTACGGCGACGGCTCCCTGGGGTTTGCCGACGACGACAAGACGACTCCGAAGCTCCAGCCCATCAACATGTACGGCTACTCGAAGCAGCTCTTCGACCTCTGGGTCATGCGCAACAAACTCCTCGGCAAGGTCGTGGGGATCAAGTTCTTCAACGTCTTCGGGCCCAACGAGTACCACAAGGGCGAGATGCAAAGCGTCGTCCGCAAATCCTTTTTCCAGATCCGGGACACGGGGAAGGTGAGACTGTTCAAGTCTCACCGCAGCGGCTTCGGCGACGGCGAGCAGATTCGCGACTTCGTCTACGTGAAGGACTGCGTCGAGGTCATGTGGTGGTTCCTCAAGAACCCGAAGGCAAGGGGCATCTTCAATCTCGGCACGGGCAAGGCACGCACGTGGAACGATCTCGTCAAGGCCGTGTTCAAGGCCTCGGGCGTGAAACCCAAAATCGAGTACATCGACATGCCCGTCGAGATCCGCGACCAGTACCAGTACGTGACGGAGGCGAAGATGGACAAGCTCCGGAAAGCCGGATGCCCCGTCCGGTGCCGGTCGCTCGAGGATGCGATCACGGACTACGTGGCACAACCATCTGCAGCAGAAAGATCCTTATTTATAGCAGGGACCGGGGACGAGGGTGTAGGGACTAAAAAATGAAGGTTGTTGTCATCATCCCGTCGCGGTATCAGTCCACCCGCTTCATGGGGAAGCCGCTGGCCGATGTCTTCGGCAAGCCCATGATCCAGCATGTCTACGAACAAGTCTTGCTTTCGAAGACCGCCTCCTTTGCCGCCGTGGCGACGGACGATCGGCGGATCTTCGAAGCCGTGGAGAAATTCGGCGGACGGGTCATCCTGACCTCGGCGGATCATCCCTCCGGGACGGACCGGATTGCCGAAGCAGCGGATAAGCTGGGCCTTGCCGATACGGACATCGTCGTCAACATCCAGGGCGACCAGCCCACCTTCGAACCCGTCCAGGTCGATGAGGTCGTGAAGCCGCTCCTCGAGGATCCGACGGTGGACTTCTCGACGCTGATTTACAGGATTCAAAGGGACGAGGAGGTGACCGACCCCAACGCCGTCAAGGTTGCCTTCGACAAAGACCACTTTGCCCTCTACTTCTCGCGCTCGACGATCCCTTTCGTGCGCGACCGGGGGAAGAAGGCCGATTACTGGAAGCACCACGGCATCTATGCCTACCGCAAGTCCTTCCTGGTTGCCTTCACGAAGCTCCCCCAGGGCACCCTGGAGAAGCTCGAGGCCCTGGAACAGCTCAGGGCCCTGGAGCACGGCTACCGGATCAAGGTGGTGGAAACAGACTTCGATTCCATCGAGGTGGACACGCCGCACGACCTCGAGCGCGTCAAGGCGCTCATCGCCGGAAAGAAATCGTGAGGGGGCCATGAAGATCATCGACTCCCACATGCACTGCGGCATCCAGAACTCGGACCAGCCCATCGAGATGATCCGGGCTTACCTGGATCGGGCGGGCATCCAGGGCGCCTGCCTCTACCCCCCGGTTGAAGACATCTACGACCGTTACGACTATCAATTCGAGGACAACGCCCGCTGGGTCGCCTGCCGGCAGATGGCCAACGAGTATCTCCTCGAGATCCAGAACCGCGATCCCGACATCCACGCCTACTACTTCGTCTGGAACGATTTCCGCAAAGGCGAGCTGAAGAAGGGCTACCGGGGGATCAAATGGCACCGCCACGACTGCGAGCCGGTCTATCACTACGATGACCCCGGCTGCGAAGGCTTTATCACGGAGGCCGTTCGGCTGCAGCTCCCCATCGTCCTGGAGGAGTCGTTCCGGAACACCCTGTACTTCATCAAACGCATCGCCGGGCGCACCCCCATCATCATCCCGCACCTCGGGGGCCTCAACGGCGGATTTGATGCGCTCTTCGAGGCTCACGTCTGGGATGGCGAAACGGTTTTTGCCGACACGGCCCTGGCCTCGACGGGGGACATGGAAACCTTTCTGAAGCGCTACGGGAGCCGGAAGCTTCTCTTCGGGAGCGACTTCCCTTTCGGGATCCCGTCCAGCGAGCTGTCCAAAGTGCAGCACCTGAGACTGAAGGACGAGGATTTTGAAAACGTGGTGTGCGCAAACGTCCTGCGGCTCATCCGGCAGGATTAGCAGGCTGTTGACCGGGGGCGCATCCCGCTGTGGGGATAGCGTTTATCTGTCGGATTCATGCCTGCGAAGATCGGAAGATCAGAAGTGAGGAAGAGCGGCAAGAAAAAAGGCATTATCGACTCCGATCTTCCGCTCTTCTTGCGCTTCCTAACTTCATTCACTCAGGGGCGCCTTGCATCCAGGCATTCTTGAACAGCCCGGGAAAACCCGAAAGAAAGGAAAGGAGACATGAAGATCCTCGACGGCCTCTACGGGTTCATCTGGCAGAGCGCGAGCGAAAACAACTGCAACAGCTTCCTCATCGACGGCGCGAAAAAGATCCTCGTCGACCCGGGTCACCGCCACCTCTTCCAGCACGTCAAGCGCGGCCTGGCGCAGATCGAGACGACGCCCGAGCAGATCGACGTCGTCCTGGTGACCCACGGGCACCCCGATCACCTGGAGATGGCGGGCTCCTTCGGCCCCGCGACCCCGTGGGCCATGAGCCTTATCGACTACGAGTTCGTCATGAAGTACGTCGGCTCCCACATGGATTTTCCCGCGCCGGCGTTTTTTCTCCAGGAGGGCGATCTGACCATCGGAGACAAGACCTTTCAGGTGATCCTGACGCCCGGCCATTCGCCGGGATCGGTCTGCCTGCACTGGCCGGAGAAAAAAGCGCTCTTTACGGGCGATGTGGTCTTCAGCCAGAGCATCGGCAGGACGGACCTTCCGGGCGGATCGGGAAAGCATTTGAAGGAAAGCATCTCGAGGCTGGCGGAGCTCGACGTGGAGGTTCTCTGCCCGGGTCACGGGGATGTCGTGGCCGGGCGCGAGAACGTGAAGAAGAACTTCAAGATGATCAAGGACTTCTGGTTCAACCAGCTATAACCGCTAAAAAGCGCTTGGCGCAAGCCGCCTGCAGCTCCTCCCTGCGGGCCTTCCACTCGGGGTCCGCCTCCGCGTTGGGCAGGACGGCGGGCCCTGTGATCCCTTTCGATTCCAGGTTTTTCTTCTGACGCTCGGCCAACGCGGCCTTCCGGGAGGCTGTTTCTTCCCTGCAGACCGTGAGTGTTTCACGGAGCCTGTCCGGGGATGTCCCGACCAGTTCGTTGGCGAGGCGGAAAAGCCTCTCGTTGTCCGCCTCGGGGTCGACGTGTCCTGCAAGGGCATTCTTCAAGACCCCCGCCGCTTCCGCCGCAGAGCCGTTCTTCTTTTCCTTTGCAAGCTCGTTCCTGGCGCCGTCGAGGGTGAGGTTGTCGTCGAGGAGCCTCTGGACGATGCCCCTGAGGCGCTTTTCGCGCTCCTGCCGCAGATAGGACTCGCGCTCCTGCGGGCTTGCGGAGAGGCTCTTTGTCCTTTCCATGATCAGGTCGATGGTGCTCTTGATTTCCGCCATTGTCCTTCTCCTCGGGTAACTATGAGCGCCGTATCCGGCCGTTTTCCTTGCGATTGCTTGCAGCATAAAGTTCGCGAAGCTCGGAAGAGCAGATAAGAAAAATCTTCCATCCACTCCTAACTTCCGCTCTTCTTCTCTTCCCAACTTCGTCATGCTTTGCTTCGGGTGGTCCCGAAGCATAATCCTTCCTTCCGGAATTGTCCACGAAAATCCAGAGGACACCGATGGCGCCTGCCCAACGGTCGCTGCGCCTGCGACAGGTTGTTTCCCGGAGGCCGGAATCCTGAAGCCCGAAGCCCGAAGCCTGCCGCGCAGCGGCTAAGTCCGGATGATGTCGACGGGCTCGAACTGGGTGGCCTTTTTCGACGGGTAGATGCCGGCAAGGATCCCCACGAGGACGGAGGCGCCGAAGGCGATGGCGAGGCCGGCGAGGGACAGCGTGAAGGGGTATTTCAGGACGCGGAGCAGAACGACACTGATCAGCGCTCCCGAGAAAACGCCGATCGTCCCACCGGCCAGCGAGATGATGGACGACTCGATGAGAAACTGCAGGATGATGTCGCGCTTGCGCGAGCCCACGGCGCGGCGGATGCCGATCTCGAGCTTGCGCTCGTTCACGATGAGAATCATGATGGAGAGGATGCCGAGGCCGCCAATGATGAAGGAGACCGCAGCGGCGATCCGACCCAGGACCGTGATGAGATCCATGGCCTGCGTCTTGAGGGCTAGAACGTCCTTCATGTCGATGACGGCAAAGTCGTCGTTCTGTCCCGGACCGATCTTGTGACGCTTGCGCAGAACGTGTTCGATGTCGGTCTTGGCCGCGGGGATGAGCTCGCCGCGAATGACCTGCACATAGATGTTGTTCACGTTGGTCTTGTTGACCAGGGTCTTGAGGAATGTCTGCAGCGGGATAAAGATCTGGCTGTCCTGGTCGGCGCCGGACACATCGGTCCCCTTCTCTTCCATGATCCCGATCACCTGGAAGGGCACGCGCGAGACCAGGACGTATTTCCCGATCGGGTCTTCATCGCCGAAGAGCTTCTCCACGACGGTGCGCCCCAGGACGGCCACCTTGTTGCGGTCCAGGTTGTCCTGCTCGGCCACGAAGCTTCCTTCCCGGACGCGGAAGTTCCGGATGTCCTGGAAATTCGGCTCCACCCCGTTCACGAGAATGCCCTTCAGCACCGTGTTCCCGTAACGGACGGGAAAGGTCTTGTAGCCGGCTGCCGAAAGGTCAGTGACCGAGGAAACCGAATCCAGGATGGCACGGGCATCCTCCGGGGTGAGGTTTGTCGCTCCGCTCATCAGGGGCGTTCCGGCGCCCACGCGCCGCACGATGCCGCTGCGGACGATGAGAAGGTCCTTTCCCAGGCTGTCGATTTCCTGTTCGGTCTTGATGGCGAGCGAGCCCGAGAGATTCGAGACGATGATGAGGGAAAAGGTCCCGAAAAAGACGCCCAGCACCGCGAGCGAAGTGCGCCACTTGAACTGCACCAGCGAGCGGCGCGCGATCTTCAGATTGAGCAGGATGCGCCTCAGGTCCATCGTACCATCGCTTCTGTCGCCACGGTTCAAAGGGCCCGGCTGACAGGCGCCTTCGAGTGAACGAAGTTAGGAAGTTATGAAGAGCGGAAGCGCGGAGTGGATGGAAGAATTTTCTTGTCCGCTCTTCTTCACTTCTGCTCTTCCGATCTTCACGGTCTCGAAGCCCTCGACTGAACGCAATCGATCACTGCACCCAGTGCTTCGTTCAGTCAGGTCCTAGGTCCGGATCGCCTCGATCGGCACCAGGTTCGCCGCCTGTCTGGCCGGATGCAGCCCGAAGCCCACCCCGACGACCCAGGACAGCACGAGGCCGATGGCAAAGGCCTTCCAGGAGAAATAGACGGGAAAATCGGCCACGTACGTGAGCAGCTGCGCCGAGATCACGCCGAGGATGAAGCCGACGACGCCCCCGGCCGTCGTGATCATCACGGCCTCCGTCAAAAACTGCATCAGGATGTCTTTCTTGCGGGCGCCCACGGCGCGGCGGATCCCGATCTCCTTGACCCGCTCCTTCACGGAAAGCAGAAAGAGGTTCGCCAGGACAAAGCCGGCGACGACGAGGGAAATGACGCCCACAATCCCGATGAAGACGACGAGCGAACCCGTGAGGGCCACGAGGAACTTCACAATGTCCTTCGAGGTGAAGATCCGGAAGTCCTCGGGCTGCCCGTCGGGGATCCGGTGAAGGTAGCGAAGCAGTCGCTTCAACTCCTCGACACGGCCGTCCAGGTTTTCCAGATCGGTGAAGCGCAGGCGCATGCCCGCCACGTAACGCGACTCGTTCTGGAGCTTCTTCATCACCGTCGTGTAGGGCATGATGATGCGGTTGTCGAGACTTCCGCCTCCCGGCGAGGTGCCGCGCTCGGAGAGCACGCCCACGATCTGGACGGGAAGGTTGCGGACCTGGACGAACTTGCCCACGGGGCTCTCGTCGCCGAAGAGCTCCCGGGCAACCTCCTGACCCATGATCCCCACGTTCGCATAGCGCCGGATATCCTCGTCCGTGAAGTCGGAGCCCTCGACGACGGGCCACGTCCAGGCCCGGCTGTAGTCGCTCGAGGAGCCGACGATCTGGCTCTGGTAGCGGTTTCCCCTGTAGGAGACGTTGACGCTGCCCACCCAGGTCGAGGGAACAACGACATAGGCCGTGGGGAAGGCCTGGCGAATGGTTACGATGTCGTCCAGGGTGATCGTCTTTTCCCGCTGGCCGATGGCGCGGGCCTCGTCGCTTCCGCTCATGACCATGACGGAATCGGGGCCGAAGCTGGCCACGATGTCGAAGGCCTTCTTGTAGGCGCCTTCCGTGGCGGCCACGATGATCGTGATGGCCGCGATTCCCAGGGCAACGCTCACCAGGCAAAATAAGGTCCTGAGCTTGAAGGCCTTGACGGCCTCGAAGGACTGGCTGAGCAGCAGGCTGAAGCGTTCCATGGAAATCACGTGTCTAGTGATTTGTGGCCAGTGGTTTGTGAAACAGGCGCTGTCCTTGTCCGGTCACCAGCCACTGACCACTCGTCACGATTCGGTTATGATCCCGTCCCGGATGTGGATGGTCCGGCGGGCGTAGGCGGCGATGTCGGCATCGTGGGTAATGACGACGACGGTCTTGCCCCGTTCGTTCGTCCGGGTCAGGACGTTCATGATTTCTTCGGCGGTGCGGCTGTCGAGCTGACCCGTGGGCTCGTCGGCCAGAAGCAGCTCCGGGTCGTTGATGAGGGCCCTGCAGATGGCCACGCGCTGTTGCTCTCCTCCCGAGAGCTGGGTCGGGCGGAAATTCATCCGCTCCTCGAGCCCGACGAGCTTCAGCAGCTCGGCAGCCCGGTCGCGGGCACGGCCCTTCTTCTTTTCCCGGTAGAGTGTGGGGACAAGGACGTTTTCGAGCACGGTGGCGTAAGGCAGGAGGTAGAAGCTCTGGAAGACGAAACCGATGTGCTCGTTGCGCAGCTCCGAGAGCTCGTCGTCGTTGAGCTGGGTCACGTCCCGTCCGGCGAGAACGAAACGGCCCGAGGTGGGGACGTCCAGGCAGCCCATGAGATTCATCAGCGTCGATTTCCCGGACCCGGAGGTTCCCATGATGGCCGTGAATTCGCCCTGCTCGATCGTGAGGTTGATCCCCTTGAGGACCTGGAGATCCTGGTCCCCCACGTGAAAGGTCTTGGTGATATTCTCCATGATGCAGACGGGGGCGGCCATTACTTGAGGGCCCCCTTCTGCTGGGCCTGCGGGTCCGTCGACACCGGCAGGATGATTTTCGTCGCGAGCGTGTCGCCTTCGTTTGCCCCGGAGAGGATTTCCGTCTTGTCCTCGCCGCGGATCCCGATCTTGATCGCCAGCTTCTCGACCTTGTTCTTTCCCGTGACCCGGTAGGCGACCTGTTTTCCCCGCTCGAACTTGATGGCGGCGTTGGGCGCCGTGAGGATGTTCGCCTTCTCCTCCGTGATGATCCGCACGTGGGTGGTCATCTCCGGCTTGAGGAATGCGGCGTCTTCCGGGGAGACCTTCATGGTGGAGAGGTAGTAGACGATGTTCTCCTTGACGACGGGCTGGGGGTAGATCTTCTCGATTTTCCCCTTGAAGGTCTTTGAGGGGAAGGTGTCGACGTAATATTCCACGTCCTGCCCCACGGCGGCCTTCCCGATGTCCGTTTCGTCGACGTAGATCCACATCTCGAGCCTCGTGGGGTCCAGAACGGTTACCAGGTTTGCCACCTGGAGCCCCGCCACGATCGTCTCGCCCTCCTGGGCCGTCACGTCGGAGACGATGCCGTCGATGGGGGCGAAAATCTTCGTGTAGGTCATCCGGACTTCCTGCTGGCGAAGCCTTGCCTGGATCTCCTCGACGGTGGATTTCGAAATCGTGAGCTGCGTCCTGTACTCGTCCTGGAGGCGTTTCATGACGGCCTCGGCGGCGGTGAACTGGCTCTCGGCCTTGTCGACGGAGTCCTTCGTCGTGTACTCGTGTTTCAGCAGTTCCCGCTCCCGCTCCACGTTCACCTTGGCGTAATCATGGTTGGCGCGGGCCTCCCGGATCCGCTCGGGGTAGGTCTGTTCGACCTGCGTGAGCGTGTTGCGCGCCGACAGGAGCGCAGCCTGCTGCTGCCCGATCTGCTGCTGGATCTCTCGATCATCGACCAGCGCGATGAGCTGACCTGCCTTGACGCGGTCGCCCACCTTGACATTCATTTTCTGGATCCGGCCCGTCGCCTGGGCGCCGATTTTGACGACGGCCCCCACCTGGGACTTGATGATCCCGGTCTCCACCAGGACCCCGCGGATACTGCCTTTTTCGACGGTTCCGGTGTCCAGGACCTGGGTGGCCGGCTTGACCAGGAAGACTCGCCAGACCACAACGGCCGCCAGCAGAAGCACGACGGCGATACCGGCAAGGAGGATGATTTTTTTCTTCGTCGGGAGCGCTTTGATCGTTGTGAGATTCATGGGCAATGGCATCCGTCCTTCGAGGTTTTTTCAGGGCCTAACGGGGCCTCGCGTCGTTTAACTGCTGCGCATCCGCCTGGAGGGATTCGAGACGATCGATGCCGGAGACCCGCTCCAAAAGAGCCTTTGCGAGGTAAAGGTTGAGCTTCGCCAAAACATCCTGCTCCCGCGCCTGCGCCAGCAGGGTCTCGGCAAACACGACCGACAGGATGTCGCCCTTGCCGACCTTGTATTCGCCGAAGGCCTGATCGTAGTTCTGCAGGGCCTGCTTGAGCTGCTCGTCGGCGACTTTCACGTTGCGAGAGGTGGTGATGAAGTCCTCATAGCTCTTGCGCAACTCGAGCCTCAGCGAGCGCTCCGTTTCCCTGAAGTTCTGTGCCGCCGTCAGGGTGTCAATGGAGGCGGCCTTTCTCCGGAAAAACTTTCCCAGCTCGAAGAGATTCCAGGTGGCCAGAAGCGAGGCCGATCGGTCCTCGTAAGGGTTTCCGTAGATCGGTGCGGTGCTCGATGCAGGATTGCTGGTGTCCGTCCTGGAATAGCTCAGGTTTCCCGTCAGGACCGGCAGAAAGTCACCCGTCGATATCCCCTCGGCGCTTTCGGCGCGCTTGACGGCAAGCCCGGCCTGGAGGATCTCGGGGCGCCTGAGCAGGGCCTGTTCCAGGAGCTTCTCGTCCGGCAGGGGGAGATCAAAGGTCAGGACCCCCTGGAGCTCGGCGGGATCGGTAACGGGTGTGCCGATCAGGGAGCCCAGCTCCGAGAGGCTCTTCTGGAGGGTGCCTTCCGCCTGAACCAGGTTGAAGCGGGCCTGCTCCAATCTCACGGAGACCTGAAGGACGTCGGAGAGCTTCGCCACGCCGAACTTTCTCCGCCCCTCGGCCACCTCGAAGTTTTTCCGGGCATTCTCTAGCTGAACTTTCCTTTGCTCGAGGATGCCCAGGGATGCCAGGGTCGTGTAGAAAGAGGACTTGACGCTGAACTCGAGGTCCAGGAGGCTCTTTCGAAGACCTTCCTCCTCGGAGTTGAAACTGTAACGGGCGATATCCCTTGTATAGCCCCGCTTGTAGTCGAAGAGCCTGAGCGAGGCGGTCACGTCGACGGTGTTGCTGGAGGAGTCGTATCCCGCGATGTTGCGCCGGATCGCGGCCCCTGCGGAATCGACACTGGGAACGTAGGCCCCGAGGGTGGCCTTGTAGAGGGCCTCCGAGGACTGTACACGTGTTCCCTGCGCCCGGTAGGAGGGCAGGGTTGATCTGGCCTGCGCGAGAGCCTCCTCGAGAGTGAGAGCCGGTGAGGACGCGGGCACCAGCACGACCATCAGCACGACCATCAGAGAGACGAGCAACAGGGTGAAATAAAACTTCTCAGCCAACCTGCGGCAGACCATAATGTCACCTCGATGACAGGGGAAGCGATCCGATGAGCTCTACACCCATGGAATGGCAATAACTTTGTTAATGTATGAAGTTTCAAGCCCCTTTCGCAAGCATAATTTCACGATTGAGCCCGGCAAGGCAAGACCGGATACACCGCAGCATAAGCCATGCCACAGGCATTCAATGTTGCAATATCACGTAATCATTACGAATATATGTTTGGCGAAGCGGCAGGACCCGCCCGGGCAGCGATCATCAGGATCAAAATTATCCAGTTGATGCATCCGGCAGGATAATTATTATGCGATGCATGTTTCTGATTTCAAGCACAGTCCTTGTCGGAAGCCCGATTTCTTTCATTTTTCAACGTTGCAGTTTATGATATGAGACGAGGGTTGTTGGTGTCCGCGGGGCCAAAAGTGCTGTCCGGCCCGGAGGGGGCGCGATCGCACCGGGTCTCGCACCGAGAAGGTGAAAGACAAGGAGAAGGAGAATCTTATGAAAATCATTCATTTTATTTCTGACAAGGCGGAAAGGCTGTACGGCGCCTACGAGCCGGCAGCGCCTGGAAAGGCTCGTGTCATTGAAGGAGATATTTTGGGGCGGTTCACGCTGACAGATCGGTCGGCTGTCATCAAGAAAATACTGCCGCCGGTCGATCCCCCGAACATTCTGGCCCTCGGGTTCAGCTACGGAAAGCATGCGGGGGAAACGGAAAGCCGCGCCCCGGAAAGCCCCGTGCTTTTCATCAAGGGCACCAACAGCCTCACCGGCCCCGGGGACACGATCCTTCTTCCGAAGGCGGGGCCCGACGAGGTGGATTACGAGGCGGAGCTTGCCGTCGTCATCGGAAAGCGGGCGAGGAACGTTTCTGTCAAAGAGGCCATGGAGTACGTCATCGGCTACACCTGCGGCAACGATGTGAGCGCCCGGGACTGGCAGATGCGCAGGCAGAAGCAGCAGTGGGCCCGAGGGAAGAGCTTCGACACGTTCTGCCCCCTGGGGCCATTCCTCGTAACGAAGGATGAGGTCCCTGAGCCCGACAACCTGAGAATTCAGTCCATCCTCAACGGCAAGGTGATGCAGGATTCGAACACCTCCGACATGCTCTTCAGTGTCGCCCAGATCGTGAGCGATCTGAGCCGCTCCATGACCCTGCTGCCGGGAACCGTGATCATGACGGGGACCCCGGAAGGCGTGGGTTTTGTCCGCAAGCCGCCGGTCTTCATGCGGCCAGGCGATGTGATCACCGTCGTCATCGAGAAGATCGGGGAACTGACGAATCCCGTTGAAAATGAGGCCTGAGGCCGATGCACGAAATAGTGGCAAAACAGGCCCGTTTATGTTAAATGCCGGTCAGACGGGGCCTGTGAGGAACAAGCCCCTTTTTTCATCAAGAAGTTAACCCATAGAAAGCCCTGTTCCCTGCCCGCGCACGGACAGGGTTGCGGACCATGCAGGAGGTTGTAATGAGCAACGGCGCCAGCGAAAGAAAACAATTCTTTACGATCCTCGTTGTCTGCCTGGTGGGTTTCTTTATCCTCTCCGTCGTGGGGGTATTGAGGTTCTCCCTGGCTCCGGGCCTGCGGTCATCCTATGCCGGGGCCGATGGTGCGAGCGCGCCGGCGGCAACGGCGGCCGCACCCAAGCCGGTCTTTCCCTCGGTCGCGGGCGGATCGGGGGCCCCGGGGTCGCTCGCCGACCTCGTGGAAAAACTGAGTCCCGCCGTCGTGAACATCAGCACGACAAAGGTCGTCAAGTCGGACGGCAAACGGTCTCCCTACAACGAGATGTTCCCCTTTGACCGGTTCTTCGGCGGCGAGGAGGAATTCTACAAGCGCTACTTCGGAGACAATCCCGAGAAGGAATTCCGGCAGCGCAGCCTCGGTTCGGGGTTCATCATCAGCAAAGACGGGTATATCTTCACGAACAATCATGTCATCGAGAAGGCCGACAAGATCAAGGTGCGCCTCTCGACGGGAAAAGAATACGACGCAACCGTGAAGGGCAGGGACCCCCGCACGGACCTTGCCCTCATCAAAATCACCCCCGAAAACAGCCTGCCCACGGTCAGCCTGGGAGACTCGGACAGGCTCCGCGTGGGCGACTCGGTCATGGCCATCGGGAACCCCTTCGGGCTCGATCACACGGTGACTGCGGGGATCGTGAGCGCCAAGGGCCGCGTCATCGGGGCCGGACCCTATGACAATTTCATCCAGACCGATGCCTCCATCAACCCCGGAAACAGCGGCGGCCCGCTTTTCAACATGGCGGGCGAAGTCGTCGGCATCAACACGGCCATCGTGGCGCAGGGGCAGGGCATCGGATTTGCCATCCCCGTGAACATGGCCAAGGAGATCCTCGAGGACCTCAAGGCAAAGGGCAAAGTCACCCGGGGATGGCTGGGCGTTTCGGTCCAGGATATCACCGAGGATCTGGCAAAGAGCCTGAAACTTCAGGACCGCAGCGGTGCGCTGGTGACAGAGGTCTTCGAGGGAGACCCGGCGGACAAGGCCGGCATCAAGCAGGGCGACATCATCATCGAGGTTGACGGCAAAAAGGTCAAGGATACCCATGAGTTGCTCCGTGCCGTGGCGGTTCTGCCCGTCGGGAAAAAGGCGGCCCTGAAAGTACTGCGGGAAGGCCAGGTGAAGGAACTTCAGCTCACCGTGGCGGAACGGGAGGACAAGAAGGAATTGGCTGCCGCCAAAGGGGACTCGAAAGACACCTACGGGATGTCCGTTCAGGACATCACCGCGGAAATCGCAAAGCAGTTGGGACTGCCTTCGGCGGGCGGCGTCATTGTGACGAGGGTCCGCGAGGGCAGCGCCGCCGACGAGGCGGGCCTCCAGCCCTATGACGTGGTCCTCCAGGTCAACCGGGTCAAGGTGGCCTCCGTAAAGGACTTCATGCGCGAGATTTCGAGAAAGACCGCCGAGGACCGGGTGTTGTTGCTGATCAAGCGGGGCAAGGGGACCTATTACGTGGCCCTGCGCAAGGAGTAGGGAAGGCACGGGCCGAAAACAGGTGGACAGGGGGAACCGGCTGCTCCGCATCGGTGAGGCGCTGGAGAGATTCTTCGGGGATCTTCACTGGTGGCCCGGGGAGACCCCCTTCGAGGTTGCCGTCGGGGCGATCCTGACGCAGAACACGAATTGGGTCAACGTGGAGAGGGCAATCGGGCGGCTCAAGGCGGAAGGGGTCATGGAACCCCGGGCCCTTCACCGCGTGGACGACGAGACCCTGGCCCACCTGATCCGGCCGTCGGGCTATTTCCGGGTCAAGACAAAACGGCTGAAGGCGTTTCTCGAGGTGCTTTGCGGCGATTTCGGGGGCGACCTGGAGCGAATGCTCGCGGGAGACATCGAGCAGGCGCGGCAGAGGCTCCTGGGAATAGCGGGGATCGGGGAGGAAACCGCCGACAGCATGCTCCTCTATGCGGGGGGCAGGCCGGTGTTCGTCATCGATGCCTACACGCGGCGCATTCTCGCAAGACACGGGATCATCGACGGGAAGCCGACCTATGGAGAGCTGCAGCGCCTGTTCATGGCCTGCCTGCCGCACGATGCCGGCCTCTACAACCGCTACCACGCGCTGATCGTCGAGACGGGGAAGCGCTATTGCCGCAAGGAGCCCCGTTGCGACGAGTGCCCGCTCCGAAGGATTGCGGGCGGTGGCGGGAAGACAGGGTTGGCCACCGCTGCGCCGACAGCAAGGCGAAGGGGTAGAGCGACGTGTTTGTCCGGGAAGAAATCCTGAAAGAGCGGCTCCAGGAAGACCGGCACACCTTTGTCCTGAAGCTCCATGACTATGCCGGCGTCATCCACCTCCATTCCGACTATTCCCACGACGGGCGCGCATCGATCCTGGAGATCGTAGACGCGGCCCGGGCCAACGGCATCGACTTTGTCATGCTCACCGATCATAGCTGGATGCAGGCCAAATATGACGGCTACGAGCGCTCCTACGACGGGGTCCACCTCTTCATCGGCATCGAGGTGACACCCCGATACAATCATTACCTCGCCTTCGGGATCGACGAACCCCTCATTACCTGTGACCTCGCCTGGGTATTCCCCCACGAGGATGAGATGGACATCTCCCCGCAGTTCATCATCGACTGGGTCCGGAGCAAGGGGGGGCTTGGTTTCATTGCCCACCCCGACCACGAAGGGGCGCCCAGGTTTCACGTGAAACAATTTTCCTGGAATGACTGGACCGTCTCGGGCTACACGGGAATCGGGATCTGGGACTTCATGACGGACTGGCAGAGCCGGCTGAAGGGATACCCGAGCGCCCTGCTCGGTTACTACTTTACTGCTTACAGGCTCCGCGGACCGAAGAAGGAGACGCTCAAACGCTGGGACGAGCTGAACCGGACCCGCAAGGTCGTCGGGATCGGCGAGCTCGACAATCATTCGACCGTCAAGAAGCTGCTCGGCATCCAATTCCATATTTTCCCCTTCAGCGAGGCCTTCCGCTTCATCCGAACCCACATCCTGACGGAAGCCGAATTCCTGAAAGACGACGAGCTGGATCGCGAGATCATCCTGTCGGCCTTGAGGCGGGGGAGGGTCTACGTCGCACTGGAGTATTTCGAACCGGCCACGGGCTTTTCCTTCGTGATCATGGACGAGTCGGAGGTGGCCACCATGGGGGATGAATTCCTGCTTGACGACCTGGCCATCGTGCAGATCGAGCTTCCCGTGAAGGGAAAGATCCGCCTCATCAAGGATGGGGAACTTTTCCGGGAGACGGTGGGCAGGGAGTTGACCTGTGGAATCGACGAGATGGGTATTTACCGGGTAGAAGTCTACCTCTGGAAAGCCTTCAAGTACAGGCCCTGGATCTTCTCCAATCCGATCTACGTCAAATAAATCAGTCTGTCCCGTCTATTCGGTCTGTCCGGTCCTTCCCGTCAATTCTAGGTGGCCTGCTGCCACTGAGCCTTTTGGCCATTGCCCGGACATTCTTATCTCTTTGACGGAACAGACGGAATAGCCCGAATAGACGGGACAGACATTCTTTCAAGCATATTTCGCCGCATGGTAGGAACTTCTCACCAGGGGGCCCGAGACAACGGTCCGAAACCCTCGCTGCAGGGCTTCCCTCCTGAATTCCTCGAACTCTTCCGGGATGTAAAAAGTGGCGACGGGCCAGTGGCCGGTGGACGGCTGCAGGTACTGGCCGATGGTGAGGCTTGCGCAGGAGACGGCCGCAAGATCGTCCAGTAGCGAAAGGATCTCGCCCCGCGCTTCCCCGAGGCCGATCATGAAGCCTGACTTCGTGACCGCCTCGCGCCGGTTTTTTCCGGCGCGGCGGAGGAGCTCCAGCGACAGGGCGTAGTTGCCCTGGGGGCGAAGCTCGCCAAAGAGCCTCGGGGCGACCTCGACATTGTGGTTCAAGACGTGGGGCCCGCACTCGAGAACCCTCTCCAGGGCGGCCCAGTTTCCCTGCAGGTCGGGGATCAGGACTTCCACCCTGCAGTCCGGGATCTCCTTGCGCAAAAGCTCCACGCATCGCGCAAAGAGCGCCGCGCCCCCGTCGGGAAGATCGTCTCTCGTCACGGAGGTGATGACGATGTAGCGCAGCCCCAGAGCCTTTACGGCCTCGACCAGGCGTTCGGGTTCCGCTTCGTCGACCGGGCCGGGCCGCCCGTGCGCGACGTTGCAGTACCGGCAGCTTCGGGTACAGGTGTTGCCCAGGATCAGGAAGGTGGCCGTGCCGGACCGGAAGCACTCCCCCATGTTGGGACAGCGGGCTTCCTGGCAGACGGAGTGGAGGGCCAGCCGGCCGAGAAGCCCCCGCATCTCGGCGAACTCTCGGGAGCTGGGCAGGGGGACTTTCAGCCAGTCGGGTTTTCGCATGGGATGGCTAAAGGCTAAAGGCTAAAGGCTAAAGGCTCCAGAGAAAAGCTGAGAAAATTCCCTTGGCCCTTAGCCTTTTGCCCTTCGCCGTCTTTAAAAATAATACCAGATTGAGCTGTAATCGTTCACATTTTCGCCGTCTTCAGCGAGCCGCTTGAGGTAGTCGTAGATGGACACGTCGGTGTGCAGGTAGTCCAGGGCCGTGACGAGACGGACCTCCCAGGAGAAGAACCGGTACATCCGGCGGCCGTCGGGGAGGATATTGACGATCTCGTGGTCCTGCCAGGCCCGCAGGTTGACTTTGCCGAGCCGCGGGACGTTGAAAACGGGCTCGTCGGTCCGTACCAGACCGGGCAGCAGCCGGGCCTCCTCGAGCTGTTCCTGCTCCATCCGTGCGATGGGGACCCGGAAGTCGATGGTCTCCTCCTTGCCTTTGGCGCTGAAGGAATAGTAGGGGTCCACTCCGGAGAGCTTCAATGTACTCCGGAGGAGCGCTGTCTCGTATCTGCGGCTGTTGTAGTAAGTGAAGACCTGCTGGTTGTATACGTTCATCCCGACGCTCTTGATCTTCCGGATGCACTCCAGGGAATCGGGCGTCATCTCCGTGGGGTGCTCGAAGTGGGTGACGATGGCGATCTCGCGCTTTCCCCACTCGTGGTGCTTGCGGAAGACATCCAGGAGCCCTTCGTCGATGCGGAAGGGAAGGGTAACGGGGATTCTCGTCCCGATCCGGATCCGTTCGATGTGCTGGATGGCGGCCACCTCGCCGAGGAGCCAATCCAGGTAGTCGTTGCCAAGGGTGAGCGGGTCGCCCCCCGTGATGAGAACCTCGGAGATGCTCTCGTTCTCGTCGATCCACCGCAGGGCCTCCTTGACCTTCTTGCGGGCCATCATCACCGTGTCGTCCATCCCCTTGATCTCCCAGTTGCGCTGGCAATACACGCAGATCTGGGGGCAGGAGTTGTAGGGCTTGAGGATCAGGATCTCGGGGTAGCGGCGGGTGATGCCGTCGATGGGGCTTGTGGACTTTTCCCCCATGAAATCCATGTCAATCCCCTTGCGGCGGCTCTCGGCCACCTGTTCGCAGTACAGGGTGCTCGGGATGACCTGCGCACGGATGGCCCGGTCGTAATCCGAGCGGCCCTCCTTGTGGAAGAGCGACAGGTAATAGGGGGTGATCTCGAAGGGGATGTTGTTCTTCTTCGCGCTGGCAAGGCCTGCAGCTTCGCCCTTGTCGAGCTTCACCAGGGCGCGGATGGTCTCGAGGTCCTTGATGACGTGTCGCAGATGCCAGCGGTGATCCTGCCAGTCTTCTTCCGAGGCATTGAAGAAGTTCAGAATTTCACGCTTGAGATTCTTCCGCTCGCGCAGCAGCGGCTTGTCGTAGCCTGTGCGGTAACGGCGGAAGTGCCGCCGGATATTGCAGGCATAGTCGTCGAGCTGCTTCGAACGGGCAAGAGCCGCCTCGCGGCCGTCTTTCATCTGGAAGACCTCTTTGCGCTTGAGATGCTTGCCGCCCTTGCCCGTGATGCCCAGAAACAGGGCCAGGTACTCGCAGAGGAAAGCCTCCGAGACCTGATCCAGCGCCTCCTTCTTCCCCTGTGCGAGATCGTAGATGATCTGCATCGGGGAAAAATGGGTCACGTACTCGTTTTCCGTACGCATCGTGTTCGAGAGCACCCGGATGCATTCCTTGGCGTTTCGCTTCTCCACGATGTTAAGATTGACGAAGTAGGTGTCGGAGCGCATGTTGAACAGGTCGCGCTCGAGGCGGTTGAGGTAGTCGAAAAGAAGATGCCTTGCCTCTTCCATGTGCCTGGAATTTCTAAATATTTGCCTAATTCGCGGCTCCGCCACCCAGAGCTGCTCCGCCAGTTCTTCCTTCGACCAGTTCAGCCAGTTCTTCATGGTTTTTCTCGCCAGGTTGTTGATATTTTGTTTATAACCGACAGCCGGCCCCGGGCGGCGACTTCTTTCAGACGGCTCTAGCAGAGAGTCCAGCAGACATCCGGTTTTCTTGCCGCCAGGACATCGTCGAGTCGCTTGACCGGGGTCGTGAGGGGCGCCGACTTCACGAGCTCGGGGCTCTCTTTCGCCTCTTTTGCAATGGATATCATGGCCTCGCAGAACTCGTCCAGCGTTTCCTTGCTTTCCGTTTCCGTGGGCTCGATCATGATGGCCTCCCGGACGATCAGGGGAAAATAGATCGTCGGGGGGTGGAACCCGTAATCGAGCAGGCGCTTGGCGATGTCCGACGTGTGCACGCCGCTTTCCTGCACCTGCTTCTCCCCCGAGAAGACGCACTCGTGCATGCAGATCCGATCGTAGGGCAGTTGGAAGTAGTGCCTGAGCCGTTCCTTGACGTAGTTTGCATTGAGGACGGCGCTTTCACTCACCCGCTTCAGCCCCACGGCTCCGATGGATCGGATGTAGGTGTAGGCCTTCACCATCACGTTGAAGTTGCCGTAAAAGGAGCGGACCCGCCCGATCGAGTCGGGGAACTCCTCGGACCACCGGTACCGGCGCCCCTCTTTCAGAACCCGCGGCACAGGCAGGAAGGGCACCAGGTGGGCTTTTACGCCGACGGGCCCGCTGCCGGGGCCTCCGCAACCATGGGGAGTGGAGAACGTCTTGTGGAGGTTGAGCTGGATGATGTCGAATCCCATATCCCCGGGTCTCGTGACCCCTACGAGCGCGTTGGCGTTGGCGCCGTCGCAGTACAGAAGTCCGCCCTTGCCGTGGATGATGGCGGACACTTCGTCGATGTTTCGCTCGAAGAGCCCCAGGGTGTTGGGGTTCGTGAGCATGAGCCCCGCCACGTCCGGGCTCATCAATGTCCGAAGGTGCTCCAGATCGACGCCCCCTTCGGCGTTGGAACGCACCGTGGCCACCTGGAAGCCGCAAAGGGCCACCGATGCCGGATTTGTTCCGTGGGCCGTATCCGGGATGAGGATCGTCGATCGCTTCTCGCCTTTTTTCTCGAAGTGCTTCTTGATGACCATGACTCCCGTCAGTTCCCCGTGTGCACCCGCCGCCGGCTGGAGCGTGAAATCGGCCATGCCGCAGATCTCCGAGAGGTCGGAGGCCAACTCGTAAAGGAGCTGCAGGTTGCCCTGGGCAAATCTGTCCGATACGTAAGGGTGCAGGGATGTAAAACCATCCAGGCGGGCCACGTTTTCGTTGATCTTCGGGTTGTACTTCATCGTGCAGGAGCCCAGGGGGTAGAAGCCCACGTCGACACCGAAGTTGCGCCTCGAGAGCCGCGTGTAGTGGCGGACGATGTCCACTTCGGAAAGCTCCGGCAAGTCCAGCTCACCGCGCAACAGCGCCGGGTCGATGATCTTGTCCAGCGCGACCTCGGGGACATCGCTTGCGGGAATCGTTCCTGCCGTCCGTCCGTCCCGGCTCATCTCAAAAATCAGTTCCATGGCGACCTCGTAATTGCTTGTAACGTTACAAGTAACGGAAGGTGGTTGCGTGTTATTTCAAGAGATCGGCAACGCTGTCCATGTCTTCCCTGCGGAGCATCTCCGTTGCGCACAGCAGGATGCCCCCCCCGAGCTCCGGGTAGTCCTTTGAAAGGTCGTATCCCCCCGTATACCCGGCTGCCTCGAGCCGCGCGTTTGCAGCCTTGACGTCGGGACATGCCAGGGCGAACTCGTTGTACACGGGCCCCGGGAAAAGGGGCTTCCAGCCCGGCAGAACGGCCAGCTTTTCCTTGAAGTAGTTTGCCTTCCAGGCGTTGAGGGCTGCCAGTTTTTTGAGGTTCTTGCCCAGGCTGGCCAGGTAGACGGCCGCGGCGAGCATGCAGAGGGCTTCGTTGGAGCAGATGTTGGAGGTGGCCTTCTCGCGGCGAATATGCTGCTCCCGCGTCTGGAGCGTGAGCACGTAGCCGCGACTTCCCTCCCGGTCCACCGTGGCCCCGACGAGCCTTCCGGGGATCTTCCGCAGGAAGGCGTCGGTGCTTGCCAGGATGCCGAGATAGGGGCCCCCGTAGTTCATGGGGTTGCCGAAGCCCTGCCCCTCGCCGACGACGAAGTCGGCCCCCGCATCGCCTGCCGATTTCAGGATTCCGAGCGAGGTGGGGTCCGTGAAGCCCGCCACGAGAAGCGACTGCTGCCCGTGAGCCAGATCGGCCAGGGGCTTTACATCCTCGATGACGCCGAAGAAATTGGGGCTCTGTACGCAAACGGCAGCCGTTGCCTTGTCGAGAAGACCCCGGAGCGCTTCGCTGTCGACCTGTCCCGAGGCTCCGTAGGGGATCTCGATGCAGTCGTAGCCGTTCGCCCAGGCGTAGGTCTTCACGACCCGGCGGTACTCGGGGTGAATGGAGCGCGCCAGGAGCAGGCGGCTCCTGCCGAGGGTCTTGGCCGAAAGCACGGCCGCCTCGGCCATGGCCGTCGCGCCGTCGTACATGGAGGCATTGGCCACCTGCGTCCCCGTGAGCCGGGTGATCATGGTCTGGTACTCGTAGATGGCCTGCAAAATCCCCTGGCTGATCTCGGCCTGGTACGGGGTGTAGGCGGTGTAGAACTCCGAGCGGCCGATGATGTGGCCGACCACGGCGGGAATATAGTGATGGTAGGCGCCGGCGCCCAGCAGTGTTGCCTTCGGCAGGCGGTTCCGGGCGGCGAGATCCGACATGTTCCCCCAGATTTCCTGCTCGGAGAGCGGCGGCGGCAGCTCGAGGAGCTTCTTGAGCCGGTACTTCTCCGGGATATCGGCAAAGAGCGCCTCCAGGCTCCCGATGCCGATCGCCTTCATCATCTCCTTCTGGTCTTCCGGCGTGTGCGGAACGTAATCCATATGGCCTTCCCGTTCTGGATTTTTATGATTCTTATTCTTCACTCAGACACTTCCGCACTCAGTCACTTCTTCCACTTCTTTTAGTGCGGATTCGTCTTGACGTGTTCCTCGTACCCCTCTGCCGTCATGAGGCCGTCGAGTTCGGAGGGGGCTTCCATTTTGATCTTTGCGATCCAACCCTCGCCGAAAGCGTCCTTGTTGACCATCTCCGGCGTTGCCTCGAGCGCCTTGTTGACCTCGACGACCTCGCCGCTCACCGGAGCGAATATGTCCGACACGGACTTGACCGACTCCACGACGGCTATCGGCTGCATCTGCTTGACTTTCCTGCCCACGACGGGAAGCTCCACGTAGACCACGTCGGTCAGAAGTTCCTGGGCGTGATCCGTGATGCCCATGGTGATGGTGTTGCCGCCGTCGGCTTTGGCCCACTCATGCTCCTTCGTATACTTTCGGTCATTGGGACTGGGTTTGGCCATCTTCCGCTCCTTTCATCGTGATTGCCTGCTCGGCCCGTTATGGCCCGTATGAAACGCCACGTGTCGCGTCGTTTGCGCTACGGCGCCCCGCCGGCTACTTCTTTCGTTTATAGAATGGCAGCGGCACCACCTTTGCCTTTGCCCTCTGGCTGCGGATCTCGACCTCCAGCACGGTTCCCGGCTCCTTGCACTGCACCGGCACAAAGGCCAGTCCGATTGCCTTCCCCAGCGTCGGCGAGAAGGTCCCCGAGGTGACCTCGCCGATTTTTTCCCCGCCGGCATAAACGGGATATCCATGCCGTGCGATGCCGCGTTCGATCAGCTCGAAGCCGATCAGCTTTCTCCGGACCCCGTCCTCCTTCTGCTTATTCAGTGCATCGCGGCCGATGAATTCCTTGTCCAGGTCGGTGATCCAGCCGTAGATGACTTCGTAGGGAGTCACCGTCTGGCACATCTCGTGGCCGAAGAGCATCATCCCCGCCTCCAACCGGAGGGTATCGCGTGCCCCGAGCCCTGCGGGCTTGATTCCGTGAGGGTCTCCGACGTGAAGCAGCAGGTCCCAGATCTCGCCGATCCTTGCTGCTGTCGTGTACAACTCGAAACCGTCCTCGCCGGTATAGCCGCTTCGTGAAACAAGAGCCGGCATCCCGGCCACGCGCGTCTCCATGGCGTGGTAGAACCGGAGCGCACCCAGATCCCCCTCGACGATCTCCGAGAGAATCATCTGGGCGACGGGCCCCTGGATATCGACCTTGCCTGTCGCATCGGAGAGGTCCGTCACGTCGGCCTTCGAAAATCCCTTCTCCCGCTTTGCCTTGAGAATCCATTCCAGGTCGCCGTCCCGCGTGGCGGCGTTGGTTACAACCATGTAATGCTCTTCGCCCCTCTTGTAGACGGTCACGTCGTCGATGATCCCGCCTTTTTCGTTGGTGATCGCCGACAGCTTCATCTCGCCGATCTGCTGCTTTGCGAGGTTGCGGCTCATCACCCGCTGGAGAAGATCCAGGGCCTGCGGTCCCCTGACCTCGATTTCCCCCATGTGGCAGACATCGAAAAGTCCCGCAAGGGTGCGGGTGTTTCTGTGCTCGTCGATGACGCCTGAATACTGGACGGGCATCGCCCATCCGCCGAACTCGGTCATCGTGGCGCCCAGGGCCAGGTGCCGCTCGTAAAGCGGGGTCTTTTTCATGGGGAACTCCTGTCGGATTGCCGGTGCGGCATGAGGGAATGGAGAGGGGGGAAGGGATTTCGGGGCCGGCCGGTGATCGACCGCCCCCCGGTACCAACGCCCTCGCAGAGGCACGCAGGGGCTGCCAGAGGGAACCGCTGGATCTTCGGGCTTGCCGGAACGCGCTCCGTTGCCATAGCTTCCGTTTGCCTGTGTTTTGTGCTGACCCGACCGAATGCCGGGGCTCCCCGGGCAATCGCTCGATGAGAATGGACCGTGCTTTTTTTGCGAATCCGCCCGCTGAGACTACACCAAACACGGGGAGATTTCAACACGGATGTGAAGCACTCCGCCCGCAGGGCGGGCTTCCCGGCAAGGAAATAAACAGACAGGATTGCGCGCCCTAAACCCAGTCTGCAAGGCGGGGCCTGCGGGACGCGCCCCCGGTCACCAGCGCCGGTCAAGGCTTTCAGTCGACCGCACCGCGGCGATTCACGACGGCATGACCCCCGGAAACCGGGAAATGAAAATTTCAGTAGAAATTTTCTCTCAATTGTATTAAACGACGGGAATACTTTACATTTTCCCTGTGGAATCGGCTTTTTCGACAGCGGGTTTCGGATTCGGACCCGGAGGAACAAAACAGTTACCTGCCGTTACATCAGGGTGGCGCCTCGGGGTGCCGGGAGAGGTTCATTATGAGATTCGACATCGCCAAGAGAGGAAACGGGCTCACCTACGAAATCCGCAACATCGTCGGGGTGGCGAACCGTCTCAAGGCCTGCGGCATGGAAGTGACCTGGGAGAACATCGGGGACCCCGTCCAGAAGGGCGAGCAGATTCCGGAGTGGATGAAGGACGTCCTCATCGAGATCATCAGGGACAACAAGTCGTTTGGCTACTCCCCCACGCAGGGAATGGACGAGACGCGGGAGTTCCTGGCCGGGCTCGTGAACAAGCGCGGCAAGACGCAGATCACCCCTGACGACATCCTGTTTTTCAACGGGCTTGGCGATGCCATAGCACGATGCTACAGCGCGATCCGCGTGGATGCCCGCGTGATCCTCCCGGAGCCAACCTACTCGACGCATTTCCTTGCCGAGGTGCTCCACGCCTCGTTCCCGCCCAACACGTACCGGATGAACCCCTATCACAAGTGGCACCCGGACATGAACGAGCTGGAGATGAAGGTGAAGAACCACAAGGCCATCGTGGGGATCCTCGTCATCAACCCCGACAACCCCACGGGTTTTGTCTACCACGAGGAGACGCTCAAGCGGATCGTCCGTATCGCCAAGGAGAACGACCTCTTTCTCGTCTTCGACGAGACCTACATCAACATGGTCTACAACGGCAAGATCGCCTGCCCGCTCTCCGACATCGTCGAGGATGTCCCGGCCATGAGCATGAAGGGCATCTCCAAGGAGTTTCCCTGGCCGGGGGCCCGCTGCGGATGGATCGAGTTCTACAACGCCGACAAGGACGAGACCTTCCAGCGCTACACCAACGCCATCCTGCAGCAGAAGATGTCCGAGGTGTGCTCGACCACGCTTCCCCAGATGTCGATCCCGAAGGTCATGACCCACCCGGAGTACGAAAAATACCTGAATACCCGGATCCGGCGCTACGAGAAGCTCTCGAACATGGCCTACAACATCCTGAAAAACGTGCCCTACATTGTCGTGAACCGCACGGACGGAGCCTTCTACATGACCGTCGTCTTCAACGAGGCCGTGCTGAACAACAAGCAGACACTCCCCATCGAGAACTCGGAGATCCGGCAGTTCATCGAAAAGCTCACCTCCGACAACATCGAGCTCGACAAACGGTTTGTTTACCACCTGCTGGGCTCGACGGGCATCTGTGTCGTGCCGCTGACGTCATTCTTCACGCCGCTTCTGGGCTTCCGCCTCACGCTGCTGGAGACCGACGAGGACCGCTTCGAGTGCACGGTGAAGAAGCTCGGCGAAAAGATCGTCGAGTACATCGATTCGACGAAACGCACGGCATAAGGTTCCGAGATCAAGGAAACAGTCAAACAAAAGCCCCCGGGATTTTCTGATCCCGGGGGCTCTGCAGTTTGGCCTTTAACTAGATACAGAGAAGGTCAAGGGAGAAAATCCCTTGACTTTTTCTGACTCCTGTTGTCTAGTCATATGACTAGAATATAGCGAAAGGAGGACCTATGGGCTATCCAACCAAGGTGCAGCTGATCAAGCGCAAGGAAAGCGAGCAGTGGTACATCAACTTCCCTTCCGCGGTGGCGCAGGCCATGGAGTTTGAGCGCGGCGAGGTGGTCGAGTGGATTATCGAGGACAAGGCGCAGCTGGTGCTTCGGCGGCAGAAGGTCCCCCCGAGTGCGATGAAAAAAAAACGCCTGGGCTAATCGAGGGCTTCGATGCGCTCTGGGAACAGGCGCGGGAGGCTTTTGTGCAGGAGCGCACGTGGCGACGGGCCCGCACCCTGGCGCTCAGTTCGCTTGTGGGGCTGGGCCGTCGCACGGTGACGGGCATGCTGACGGCCTCGGCCCAGCAGGGGCTCGACTGGTCGGCCGCATACCGGCTCTTTGAGCAGGAGCGCTTCGATGCGAAGCGGCTGTTTGCCCCGGCGCTGGGATCGGTGCTTGCGCGGTTGGGGGACGAGGAGCCGCTGGTGGTGCTGATGGATGACACCCTGATCCATAAGCGGGGCCGCAAGGTCTACGGGGCGGCTTGGAAGCGAGACCCGCTGGGGCCGCCCTTTTGCAACAACTTTGTCTGGGCGCAGCGGTTCGTGCAGCTCTCGGCGGCGCTGCCGGAGGGGCCGGGACCCTCTCGGGCCCGGGCCATTCCCGTGGATTGGCATCACAGCCCGCTTCCGCCCAAGCCCAAGAAGAAAGCCCCGGCCGAGCAGTGGCAAACCTATTGGGAGCTTCAGCAAATAATGAAAGTGAGCAGGGTCGGTGCCGATCGGATTGCGGTCTTGAGGGACCAGATGAATCGGCAGGGACAAGGGGAGCGACACCTGGTTGTGGCCCTGGACGGCACCTTTACCAACAAGACCGTCTTTCGGGCCCTGCCCGATAAGAGCGTCGCCGTGGGGCGGCTGCGCAAAGATGCCCGGCTCTACGCTGTCCCTGTGGAGGATGCCAGTCCCAGACGGGGACGCAAACGGTTTTACGGCGACCCCCTTCAGAGCCCCGAGCAGATAAGGCAGGATCCCTCGATCCCCTGGTGCGAGGTCGAGGCTTGGGCTTCCGGAACGCTGCAGCGCTTCGAGATCAAAACCCTGGCGCCGGTGCGCTGGAAGGGGGCGGGCAACATCGATGTGCGCGTCGTGGCCATTCGTCCCCTGGCCTATCGCCCCCGAAAAGGGGCCCAGCTCCTCTACCGCGATCCGGTGTATCTGGTGTGTTCGGACCCCGAGCTGCCCCTTCAGAAGCTGCTGCAGGCCTATGTGTGGCGATGGGAGATCGAAATCAACTTCCGGGATGAAAAGACCGTCCTGGGGGTGGGCGAGGCTCAGGTCAGAACCGAAAGTGCCGTGCAGGCCGTCTCAAGCTTTGTTGTGGCCGCCTACGCCTTTCTTTTACTGGCAGCCTCTCAAAACGGTCCCGTTGCCTTGCCGCTCCCCAAATGGCGAGATGGCCAGCCCCCGCAGAGAGATTCCACACCGAGGCTTATGGGCGCTTTGCGTGCGCAGCTCTGGGGGAAAGCCCTCGGGGTGAATTTAACCCATGTCGTTAAACCACATGAGGGCAAGGCGACCCGCTTTCAAATCGCAGATCCCTTGCCCTCAGCGGTTTGTTATGCCTTCAGATAGCCAAAGTGCAGAGCCCCCGGGATTTTCTGATCCCGGGGGCTTCTTTACGGAGGGCTATTCTTTTCGTGTTCTGCGAGTCGGGTTCGCGATTTCTTCTTTGTCGTTTTTCCTCGTCCCTCGTTCCTCGATCCTTCTTCCGTCACCGGTCTTTCCATACGGGCTTTCTCTTCTCCAGAAACGCCGCAACCCCTTCCTTGCCGTCCTCCGTAAAGAAGTTGTTCACGATGACGTTCGACGCGAGATCGTAGGCCGCCGGGTCGGGCAGGTTTACCTGGGTGTAGAAGGCCTGCTTGCCGATCGCCAGGCACGAGAGGCTCGCCCGTGCGATGTGCCGGGCCATCTCCATCGTCTCCGCCTCGAGCCTGTCGACGGGGACGACGCGGTTGATGAGGTTCCACTGCTCGGCCTCGCGGGCGCTGATCAGCCGCGCCGTGAAGAGCATCTCCAGGGCGCGCTTGCGGCCCACGGCCCGGACGATGGAAACGGCAGGCGAAGAGCAGAAGACGCCGAGGTTGACCCCCGGGGTCCCGAACCGGGCCCCCTCCTCGGCGACGGCGAGGTCGCAGGCCGCCACGAGCTGGCAGCCCGCCGCCGTGGCGATCCCCTGGACCTGGGCGATCACGGGCTGGGGGAGGCGCTGGAGCCGCAGCATCATCTCCGCGCAGGTCGAGAACATGGTATTGCAGACGGTGATCTCCTTTCCCGCCAGATCGGCGAGGTCGTGGCCCGCGCAGAAGTTCTTGCCGGCGGCCCTGAGGACGAGCACCTTCACCTCACGGCTTGCCGCGATGCCGGCAAGCAGGCCGTTCATCTCCCCGATCAGGGCGATGGACAGGGCGTTATTTTTCCCCGGGCGATTCAGCGTGACGATGCCGACGGAATCGACTTTTTCGAAGGTGATGTTCTGAAACTCCATGACCGTCCCTCCTGTGATGGAAATAGGGTGTCGATGCCGCTGTCCTTGACGGGCGTCCTTCTATGGGATAGGAAATGAAAGGCCCCGGCAGGACCCCTGTTTCACATATCGGGCGCCGGCGGCCTTGTCAACAGGATATCCGCGATTGAGAACACACAGGAGGAGGCATGATCGATTCCATTCTTTTCCAGGCCGCGCAGATCGGTTCCCTGAAACTGCCGAACCGTTTCATCCGCTCGGCCACCTGGGAGGGTCTCGCCGCGCCCGACGGCGGCTGTACCGATGAGCTCGTCCGGCTCATGGAAGGGCTCGCCGAAGGCGGTGTGGGGCTCATCGTCTCGAGCCATGCCTTTGTCAGGCCCGAGGGGTTTGCGGTGCGGGGCCAGCTCGGCATTCACCGCGACGATCTCGTTGCCGGGCTTGCCCGAGATGACGGATGCCGTCCACCGCAAGGGCGGGAGGATCGTTCTGCAGCTTGCCCATGGCGGCCATCTGGCCGGCACGCAGCTCACGGGGCAGCCGGCCCTGGCCCCGTCGCTTGCAGGCGGCCCCGAGAAAACGCGGCGTCGCGAGATGTCGGAGGCGGACATCGCAGACACGATCAAGGCCTACGGCGAGGCGGCCCTCCGGGCAAAGAAGGCCGGCTTCGACGGGGTCCAGATCCATGCCGCCCACGGCTACCTGCTCAGCCAGTTTCTCTCCCCCTGGTTTAACCGCCGCTCCGACCGCTACGGCGGCACGATCGAAAACAGGGCCCGCATTGTCCTGGACATCCTCGCCTCGGTGAGGAGTGCCACGGGTAGAGATTGCCCCGTCCTGGTGAAGATGAATTCCGAGGATTTCCTCGAAGGGGGCCTCACGAGGGAAGATTCACTGCAGGCGGCGCTCATGATCGCATCGGCCGGCGCCGACGCCATCGAGCTTTCCGGTGGAACCCTCCTTTCGGGCAAGCTCAGCCCGTCGCGCGCAAAGATCGATTCCGTCGAACAGGAGGCCTACTTCCGGGATGCCGCGCGGACCTTCAAGGCGAAGCTGAACATTCCCCTGGCGCTCGTTGGCGGTATCCGTTCCTTCGAGGTGGCCGAAGGCCTCGTGAAGGAGGGCATCGCCGATTTTGTGTCCATGAGCCGCCCCTTCATCCGGGAGCCGGGCCTCGTCAACCGGTGGAAAAGCGGAGACCGGCGGAAGGCAACCTGCCTGTCCGACAACCGATGCTTCCTGCCCCCCATGCGAGGGACGGGCTTTTATTGCGTCGTCGACAGGGAGGGAAAAGAAGGAAGCTAGGAGGATAAGAAGCGCGGAAGAGCGGATAAGGGAAAGGGTTTTTATTTTTCTGCTCTTCCTAACTTCCGCTCTTCTTCACTTCTTTCTTTTCACGCAGGCGGTGATAGCCCAGGGCCTGCCCGGTGGCGACGAGGGTGCCCGAGGCACCGCGCACATCTACGGTCCAGAGGCTGAGGGACTTCTTGATGTCAACGGGTTTTGCCTCGGCCGTGATGCGCTCCCCCGGGGTGGCGGCTGCGAGGTAATTGATTTTCAGCTCCACGAGCAGGACGTCGTATTCCATCGAGTTTGCGGCCACGGCGGACGCCTGGTCGATCATGGCCGAGAGGATCATCCCGTGGGCCCGGTTGTGGGCATTGAGGTATTCGGGCTTGATCACGACGGAGAGACGGGAATAGGCCCGCCGGACCTCCTCGATCTCGATGCCCAGGAAAACGGCCATGGGGTCCTTGGCCACGATCTCGCGGGCGTAAGTGATGTTGGGGTCATCCATGACGCCTCTCCTTTAAGCCAGAGGGTAAGAGGGTGAGAAGGTGAGAAAGTTGGAGCAGCACAGAGATGGAATCAGGCAACCGGCCCATCCAACGTTCTTACCCTCTGACCTTCTTACCTTCTGTTTGGCACCGGATGCGCCTGCCGTCAACAAGCGGAGGTCAGTCCAGGTCGTATTCGAACTTCGCCACGATGTGCAGCGTCGACAGGCTGAAGGTTTCCGGGAAAGGGGCGTAGGGGGCCGCGGCCTGCACGACGGCAAGCGCCCCGCGGTCCAGGGACTCGAAACCGGATGACGAGACGATGCCGGTTTCCGCAAGGGTCCCGTCGTTCTGGATCGAGAAGCGAACGACTGCCGTTCCCGTCTCGTTTCGCGAGTACGCGTCCTGGGGGTAGGCCCACAGGGACTCGATCCTGCGCCGCAGGTCACGAAGGTAGGTGCGGTACTTCCCGGAGGAGTCTGCGAGATCAACCGTTTCCTCGGGGCCGATGGCCTTCTCCTTGAGGGGCTTGTCGAGGGAGACGTCCTTTTTTCTTTCCGCCTTCCTGCTGTCGTCGGCCTCCTTCATGGACAGGTCGGCCAGTTGGACCGTGAAGGTCTCGAAGGGAAGCGAGGAGGCGCCGGAGATCAGCATTCCCGCCAGGGACAGGAATGCCACGTGGAAGACGCAGGAGGCCAGGAGGAATCGGATCAAAACTTTTTTCGTAATCATCTGGTCTCACCCTGGGAAAAGATAGAAGTTAAGAAGAGCGGAAGTCAGGAACTTCGGAGAAACTGGAAGCATTCGATTGGCCGGGAGTTGATCCAAACTTCTCACTTTCCACCTTCGAAACTTTTTCATTCCAAACACGGACAACACCCCGTATATAGTCAACAGTTTGAAATAAAGCAAGTTTGCTGCCAAGCCGGCAGCCGCTGCAGGATGCGCCATGGATCGCGATGAAAAATTCATGAGGCTGGCCCTCGCCGAGGCCGAAAAAGCCCTGCTGGCGGGCGAGGTGCCCGTGGGTGCCGTCATGGTTCGGGGCGGCGAGGTCATCGCCTCGGCCCACAACGGGCCCGTCGGCCTCAAGGACCCCTCGGCCCACGCCGAGATCCTCGCCCTGCGCAGGGCCGCTACCGCGGAAGGGAACTACCGCCTTGCGGGCACGACGCTCTACGTGACGATCGAGCCCTGCCTCATGTGCGCAGGCGCCCTCATCCACGCCCGTGTTTCACGGCTCGTATTCGGGGCGAGCGACCCCAAGAGCGGCGCCGTCGTTTCGCTTTACGGGGTGCTGCAGGATGTCCGCCTCAATCACCGGGTAGACGTTACCGATGGGGTCCTCCGTGAGGCATGTAGCGAAATTTTGAGTAGATTTTTCCGCGAAAAACGATTATGAAACGGTCAGTAAGCGGAGAGATACCGAAGTGGTCATAACGGGACCGACTCGAAATCGGTTTGAGGGCCTAACAGCTCTCACGGGGGTTCGAATCCCCCTCTCTCCGCCATTTCTTTGTCTGCCGGGCCTTTCTTGGTTTCCGCTCTTCTGATCTTCTGCTCTTCCGATGCTCTTGCAATCGTCACCTATGGGGAACGGCCCGTTTTTCGCAAGCGTCTCAGCGGGATGCAACTCTGCCAGCCGCCCGTAATCCCCCGAGAGGGATATGGACAGATGGGTATGGACAAAAGTCAAGGAAACTGGTAAGAGACGCCCTGATGAAAAGAGGGCCCCCGCCGGGGGCCCCTCTTCGCTGATACGGGAAATTGCGGAGAGATGCCAGAGCGGCCGAATGGGCACGACTGGAAATCGTGTGTGCGCCCCTTAAAGGTGCACCGGGGGTTCGAATCCCCCTCTCTCCGCCAGAAAATAAAGAAACGGCGGCGATCGGGTGTTGCCAGCCGTTTTTCTTTCCCGGGGCCCGGGGTACGGTTACCGTCGTGAAAAGGCTGCAGTCCACCATCTCCGGCCAGGCCTTCCCCTTCGAACGCATCGAGGAGTTCGCCGACAACGGCGAGTCCCTGGAGGTTGGGATCGAAGGGCTGACCCGTGCCCGCGTGAGGCCGGGCCGGCGCCTCTGGGAGCGCTTCGCCGACTTTCTTCCCGTCGCAATCGACGGGGATCTGACGCTTGGCGAAGGCGACACGCCGCTTCTTCCCGCGGGGAAGGCCCTCTCGGAGTTTACCGGGATCGGCCGGCTGCTCTTGAAAAACGAGACCATGAACCCCACGTGGAGCTTCAAGGACCGGGGCTCTCTCACCACGATCGCCATGGCCCGGCAGATGGGGGAGCCCGTGACGGCCACCATCTCGACGGGCAACATGGGCCATTCCATGGCCGCCTACGGGGCGCGCGCGGGGATCCGGGCCGTCGTCTTTGTCCCGCACTATGCGCCCGAGGAGAAGATCCGCGCCATGGCCATCCACGGGGCCACGGTCGTCAAGGTCACCGCCCCCGACTACTCCCTGATGAAAAGGGAGGTCCTGGGGCTTGCCGCCGAGTTCAACCTCCGGATCGTTTCCGGTAACGGCCCGATCCGGGTCGAGGGCTACAAGCTTGCGGCCTTCGAGATGGTCGAGCAGCTCGAGGGAAGGGTGCCCGCCTTCATCGCCGTGCCCACGTCGGCCTGCGGGCACCTCCGGGGGGTCTTCAAGGGGTACCGGGAGCTGAAGGAGGCGGGGCTTACCGACCGGCTTCCCAGGATGATCGTCGTCCAGGCGGCAAACGTGAACCCCGTCGTCTCGGCCATCCGGGAGGGCCGGGACCGGATCATCCCCGTATCGGGCGGGGATACGATCGCCGAGGCCATCACCTCGGGGGATCCGCCGGGCGGCGACGAGATTCTTCTCAAGGCAAGGCAGTATGGCTGGCTTGCCGAGGATGTGACGGAAGAAGAGATTCTCGATGCCCAGCGAAGGTTTGCCGGAGCCGGGTTTTTCGTCGAGCCCGCAGCGGCCACCTCCCTTGCGGCCGTGAAAAAGCTCAGGGCCGCAGGGAAAATCGGGGAAGAGGACCCCGTCGTCCTCATGCTCACGGGCTCGGGCCTCAAGGACATGAGCGTCTTTGCCCGCCAGAGCGTTAACGTGATTGAAAGCGACCTCCGGAGAATCCGGGGGGATGTGGAAAAGATACTTGCCCGACGCGGCGAAGTCTTCTAAAGTTCATACAAGGCCGCCTCGCCCTGGCCTTCTCCCTCGGAGGGGAGAGGGAATACAGGGAAAGGGGCTTTTACAGGAAAGATAGCCGGGCCCCGTGCAACGCCGACTTGTGAACCCCGTCAGGTCCGGAAGGAAGCAGCGGTAGCAGGAACCGGCGTGTGCTACGGCAAGCCTGGCTATCCTTATATATCATACCGGGGCCATGGTAGAATATCTCGTCCTAGCCAGAAAGTGGAGACCACAGGTCTTCGAGGACGTGGTCGGACAGGATCACGTGGTCACGACCCTGCGCAACGCGATCCGCCTGGGCAGGGTGGCCCACGCCTTCATCTTCAGCGGTCCCCGCGGCGTGGGAAAGACCTCGGTGGCCCGAATCCTGGCCAAGGCCCTCAACTGCGGGAAGGGCCCCTCCGAGATCCCCTGCAACGCCTGCGCGAACTGCAGGGAGATCACGGAAGGCATCTCCATGGACGTTCGCGAGATTGACGGGGCGTCCAACCGCGGCATCGACGAGATCCGCGAGCTGAGGGAGAACGTGAAGTTCTCCCCCTCTTCGTCGCGCTACAAGATCTACATCATCGACGAAGTGCACATGCTCACCAAGGAGGCCTTCAACGCCCTGCTGAAGACGCTCGAGGAGCCGCCGCCCCACGTCATCTTCGTCTTTGCCACCACGGAAACCCACAAGATCCCCGCCACGATCCTGTCGCGCTGCCAGCGCTACGAGTTCAAGCGCATCTCCCTCAAGGAGATCACGGCCACCCTGCGAAAGATTGCCGCAGGGGAGAGCATCCAGGTAAGCGACCAGGCCCTGACCTGGATCGCCCAGGGCGGCGAGGGCAGCCTCCGGGACTCCCAGAGCATCCTCGATCAGGCCATCTCCTTTGCCGGCACCGACATCGGCGATGCCGATGTGGAGGCCCTTTTGGGGATGGGCGACCGGAAATACCTCTTCGATCTCTCCCGTTCCATCCTGGGCCGGGATGCAGGCGCCTGCCTCGGGACCATCGACGAGGCCTTCTATGCCGGGGCCGATCTCAAGGTCTTCTACGAGAGGATGCTTGCCCACTTCCGCAACCTGCTTCTCGTCAAGATCACGGCGGGAGAAGGGGACCTTCTGGAGCTGTCGGATCACGAAGTGGCCGAGCTCACGCGGCAGGCTGCATCCGTCTCGCGGGAAACGCTGCAGCGCCTGCTCGACGTGCTCATGGCCGGCGAGGAGGAGATGAGAAAGAGCCTCAACCCCAGGCTCGTCCTGGAGTTTACGGCCGTCAAGATGGCATGGCAGGAGCCCCTGATCCCCGTCGACGAAATCCTCTTGCGGATGGAGGGGATCGAGAAGCGACTCGGGCAGCAAGCCCCGGCCGGGCTCTCCGCTCCGCAGAAGCCCTACCTGCCGCCCCCCGAGCGGACGCTGCTCGACGAGGGGGCAGGCGAGCCCGTCGTCCGGGAACCGGCACCGCAGGGTGCCGAGGGGCGCTGGAGCGATTTCAAGCAGTTCGTGAAAAGAAAAAACCAGCCCCTCTGGGCGAAGATCGAACCGGGGAAACTCCTCGCGTTCGACGACGGGGTGCTGACGATCGGCTTCCCGAAGGGCTACCTCTTCCTCGATTTCTTCGAAGAGAAACCCCAGCGGGAAAAGCTCGAGGAAATGGCCCGGGAATTCTTCAGCCAGCCCGTGACCCTGTCCGTGGAAACGATCGACAACGGGCCCGGAGAGGCAAACGGCCCGAGCCAGAATCGGGCCAACCACATCCGCCGCGAGGCCCTGAATCACCCGCTTCTACAGAAGGTCATGGATGTCTTCGAGGGGGCCGAGGTGCAGGAGGTTATCGTCAAGGAAAAATAGGCCGCTGCGCGGCAGTATGCAGTCGACAGCCGACAGCCAGCAGAGCCGTTCCTAAGGCTAAGGCGTTTTGCAGGCGCTAGCGGTACGACCAGATAGACCAGACAGACCAGATCGGGAGGTAGTCGTTTTGAATTTTCAGAATTTAATGAAACAGGCCCAGAAGCTTCAGGAGAAGATGGCGAAGGTCCAGGAGGAGCTCGCCTTGAAGACGGTGGAAGCCACCTCGGGCGGCGGTATGGTGACGGCCGTTGTCAACGGCAAGTTCGAGCTGATGGCCATCCGGATCGAAAAAGACGTCGTCAACCCCGACGACATCGACATGCTGCAGGACCTCATCATCGCGGCGGTGAACGAAGGGGTCCGCAAGGCCCAGGAAATAGCCTCGGCGGAGATGGCGAAGGTCACCGGCGGGATGAAGCTTCCCGGCATGATGTGAGAGGGCGCGTGCCATGACGGGATATGCAGCGCCCATTCAGCGACTCATCCAGGAGCTGGGCCGCCTGCCGGGGATCGGCGAGAAGACGGCCACGCGCCTGGCCATGTTTATTCTGCGATGGTCCACCGAAGAGGCAAAAAGGCTTGCCGAAAGCATCGTCGACGTGAAGGAGAAGATACGGTTCTGTTCGATCTGCTTCAACCTGGCCGAGGGCGAGCTGTGCGCCGTCTGCACCGACCCGGCACGGGACCGGGAGCGGATCTGCGTTGTCGAGAACCCCGACTCGCTCACTGCCATCGAGGAGAGCGGGAGCTTCCGCGGCACCTACCACGTCCTTCACGGGGCACTTGCCCCCCTGGACGGGATCGGTCCCGATCAGATACGGGTCCGCGAGCTTGCCGAGCGCCTGGAGCGGGGCGGCGTCCGGGAAATTATCCTGGCCACCAACCCCAGCGTCCAGGGGGAGGCGACGGCGCTCCTCATCACGAGGCTCTTGAAAGACAAAGGGATCGAAGTCACCCGGATCGCCCTCGGGGTGCCCGTAGGAGGCGATCTTCGTTACACGGACAAGATGACGCTGGCCAAGGCGATGGAATTCCGCCGCGGCATGTAAGCGGGCGGGCGGATCGAATTCCTTTTCATAAGCCTGCCTATGGGTTTTCTAATGCGGGCATGAGGCGGTATCATTGACAGGTCGGCGGCTTTTCCTGATCAGGTCCACTCCCAGCCAGGTCAGCACGACGGCAAAGAGGACCCTCAGGGTCTGCTCCGGCAGGTGATTGGCCGCCACTCCCCCCAGGAAGGCCCCGATGATGATCCCGGTGGCCAGCCCCGGCAGGATACTGGTGACCACGTTCCCGTGGCGCCAGTGGGTCCAGGAGCCGACGGCTGCCGCGGGCACCATGCTCAGCAGTGAGCTTCCCTGTGCGATGTGCTGGCCCATCCCGACGAAGAGGACCATCCCTGCGATCAGGAAGGCGCCGCCGCCAATTCCCAGCAGCCCCGCGATGAAACCCGTCGCAAGGCCGGTTACCGCAAGCGCGGCAATGGCGGGTGCGCCCGTCAGGGACATGACCGCCATGGCCCCCAGGTACGGTTTTGCCGCCAGAAGGGCCGCTACGGCCAGAAGAACGCAGCCGAAGTAGCGCTTCAGCTTCCATGCGGGAAGGACCGCGCAGTAACGGGCACCCGCCCGGGCCGTGATGGATGCGGTGACAGCCAGGATCAGGGCTGCCGTGAGATCGATGGTTCCCTTCATGGCATAGGCGCAAGCCCCTGAAAGCCCGGCGAAAATGACGATTGCGAGGCTCGTGCCATGGGCTTTTGCCTGGGGAATGCCGAGCAGCCGCGTCATCAGGGGGATCATGACCACCCCCCCGCCCAGCCCCACGAGCCCGCCAAAAATCCCGGAGATCAACCCGATCAGAAAACTCATACCCCTTCTCCTTCCGCTCCCGACAAAACCTAACACATAACGGGCCCTTATATCCACCCCGGAGTGAGGCCGAGCTGTTCTGCATCACCAGCGAAAAGGACAAAAACATCTGAAAAGTTACCACTTTGGTATTGACAGGGAAACCCGATTCGGATATGGGGAAATCCTCTGTAAACGAAGTACCTACAGTCCGTATTCGTTCATTACGCAAATTTTTCCGGGGGAGAATCACCGATGATCGAGATCAGATGGCATGGAAGAGGTGGCCAGGGGGCAGTTACGTCCGTCGAGATGCTGGCACTGGCGGCCATCGAGGCCGGGAAATACGCCCAGGGCTTCCCGGCATTCGGGCCGGAGAGGCGCGGAGCGCCCGTCATGGCCTTCAACCGCGTCTCCGACAAGCCCATCAAGATCCGCTCGGGCATCTACCGCCCCGATGTGGTCGTCGTCCTGGACCCGAGCCTCGTAAGCCTCGTCCCCGTCACCGACGGTCTCAAGCCCGACGGGACCCTCATCGTCAACACGTCCAAGACGGCCGCCGACATCCGGAAGGCTCTCAACTACAAGGGGAAGCTTGTCACCGTCGATGCCACGCACATCGCCCGGGAAGAGCTTGGCGTTCCCATTGCGAACACGACTATGCTGGGCGCCGTCCTCAAGGCGACGGGTGTGCTGAAAATGGATTCCATGAAATCGCCCCTCGAGCACCGTTTCGGCCGGGTGGCGGGGAAGAACATGTCCGCCATGAAGCGGGCCTACAACGAAGCCAAGCCGGCAAAAGCCGCGTAATCCATGCGAGGTCGAGATATGGCAAAGAAAAAGACAGAGCAGAAAAAGTGGCCCGAAAAATGGCACGAGGTGACCCCCGGCTGCATGGTGTTCGAACCGGGCAATGCCGCCAACTACAAGACGGGAAGCTGGAAGGCCCAGCGGCCCATCCTGGACGCGAAGAAATGCATCAAGTGCGGGATGTGCTATATCTTCTGTCCCGAGGCGTGCATTCAGGAGGACGCCGAGGGCTTATTCCAGGCGGACCTGGGTTACTGCAAGGGCTGCGGGATCTGCGCCCACGAGTGCTGGCCCGGCGCCATCTCGATGGTTGAGGAGGAGGAGTAAGATGGGGAAACGCATTGGAATGGAAGTGGGCATTGCGGCGGCCGAGGCCGTTGCGCTCTGTAATATCGACGTGGCGGCCGTCTACCCGATCACCCCGCAGTCGCACATCGCCGAGCACATGGCGGACATCATCCACGACGGCCGGATCGACGCCGAGTTCATCACCGTCGAGTCCGAGCACTCCTCCATCAGCGCCTGCGCCGGCGCCTCGGCCACGGGGGCCCGCGTCTACACGGCAACGAGCTCCCAGGGGCTCATGCTGATGCACGAGATCCTCCCCATCGTCTCGGCCATGCGCCTTCCCGTCGTCATGGGCAACGCCAACCGGGCCGTGTCGGGGCCGCTCAACATCTGGAACGACCACGGCGACATCATGCCCCAGCGCGACAGCGGCTGGATCTGCCTGTTCACGGAAAACGGCCAGGAGGTCATCGACCTCTCGATCATGGCCTTCAAGATCGCCGAGGACCCCGAAGTGATGCTGCCCACCGTCGTCAACATCGACGGCTTCCAGCTCACCCACATGATCGAGCCCCTCGAGTTTCCCACCCAGGCGCAGGTGAACAAGTTTCTCCCGGATCGCAAGCCCTTTGCCACCCTGCACCCGGACGATCCGATGACGATGGGCTGCTTCAACATGCCCGACATCTTCACGGAAACGATGAAGGCCAAGGACACGGCCCTCTGGAACTCCAAGAAAACGATCGTCAAGGTCTTCAACGAGTGGGGCAAGCTATTCGGCCGCAGGTACAATGTCGTCGAGACGTACAAGGCCAAGGACGCCGAAACCCTCATCCTCACCATGGGCTCCATGGGCGAGACGGCCTCCATTGCCGTCGACGAGATGAGAAAGGCGGGAAAGAAGGTCGGCCTCGTGAAGCTTCGCCTCTGGAGACCGTTCCCGGTCGAGGAACTGAGGGCTGCCATCAAGGGCTGCAAGACCCTCATCGTCATGGACCGCGCCATCTCCTTCGGAGGTGCCGGCGGGCCCGTGGCCACGGAAATCAAGTCCATCTTTTTCCATGACAAGGGACGTCCCCGCATCGTGGACTTCCTCATGGGCCTCGGCGGCCGCGACGTCACCGTCGAGGATTTCATCGCCATGGTGGAGCGGGCCAAGAAGAAAAAAGACGAAACCTACGAATATTACGGGGTGAGGGAATAATGAACACGGTACAGAATTTCGAGATCTTTGCGCCGAAGCTGGTGGACCGTAAGGAATATTTCAGCGCCGGGCACCGGGCCTGCCAGGGCTGCGGTGAAGTCCTCGCGCTGAGGCTGCTCCTCAAAGCCCTCGGCGACGATGTCGTCGTCGCCAACGCCACGGGATGCATGGAGATCATCTCCTCGGCCTACCCCCAGACGGCCTGGCTGCACCCCTACATCCATGTCGCCTTCGAGAACGCCGCCGCGGTGGGATCCGGTGTCGAGTCGGGCCTCAAGGCCCTGCGGCGCAAAGGAAAGATCGCCGACCGCGACGTCAAGACCATTGCGATAGCCGGCGACGGCGGCACCGCCGACATCGGCCTGCAGGCTCTCTCCGGCGCCATGGAGCGCGGACACGACATGATCTTCTTCTGCCTCGATAACGAGGCCTACATGAACACGGGCATCCAGCGCTCGAGCGCCACCCCCTTCATGGCGGCCACGACGACCTCTCCGGCCGGCGAGGCCATCCCGGGCCAGCGCACGGGAAAGAAAAACGTCCCCGAGATCATGGTGGCCCACAAGGTCGCCTACGTGGCAACGGCCTGCCCGAGCTATCCCATCGACCTCATCAACAAGGTGAAAAAGGCCAAGGCGGTAAAGGGCCCCGCCTATATCCACATCTTCTCCATGTGCCCCACGGGATGGCGTTGCGCCTCGGAGATCACCGTGAAGCTGGGGCGCCTGGTTGTCGAGACGGGAGTATTTCCCCTCTACGAGGTGGAAAACGGCAAGTACCGGATCACGATGGAGATTCCGGAGAAGCTTCGTCCCGTCGGGGACTATCTGAAGCCCCAGGGGCGGTTCCGCCATTTAACCCCCTCGAACATCGAAACGATCCAGGGACGGGTCAACCGTGAGTGGGAGATCCTTCTGAACAAAGTCGATTGCATGCAGCCCTGGTAAGGTTCCACGTCACGGGACGAAAACAGAAAACGGAAAGATAGGGTGACAGGGAATGAGTGCAGTATCCTTCAGCAGCTGGAATGGAAAGATCATCGACAACCGGACCGGGAAGGCGGCAAAGGCCGCCGACGCAGGCGTCCCGAAAATGCTGGGCGACAAGTCCTTTACGGCCCTCTTGGGCTGGAACGGCATGGTCGTCGCGGATGCCGTTGCGAACGTCCCGTCGCTGGCCCTCGCATATCTGAAGGAAGCGAGGAAGCTGTCCTGCGGCGAGTGCTCCGTCTGCAGCATCGGAATCGACCGGGTGGCGGCGCTCCTGCAAGAGCTCATCGCCGGGAAAGGCAAGAAGCAGGATATCGCCGAGATCGAGCGGGTCGTCAAGGGGGTCATGGAGCTCTCCAAGTGCAATTTCGGCCGCGCCTCGGCGGTCACCCCCGTGTTCGATGCCATCCGGTACTACAAGGATGATTTCCTTGCCCTGACCTCGGGGAAGAAAGGCACCACGAGGCCCTACAAGGTGGCCGTCACGGCTCCCTGCCTCGAGGCCTGCCCGGCAAAGCTCGACATCCCCGGCTACATCGAGCTGATCCGCAACAACAAGTTCGGCGAATCCCTCGACCTCATCCGCAAGCGCTGCATCCTTCCCGGAGTCATCGGCCGCGCCTGCACGCACCCCTGCGAGGAGGCCTGCGTGCGCAACGGCATCGACCAGACCCTCGCCATCCGGCTCCTGAAGCGCTCGGCGGCCGATAACGATCTGGCCGCAGGGGCCAGCGCCCTGAAGAAGCCCGCAGCCGAGAGGCCCGAGAAGGTGGCCATCGTCGGCGCGGGGCCCGCAGGGCTTGCCGCGGCCTACCACCTCAGGAGGATGGGCTACCAGGTCACGATCTTCGAGGCCTTCCCGAAGGGGGGCGGCATGGCCGCCGTGGGCATCCCCGACTACCGCCTCCCCAAAAACATTCTCGAACACGAGATCAAGCTCATCCGCGAGCTGGGTGCCGAGATCCAGTACAACAAAAAGATCACGAAGCTCGACATGGACGATCTCACGGCCCAGGGATTCAAGGCCGTCTTCCTGAGCGTGGGTGCCCACGAGGGCACCAGGATCGGCTGCAAGGGCGAGGATGCCGGCTATGAGGGATTCGTCGACGGCGCCGTGTTCCTCCGCGAGCTGGCCCTCGGCAAGCCCGTCGAGCCGAAAGGCAAGGTCGTTATCGTCGGCGGCGGCAACGTGGCCATGGACTGCGCTCGGAGCTGCCTGCGGCTGGGCTTCAAGGACGTGGAAATCCTCTACCGGCGCACCCGCAAGGAGATGCCCGCAAACCCCGTAGAAATAGAGGAGGCGCTCGAAGAAGGGGTCAAGATTCGCTACCTCGTCGCCCCCGTAAGCGTGCTCACCGACGGCAACAAGGTGAAGGGCGTGGAGTGCATCCGGATGAAGCTGGGCGAACCCGATTCAAGCGGGCGCCGCCGTCCCGTCCCGGTGAAAGGCTCCGAGTTCAAGGTGAAAGCGGACATGGTCGTCCCCGCCACGGGCCAGAAGCCGGACCTCAGATTTGTGAAGGACCTGGTCCCCGTGACGGGCTGGGGCACCATCGAGGTGAACCCCGAAACCCTTCGGACCAACCTGGAAAACGTGTTTGCAGGCGGCGACTGCGTCTCCGGCCCCGCCACCCTCATCGAGGCCCTCGATTCGGGAAACAAGGTGGCCCGCAGCATCGACGCCTACCTCCAGGGCCGGACCTACGAGCCCGAGGTGAGCTTCAAGGGGATCGACGTAAAGGCCCAGCGCGCAACGGGTTTCATCGATGCCTGCGCCCAGGAGAAGGTGAGCCTGCTCGACCCGAAGGCGCGCGTCAAAAGCTTCGCCGAGGTCGAGGCCCCGTACAGCGACACGGCGGCCATGAAGGAAGCAAACCGCTGCCTGCGCTGCTACCGGCTGGTGGTCTGGGAATAATCTGGTCCATCTAGTCTATCTGGTCTATTTGGTCTATTTCGTCGAAAGAAAGGACTGAAGAGACCGAAAAGATGGAACGACTGAATAGACTTTTACAGAGGGAATTTCGATGCTGAACGTCACGATTGATGGCAAGAAGTTGGAAGCGAAAGACGGGGCGACGATCCTGAATGCCTGCCAGGCCAGCCACGTCCCGATCCCGACGCTGTGCTTCCACAAGGATCTCATGCCTTTCGGTGCCTGCCGCCTCTGCGTCGTCGAGGTAAAGGCCAACGGCAAGTGGCAGGTGACGAGCTCCTGCGACACGCTGGTAAAGGACAAGATGGAGGTCCGGACGAATTCCGACAAGGTGAAGGAGAGCCGCAAGCTCGCCGCAGAACTTCTCTACTACAAGTACCCCTCGACGAAGGCCATCCGCGACATGGCGGAAAGCCTGGGCGTGGAGGTGGCCGAGGGGGCCGCCAAGGGCAGCGACTGCATCCTCTGCGGACTCTGCACGAGGACCTGCCACGAGATCGTCGGCGTCGATGCCCTCAAGTTCGTCGACCGGGGCCTGGGCCGCAACGTGGCCGAGCCCAAGATCGAGTTCGTCGCCGATGCCTGCATCGGCTGCGGCTCCTGCGCCTATGTGTGCCCCACGGGGTTTGTGAAGATGGAAGCCTCCGGCGACCGCCGGATGATCTGGGACAAGTCCTTCAAGATGGTGGCCTGCGGCAAGTGCGGCCGCTATTTCGCCCCCGAGGACCAGCTCAAGTGGATCAGCAAGAAAACGGGCGTCCCCATGAGCGTTTTGACGGTCTGTACGAGCTGCAAGTAGGCAGCAGGGAACAAATTTTGCTTTACAAAAGACCGCTCTTGACAAGGGGCGGTCTTTCCATTACTATGCGTTTTCGAATTTTTTGCACCGACAAATTCCTCGGTAGCTCAGTCGGTAGAGCAGCTGGCTGTTAACCAGCGGGTCACATGTTCGAGTCATGTCCGAGGAGCCATTTCGACGCGATAAGGGCAGCCGCATGTGCGGTTGCCCTTATCTTGCTCAAGGCCTCCGGCCACCGGGCGAATTTACGGCGAAATGGTTCCGGGTAAGCCTCTGTCGCGGATGCCGTCAGGAGTCGGAAGACAGGCCCGGGAGCGGCCGCCTTCGCTGCAACATGCGCAAAATCCAGTAGCCGCCGCCGGCAACCGCCAGATGCTTCAAGGTGTGGCCGCTGACGATGTGTCCGAGCTCGAAAATCGGCGTGTCAAGCATCTCCATGGCTTTCGCGAGGGCATAGAAACCCACCACGACCGCCAGGTCTGATCCTCGCGTGTAGCGCGGCGGGAAGAACAGTGCGACCAGGAGCACGAGAGGCGAATACGCCTGCACCGCAACGTAAAAGCGCACGTCGCCGGCGCCGCGCACTTCGCTCACGTACCACAGCAACACGCTGCTCATGCCGATCAGCAGAAGGACGGGCAACAACCAGAGACCGGCTCGCAGGCTGATGCGCTCTGCGATGACGGCCGCCACCAGCGACATGAACACGATCGTCATCGCCAATCGGTCCCACACGAGCGATGCGTTGTCGGGTTGAAGATGATAGTACGCGGAACCGAATGCGGTAAGCATCATCCCGGCAAAGACAAACAGGAACGGCCATCGTTCCCGCGGGTCGAGAAAAGGCGTTGGAATCTGTCCCGGAGCGGGATCGCAGCAGGAATACCAGACCCCACAATCCAACGACTGCGAGAGCGAGATTGGAAACCACGTCGGCAAAATAGGGAAAGCCCTGAAAACCGCGCTGGTCAGCGAACAGGTGATATTCCTGCGGCTGCGGAATTCGCGGCAACAACAGCGCGGCCACAGCC
>CAWHEJ010000013.1:0-138204 GCA_963828305.1 uncultured delta proteobacterium | reverse complement strand
GTTTGCGCGCTGGGCGAAGAATCCGTCGAGCCCGAGGCTGCTGTACTGCAGGCCCGTCGCATTGTCCTGGCAGCTGAAGGACATATCCGTCCTGGCTGCCGAAACCCCCAGCTGCCTCAGGAAGGCCCTGAAGAGCGGGTAGGTCCGCTCGTTGTGGACGATGAAGCCCGTGTCCACGGGCAGCCCCGCGTCGGGGCCCTCCCCGATGACGGCCGTGTTCGTGTGACCGCCGACGTAGCCGTTTTTCTCGAAGAGGGTGATCCTGTGCCTGCGGTCCAGAAGATAGGCGGACATGATGCCGGAAATACCGGCACCGACGACGGCGATGTTCATCCCGGGCGAAGGGGGCATGGGGCGTTCCTCCTCAGGAAAGGGGGGGCAGGTTGTTCCGTTGAGAGGGAAAGGTTTTTATCCTGGCTCGGCTCAGCAAACACAAAAATATACACCTCCATCCGGCTGGATGGCTTGTGATGCATCGTGACCTGTCGCTGCCGCTCTGCTTTGCCTACGGACCACCCGACGTGGGCGGGGGCCTGTGATCGGCCGGCAGGGTCGTGGGCTCGTACCGCAGCGGGTTCTTGTCCCCCGTCGTTGCGCAGGCGATCAGCGTCAGCAGGGTCAGGATTATCAGCAGCAGTGAAAGAATCTTTTTCGTCCACATGGCTTGGGGTCCTTTATGGGATACGAAATCATTATAGACACTCCGGGCGTCGATTTCAACTCTGTGTGAAAAATTTCGATCGATGCGATCCGGTCTCAGCTGCGTACCTTCTTCAGCAGCCAGGCAAGGTTTTCCCCCAGGGTCTTCATGGTCTGGATGCCCTCGGCGTCGTTGAGCACCTCGCCGGGGTCGCGGCCGATGGCAAAGGCCCAGTAGCTGGAGCCGGGATTGATGATCTGCTGGTAGAAAAAGAAAAGGTTGAGCGAATTGAAGGCGTGGATGGCCCCGCCCCTGCGCACGGCGATGACGCCTGCTCCCACCTTGCGCTTGAACATGTAATCGTTGGCCCGGGCCACGTAGCCGGTCCGCTCGATGAGGGCCCTTGTCCCGGCCGACACGTCGGCAAAATAGGTGGGCGAGCCGAGGAGGATCCCGTCGGCTGCGATCATTTTTTCAATACATTCGTTCACGATGTCCTTCGTCACGGCACAGCGCTTGTCTTTGTTCTTCATGCATTTGTAGCAGGCAATGCAGCCCTGGATTTTCTTTCCCGCAAGCTGGTAGAGCTCGGTCTCGATGCCTTCTTTTTTGATCTCCTCGAGGACCGTGTTGAGCAGGATGGCTGTGTTGCCGTCCTTGCGTGCGCTGCCGTTGAATGCGACTACTTTCATGCCGTTCATCCTCCTTTCATGTGGGTCGATTTACACAACGGTACGAAATTGTGCCAGAAACGGCAGACAATATCCACAAAATATGCCCGGCAGGCGCCGCCCTGTTTTTTTTGCCCGCGGGGATATTAATGGTTGAATTTCCCGAAGAAATTTTATATAGGACAGCAGTAAGTTTAAGGGGGAGGGCGGGGGAGATACTCTCCGCTGGATTTTTCACCATTCCTGATTTTCTTTCCGGCTGGTCGGGTTCATAGACCGATGCAATATTATAACTCATCCTGAAACACGTGCGTTATAAGACAACACTCGGCGCTCGACCCTGCAAATCTGTCTGAACGACTTCAAACGAATTATCCACAAGGAGGGTTACGTATGGTCAGAAATATGATCAAGTTGTTGGTTGTCGTACTGAGCTTGGCCCTGCTGGGCGGCTGCGCATCGGTGATCACACCGATCCCCGCACAGGACCTCAACCCGAAACTGAAGTCCGGCGCGCTGGTCCAGAAGACGAACAACTTCCAGATGATCCTGGACACCTCGGCGTCCATGGAAGAGCCCTACAAGTGGTCCCATCCCGGTTATCCCAACCCGATGAATACCACGAAGATCGAGTACCAGCAGCACCTGGCGAGGCTGTTCAACGATACGATCCCCAACATGAAACTCACCGGCGGCCTGCGGGACTTTGCCGGGGAGCGCTGGCTGACGCGGCCCTTCATGACGAAGCTCTGGTACGGGATGTCCCCCTGGGTGAGAGAAGATCTCGGCAAGTCCATCTTCGAGATCAACACCTACGGTGTGGAAAGCCCCCTGGAGCTGGCCCTCGATGCCGCCACGGCGGACCTGAAGCCCCTGGCCGGCAAGTCGGCCGTCATCATCTTCAGCGATGGACTCGAAATGCCGAAAGCCGTAGCCTCCGCTCAGGCAATGAAGGCCGCCCTGAAGGACAACGTGTGCATCTATGCCGTTTTGATCGGCCCGGACCGCATGACCCTCGATGCGCCGAAGGGCGAAGGCAGGGCGCTGCTTGACAAGGTCGTGAAGGCCGGCCAGTGCGGTTTCCTTGTGGACGGCAAAGATGTTGAAAGCGCCGCCGGCATGGCCGGCTTCGTGGAAAAGATCTTCCTCGGTCCTGCCGTGGCAGCCGCGGCCGCTCCTCCTGCCGCCGCTGTGCTTCCCCCGGGGGCTAGCTCGGAGTTCGACAATATCTACTTCGACTTCGACAAGTACTATGTGAAGCCCGAGTTCAAGGGGGCCGTGAAGAAGAACGCCGATTATCTCAAGGCGAACAAGGCCCATAACGTTCGGATCGAGGGCAACACCGACGAGCGCGGCACCAACGAGTACAACATGGCCCTGGGGCAGAGAAGGGCCGACGCGGCCGCCAAGGCGCTCAAGGCGGCGGGTGTCGATTCGAAGCGGATCAAGGCCTTCAGCAACGGCGAAGAGAAGCCCGTATGCAAGGAATCCAACGAGGCCTGCTGGGCCAAGAACCGCAACGCCATGTTCTTTGTGACAAAGCCGTAAACTGAGCCCGAAGGCCGGAGGCGGGAAGCCGAAGGCCGAGGCTAGCGAACAAAAAAATCCCCGGCTTGTCTCAAGCCGGGGATTTTTTTGTTCAGCCAGCAGCCGACAGCCAGCAGCCGACAGCCAGCAGCCGACAGCCGACAGCCGACAGCCGACAGCCGACAGCCAACAAGGGATCCTGGCTGTCTATATTGGGCTGTAGGCTGTAGGCTGTAGGCTGTCGACTGTCGGCTGGATCTAGACTCCTGCTTTCCTGAAGACGCTGTCGATAATGGCCCTCGCTTCCTCCTGGATTCGGGCGAGGTGGGCCCGGTCCCGGAAGCTTTCCGTGTAGACCTTGTATATGTTTTCCGTTCCCGAGGGCCTTGCGGCAAACCAGCCGTCGCGGGTGACCACTTTCAGCCCGCCGATGGGCATGCCGTTTCCGGGGGCTGCGGTCAATGTTGCCGTGATGGTCTCACCGGCCAGCTCCGATGCGCCGACCTGTTCGGGCGAGAGCTTCTCGAGTACAGCCTTCTGCTCGGTCGAGGCCGCCACGTCCATCCTCTCGTAAAGGGGGTTTCCGAATCTCGCGGCAAGCTCCTCGTAGTGCTGCCCGGGGTCGCGTCCCGTCTTCGCGGTGATCTCGGCGGCAAGCAGCCCCATGATGAGCCCGTCCTTGTCCGTTGTCCACACGGTGCCGTCCGTCCGCAGAAACGCTGCCCCCGCGCTCTCTTCCCCGCCGAAGCCGCAGGAGCCGTCGAGAAGTCCGCCGACGAACCACTTGAACCCGACGGGCACCTCCGAGAGCTTCCTGCCGAGGTGCGCCGCGATGCGGTCGATGAGACTGCTCGAGACGAGCGTCTTGCCCACGGCGGCGTCACGCCGCCAGCCGGGCCTGTTCTGGAAGAGATACCAGATGGCGACAGCCAGATAGTGGTTGGGGTTCATGAGCCCGGCGCTTCGCGTCACGATGCCGTGCCGGTCGCTGTCGGGGTCGGTTCCGAAAGCGATGTCGTAGCGGTCCTTGAGTCCGATGAGCCGCGCCATTGCATAAGGGGAAGAACAGTCCATCCGGATTTTCCCGTCCTTGTCCAGGGTCATGAATCCGAAGGTGGGGTCCACGTCACGGTTGACAACATCCAGGGGGATGCCGTAACGCTCGGCCACGGGGTCCCAGAAAGGAAGAGATGCACCCCCCATGGGGTCGACGGCAACCCGGATTCCCGATGCCCGGATGGCTTCCATGTCGAGGACCTGCGCGAGATCGTCCACGTAGGGGCCGATGTAGTCGTGCTCGTGCGTCGTGGCGGCTTTCAGGGCCTGAGCGAAGGCGATTCTCTTGATCCCCTGCAGCCTGTTGCGCAGGGTTTCGTTGGCGCGATCCTCGATCCATCGCGTCGCCTCCACGTCGGCCGGCCCGCCTTCGGGCGGGTTGTACTTGAATCCGCCATCCTCGGGCGGGTTGTGGGACGGGGTGATGACGATACCGTCTGCAAGGCGCGCTTTCTTCCCGCGGTTATGGGTCAGGATCGCGTGGGAGATGACGGGTGTGGGCGTGTATCCGCGGCCGGCCTGGATCATGGTGTCAACGCCGTTTGCGGCAAGGACTTCCAGGGTCGTCGCGAAGCTCGGCTCCGAGAGGGCGTGCGTGTCCATCCCCACGAAAAGCGGCCCGTCGATGCCCCGGGAAGCCCGGTAGTCGCAGATGGCCTGGGCGGTGGCCAGGATGTGGTCCTCGTTGAAGCTGTTTCGAAAGGATGATCCCCTGTGACCCGAGGTGCCGAAGGCAACCTTCTCTGCATCTCGATTCGCATCGGGATGATTCGTATAGTAGGCCGCAACCAGCCGGGGGATATTGACGAGCAGGGATCTGGGGGCCGGTTTCCCTGCCAGTTCATGAAGGGCCATCGATAACCTCCGCCGTTTGAAATTAATCCACTATATCACATCGGAGTTAGGACGTGGATGGCTGTTATCAGTGACAAAGTGTCTGAGTGTCTAAGTGTCTGAGTGAAGAGCATAGAGGGAGTGGTGACCAGTGTTTAGGGATGAGGCAAATCGGTTTAGATAAAGCCCCTTTTTCATTTCCTGAAGCCTGATGCCTGTAGCCTTCGCGAAGCGGTTTTCAAACCTTCGCTTGACAGGAAAGGAGAAAAAAAGCTATTTCACTATGAAATACTTCTTCCCACTATATGGAACAGCCAATGGCCCAACCGAAACGTGTCAACTCCCTGGTTCGGGGGCTCGCGATCCTCGAATCGTTCACCCCGAGCGAGTCTCATCTGAGCCTTCAGGACCTGTCCACCAGGACCGGATTGCCCAAGACGACGGTGCACCGGTTCCTCAAAACGCTCTTGACGATGAATTACGTCACGCTGGATCCCCACACGAAAGCTTACGCCCTGGCGCCGCGGGTCATGGCGCTGGGTTTCTCCGTTCTGTCGGGAATGGATCTGCGTCAAACCGCGTTCCCCTACATGGAGGCCCTCTCCAAAGAGACGGATCAGAATGTGAACCTGGCCGTTCTGGATCGCACGGAGATGCTCTTCATCGAACGGATCACCGTCCGGAAGATCCTCAACACCAATCTGTATGTGGGAAGCCGCTTGAACTGCTACCAGACGGCCGTAGGGAGGGCCATGATCGCGTTTCTGTCCCGCGACAGGTACGATCAGCTCCTCACGGATCTCCTCAAGGACAGGGAAGCGGTGAAGTTCATCGGCAAACGCGGCGAAAAGCTCGAATCGATCCTGGAGGAGGTCCGGACCAGGGGATATGCGTCCAATGACGGCGAATGGATCCCGGGGCTCCGGGCCATCGGCACCCCCATATTCAATGATCGGGGCGAAGTGGAAGCCTCCCTGAGCATGTCCTTCATCAGCCAGGCGGTCAGTCTCGAGGAGATGCTCGAGAACCACCTGCCGCGCCTCCTGGAGACGGCAGGGAAGATATCCTCTGTACTGGGATTCGGCGGCAACATCCGAACCTGGCGATAAACGCCCGGTACAAACCGCCATCGTGCCCTCGGCACGCAACCGGCGCAATGACGGCAAACAAAAAGGGGATCACCGTGGCGGTGATCCCCTCTCGATTTCTGGCGTCCCCACGGGGAGTCGAACCCCGGTCGCCGGCGTGAAAGGCCAGTGTCCTAGGCCACTAGACGATGGGGACGCTTGCGTTCTCTGTAAAAAGAGGGCCGGAGAGATCCGGCCCGTTTGTCCATCGGAATGGTCTTTATAGCCTTGCCCGCACAAAATTGTCAAGCATGAAAAATCCCCCTTTAATCCCCCTTTGCAAAAGGGGGAAAGAGGGGGGATTTGTTGTCCCTGGTCCCTTCTTTCTCTTTCACTGGTCACTGATCACTAACCACTAGCCACGGTTTTCTGAGACGACCGTCTCAGAAAACCACCGGTTCCCTCAGCAGCGACTCCCGCGCCTTCCAGGCCAGGTCGGCCACATCCGGGTGGGTGTCCCGCAGGGCGGCGATCTGCCGGAGGTTGTCGGCTGTACGGGAGACAAGCATGGCCATGTCTCCGTCGGCAAATCCGTAGCGCTCGACGATCCGGTCCCAATCGCGCCCGCGGGCCCAGTCGTAGATCACGGCTGCCGTCCACAGGGGCAGGGGGTGCAGGCCGAAGCCCTCGGCGTCGAGCTTCTCCATCATGGGGAAAACGGTTTCGACCACCCGGTCGTAGGCCTGGACAAGCCGTTTGGGCAGTTCTTTCCTTTTCACGGGGACGTCCTGGCCCCGGTCGTAGACGAAGGGCGCGATGACGGCGGCCAGCAGGGCTGCGTCCTCGTTCGGGAGCGCCCCCCGCCGCAGGCACTCGGCGATCAGCACGGGGTGGTCGAGCCGCAGCTGGGAGGTCCAGACCCCGTCGGCGGTGAGCCGGTCGTTGTCGCCCACGAACCCCTCGGCCTTGAGGAACGACACGTGCCGCTGGAAGGCCCGCCAGAGCCTCGAGGCGGCGCTTTTCTTTCCCTCCCTTCGCTCCTTGTCCTGCTGGAAGTCCGCCAGCGAGTTCTCGAAGATGTGGCGGACGTTCTCCATCGTCTGGGACAAAAGCAGGTTCAGCACCATGGAGAAGTCGTTCCTGATGCGGCTCTCGATGTCCTCGGAGCGGGTGAAGACGAGCCTCCGGACGTGCTCCAGGTCCATGAACCGGCCCGGCACCAGCATCATGAAGCCGATGTTGTCCTGCCCGCGGCGGCCCGCCCGGCCCGTCATCTGGTGGAAGCCGGTGGCGCCGAGCGGCACGCACTCGTGCCCGTTGAAGTAGTCCGAGTTGAAAAGAACGATCGTCCGTGCCGGGAAGTTCACCCCCGCCGCCACGGTGGACGTGGCGAAGATGGCATCGAGGTAGCCGCGCTTCATCATGGTCTCCACGACAAACTTCCACGGCGGGAGCTGCCCCCCGTGGTGGGAGGCGACCCGGGAGAGGCGAAGCGCCGCGAGCTGCTTGTGCTGGGCCAGCCTCGGCGTAAGGTCGATCAATTCCTGAAGCGCATCGTCGAACTCGGCGTTCGCCGGGCGCGTGATCTGCCGGCAGCTCTTCAGGGCGTTGTCGCACTCGGCCCGCGACTGGAGGAAAAAAATGGCCGGCAGCAGGTTGAAGTGCCTCAGGGCACGGACGATCTCGCCGTAAGGCGTGAACCCCCGGCCGCCGCGCTGCTGCTTCCCCCGCTCGCGGGCAAACTGCTCCACACGGTCATAGAACCTTCGCTTGTTGAGGAAGGGCATGAGCCGGCCCGACGGGTGGAGAAAAAGCGGGTAAAGGGGCACCGGACGCCGCCTCTCCTCGACGACGACGCATTTCTTGCTGCGCAGGCCCTCGAGCCAGGCGGCGATCTCGCGGCCGTTTTCGATCGTGGCGGAAAGCAGCAGGAGGTTCACCCGCGCGGGCAGGTAGATCATGATCTCCTCCCAGACCACACCGCGCTCCTCGTCGCCGAGGTAGTGGGCCTCGTCGAGGATCACGAGGTCGAAGGGCAGATCGCGCCCTTCGTGCATGGTGTCGTAGAGCTGGTTCCGGAGGATCTCCGTCGTTCCCACGATGACGGGCGCATCGGTGTTCTCTTTTGTGTCGCCCGTGAGGATGCCCACGTTCATGCTTTCGAAGAGGTTGCCGAACTCCACCCATTTGGAATTCGACAGGGCCTTCAGCGGCGAGGCATACCAGCAGCGCTTTCCCTCCCGGAGCATCTTCTGGATGGCCTGCTCGGCGATCCAGGTCTTCCCGGAACCTGTGGGGGCCATGACGAGGCAGTCCGAACGCCCGATGGCCTCGAGGGCCTCGAGCTGGAAGGGGTCCGGCCTGAAGGGCTCTTCTTCGGGCTTACCGATCCGGGCGAGCACGTCGTTGAGAGCCGGCTCGGCCTCGGGTTTGAGCCACGAGGAGGGTTCGTCCCGTTTGGTTTGCCTTCGACGCCGGGCCGGAAAGGGGATGCGGGTGCGACTTCCGTGCATGGGGCTGATGGGTTCCTTGGAGGTGCCTGTTGATTTCTTTTTGTAGCACAATTCGGCCGTCCCGTAAAGGAAGGCAACGCGGAAGAAGTGTCAGAGTGCCTGAGTGTCAAAGTGTCTGAGTGAAGACGATGAAGAGACTAGGGACTAGGGTGTAGGGACGAGGAAGAAGGGCATCCGGATTCAGAATGTCCCAATACCCAATACCCAGTTCCCGATTGACAAACCTTGCCGTTCCGTCGTTAATAATCCGATGCTTTCGCAGACGAAAGAGAACGCCAATCCCGGGATCTTCTGGGGATGGTACGTCGTGGCGGGCTCCTTTCTGCTTCACGCCGTCAGCTACGGTGCCCGCTACAGCTTCGGCATCTTCGTGCAGCCGCTCACCGTGGAAAACGGATGGTCGCGCACCGTCATCTCCCTGGCGGCCTCCATCAACATGCTCTTTTTCGCCGCGGGAGGAATCTATGCCGGGAGGCTCCTGGACCGCATCGCGCCGCGATGGATCGCCACGGCGGGAGCCGGCGTCGGCGCCCTGGGATTCATCCTGTCGGCCTTCGCCGGCACTCCCCTGACTTTCTGTCTCACCTACGGTCTGCTCTGCGGCCTGGGATCGTCCTGGACGGGCATCGTCGTGGGGAACTCCTCCGTGGGCAAGTGGTTCGTGCGCAAGCGGGGGCTGGCCATCGGCCTTGCATCCATGGGTGTGAGTTTCGGCACGATGGTCATGACCCCGGTCGTGGGTTGGATCGTGAAGGATTACGGCTGGCAGACCGGTTTCGTCTTCATGGGGATTGTTCTGCTTGTGGTGGGGATTCTGATCGCCCGGATTTTCCTCGGAAAAACGAAGCCGGAAGCCTACGGGCTATGCCCTGACGGGGACCCGGCCTTGCCGACGGATGCAGGCGGGGCTCTCTGCGAGGTTCCGGAGAATGCATCGGCGATGTCTATCGGTGAGGCCCTGAGGGATCTGAGGTTCTGGGTTTTGTCGATCTGCCAGGGGACGGCGGTCATGATCGTCCTGATGGCGTTTGTCCACCAGGTGCCCTACGCTCTGGATCTCGGGATCGATCGCATTGTTGCGGCCTCCTCCCTGGGGGCGATCGGTCTTGCGGGCTTTTGCGGTCAGTTTTTCTTCGGTTGGGTGAGTGACCGCCTGCCCGATCCGAAGTACTCCGCCATGCTGGGGTATGGGTTCATGGCTGCGGGGCTGGCCGTCCTGCTCTCGGTGACGACCGTGGCGGGGCTCTTTGCCTATGCCCTCATTTTCGGCTTCGGGTACGGGTGCCTCGGGCCCATTTTGCCCATCATCGCCTCGGGCCGTTTCGGCAGGGAGCGCATGGGGTCGGTCTACGGGCTTCTCAACTTCTTCGTCGCGGGCGTCGGCGGGGGCCTCGGGCCCATCGTCGGCGGCATCCTCTACGATGCCCTGGGCTCCTACCGGTTCGTGTGGACGCTGAATATTGCGCTTCTTCTGGCCGCAATGGCGGGAATGCTGGCACTGAAGCGGGGACCGGACCCATCCGGGTCGTGACGGTCGGAGGAATCGGTGATGGAAAAGAAGAGAAAAGCGGTGATCCTTACGAGCGGCGGTATCGACTCCACGACGGCGATGGCCGTGGCGAAACGTGAGGGGTACGAACTCCACTGCCTGAGCTTCGATTACGGACAGCGTCATGCCGTGGAACTGGACGCATCGCGGAAAATGGCCGGCGCCCTCGGCGCGCGGCAGCACCTCGTCGTCCGGATCGACCTCGGCAAAATCGGCGGCTCGGCCCTCACGGCCGACATCGCCGTGCCCCACGGCCGAAAGGAGGAACAACTCGCATCGGGGATCCCGGTGACCTATGTGCCGGCGCGAAACACCATTTTCCTGTCCTACGCGCTGGCCTGGGCGGAAGTCCTGGAAGCAGCCGACATCTTCATCGGCGTCAATGCGGTGGACTACTCAGGCTATCCAGACTGCAGGCCCGAATACATTCTTGCCTTTGAAGCCATGGCGAATCTGGCCATCAAGGCCGCCGTCGAAGGAAAAATGAAAATCGCAATCCGTACCCCGCTCATCAAAATGACAAAGGCCGAGATCATCCGGACGGGCACCGAACTCGGTGTCGACTACCGGCTCACCCACAGCTGCTACGACCCGGACCCCCAGGGCCGGGCCTGCGGCGATTGCGACAGCTGCCTGCTCCGCAAAAAGGGGTTCCGCGAAGCCGGCATCGAGGACCCGACGGTATACGGCCGGTGATCACTTCAATTTTCTGTTGACGGGGAAAGGGTTTGCCGTTACTTAGTTAGTCAAGCGCGTTACGATATCCCGTTGGTTTATCTGTCAATCAGCCACCCGCTCATTCCGAAGTGATTTTTCAACGGCCGGCGTACAGGCAACGATCCAGTCATCCATCATAGAAAATACACCATACATCTCAGGTCCAAGGAGGGTACCCATGAAAAAGCTTCTCGTATTATTATTGGTCTGCCTTCTCATGACGTGGGGGTGCGCCTCCGTCGTCTACGTATCGCAGGAAACGGGCAGGGGACAGCTGATGACGGCCACCGATGACAGCCCGCTGCAGCCGTCGCCCCTGTTTGTGACCACCTTCGACGATTCGATGCCCGATGTTTCGCATGACGGCAAGTGGGTGGCCTTCAAGCGCGTCGTCGGCGGGTTCGACCGCATCATCGTGCGGAAGGTGGACGACGCCGCGGGCACATCCGAGAGGGACCTTGCACAGGGCACTCGGCCCCGCTGGTCCCTTGCGGGCGATTGGATCCTTTTCAGGAACCTGGGCAAGATCTACCGGATCCGGCCGGACGGGACATCGCTCACGCAGATCACGACCCCCCCTGCGAACACCCCCGACAACTTCGGTCATGACCACTGGAACGCGAGCACCATCGTGTTCGGCCGCGGCACCGGTTCGATGCCGGGCCAGGCCGTGGGCATATACCTGCAGGATGTCCCCACTGGGACGGTCACGGGGCCCGTGCTGGCCGGCAGCCAGCCCGTCGTCTCCCACGACGGAAGCCGGATGGCCTACGAGATCAAATACTACTTTGGATGGGGGATCATGCACTACATCCAGATCGTTGCGGTCCCGACGCTGCAGTTCGTCAACCGGATCGGCTTCCAGTACGGGCCGAACCCGACGACCGTACAGAACGTAAGCGACATTGCCTTCTCGGCAAATGACGAGCGGCTGCTCTTTTCGGCCATCCCGCCCAATGAGACAAAGAGGGAGATCTACTCGATCAAGGTCGAAGAAACGGCCGGCGTGACGCAACGGCTGCTGACCAACACCTGGAACGATGTCTATCCGGAAGGGTACAAGTAATGCGCCTGGCAGGCGCAGGTAGAGCCGCTTCGCGGCAGTGGAGAAGTGTCTGAGTGAAAAGAAGTGTTTGAGTGTCTGAGTGAAGAGAATATAAGAGAGACAGGGGACGAGAGGAAAGAGCCACAAGTCCCAAGCCACAAAGGAAAAAGCCCCGGTGCCTTCCAGGCGACCGGGGCTTTTTCACTTTTTTCTTCACTTCATCACTCAGACACTTAAACACTCACACACTTCTTCAGATCGCCTCGTCCTCGATGACGGCGTTGGTGCTGCGGTGCAGGATTCGGGTCACGCGGAGCACCTCCTCGATCGTCGTGATTCCATCGAGGACCCTGCGGGCCCCGTCCTGGACCAGTGTCGACATGCCGTTGCGGACGGCCTCGTCGTTGATCTGGTTGGAGTCCGACGTTCTGAGGATCAGCTTCTTGACCCCTTCGTCCATGTTCATGATCTCGAAGATGCCCGTCCGGCCCCGGTAGCCCGTGTTCATGCAGGCATTGCAGCCCTTGCGGCGGTAAAGCTGCCGGCCGTTGACGGCGTTGCGGGGAATTCCCGCGTCGATGAGCGACTCCGCGTCGGGCTCGTAGGCTTCCTTGCAGCGGGGGCACAGCACGCGCACGAGCCTCTGGGCCACGATGGCGATGACCGACGAGGCCACCAGGAAGGGCTCGATGCCCATGTCGATGAGGCGCGTAATGGCGCTCGCGGCGTCGTTGGTGTGCAGCGTCGAGAAGACGAGGTGCCCCGTCAGCGAGGACTGGATGGCGATCTCGGCCGTCTCGCGGTCGCGGACCTCTCCCACCAGGATGACATCGGGGTCCTGGCGCACGATCGAGCGCAGCCCGGTGGCGAACGTCAGGTCGATCTTGGGGTTGACCTGGATCTGCCCGATTCCCTCGATCTGGTACTCGATGGGGTCCTCGATGGTGATGATGTTGATCTCGGGGCTGTTGATCTTCGAGAGCGCCGCGTAGAGGCTCGTCGTCTTTCCGCTGCCCGTGGGCCCCGTGACGAGAACGATCCCGTAGGGCGACTTGATGAGGCGGTTGAACTGGGTGACCTTCGCCTCGTCCAGCCCCAGGTCGGAGAGCGTGAGAAGCGCCTGGGACTTGTCCAGGAGCCTGAGCACCACCCGCTCTCCGAAGGCCGTGGGGATGACGGAGACGCGGATGTCCACGCTTTTGTCGCCGATTTTGACCTCGATGCGTCCGTCCTGCGGGAGGCGCTTCTCGGCGATGTTGAGCTTGGCCATGATCTTGATGCGCGACACGAGGGAGGACTGGATGCGCCGCGGCAGGTTCAGCAGGTTGTAGAGCATGCCGTCGATCCGGTAGCGGATCTTCAGCGAGTTGGCGTAGGGCTCGATGTGGATGTCGCTGGAACGGTCCTTGATTGCCTGGGCGAGGACCAGGTTGACGAGCTTGATGATGGGTGCGTCGCTTGTGTCGTCGAGCAGGTCGGCCGTCTCCTCGATCTCGGAGATGATGCTGTCGGCCGAATCTCCGTTCATGATCTGGATGAATTCCTGCGCCGAATCCCGGCCCATGTCATAGGCCGAATTGATGGCCGAGAGGATCGCCCCCTCGGAGGCCAGCACCACCTCGGCGTCGTCGCGGTCGAGCAGCCGCATGAGATCGTCGACGGCCTGGAAGTTGGAGGGGTCGTTCACGGCGACCAGGAAGGCGTCGGGCGTCTCCACGGGCACCATCTTCTGCTTCTTGAGGTACTGGATGGGGACCTTTCGGGTGAACTCCACGCTCATGTGGTCCGTGGGGAGCTCCGGCAGGATGGGGATTCCGAACTTCAGGCTCAGGCTGCGGAGCTGGCTTACCTCGTCGGTGGCCTTCTTGTGGGTGTAGATCTCCCCGATGGTACGGCGCCTCGCCGTCCCGCCCTCGGACACGGGACCGAAAGCCTCGTCGAGAAGCTCGACCATGGGCTTTCCGCCGGGGTCGATCAGGCCGGGTAACTCCGCGGGCCGGGGATCGCGTTTGTCTTCTTTTGCTTCCATGCGTATCAGCCGATCCCGGTTACTGGACTTTCTTGTCCGCGGCCCCTGGTTTTTGAATACCGTAACTCTTGATCACCCCTCCCTCGAACGCTTCGATCTGCTCGCGCTTGAGCTCCCTCACGGCCTGGGCCTCGGCCATGTTTTCGATGACGTGCGGGGTGATGAAAATAAAGAGGTTCGTCTTCTCACGCTTCGTGTTCTTCGATTTGAAAAGCCACCCGAGCAGCGGGATGTCGCCCAGCAGCGGGACCTGGTAGTTGCGCTGCGTGGAGCTGTCGCCCATGAGACCGCCGATGACGATGGTCTGCTTGTCCTTGATCATGACGGTCGTCTTGGCCGTGCGCTTGAGGGTCGTCGGCAGCCCCACCGTGGATTCCTCCTCGACAAGCGTGGAGATCTCCTGGTTGATCTTGAGGCGCACGAACCGCTCCGTGTTGATGGAGGGGGTGATGGTCAGGATCACGCCGACGTCCCGATATTCGAAGTTCGTGTAGTCCACGTTGGTTGTCGACCGCTCCTGCCGCGTGATGTAGGGGATGTTCTTGCCGACGGTGATCGTTGCTTCCTCGTTGTCGCTCGTGAGCAGCTGGGGGTTCGAGAGGATGTGCACCTGAGCGTCCTGCTGCACGGCATTGATGACGGCGCCGATATTCGGGAAGGTGATCCCGCCGAGCGTGATTCCTGCTGCGAGCACGCCGAGCGAGAAGCCGCCGGGGAAAGTCGGCAGCGTCGAGGTCCCCGGGAACAGCGTGTACTGTCCGCCGGCCCCGGAACCGCCTGAACCGCCGAACGCGGCCGACCGGCCCGTGTCAAAGCCGCTCAGCGCTCCGAGATCCTTGACGGCCCGCCACTCGACTCCGAGATCGAAGGTCTTGTTCACGTCCACTTCCATGATCAGGGCCTCGATGTAGACCATGGACCTTGCGACGTCCACCTTCCGGATGACTTCCTCGAGGATGCGCCAGTCCTCCTTGTTGGCCGTGATGATGAGCGTGTTCGTGGCCTTGTCGGAAACAATCTGCACGTCGCTCGAAAGCAGGGCTAACTTGCTGCGCAGCCCTGGAATCGCTGCGGGCTGGCCGGGCGCCGCGGCCGCCGGCCTGGCATCTTTCGACGGCAGGTTCATCAGGACCTTGGCCAGGTCCTCCGAGTTGGCGTACTGCAGGCGGAAGACATGCATCTTGGACTCGCCCTGGGGAACATCCCGGTCGAGGAGCGAGACGAATTCACGGACCCGGTTGGCAAAGACCTCCGAGGCCAGCACGATGAGGCTGTTGGTGCGATCGTCGGCCATGATCCTCATCGTCATCGTGGCCTGGGGACGCCGCGCCGCCTGGTCGAGCTGGAAAATGGAGTTGAGAGAAGCCGCCGTGTCCGATGCCACGGCGTGCTTGAGCGGGATGATGTGAATCTGCTCGCCCACGCCCGGCACATCCAGGGCATTGACGATGGTGACGAGCCGCTTGATGTTGGACTGGACGTCGGTGATAACGAGCATCCCCGTGGGCGGGTAGGAGAGAATGACGCTTGCTTTCGACACGAGCGGGTCGAGGACCTTTTTCATGTCGTCGGGGCTTGCGTGCTTCAGCGGCACGATCTGGGTCACCACGCGGTCATTGGGGCCGAGGCCCTCGGCGCGCAGCCGCGTCGCTACGCTCTTCTCCCTTGCCTGCTGGCTGGGGACGATCTTGATCACGTCGCCCGAAGGGACCGTCGTCAGGCCGTGGATCTCGAGGACGGATTCAAAGACCCGGTAGGCCTCTTCAGAGGAAATCTTGCGCGGTGAAAACACGCTGACCTTCCCCTTGACGGCCTCGTCGACCACAAAATTCTTCCCGGTCAGCTCGCTGATGAACTTGATGAAGGCGAGGATGTCGACGTTGTCGAAATCGATGGTGACGTACTTGCCCAGTTTTCCGCTCGCGCTGCCGGGCTTTCCGGAGGCGGCGCCGCCATTTTCGCCGCCGTCTTTCGCCGCGATCTGCCGCGCTGGCGCCGCTTTCTTCGGGGGGGCCTTCTGGACCGCTTTTTTCCTGGCCGGGGCCTTCTTTTTCTGCACGGGGGCCGTTGCCGGCTCATCTTCCTCACCGGCGGGCTTTTGCAGGGCTGCGCTCTCTTTTGCCGCCCCGGGGGATTCCGTTGACAGCGTCGAAACAGGCTGGGCGCTGCCGGCCAGGCGGGCCGCCGGGGCCGTTCCCTGGAAAACGAAAAGCAGGACCAGCACGGCCAGGGCCGTCATGGGGATCCTCTTCTTGCCCGAAAGGGTTGACATGCGCATTCACCCTCTAGTTTACGATTTTCTGGTATTCAGGTTTCGAACGCAAAGGCTCCAGGTCCGCGTCGTTCCGGGCCCACTCACGGAGCTCCTTGTTCATCCACAGGGCGACCTTGAGGTGCCACAGGCTCTTGGGGACGTCTCCCTGGCGGCTGTAGAGGCAGGCCAGGTTGTAGTAAGGGTCGGCCCAGTCGCCTTTGACGTCGATGAGCCGGGTGAAGATGTCGATGGCCTCCTTGTCGCGCCGCTGAGACAGGAAGAGCACGCCGAGGTTGTTCAGGGCGTGGAGGTTCTTCGGGTTTGCCTCGATGGCCCTGCGGTAGAAGGCCTCTGCTTCATCCAGGCTGCCTGCCTGCTGCCGCCTGAGCCCGGCCTGGAAGAGGATCTCGGCGTCCCGGGCCGGGTCGGCCGTGGCGGGGACCGCCGGGTGCCGCAGAGCGGGTTCGATCCGGGCACGGTGGGAGACGGCGGTGGCGTAGAGAGCGCCCTCCTCGTTCCCGGTCCCTTCCTGGCCGAAAAAGACGATGAGCGAGAATGCCGTCGAGGCCAGGAGCACCAGCGAGGCCAGGCAGACACCGAGGATCAGGCGCTTCCGGCCCCGGACCCTGCGCCGCGGCCGTGCCGATATGATGTCCCGGTAGGGCAGATACCGCTCGTCGTTTGCCCGCTGGGCTCGTTTCAGTGCGATTGTGATGTAGCTCATGGGCGCTCAGTTTCGTCTTTGGAAGGGGATTATTCCCCCTCACCTCTTATCCTCTCCCGCCAGGGGAGAGGAAGACTAAGGTATTGGGCTTACTAGGCAAACAATCCCTTCCTTCGTCTTGCAAAAAGGGTTCCCTTTTTCACGTCGCTCGACTTCAGGTCCTTGATGGCCAGCTTGACGATCCCGCCGTCGATCTCCAGCCGGTTCCCGGTGTAGGCGATCAGAAGCGCCCTGTCGCAGAGGATGTTGATGCGCCTCGGGTTTCCCCGGCTGAAGTCATAGATCTTGCCGAAGGCATCGCCTGCAAACGAAAGATGCCCCGTGTTCCCCGCCACGGTGAGTCGGTGCACGATATAGTCGGGCACGTCATCCTCCAAAAGGGCATCGAGGTGGTACCGCACGGAGATCCTCTCGTTGAGCTGCCTCAGCGAGGGCTGCACGAGGAGATCCCGCAGCTCGGGCTGTCCCACCAGGACGATCTGGAGCAATTTTTCCGTCTCCGTTTCCAGGTTGGAGAGCATCCGGATCTGCTCGAGGACGTTCCGGGAGAGGTTCTGGGCCTCGTCGATGAGAACGACGGCATTCTTTCCCTCTCTGTGATTGGCCAGCAGGAAAGCATTGAGGGCATCGATGTAACGCCTCTTCGTTCTTTCGACCCCTGTCAGCGGAATCCTAAACTCCTGGTTGATCACCTCGAGAAGTTCCATGTCCGACAGGTACGAGTTGAAAATGAGCGCCGTTTCCACGGAGGGATCCATTCCGGAGAGGAGCGCCCTGGAAAGGGTGGTCTTCCCCGTGCCGATTCCTCCCGTGACAACGATGAACCCCTTTTTTTCCTTGATCCCGTAGATCAGGTGGTTCAGGGCCTCCCGATGCTGGCGGCTCAGGAAGAGATACTTCGGGTCAGGCGTGAGGCTGAAGGGATTCTCCCTCAGTTTGTAATGGGAGGTGTACATACCCGGGATTCGTCCTTGGTCATTATTAGTACATCAAGCAGCAAATTGCCACCGCGAATTTTCTCGTCTTGCCGCCTGCGGCGACGACTCGAAGTCTACAGTCTACAGCCTACAGTCAACAGTCAACAGCAATGATCTTCTGTTTGCCGGCTGCCGGCTGTCTGCTGTCGGCTGGCTGCCGTGAGGCAGCCGGTTACTCCACCGTATGGTTGAGAACCACCTGTCTGCCCGAACGGGTTACCTTGACGGATAGGCTCGTTCCCGGTTTGAGGTCCCGGTACATGGACACCAGATCGGCCACCCCGGTTACGTTCCTGCCGTTGACCTCCTGGATGACATCCCCGTTGACGAGCCCCGCGGTCTCGAAGAGGCTCCCGGGCTGGATCTCATTGATGATGACCCCGTCGGGCTTGCCCGAAGATCCGGCCGTTACGTTGGGTGTCACACGGGCCTGGGTCATCAGGCTGGCCAGGTCGGCTGCCGATCCCGACGGTCCCCCGGCCGGGGCGCGTGGCAGCGCCCTGGGGGAGGGAGCGGCTCCCGGCGAGGCCGGCTGCGCCTGCTGAGCGGTTCCCCCGGGCGGCACTCGACGATTGCTCCCTGCCGAGGCGGTCTCTTTTTTCTTCAGGACCTGGTCCCTCTCGCCCATGCGCAGCACGACGGCGTTGCGCATGATCTTGACGATCGTGGCCCCGGCGACCTTGTCGCCGACCTTGTAGAGGCGCTGCTTCTTCTTGTCCCTCTCCTCGATGATGGCATAGCCCCTGCCGTCCTCCCCGGCAATGGTGCCGTAGAGGTCGAGTTGCAAGGCTGTGGCCTCGAGCGAGTTGGGGTCCATCTGGTCTGCGACGATGGGCCGGTCCGTTGTCCGGAAGAGGTTTCGTTCGACGACGACGGCATAGGCTTCGAGGGGGTCTTTCGTCATGTCCGCGGCCGGTGCGGCCGCCGCTGCCTGAGGCTCCGGCGCAGGGGGCGGCGCGTTGAGTTCGATGAGCCGGTACGCGATGTCGACGACCAGATACACGACGACGGCGATCACGAGGAGGACCATCAGTGCGTGTTGCCTGTTTTTCATGAACGTTCGCATAGCGTTTCCTGGCGCCTCAGATGGGCGTTACGACCGGGCTGGCAACCGTGCCGCCGACATCGATGGCAAAACGTTCCTGGCCGGCGGAAGGCAGATTCACTTCACCCCGCAGGGCGATCTGGCTGCGGGCAAAGTCCCCTTCCAGGCGGATACTTCCCCGGAACTCCCCCTGGAAGTGGTCGCCTGCCACCTGGAGCCGGTTCACCTGGAGGGTCCCGTTGCCGAGGTCCACATTGCTTGCCATTCTCGTAAAAGTCATCTCCTGGAGGCCGAACAGGGGGGCCTGGAGGGAGATCAGCCCGTTGACGAGCGCCAGTTCCAGGTGCCCCGACCCTGAAGCCCACTGCCCCGGAAGCCCTTCGAAGCGGAGCCGGCCATCCACACGGCCCCGGACAGCCCGTCCCAGCAGCTCGGCCATCCAGGGGCAGTCGGCGGCATTGATGCTGCCGAAATTGAGATCGGCGCGCACGGGGCCGCTGGCGGAAAAGCGATCCCTGAAGGCAATATCGCCGTCGATCCTCCCGCCCATGGACGCCGCCTGAATGCGAAGAGCCAGCCGTCCCGTCAGCAGGGAAAGCATCGCCGGGTGCGCCGTGACCGTGTCGGCCTCGAACCTCAATCCCCTGCCGTGCTTCGTATGCACGGAGAGCCCCGTCAGCGTGACCCCGAAGGGGAAGGCAAGTTCGGCAGAGTCGAAGCGCACCAGGGCCCCCGCCTGGTTTTTCGAGATGGCGGAAAGCACGAGCGAGCGGACGGCTTCCGTGGGCATCCGCACCCACGCAAAAAGAACGAGCACCGCCAGGGTGAAGAGAACGTAGGCGCCGTATTTCCGGATGGCTTCCTTCATCGGCCGCTCCGCCTAACCTCCCTGCCGGGCAGGTCCCGGGCCCGGCCTGGCGCCTGCCGCCGCCTGATAGGTGGCCAGCTGGACCGTGACCGCGAGATACTCGGGGCTCTCCGGGCTCTTGCGCACGGTGAGCTTTCGGACCCTTACGGCATCGCGAGGCGAATCGGCATGGTAGAGGAACTGGACCAGCTGTCTCAGCGTGATCTTCTCGAGGATCACATCGGCCATCGCTTCCTCGTAGCTCCCGGCGCTCATTCCCCGGGAGGGGTTGATGGCCTTCACGTTGGGGCGCACGCCCGCCTCCCGGGCCTTGCGCTCCACGAAGGAGTAAAGCGTGAAATTGGGCGGCCTTGCGGCCATGGCCCTCTGGATGGAATCCATGTCGCGCTTGAGCACGCGGTATTCGGTGAGCTGGGCGTTCATCTCCTTGAGGATCTTCTCCTGGGCATCGATGGCCTTTGACACGCGCTCCCGTTCCTCCCAGAAGGGCAGGATCGCGAACTGGACGAGGAGGATCAGTGCCGCGATCCCCGCTCCGGCCAGGATGTAGAGCTTTTCCCGCGCTCCCATATTGTCCCAGAACTTCTTCATGGTTTCTTCGCCAGGGTGGTTTTCAACTCGAACTCCACGCGGCTTCCCTCCTTCACGGTGGAGGAGCTGACGGCGATACTGGCGTAACGCCCCGTTTTCTCCAGTCCCTTCTTGATGGTCTCGGCGGCCTCGAAGCCCGTCGCCTCGCCCCGGATGTCGACCCTGTCGCCGTCGAAGATGAGGGCCGTGATGAGGAAGTCGGAGGCCTCGGGGACCTGCTCGGAGAGGTCCTTCATGACGCCGAGGACGGAGCCGCCCGAGGCCGCGCCCCGGGATGCCGTCGCGAGGCGCTTTGCCTCGGCGATCTTCGCCCGGAATTGCTGTGCCGGATCGACGACGCGCGTCACCTCGGGAAAGTTCTGCTGCAGAAGGGCCGCCGTCTCGGCCTTGAGCTGATCGAGCCGGGCTTTGTCTGCATAATGGGACAGGGCGAGATCCCCGCCGACGAGCAGGAGGATCAGGGCCGTCACGGCGCTCGCCCACTTGAGGCTCACGCCGAGGTCGAACTTGAGGGGCACTCCCTTGCGGCGCAGATCGCCCTGCCGGAAGTTGAAAGCCGGTCCTTTCGCCAGGGGCCGCAGGGCGAGGGCGAGGGCGCCGTTCATGATCATGGAATCCCAGCCCCCGTCATCTCCCCCGACGGGCTTGATCCCGGCGAGCTGGGTCACGTTGACCCGCTCCACGGGGGCCGCAAGACCCCGGGAAAGCTCCTCGGCGAGCTTCCGGTAGAGACCGCCGCCTCCGGTCAGCCAGACCGCCGCCGGATCCTCGTCGGCAAGCCCCGACATGCGCAGCGAGCTGATCGTGTTCTTCAGGGAAGCGAAGAACTTCTGGCACGCCTCGGTGATCTGTTCTTCGGCCTGTTCCGTGTCGCCCCGTTTCTTGCGCGCCTCAGCCTCGACGAAAGAGATCCCCAGGGCCCCGGAAAGGGCGTTCGTGACGTGATCACCGCCGAAGGGGAAGGAACGGACCTGCAGGATCCTGCCTTCCTTGAAAAAGACGCCCGTCGTTTCCGACGCACCGACGTCCAGAAGAAGATTCAGGGACTCCGCCGGCGCGGCCGCCATCAGCTGTGCCGCAACGGGAACCGCGTCGACGTCGATGGTCTCGGCGTCGAAGCCGTAATCGGCCAGCAGCGCGATGCGTTCCTGCACTTCTGCCTTGGGGATCACGGCGGTGAAGAGATCGGAGCCCTGCTCCTGCCCGAGGACGGTGAAATCGACGAGCACGCTCTCCACGGGGTGGGGGATCTGGGACTCCAGTTCGAAGGGCAGGGTCTGGAGGATTTTCTTGCGGTCCTTGAAGGGGAGCTTTATGTTGCGGAAGGAGAAACCCCTGGCCGCAAGCGATATCTGACAAGCCGGTACCGTGAGGACCGGGACTTCCTGGATCCGCCGCAGGGCTTCCCGGATGCCTCCCGTCCCGGTGAGTTCGACCTTTTCCCAGGCAACGATGCGCGTGCTGCTCCGGAGGCCTGCCTCGACGAGGACAGCCTTCAGGCAGCTTTTGCCGATATCGAGCCCGAGAATGTGCTTCGCCATCAGCCGAGCCTCCAGGCGACAACGGAGAGTTTTTTCTCGCTGTCGCGCTTCACGAACCCACGGATGGTGCGTCTCATCGTCCCCAGGTGGCCCGTTGCGGCGATCTGGAAATACTCGCTCTTCGTCACAACGGTCACCGAGTCGAGGGCCGTGTTCTGCAATCCCGAGACCCTTCTGTACCAGGAAGGATCGGTGAGCTTGTTTGCCGCGTTTCTCCGGTAGTCGTCCATCCGGTTGGCCGCATCCTCGGTGATGGACGGCGCCAGGGCCCGGAGCACTTCCTTCGGCGCCGTGTTGATGTTGATGCCGCCTTCCCCTTGAACGGTCAGAAAGCGGGCCAGTCCCGGCCTCTCCGAAGTGCCGTGGAAGAGCTCCCGCGTGACCCCGCGGACCATCAGCAGCTCGTCGATGGATTCCATGGGCCCGTTCCGGACGGTGTGGGATTTGCCAAGACCTTGATAATATGCATTTTCTGCACCAGCTGCCGTCACCTCCGAGTCCGCGTCGATCCAGTCCTTGATGGCATTCAGAAGGTCTTCCACCTCCCGGTCCTGGAGCTTGAACTGAGGCTGGGAGAGCAGGCGGGACAGGACTCCCTTTATGGCGTTGTTGAAGCCGTTGCCCTCGACGAGCTTGTTAATGTTGACCTTCCCGGTCTCGTCTTCGATGACGAGCTCCAGGTGACCTCCATCGAAATAGCCCTTCGATTGCTCCGAGAGCGCTTCCGTGCGGGCCCAGGCCTCGTTGAGCGTGTCCGCATCGCCCCGGTCCTCGGAGAGGAGCCCCATTCCGGCGAAAAGCCCCGACTTGGCGATGTAGAGAACCCGGATCCCGTCGCCCAGGTTTGCGGCCTCGTGGACCTGCGACCTCGAGGAGACGTTGAGCTGCAGGGTGAGCACCACGATGACGCTCACCATGAGCAGGACCAGGATGAGGGCGACCCCCTTTTCGTTGTTTATCGCGGTTTTCATCATATCACGTTTTGGTGGAGCCCGTCAGGGTCAATCGGGTCATGAACTTGTACGGGTTGGCCCCGTCGTCGGGGTTGATGAAGTTGAGCTCGATGAGGATCGACGACGGGACCTTGTTCCTCTGGGCCTCCGAACCCGTGCGGCTGTCCCACAGGGGATACTCCCGGCCGCTCGCGTCATAGAACCTCAGGTTCACGAACTGCAGGCGCCGGCAAAGGATGTGACCTTCGCCGCCCGAGGAGCCCTCGCCTTGCCTCAGGACGTCTCGGCGGATGATGGAGAACCCTCCCGAATCGGGGTCGCCTTCGAGCTCGTAGCTGATCTGGGCCACGGCCATCGAGTCGCCCGGGCCGCTGAAATCGAGGTGGGCCCGGGACAGGAAGGAAACGCCCTTGAACGGGAACCTGCCCGTGGGATCCTGCACGGTCAAGAATTCGTATGAGTCCCTATCCTTGCAGGACGATTGCAGGTCCAGGACCATCCTTTCCAGGGTGATGCGGGCCATGTAGTAGATCTCGTCGCCGTATTCGAGGCTCCGCACGATGCGCATCGTCGAGATGTAGGAGACGTAGATCGTCGAGAGCACGACGGCCAGGATGGCGATGGCGACCAGGATTTCGATCAGGGTGAAGCCGCGCTTCGAAGAAGCGTGTAGCGTGTAGCGTGTAGCGTGCAGGCAAAAATTACCCTCTTTCCCCCCTGTCAATGTGCCGATCCTTAATCTTCCTCTCCCCTCCGTGGGAGAGGATTGAGGTGAGGGGGAATGATCCCCGTACCTTATTTCACCCTCACCCTGACCCTCTCCCCTCAAGGGAGAGGGAAATATTTGTAAGGATCTCCCAAGGGGGATGAAAGGGGGATTTGAGTTTTTGCCATTTTCCCAGTTATTCATTTTTGTTTCTTCTTCACCAGTCACTAATCACTAATTCACTAATCACTGTGTTAACGTGGTGGGCCGGTACAGGATCACCCTGTACGGCCTCTTCGGGTAGTAGTCGTGAACGACGGTGATCTCGATTTTTCTCAGATAACTCGAGCCCGGGCCCTGCAGCTGCGTGATGCTTGCCGTCCAGGAGTAGTCGGGGAAGTCGTCTCCGAATTTCCCGTTCGTCTGGCCGGTCGAGAGATTCTGCTGGCCTTCCACCTCGGCCATCCGGCTCTGCGCCAGCAGGGCGAGCGTCGTCATCGCCCTGGACTCGTTGGCCATGGCGATGCTCTGGGACTGGGAGTGAAAAACCGTCACGAGCACAATGGCCAGAATGGCCATGGCGATCATCACTTCGAGCAACGTGAAGCCACGCTGCGAAGAAGCGTGTAGCGTGTAGCGTCTAGCGTGTCGGCACTCTTTTCTCATCTTCTTCACTAGCCACTGGCCACTAGCCACTGATCACTGTCCTCTCGCGCTGTCGCGCGACTGCCACACGTCCACGTACTTGTCATGCACCTCGAAGGTGCTCAGGAAGGGTTGAAAGATCAGGGTCATGATGCGCACCTCGTCGGTGAGGTGGATGGCAGCGGGCTGGACGTATCCCTGGCTGAAAAACCGGATGATGACTTCCCCCTGGTTTTTCTTGCCGTCGCCGGCGAGCGCGACATCTGCGATTCTCACCCCGGCGGGCAGCGCGCGTGCCTGGTTGCGTCGCAGGGTCTTGTTTTCCGCAGACATGTCGTCGCGGGTGTTCCAGAACCGGCGCTGTTCCAGGTCCAGATGCAGGTAATGATCGACCTGTTCGCGAACGGCGCTTGCCTTCAGGTCCCGCGCCGTTCCCGAGAGGTTTCGCACGGCCGACCGCATCCGGTCGTTGGTCAGGCTATCCTGGACCCTCGGGATGGCCATCAGGAGCATCACGCCGATCAGGACGACGACGACGGAGATCTCGATGAGGGTGTAGCCCTTCTCACCGGTTGAGCGCGTAGACGGGCTGTGTTTCATTCTTTTTAGTCGAACTCCTGCCTGGCTGCCCTTGGATGTAATGCACCATTCAAAAAACAGAGGGTAAGAGGGTAAGAAGGTGAGAAAGTTGGCAATGTGGGGAGCCTGCGTTCGGTTTTTCCGCTTATCCGACCTTCTTACCCTCTCACCTTCTCACCTTCTCTTTTTCGTCAGTCCTGCGACCAGTTGGTGATGTCCTTGTTTTTCCCCTCGCCGCCCGGCTGCCCGTCGGCACCATAGGACATCAGGTCGAACTCGCCCTGCGTGCCGGGGCACAGGTAGGCGAATTCATTCCCCCAGGGGTCCTTGATCACCTTGCCCTTCTCCAGGTAGCCTCCTTCGCGCCAGTTGCGAGGCACGGGGGGGATGCCGGGTGCTTCCACGAGGGCCCGCAGCCCCTGCTCGGTTGTGGGGTAGAAGCCGTTGTCGAGGCGATAGAGCTTCAGCGCCGTTTCGATCCCCTCGATCTGGATGCGGGCTTTGGTCTGCCGAGCCTCGTCGGGGCGTCCCATGATCCGCGGGATGATCAATCCGGCGAGAATACCCAGGATCACGATGACGACCATGAGCTCGATCAGGGTGAAACCCCGGCTGCCGCGCCGCATTCGATTTCCCAGGGAGATCAACAGTTCCTTCTTCATGCCACCACCTTTTTCGTCCTGTCGGGTTTATCGTACGAGCTGGTTCATTTCGAATATGGGCAGAAGGATCGACACCACGATGAAGCCGACAGCCAGACCCATGACGAGGATCATGATCGGCTCCAGCAGCGAGGTGAGCATCGTGATGCTCGACTCCACTTCCTTCTCATAGGCATCGGCGATGCGGTAGAGCATGGGCTCGAGGTTTCCGCTCTGCTCGCCCACGGAGATCATCTCGACGGCAATCGTCGGGAAGAGACCGCTGCGGGCAAGCGGCGCCGAGAGGCTCTGGCCCTCGCGCACGTCGTTGCCGGCCTTCTGGATGGCATCGCTGATGAGGGAGTTTCCCACGATGTTGCGGACGATCTCCAGGGAGGCAAGCAGGGGGACGCCGCTCTCCAGGAGAGTCCCCAGTGTCCGGCTGAAGCGTGCCACGGCCATCTTGCGGTTCATCGGGCCGACGACGGGGAGTGCAAGCAGGGTCCGGTCCAGCAGGGTTCGGCCCTTCTGAGTTTTCGACAGGAAGTACTTCAGGGCCACGAAACCGCCGACCAGCCCCGCGACGATGACCCACCAGAAGGTTTCCAGGAAGCGGCTCACTCCGATGAGCAGGATCGTGATGAGCGGCAGGGTCTGGTGCATCTCGTCGAAAATCCTCGTCACGTTGGGAACGACGAAGGTGACCAGGAAGAACAGCACGACACTTCCGATCAGAAACATGAAGAGCGGGTAGGCAAGCGCCGCCCGGACACGGCCTTTCAGGGCCTGCTGCTTCTCGCTGAAATCGGCGAGCCGTTCCAGAACGAGGTGCAGAGTGCCCGATGCCTCCCCCGCCCGGACCATGTTCAGGTAGAAAGCCGGAAAGACCTGTGGGTAGTGGGTCATGGTGTGCGAGAAGCTGCTGCCCTCGTTGACCTCCTCCCTGACCTGGGCGAGGATCGTCTTGAGCTGGGGGTGAGAGGTCTGCGCAATCAGGGTTGCGAGAGACTGGACCAGGGGCAGCCCGGCCCCGAGCAGGGTGGCCAGCTGCCTCGTCATGACCGTCACCTCGCGGGACCCCACTTGACGGAACAGGCCTCCCAGGGGCTGTTTCAGGGAGATGCTCTTCTTCGCCCCGGATGTCTCCTGCAGATCGGTCAGGTAGATATTGCTCTCGCGCAGCTTCACCCTGGCTGCAGCTGTGCTCTGGGCGTCGATGACCCCCTTGAGCTTCTTGCCCTTGTCGTTGAGGGCCGTGTACTCGTAAACCGGCATAACAGCGCTAACCTGCAAACAATTTGCCAATTGGCATCGCTATTACCCGTTTAACACAGTACAGGGGAAGAATGCAACCAAAGCACCCCCTGCACCCTTGCGGGCGCCGGATTCCCCTTCACGACGACTCCGTCATGGAATTTGCATGAAAATGAAATTCCCCGCACGAGGGCGCCGGGAATCCGAAAAGACGGAGAATTTCTTTTTATCAGTTATTTTGAGAACTTATCATGTATCGCGCTGCGGGATGCGCGTGCAATCGTTTTCAAAATCGGGAGGGAACGTGAGGAAACATTTTCTCGTTGTGCTATTCGTCCTGATGACCGGATGCGCAACGCTGCCGCCCACGATCGATCAGGGCGAATACCAGAACTACCGGTACGGGTTTATCGTTCGGCTGCCCGATGACGGTTGGATCATGACGAAAACCGTTCCGGAAAGCTTTGCCGCCTATCTCGTCCCGGAGGTTTCCGAGAAGGTAGAGATGCTCCTGCACAACCCGCAGACCCGGGGTCTCATCGCCGTCCGGGGCGGGACGCTTCACCTCTCCTACGAAAACGCTCTTACGTTGCAGGAACGGCTCACGGAATTGATTGAACCCGTCCTGGATCTGGACTGGACGCGGCTCGTCCAGACACTTCCCGAAAGCAGGGGCTCCTATCGTCTGGGCCACGGGGACGCTTCGGGACTGCAATGGCAGGAACGTCCGGGAAGCAGGCCGCTCGAAGGCATCAAGCACACCTCCCTGGGATTCTACTACCCGCTCAAGGGGGAGGCCTGCTATGTCACGTTCTATCTATTCTCCGAGCCCGAAACGTTCGATGAAAACGTGAAGGCGCTTCAAAGGATGGCGGGAACCTTCTCGAGCGGGGAGGTGTTTACCTCGCGGCAATATGGCTGGTGAAAAGAGTGTCTGAGTGCCAAAGTGTCTGAGTGTTTGAGTGAAGAGGGATCGTTGCTTTTAATTTGTTCACTCAGACACTTCTACACTTATACACTCATTCACTTCCCAAGAGTGGTCGGTTTCGGCCTGGCCGAGCCGGACGGGATATCTTTGCTGCGGGCGACTTTCGCCATGGCCTGGTCCACGAGGGCGACGAAGGCATCCAGAGATCCCTTCGCCTGTTCGCACTGCTGCGCTGTGACGAGATCCCCCTGTTCGGCCTGAAGCCTTGCCGCCAGGTCCTCGAGTTCGATCTGGCACTGGATAACCTCGCTGAGGTTCTCGCTTTTGAACCCCACCTCGAGCATCGTGGCCGAGAGCCTTATTTTTCTCAGGGATTCAATCTTTTTCACGGAGCCTGCCTCAGACATTTCTACCCCTTTCTTGAGAGGATCAGCGACCAGGAGGAGATCCTGCCGCTCGAGGAAAAGAGGGTGCCGCGGTTGATATAACGGTCCGCCGCTTCCTGCAGCAGGAACTCCGTGCCCGTGTAACGGACGTCTGTGGATGTGCAGGAAGACAGGATGGCCTCACCGATGATGATATAATTCCCGCGAAGCGTCCCGAGGGACGGGTTGACGGATTCCCAGCTTGTGAAATCGGACCCATCGGCGAAGGGTACGATCCGGTAGATGTTTTCGATCTCCACGGTCTTGCCGCTCATGCGCAGGGTCATGCGACCCTCGTTGATCCAGACATCGGGACGATGGGTGATCCTCGTCTCCCCTTCGAGAGATGCCCGGTTCATCGCCTCGTCAACGTATTCGCCCCTTGCCACCCAGAGGCCTTCCTGGAATAAAAAAGTATGCACTCGCGCGACCCCTCACAAAGTCATTCCCTTGATATCAATGAGGCTGACCGGTGTCAATGGGAATGAGAGGGTAAGAAGGTAAGAGGGTGAGAGGGTAAGAAAATCAGAGAAAAATATTTACTCCTTTGTCTCAACTTCTTACCTTCTCAACCTCTTAACTTCGTTGCCAGCGAGCTTCGCCGATGGTATAGAGATGGACCTGCACAGAGAATCAAGTCGAGCATGGAGTGAACAGTGACGGGAACACTGGTGAACACGGGCGCCGTGTTGGCGGGGAGCCTTTTGGGCGTCATGATCGGGAAGCGGTTGCCCGAACGGGTCAAGACCATCGTCATGCAGGCCCTCGGGCTCTCGGTGATCCTGATCGGTCTCCAGATGGCCCTATCGGGCACGCGGCCCCTTCTCGTCATCGGTTCGCTTCTGCTCGGCGCCGTTACGGGTGAGCTCATGGATATCGAAGGGCGCATCGCCGCCATCGGCGAGTGGCTCAAGCGGCGCTTCCGGTCCGAGTCATCCACCTTCGTCCAGGGCTTCGTCACGGCCTCTGTTCTCTACTGCACCGGGGCCATGGTGATCGTCGGCTCGATCCGGGACGGGACCGTGGGCGATCCGAGCATTCTCTATATCAAATCGCTGCTCGACGGTGTGGCATCCATTGCCTTTGCATCGTCCCTGGGGGTGGGGGTCGCCTTTTCCGCCCTTTCGGTTTTTGCGGTCCAGGGGGCGATCACCCTGCTGGCCTCGAAACTCGCCTTCCTGCAGAGTCCCGGGGTGATCGAGGCGGTCACCGCCACGGGGGGTCTCCTCATCCTGGGGATCGGCATCAACATCCTCGAGATCAAACAGATCCGCGTGGGCAATCTCGTCCCGGCACTCGTTTATGCGATCCTGGCGGCACTGTATATCTAGCCGCTGCGCGGCAGTGAGCGGTGAAGAAAGTGTCTGAGTGTCTAAGTGCCTGAGTGAAGAATGACAAATCCTCCCCAGCCCTCCTTTTGCAAAGGAGGGAGCAGCGGACCCCCCTTTGAAAAAGGGGGGGGAAGGGGGGATTTGATCAGACGAAACAAACAGGAAGGCCCCCGTTGCGGGGGCCTTCCTGCTGATACGATGAAAGGAGATGGGAGTTGGCTGTTTCGTTTCAATTCCCTCCCGGGGTTTCCCCGAGCTGAATGCCAAAATGAGAGTGGGTTCGCCTGATCTTTTCGACCCGCTCCTGCTTTTCCGCCTCGACCTTGCATTCGATGCACTGCGTCGCCGTGGGTGCGACCTGAAGCCTCTTCTCGGAAATGGGCTTCCCGCAATCCTCGCAGGTTCCGTAGACGCCTTCATCGATCCTCTTTAGCGCGTAGATCAGCTCAGCGACCGATCTTCTTTCCCTGTCCTTCAACGCATACTCGTAGAGACGCTCTGTCTCGAAAGAGGCCAGATCGTACAGGTCGGGAAGAAGTCCGTTGAGATCTTCCGTGGGGAACAGGGGTTTGCCGTTTGCTTTCAGAATTTCATCGATCCGGTGATGCAGCATCGTTTTGTACCGTTTCATTTTCACCGTAGCCATTATTCAGCCTCCTTTTTCCTTGGCCCTAGCATAGCAACAGGTCTGCCAGGAACTCCACATGGACGAAAATTTTCATAACTCGTTGTCGCGAAAGAATAAAGTGATGGGAGAACCTGAGATGATTCGATCGCGGCATGGCGCCGGGCGGCGCTGCCGATCGGAAAAAGCCGTCGAAAAGGCGGGGTGATAATGATGTAAGCCTTTGGTAATATTGACTAATAAAGAAAACGACATTTTTGTCGCTTCGAAGGACTGAAAGGTCGCAGAAAAGCGGCAGGAACAAGGATAAAGGGTAAAGGGGCAAAATGGGGAAATCTTAACGGATGTGTAAACCTCTAACCCGCAGGACCGCGAAGCGGCCTTGCCATGCCCCCGGCTGCCCTCTCGTCAGATGATGCCTGCGGCCTTCAGCTCCTGGAGTTCGCCCTCGCCGATTCCCAACTCAGCCAGGATGCTGTGTGTATGCTCACCAATACCGGGGGCCGGTGTACGCCATCCCGGTTGATCTTCGCTGAATTTCAGCGAAAAGCCCGGCTGCGGGACCTGTCCCTCTTCGGGGTGGCTTTCCTTGAACCAGAGTCCGCGGTGCCGGATCTGCGGATCCTCGAAGGCTTCCTCCATCGAGTTGACCGGAGCGTAACAGACGAGATTCGGGTCGAGGGACTTGATCCACTCGGACTTCGTTTTCTCTAGGAAAATGGCACGTACCTCGCCGATGATTTCATCCTGTCGGGGCGGCGGGCTGAACTGCTCCCCGGCAAGATCGTCGCGATTCACGGCCCGGCAGAAATTCTCCCAGTATTTCCTCTCCCAACAACCCAGTGAAATATACCGATCATCCTTCGTCCGGTAGACATTCCAGCATGCGCAACCGCCCCCCAGGAGTGTCTCGCCTCGGCGGGGCAGCTTTCCGTCATGCATGTACTGGCACATGGAAAGTGTCATGTAGGGGATCATGCTGTCCAGGATCGATACATCGATGTACTGGCCCTTCCCGGTTTTCTCACGACGAAGAAGCGCGGACAGGATGCCCAGGGCGGCATTCATCGCGCCGGCCGCCCCGCCGAACTGGGTGTCGGGCACCGCCGGGGCGCGCCCCTTTTCGCCGATCAGATCCATGATACCCGAAAGAGCGAGGATGTTGATGTCGTGGATTGGAAAATCACGGTAGGGTCCGTCCTGCCCGAAACCGCTGATGGAGCAATAGACAATGCGTGGATTGATCTTGACAAGGTCTGCGTAGCCGAGGCCTATTTTTCCGAGGTTGCCGGGCCGGGTGTTCTCGACGAGAACATCGGCCCGCTCGACCAGCCTCAGCATGATTTCCCGGCCCCTCGCGTTTCTCACATCGAGAGTCACGCTTTTCTTGTTGCGGTTGATCGCGTGGAAGAATACGCCCATTTTTTTCACGATCGGCGGGCGGTTGCGGCTGGCGTCGCCTCCGGCAGGATTCTCGATCTTGAGGACCTCGGCACCGAGGTCGGCCAGGATCAGGCTGCAGAGCGCACCGGGAAAGGCGGCGGAGAGATCCAGTACACGGAAGCCTTCGAGAGGCAGAGTCATCAGTCAACTCCTCATGAGCGTTGATCGGAAGTGTGGAGGTATAACCCCGTTCTCCTCAGGGCACATGGATAGCGCCGCCGGTCAGCGTCATGGCGGCCTCCATGATGGCCTCGGAGAGGGTAGGGTGCGGGTGAATCGTCTGGGCAAAATCCCCGGCGGTCATCTTCTTGCGAATGCCGAGAACGGCCTCGGCGATCAGATCCGTGGCGTGAGGGCCGATGATGTGCACGCCCAGCACCTCGTCCGTGGTCCCGTCCGAAATGATTTTCACCATCCCCTCCAGGTCGTTGAGGACAACCGCTTTGCCGTTTGCGCGAAAGGGGAAGCGCCCGATCCGGATGTCGTGGGACTGCCTGGCCTTCTCTTCCGTCAACCCTACGGATGCCACCTCGGGAGACGTGTAGATGCAGGAGGGGACGGCGCGGTAACTCATGGCCTCGCGGTTCCCCAGGATATTCTTTACGGCGCATTCGCCCTCGGCCGAAGCCAGGTGGGCCAGCATGATCCCGCCGACCACGTCGCCCGCGGCATAAATGCCGGGGACGTTCGTTTCCATGTACTCGTTGACGACAATGGCGCCCTTTTCGTGCCGGACCCCGATACGGTCCACGTCGAGAAGCGAGAAATCCGGCCTGCGTCCGACCGTGAGGATGACCTTGTCGGCGCTGGCCGTCGCCGTCTTGTCCCCCACCGTGTAGGTGACGACATTCTCCGTGCCCGTGCGGGTGATGCCCTTCACGGCGGCGCCGGTGATCACCTCGATTCCGGACATGATCGTGCGCTTTTCGAGAAGCGATGCCACTTCCCGGTCCACGCCGGGCACCAGGCCGGGCATCATCTCCAGGATGGTGACACGCGTTCCCATGGCGGCGAGAAACTGGGCGAACTCCACACCGATGACGCCGCCGCCGATCACGACGACGCTTGACGGCAGAGACGTCATAGCCAGGACCTGGTTCGAGTCCATTACGTCAGGGCCGTCGATTCCCTCCACGGGGATTCTTCCGGGCTTCGAGCCCGTCGCGATGAGGATCGCATCGGCCCGGATTTTCCCGCCTGTTTCGTTGACCTGCACGGTCTTCGAGTCCACAAAAGTTGCCGTTCCCTGCACGACGTTGATCTTTCGGGCCTTCAGAAGGGCTCCGACCCCGCGGGTCAGCCTCGACACGACGGCATTCTTGCGGCTCATGACGGCGCCGAAATCCACATCGTAGCCGTGGCAGCGTATGCCGAAGAGGTCGGCTGATTTCATGGTCCGCACGACGCTGGCCGACTGCAGGAGCGCCTTGGTGGGGATGCATCCCCAGTTGAGACAGGTTCCGCCGAGGGCGTCTTTCTCGATGAGCGTCACCTCGGCTCCCATGCGTGACGCCCGGATCGCGGCGGGATAGCCCGCCACGCCGCCGCCGATGATGAGGATTCGTGGTACCTCCGACATACCCGTGCTCCTGTCCGGTCTTTTTTCCAGGCAGACCGAATACGTGAATCGCCGTGGCCTGTCAAGCGGCGGTTTACTTTTTCCTGTGCTTGCCGTCCCGGGCTGCCGGTGTCGCGGGTTCCTTCTCGCGGCGGCCCTGGACCTCGGACCAGGTTTTCTTGATCTCCTTGTAACGGGTCTTCCGGGCCGTGACGAATCGCTTCCCGTTCCAGGCCCGGACGGTCAGGGTCAGGTCGGGAGGGTCGATCGTGTAGACGTTGTACGCCGCCGGCTCCCGCCGCAGGCGCGTGGAGAGCGTCGAGGCCTGGGAGACGAGGATGTGGGAGCGGACGGTTTCGTGGTGGCTCCGGATGTCGTCGGAATACCCCACGTGGTAGTGTCCCGCCAGCAGCACGTCGACGCCGCACTCCTCGAGGACGGCCAGGGCCCTGGCCGCGCGTCCCACGATGGAATAGGGCGGGATGGGCGGGGGGATGAAGGGGTGGTGCGTCACGACGATCTTGAAGATGTGATCGGGGATGCTGCAGAGCCGGAAGCGCAAAAGCGCGATCTGCTTGTCCGAGATGCGGCCGTTGACAAAGGCCAGCGAACGAGCCGTGTTGACGCCCAGCACGGCCATTTCGGCATCGATGTACAGGGGGTCCATGTCCGCGGCGATGTAGCGGCGCCAGCGGTGCAGGGGCAGCAGGAACCTGCGGACGGGGTTGTACAGGGGGATATCGTGATTGCCCGGCACGACGATCTTGGGGCAGGGGATCCGCTCGAGGAATCCCCGGGCGGCCAGGAACTGCCGGCGACGGGCCCGCTGGGTGAGATCCCCGCTCACGGCGACAAGCGTCGGTTCGAGCCGGCGAAGATCGGCGAGCAGCTCCCGGATGAGGAGAGGGTCCTCACGGCCGAAGTGCAGATCCGATATGTGGGCAAGCTTTCTCATGGTCCCTTCCGGCTGAAACGGGGTTCACAATTCAAAGCAATCGTAGTATAAGAAGGGAAGAGGAAAAAATCAAATTTATCCAGCCGTTTCCAGAAGCGCGCGTTTTCCCCTGTCAACCATCAGCCTCATCCGACCCCATTTTCTTTACGGAGGCCCGCTGCCATGAAGCGCACAAAACGGGGGCCGCTCATTGAAAGCGCGGAAAACAGGCGCATGAGGGCGTCGAAGTCCGCGCAGGCCGGGAAAAGTCCCGGGAGCCCGGAAATGGACCTCGCGGACAGCGAGCGGAGGCTCCAGAGCGTCATTCACGGCTCCCCGATCCCCACGTTCGTCATCGGCCGGGACCACCGGATCCTCTACTGGAACCGGGCGCTCGAGGAGTTGAGCGGGATCCGTGCCCACGAGGTCCTGGGGACGGCCGACCACTGGAGGGCCTTCTACCGAAGCGGGGCACGGCCCTGCCTGGCGGACCTGCTCGTCGATCAGGATTTCGACGCCATCGAGAGCTGGTATGCCGGCAAGTGCCGCAAGTCGCCGCTCATCGAGGAGGCCTACGAGGCGACGGACTTCTTCCCCGAGCTGGGCGAGGGGGGCCGCTGGCTGAGGTTCACGGCGGCTTTGATCCGGGGCGCCGGGGGCGAGGTGGTAGGGCGCCCAGGAGACCCTGGAGGACATCACCGAGAGGAAGCTGGCCGAGGAAAGCCTTAAAGACAGCGAGCGGAGGCTCCAGAGCGTCATCCACGGCTCCCCGATCCCCACGTTCGTCATCGGCCGGGACCACCGGATCCTTTACTGGAACCGGGCGCTGGAGGAGTTGAGCGGGATCCGTGCCCACGAGGTGCTGGGGTCGGCCGACCACTGGAGGGCCTTCTACCGCAGCGGGGCACGGCCCTGCCTGGCGGACCTGCTCGTCGATCAGGATTTCGATGCCATCGAGAGCTGGTATGCCGGCAAGTGCCGCAAGTCGCCGCTTATCGAGGAGGCCTACGAGGCGACGGACTTCTTCCCCGAGCTGGGCGAGGGGGGCCGCTGGCTGCGATTCACGGCGGCGGCCATCCATGATGCAGAGGGCCGGCTCGTGGGGGCCCTGGAGACGCTGGAGAACATCACGGAGCAGAAGCGAGCCGAGGAGGAGCTTCACAAGGTACAGAAGCTGGAATCCCTGAGCGCCATGGCCGGCGGGATCGCCCAGGACTTCAACACGCTGCTCTCCGCAATTCTCCGCAACGTCTTCCTGGCCAAGATCTCCGTCCCCGACGAGGACAAGATGCTCGAGGACGGCCTGGCCATTGCCGAGAAGGCGGGGCTTCGCGCCAAGGAACTCACCCACCTGCTCATCACCGTGGCCAAGGGGGGCTATCCTGTCCGGAAGGTGACGGATCTCGGGCCGTTGCTGAAAGAGGCGGCGGGTTTGATTCCCGCGGGGCAGGGCATCGAGGTCCAGTACTCCCTTGACCCGGATCTCTGGCCGACGGAGGTCGACGAGAGCCAGATCCAGCAGGTGCTCCGGCACATCATCCAGAACGCCGTGGAGGCCATGCAAGGCGGGGGCGCCATCGACATCCTGGCGGGCAATGCCATCGTCGAGGCATCGGACAGGCTGCCTCTCAAGGAAGGCCGATACGTCAAGATTTCCGTACGAGATCATGGCCGGGGCATCCCCGAGGAGCATCTCTCGAAGATCTTCGACCCCTATTTCACAACCAAGGAATCCCGCCGGGGTCTGGGGCTTGCCGTGAGCTACGCGATCATCCGCAATCACGAGGGGCTGATCCGCGTGGAGTCCCGGAAAGGGCAATTTTCGGCCTTCCACATCCTGCTGCCGGCTGCGAACGACGAGAAGTAAGAGGCTGAGAAGGTAAGAAGTTGAGAGGGTAAGAGGTTGAGAAAAATGCGGAATAGGACAGCTTGAAATTTAAACATTCCTGATCTTTTGGCTCCCGTGTGAAAAGGGGGCTTTTTCTTGCGGCGAAGCATGAAACTTGCAGGCTTTTCTCATCCGCCGGCGTGCCGGCGATCATCGATATCCTATGGAAGGATCTGTTCATGACACTTGTGGAAAAAATCAATGCAAAGCAGGCCCGGGTGGGAGTTATCGGCCTGGGCTACGTGGGCCTGCCCCTTGTCATCGAGTTCTGCCGCGCCGGTTTCACGGTCACGGGCTTCGACGTAGATGAAAAGAAGGTCGCATCCCTCCGACGGCGGGAGAGCTATATCCGCCACATCGACTCGTCGGTTCTCAGGAAAGAGATCAATGGCAACTTCACGCCGACGACGGACTTCAAGAGTCTCGCGGAGATGGACTGCATCCTCATCTGCGTGCCCACACCGCTGGACCGCAACCGCGAGCCCGACATGCGATACGTCTTCAACACGACGAAAGTCATCGCGAAATACCTCCGGCCGGGCCAACTCGTCGTGCTGGAGTCCACCACCTACCCGGGAACGACCGACTGCGACATGCGGAAGATCCTCGAGGCCGACGGGATGAAGGCGGGCCGGGATTTTCACCTGGTCTTTTCGCCCGAGCGGGAGGACCCGAACAACAAGAACTTCGGCGTGCGCAACATCCCCAAGCTCGTGGGGGGCTACACCCCGGCGTGCCTGGAGGCGGCAAAGGTTCTCTACGAGACGATCGTGGAGCGGGTCGTTCCCGTATCGTCGCCCCGGGTGGCCGAGGCGGCAAAGCTCCTGGAGAACATCTACCGTTCCGTCAACATCGCCCTCGTCAACGAGTTGAAGGTCTGCCTCGACCGCATGGGGATCGACGTCTGGGAAGTCATCGATGCTGCGGCAACCAAGCCCTTCGGCTTCCAGGCCTTCTATCCCGGACCGGGGCTGGGCGGGCACTGCATCCCCATCGACCCCTTCTACCTGACCTGGAAGGCGAGGGAGTATGAGTTCCACACGCGGTTCATCGAGCTGGCCGGCGAGATCAACACGGCCATGCCGGACTACGTGGTCTCGAAGGTCATGGAGGCCCTCAACGTCCAGGGAAAGCCCGTCCGGGGCTCGCGGATCCTCATCCTGGGGCTTGCCTACAAGGCAAACGTGGACGACGACCGCGAGTCGCCCTCGTACCGGCTCATGGAGAAGCTCGAGCACCTGGGCGCGCAGGTGAGCTACAACGATCCCTATATTCCCGTCGTCCGCCTGACGCGGGAGTATGCGAAGTTCGCGGGCCGTAAATCCGCAGCGATTTCAGGAGACTACGAGCTCATCCTCATCGCCACCCCCCATGACGAATACAGCAAGATCGATTTCGCCGCCCTCGGCGTGCCCGTCGTGGACACGCGCAACGTCGTGAAGGCAAGAGGCGAGTGGCTCCACCGGGCCTGAGAATGTTCCCCTTCCTTGAGCTTGCTCTCCCTATGAGGGCCCTTTCCTCTGTTCTCCTCCCCTGGTGGGAGGAGGAATTGAGGCAACGCGTAGCGTTGCCTCCCGGTAAGGAAGGGAGCAGGACATGAAGCGCTCCCCAGCCCGTTTCACGGGCAGATGGAGCACCCCCGGTGGAGGAGGGGGAACGATCCCTTCCTTTTTCGGGGAGAGGATTGAGGTGAGGGTGAATAATCCCCGTCCGCCATAGGGGCGAGGGTCGCGGGTAGAGGGTAGAGTCAAGGAATGAAAGTCATTGCGAGGAGCGCCAGCGACGAAGCAATCTGAACTACGGGATTGCTTCGCTTCGCTCGCAATGACAATGCGGCATGTGTCATTGCGAGCAACAAACCCCGACTTTGTCCGGGGTTATCGATGGACGCAACATCGTCGATCCGTCATTGCGAGGAGGCCGTGCGGCCGACGCGGCAATCTCGTCTTTTCCCTTGTCTGACTAACCTGCCCCTCAAGTTTTACCTTTCCCCTGCCGATTAGGAATACAAGGTTTGTTCTGCGTGCAGGACAGACCCTCTCTTTCGCCTTTCCGACGATCAATCCACCCGACGGGGTGATCCGGATCAAAACATGTTCGAACATGCACACAGGAGGTTCAGTATGAAGAAGGGTCTTGTTTTTCTGTTTGCGACACTGCTGGTCGTTGCGCTCCCGCTGAGCGCCATGGCGGGGACACAAATTTACAAGGCAAAAGACCTGGATGTGGATTTCTGGGAAATCTGCGAATATCGGGATGGGATACCGCCAGTCGGTCCTCAGCAGGAGTTCGGAAAGACCGTGTATATCCATTATGTGGGTACGGAGAAGTTCAACGCCCGTGTCAAAAACGGCGATGTGGGCTGGAACCGGAATGTCCACGGCACGGCTACTATTTATGATGCGAACACGGGATGTTCTGGTGAATGGTGCCCGAGCGCAGCCTCGATGCCGGCTGCTGACTTCTATAGAGCCAGCACGATGATTTCAATGTATCCTTTCGCCTGCTTGCCCATTCCGTCAGACGTGGTGGGTATCGGCAATGCGGTGCCGCTCTATGAGGGTCCCTTCCAGATCGAGGAAGTCGTTCAGAATGACGCCGCGACCATTCCCTGTTTCAATGCGAACTCTCCGGCAACGGTTTCCTACCAGGAATGCTTCTCTAATCCGGATGGTTGGGCCTGGTTCGGTCAGGTTGATTATCTTATGTATCACGGCAAGATCACGGGCAACAAAATTTATTTCTGGAAGTCGACCATCCACCAGCCCGGTGTGATCCAGTTCGAAGACACGAGGGGATTCAACGAGACCTGGACATACGTACCCTATGAATATTGACAATCTGAAATTCATTTTCTCGTACTGATCAAAAAACCCGGGACAGAAGAGCCGGCATCGTTGCCGGCTCTTCTGTCTCAACTCGTCACAGTGATCCGCAGGCGGTAAACAATCAGGGCATGATCTCGTGCCCCGCGAAGTTCGCTTCGCTGGGAACGTCCGCGTCGCCGTGCGGCGGCGGATGGATCGGGACCGGCCGCTCCGGCATCCTTCCCCCCAGGTCTTTGACGAACCGCTGGAAATTCTTGTCCGTGTACAACAGCTTCGCCGCCACCTCGCGGAGCCTGTCAACCTGCTCGGGCTCGAGGTAGAAGCTCGTGGGGATCGCGTTGAAGTAGTCGCGTTCCTTCTCGTCCGGCAGCGCGTCGAAGGCCACGTGGACGATGTAGAAGTCGATGGGCTTCTGGCCGTGGATCTCGTCGTCGTGCGTCCACTCCCGGGCGACGTGGTGCAGCAGTTCGATCGTCTCGAAGTTGTACTTGTTGATCATGATGGTGGAGGAGGCCCCCAGGATGGTCCCGATGCCTGGAACCTCGTCGAGAATCTGCCAGCGGGCCTTTTCCTGGGTCTTCGCGTCGACGATGACGATGGCAACCCGCCGGGTATTTTGGAGCCCCAGGGCCCTCAGCGATTCATGGATGCCGCCCCGGGCGATGAGGGACTCGAGGATGCCCCGGACCCCGAGGTTGTCCGATACGCCCCCGTCGATGAGGTGGATGTAGGGCTTGCGGCGGGCGTCGAGGTAGGTCTTCATCCGCAGGGCATTGTAGTAGGCCCGGCTGGAGATGTCCGGGCTGGCCAGGGCCTTTTCGATCCAGCGCGGTGTCCGGATGTCGCACTGGCCCGCGTAGTTCTTGAGGACCACCGGCGAGAGGGCGCCCGGGAAGGCCGCCGATGCCGCAACGGCCCGGGACACGGGGAATTTGTCGAAGTCGGAGCAGATGAGGGCGAACTGGCTCGGCGTGAAGGCGAAGCTGATTCCCTCGATGACCTCCGTGGCCAGGACCACGATGACGGGTCCGGACTTCTCCGCGATGTCTCCCAGCGTCGCACCCTTGAAGAGCTTTTCGTCGTAGTACTCCTGGGCCATGTCGCTGCGGCCGAAACGCGGGGACCACAGGCGAACCCAGTTGACGGGGTTTGCCAGCCCCCAGAGAAGCGACCCCTGGAAGTCGCCGTAGAGAAACTCGGTGCGGAAGTCGTTGAAGATCTCGCGGCCCTGCAGGCCGTAGTACGAGGCGGTGAAACTGCCGCCGGACACGCCCGAGATCAGGTCCACCTCGTCGAGCAGGGTGTGCCTTTTACTCTCCTTCGCGGGAGGCGCGGGAACCTCCACCAGGTCGAGGGCCTCCAGGATCCCGTAGGACAGGGCCGCCGCCCGGGTCCCGCCGCCGGAAAAGGCGAGGATCAGCAACGTGTCCTGCGAGCGGTCGCGGGACGCAAGCTTTACCCGGTAGGGCTCGACGCGGTCGACTTTTTCCACCCCGGGGTTCAGGGGGTACTGGGCCGTGCAGGCCGCAAGAATAAGGGCCGACAGGGCGATCAGAAAGCCCGCGGTGCCGAGCCGCTTTCGGGAAGGGGGGGATAATTCTGTCATAGCGATGCCTTTTCTATCACACATTTGCCGGGATCAGCAAGATTGCAGCAACCATGCCGTCCTCTCGTCGGAAACGCCGTGATTGGGGTGCAGATTGCGAGGTCATGTCATTTATGAAATAGGCTCTGGTCCTGCCGGTGCCGCGGTGATCAAATAGGCATTCGTATCGGGTAAGCGGAGAAAAGAATGGGGTTCCGAAGCAATTCGGAACCCCTTTTTTATTTGTGGGGTTTAAGAAATACGGACCTGATGGTTGCAGGAAAGGAAGAAAAGCAAGCCGGACATTGCGGAAAACGGGGTATCAACTCAGTGAATACCTTAGTTCGAGCCGGTATTTTCCTTAGAACGGGTAAGGACTATACGGGCACTAACGCCAAACCCCAATATCGTCGGGTTTCTTTGCAATTTTGAGGGTTCGAGCCAAGATGCCGCACTTGCTGGCACTTTTGCAGTAAATGTCCGTTAAATCCTCGCGAGCTGTAGGAATCCTTTACGATTCACCGCGTGACAAAATCATTGTAAAACTCATCGGTCCGCCTTGCATCTACATAATCCAATATAATCAATATGATGCATTGCGCTCGATTCACTCGCGCCCCAAGGTACATGTGATGCAAAGGCCTTGATATTTACTTATCTGATGTAAAAGGAGACGCGCTATCAAGAAACCGGGGAAATTCTCAATTGCAGATAGCGGAAGCTTTTCATGACAAGCTACGGGGTATCAACTGTCATTCCGGACTTGATCCGGAATCCAATCTTCAGATGGATTCCCGCTTTCGCGGGGAAGGACGCGTGCCAAGCGAGCTTCGGAGAATTGAACCCGCAGCAATTATGGCTTCACAAGTTGAATTTAACGCCACGGATTAAAGGGAGGGTATAAGAATGAAAACGCTGTTTCTGAAGGGCAGGCTTTTCTCAATCTTTTTATTCGTTTCACTCCTGTCGATTTCCTGTGGCGGCGGAGGAGGAGGCGATAGTCCCCCGCCTCCAACTCCTTCTGATACAACAGCACCATCCGTACCCGGTTCCCTTATCGCGAATGTAATATCGACCGGACAAATCGATTTGTCGTGGAATGTCTCCACGGACAATACGGGCGTTACAGGCTACAAGATATACAGGAACAGTGCTTATCTCACGACTGTTACCTCGAACTCCCGTTCGGACACGGGACTGACCAAGAATACGAGCTATTGCTACAGGGTCTCGGCGGTTGATGCGGCGGGAAATGAGTCAGGGCAGAGCACCCAGGCCTGCGCAACGACCCTTGACTCATGGACGAAGCAATGGGGAACAACCACGGCTGACTATGCTACCGGCGTTGCCGTGGACGGCAGCGGAACTTATGTGACCGGTTACACTAACGGCAACCTGGACGGGAACACCAACGCAGGGGGTTATGATGCATTCTTGACGAAGTACGATCCTTCAGGGGCAAAGCTGTGGACGAAGCTCTTGGGCCATAATGGCGGTGGCGCCAACGCAGCGGGGAATGATTGGGCCACAGGCGTTGCCGTGGACGGCAGCGGCAATGTCTACGTGAGCGGTTACACTCTCGGCAACTTGGACGAAAATACCAATGCAGGGGGTTATGATGCATTCTTGACGATGTACAATTCTACAGGAGTCTGGCAGTGGACGAAGCTCCTGGGTACAGCGGGGGATGATTGGGCCAGCAGCGTTGCGGTGGACGGCAGCGGGGTCTATGTGACCGGCGGCACTACCGGCGACCTGGGCGGGACCAACGCAGGGGGTTATGATGCATTCCTGGCGAAGTACAATTCTTCAGGGTCTGGCAGTGGACGAAGCAGCGGGGCTCATCGGAGGATGAGTCAGTTTACGGCGTTGCCGTGGACGGCAGCGGGATCTATGTGACCGGTTACACTCTCGGCGACCTGGACGGGACCAACGCGGGGCTTTATGATGCATTCCTGGCGAAGTACGATTCTACAGGGACCTGGCAGTGGACGAAGCTCCTGGGCACGACGGGGGCTGATTGGGCCAACGGCGTTGCGTTGGACGGCAGCGGGAATATTTACGTGACCGGCCCCACTATCGGCGACCTGGACGGGAACACCAATGCGGGAAGTGGCGACGCATTCCTGGCGAAGTACGATTCTGACAGGGACCTGGCAGTGGACGAAGCTCCTGGGCACAGCGGCGCCTGATGACGCTAGATCTGTTGCGTTGGACGGCAGCGGGAATATCTATATAACCGGCGGCACTGACGGCAACCTGGACGGGAACACCAACGCGGGATCTACTGACGCATTCCTTGCGAAGTACGATCCTTCAGGGACCAGGCAGTGGACGAAGCTCCCGGCGCACAGCGGTTCGAGAGTCAGCTTACGGTGTCGCCGCGGGTCGCGGGTATATCTATGTGACCGGTCCCACGACCGGCAACCTGGACGGTAACATCAATGAAGGGGGTATTGACATTTACTTAGGGAGGTACAGCGCAGCTGGTGTGAAGCAGTAGTGCTCTATTTCGAGAAATCCATCCTCGTTGACATGGAGCGATCACAAAAGAGGACAGCTCGTTTGTGAGTACGGCAAGTATTGAGTAAATGAACATCAGGCAGGGTCAGAAATGACCCTGCTTTTTTTGAATGCCCCGCAGAACCCGTCCTGTGGACGGGGATGAATGCGGTGCGGGGGCAACGGTGATGCAATCCTGCTCATTGCCTTTCAAGATGCCGCGCATTGTATGCGGGGTGATTCACTTTCACCTCCATCAGTAATTGTCACCGTACATGACCGGCGTTCCTTGGCATCGATGACAGTGACATCAAGGACAAGTTCGCCGACCAATGCGATTGCTTGCTGAACCATTATCCGCTTCCTCTCGGACCCCGTCGCGCGAACGCCCTTGGCCTCGCTTCAGTGGATCGTGATCCTAGTCGTGGAGGACTTGGAACTCCAAGATTGCGCCCATGCTGGGTGCACATGAAAAAGGCAGGGCCATTTCCGGCCCTGCCTTTTCTGTGCTGGCTTGTCTTGAGTAGTAATCTTTAGCTCAGCTTTCTTCTAAGCCCGAAGAGTCCGAGCAGGCCAGAACCGAGAAGGATCAGGGTAAGGGGCTCAGGCACAGTTGCGGACGAGGCCGAGAAGCTAAATGTACTAATAGACTGGTTGGCCGTGATTAAAAAACTACCCGGTGTATCATCAAAACCTGCAGACGCCTCAATCGTACCCAGCCCGTATACGGTCAGGCTGGATAAATTTTCGTTGTAGGACGTTGCAAAAGAGTTTATCGTGCTTCCAAGCGCCTCAAAACTGTAGGTAACTCCGTCGAAAGCGAATGACCACAATGCATCAACATTTGCTACAGGGGCAGGGCTAAATATAAACGCGGTAAATGTAGCCTCCGTGTTCGGCGCAACTGAAGCCCAGGTTCCACTCCCGGATTGGACAACTACATTGCTAAAGGACGTAAATTCTGTCGCAGTGAGCACGTTTCCCGAATCGACTGCGTAATCTCCGGAAAATGAAAGACCCCCTGTCATTTGCTCGGCCGCCGCATTGGCGGCCATTCCGAATACCAGCAAGAGCACCAGGCTTGTTCTGATCAGAATCTTTTTCATGTCCTTTCCTCCTTATGTTTTATTGCTTTAATCTGCTTTGACACATTACCGAACCTTGAATCGTGTAACGGACCAACTTCCACTGTGCCTTGTCGGCGCCTCCTTCATTTCTTGACTTCTTCGATTCCACCTTGAGACCGATTTTCGATGACAATACGAAGAGCATCGATTGTGCCATTGCTGTAACCTAGCTAATTTGAATTGATATTTGTTATTTCAAGCGGGTTTTCGCCATTCATAAATCGTAAAATTAATTTACAGCAGACGCTTCAAATAGACCGTTTATACTGAGTCAACCATGCGATTTAGAGAAGCAATTTCAGATAAAGAAAAGTGTAAACAAATTTTACAATTTGTGGTCTTTGACATTTTTATTCTTCTTATTATTCGCACCCTTAGGCGCTTCTAAGGTATTGGTATGTTCCCATTTCCGAAAATGCTTAGATCCGCGGTATGCTAATTGTTTATTGGTGGTCCGCAGGAGATTTGAACTGCTTTGCACAGTAAAGAAGGAAGGCAGAGCCATTCGACTCTGCCTTCCTTCTTTCTCTTCAGTGACGTTTGCTTCCGGAACTTTGGTTTCTTCCAGGGTTTGTCGAGATTGGTCGAATCACCTGTTCGCACTAAGGTTTAACGAAATGAAAAATCGGGTATTCCCCGATTGGAGGACTGTGCCACCCATTGATATTGTGGGATGGGGTAGAGGGCCGAGTGAATGGCAAGGCAAGCATGAAGCGAATGGAAAGCAAGGACATCAATTCGAGGCTGGTATCCAGCCTTGGAAAGGCGAAGGATGCCACCGAAGGATTCTTCACTGCCACTTTCGGATCGTTATATAAAAGGGCAATGCTGCAGGATCTCTTCTACGCTTTGAAACCCATCGTACCCCGGAGGCTTCAGATCGAGGCACGCCGGAAGTACGTGAACTGGCAGATGTCAAGAAACGGGTATCTCTGGCCTATCGACCCCGAAGCCGGCAAACGGCCCGAAGGCTGGCCGGGCTGGCCCGACGGCAAGCGCTTTGCGCTGGTACTCACCCACGACGTGGCGCGGGCCATAGGCCAGAGCAGATGCCATGAGCTGATGCAGCTCGAGAAGAGCATGGGTTTCCGCTCGGCCTTCAATTTCGTAGCCGAGGACTACCCCGCCGACATGATGCTGCGCCGCCTGTTTGTGGATGAGGGCTTCGAGATCGGCCTGCACGGCGTAAAACACGGGGGCAACATCTTCAAGTCCGAGAAGATCTTCCGGGACGAAGCCAAACGGATCAACCGGTATCTGAAAGAATGGAATTGCGCGGGCTTCCGCGCTCCCCGGATGTATCACGACCTCGTAAAAGCCCACCATCTGGACATCGAATACGACGCATCCACCTTCGACACCGACCCCTTCGAGCCGCAACCTGACGGCATGCGGACGATCTTCCCCTTCTTCGTCCGGAACGGGTCGGCGGAAAGCGGCTATGTCGAGCTGCCCTATACCCTGCCGCAGGACTTCACGCTGTTTGTCCTCATGGGCCACAGGAATATCGGCCTCTGGAAGGAGAAGCTCCGCTGGATCGCCGAGAAGGGCGGCATGGCCCTTCTGATCACCCACCCGGATTACATGCGTTTCAACGGAAGGAAGCCGGGATTCGACGAATACCCCGCGGCCTACTACTGGGAATTCCTGGAGCACATCAAGACGACCTACAAGGGTCAGTACTGGAACGCCCTGCCGAGGGATGTGGCGAGGTTCCGCAGGGCCGTCGATGCCCCCGTGGAGCGGCGACCCGAGCCCAGGATTCATGCTTCATGCTCTCCTGTTCCTTCGATGAGTGCGACAATGGGGTCATTCGCTGCGCCGAGGCCCTTGCCAGGCGAGGCGGCGAGGTCGACGTGATCTCCACAATGCTTCTTCCCGGCTTTGGTCTCGTTTGAGCGGCAGGGGCGAGGAGATTCGAGAAGGAAGCAATATCTGCATCGTACAAAAAAAGGCAGGATCGAGTCGATCCTGCCTCTGCACTTTGGCTATCTGAAGGCATAACAAACCGCTGAGGGCAAGGGATCTGCGATTTGAAAGCGGGTCGCCTTGCCCTCATGTGGTTTAACGACATGGGTTAAATTCACCCCGAGGGCTTTCCCCCAGAGCTGCGCACGCAAAGCGCCCATAAGCCTCGGTGTGGAATCTCTCTGCGGGGGCTGGCCATCTCGCCATTTGGGGAGCGGCAAGGCAACGGGACCGTTTTGAGAGGCTGCCAGTAAAAGAAAGGCGTAGGCGGCCACAACAAAGCTTGAGACGGCCTGCACGGCACTTTCGGTTCTGACCTGAGCCTCGCCCACCCCCAGGACGGTCTTTTCATCCCGGAAGTTGATTTCGATCTCCCATCGCCACACATAGGCCTGCAGCAGCTTCTGAAGGGGCAGCTCGGGGTCCGAACACACCAGATACACCGGATCGCGGTAGAGGAGCTGGGCCCCTTTTCGGGGGCGATAGGCCAGGGGACGAATGGCCACGACGCGCACATCGATGTTGCCCGCCCCCTTCCAGCGCACCGGCGCCAGGGTTTTGATCTCGAAGCGCTGCAGCGTTCCGGAAGCCCAAGCCTCGACCTCGCACCAGGGGATCGAGGGATCCTGCCTTATCTGCTCGGGGCTCTGAAGGGGGTCGCCGTAAAACCGTTTGCGTCCCCGTCTGGGACTGGCATCCTCCACAGGGACAGCGTAGAGCCGGGCATCTTTGCGCAGCCGCCCCACGGCGACGCTCTTATCGGGCAGGGCCCGAAAGACGGTCTTGTTGGTAAAGGTGCCGTCCAGGGCCACAACCAGGTGTCGCTCCCCTTGTCCCTGCCGATTCATCTGGTCCCTCAAGACCGCAATCCGATCGGCACCGACCCTGCTCACTTTCATTATTTGCTGAAGCTCCCAATAGGTTTGCCACTGCTCGGCCGGGGCTTTCTTCTTGGGCTTGGGCGGAAGCGGGCTGTGATGCCAATCCACGGGAATGGCCCGGGCCCGAGAGGGTCCCGGCCCCTCCGGCAGCGCCGCCGAGAGCTGCACGAACCGCTGCGCCCAGACAAAGTTGTTGCAAAAGGGCGGCCCCAGCGGGTCTCGCTTCCAAGCCGCCCCGTAGACCTTGCGGCCCCGCTTATGGATCAGGGTGTCATCCATCAGCACCACCAGCGGCTCCTCGTCCCCCAACCGCGCAAGCACCGATCCCAGCGCCGGGGCAAACAGCCGCTTCGCATCGAAGCGCTCCTGCTCAAAGAGCCGGTATGCGGCCGACCAGTCGAGCCCCTGCTGGGCCGAGGCCGTCAGCATGCCCGTCACCGTGCGACGGCCCAGCCCCACAAGCGAACTGAGCGCCAGGGTGCGGGCCCGTCGCCACGTGCGCTCCTGCACAAAAGCCTCCCGCGCCTGTTCCCAGAGCGCATCGAAGCCCTCGATTAGCCCAGGCGTTTTTTTTTCATCGCACTCGGGGGGACCTTCTGCCGCCGAAGCACCAGCTGCGCCTTGTCCTCGATAATCCACTCGACCACCTCGCCGCGCTCAAACTCCATGGCCTGCGCCACCGCGGAAGGGAAGTTGATGTACCACTGCTCGCTTTCCTTGCGCTTGATCAGCTGCACCTTGGTTGGATAGCCCATAGGTCCTCCTTTCGCTATATTCTAGTCATATGACTAGACAACAGGAGTCAGAAAAAGTCAAGGGATTTTCTCTCTTGACCTTCTCGTTATCTAGTTAATAGCCAAAGTGCAGAAAAAGGATCGAGTCGATCCTGCCTTTTGATGATTTTCTGTTGACAAAAAAATACGAGATCCACCTATGCCGTCTCGTCTTTTACTGGAGTCCATCATTCAAAAGTCGGTCTCTTAAGGGTGACAATCACCACGAAGACCCTATGCTTCTCTTTTCGTTAACATCCAGTAGAACAGACTCAATACGAACATTGCAGCATCTCGTGGTTCAAGTATACGCTGCTCATCATCAATGTCAAGGGCGTTGTCGATATTTGTTGTCGGGCGTGGAGTGGCGTTTCTTGCGGATCGAAACCCGGCACGTTCATTCTGAGTGTTTGCTTCCCCCATCGAATCTCGATGGCCGGAAGCGCGCGAGGGCATCTTGGGAAATCAAGACCATTCAAGGGCCTTCACACTGACAGCCGTGAAACCATCGCGGCTCTCCCGGATATCGAGACTGACACGCATGCCCTCTTTAATCCCCTGCGGATCGAATTCCTTGATGGCGTTGTTGAGAAACAGCACATTCTCGCCTGCATCGGTCCTGATAAATCCAGCGCCGATCGTCCGGTTGAACCACCTCACGGTACCGTCTGACATGGTCCTCTGCCTCCTTTCCATGAGTTTAGAATCTCCGGGGCATATCGATACCCGGAGACGGACGCACGTTCGCTTGCGTTCGATCCCTCGGTTCCATCTCCGGGAGCTCTTCCGCCCGCATGATCAATCGCACAACTCCCCTCAACTGGATGTCCGTCCACGGGGACATGGCGGGTCGAGTCGTATCACAGGTGGTATCGCTTGCCCTGTTGCGGCAAGTCATGGCTCCGGCCTTGATGAGTTTCCCGACGGCATCATCGTCATTGCGCGCGTCAACACGGATCACTTGCCTGCAGGGGGCAGGACATGAAAAGGTATAGGTCATTGTCAGCGCTCCTTTCGAAGTGATGGGTGCTTTTTGTTAGTTCTCTTTAAAACATAAAATTCAATCCGCCTGCAATCGGGCATACGATGAATGACATGCCTTCCAATGCCTTAACGCGGGGTCATAAAAAGGATGAGAAATGAGGGAACACGATTTTCTTTACGCTGAGACCGGCTGCTCCGCTTCGCGTCGATTTGGTCAGGGCGTCCACGACGCTCTTCCCCAGGACGGCGAGCAGTCGACTTTCTATTCCGTCGTTTTGCCGTCGAAGTGTTCGCTGTCCTTCTCCGCTTCGGCGCTGGTATGGTGGACAACGCCGTCCCGATGATTCGGCGGCGAATAGAGCGTATAGAGCTTCATTGGAGCACTGCCGGTATTGATGATGTTGTGATTCGTCCCGGCAGGGACGAGCACGGCAAAGCCTGCGCTGATCACCGTGCGAACCCCATCGAGAACGGCCTCGCCTTGCCCTTCCTCCACGCGAAAGAACTGATCGAGTGTGTGCACTTCCATCCCGATCTCTTCCTTGGGCTTCAACGCCATGACAACGAGCTGGCAGTTCTTGGCCGTGTAAAGCACCTGACGAAAATCTTCATTTTTGACCGCGATGCCTTCAATGTTTTTTACAAAACCTTTCATAGGTTCCTCCTCCAATGGACGATTTTAACGTCTTTCGTCGTGATCGTGCTCACTGCTCGCCTTCTTTTTTTGTCGACGGGGATCGTCGACCTCCCATGTCCGTCCAACTCTGCGTTTTGCCCGGTCCGCTGCAGCAGCCTGCTGTATGACGACCTCAGCAGTCTTTAATGTGCCCGCCATTAGCTGGCGTTCTGAAGGGCAAACTCCCAGTTGATCAGCTTGTCGAGCACGGCACTCACATAGTCGGCACGGCGATTCTGATAATCCAGGTAGTAAGCATGCTCCCAGACGTCAACGGTAAGCAGTGGCTTCTTGCCCGTTGTCAAGGGGACATCGGCATTGGCAGTCTTTACCACCTTGAGCTTGCCGTCCTCGAGGACAAGCCAAACCCAACCACTCCCGAACTGTGAAACGGCCGCGCCGGCCAGCTCCTTCTTACAGGCGTCGACGCTGCCGAAGGATGCCTCGATTCTCTGCTTGAGTGCAGCAGGCGGTTCGCCTCCTCCCTTCGGTCTCATGCTGTGCCAATAGAACGTGTGGTTCCAGGTCTGCGCCGCGTTGTTGAAGATCGCGGTTTTTTCCGGCCGTCCTGCGGTACCGGTAATAATCTTCTCCAATGACAGGTCGGCATATTCTGTTCCTGTAATCAGCTTGTGCAGGTTGTCCACGTAGCCTTTGTGATGTTTCCCGTAATGAAAACCGATCGTGTTGGCTGTTATGACCGGTTCCAATGCATTTTCGGCATAGGGCAGGGGGGGTAGGACAGGGGGGGAATTGCCGGTGTCTCTTTTGTTCATATCGGCCTCCTTACTACTGTTGATAGGTTGGTGATGCACAATGATCAGGCTTACCGTGCTGTCGGCCGCGTGTCTTTGACAATCCCGTCTGCGGCCTCACTCGTGTATTGGGCTGTGTCGAAGTTCAGATCGTAAAGGACCGGATCGGTCAGGTCGGAGTGGACGTACTTCCGGATAAAAGCCCTGAGTTTCTTTAAAATCAATTATTATCTAACCATTGGAGCAGAGCCTGATGCAAGGTTCCAAATGCCTTAGCTTTCAATCAGGGTATGGCTGATACGTGGCGCCAGGGATTTCCTTCTAAAGAATCATGCGATTTAACCTTGTCACAGATGGCAGATCGTTTCGTTCCATAAGTCAGTGTGGTCCATGCCCGTTAATGGAGCAAGGAGAAGCATGCAGCATCGTTTTGAGGAACAGGCCCGGATGGATCTTTCCCAGGTCTGGATAACGAAAGCAGATCGATGATCACAGGATTATTCGGATGACAATGCCCGGAGATCGTATCCGCCGACGATCCGCCGGCAGGGCGTTGCGATACTTGCCGCCGCGAGTTCCGACTGGGTGGTCTTCCCGGGAAGTGACGGCTATCCCCGGGAACAGAAAGCGGGTTAGCCTGCACAGTTTTTCATATTACCCGATAATTCTTTTCACAATCTTTACACAATAAAATGGGGTTACAGAATGACATTCTGCAACCCCATGATATTTGGTGGGCCGTAGGAGATTTGAACTCCTGACCAACGGATTAAAAGTCCGCTGCTCTACCAAACTGAGCTAACGGCCCCGGGGCGGCCAAGGCCGCAGTGAAAAGCAGGGTGTAGGGTGTAGCGTGTAGCGTGTAGGGACGAGATGAATCAACCGGTCCCGAGTACGTTTCTGCACGCTACACGCTACACGCTATACGCTGGTTTTTTCATCGTCGGAAGGGATTTTCCGTGACGATCGTCTCATTGCGGTCGGCGCCGACGGACACGAGGACCACCTTGACCCCGCAGAGGTTCTCGAGGGTGTCCACGTAGCGCCGCGTGTTTCGCGGAAGATCCTCGAGCCTCTTGGCGGTGTTGATGTCCTCCGTCCAGCCGTCGAGTTCCATGTAAACGGGCTGGCAGCGCCCAAAAACCTTCAGATCCGCCGGGACCGACTTCGTGAACTCCTCGCCCTGGTCCGTGCGGTATCCCACGCAGATCTTCAGCTTGTCGATGCCCGTGAGCACGTCGAGCTTGGTGATGGCCAGGCCCGTGATGCCCGAGACCCTCACGGACTGTCGCACCAGCACCATGTCGAGCCATCCGCAGCGTCGCTTGCGCCCCGTCGTGGCGCCGAACTCCTGCCCCACGGTCTGGATACGCTGGCCGGTTTCGTCGGCGAGTTCCGTGACGAAAGGGCCTTCGCCCACGCGGGTCGTGTAGGCCTTGACGATGCCGATGACCGAGTCGATCTTCGTGGGGCCCACCCCGGCGCCGCAGCAGGCGTTGCCGGCCACCGTGTTCGACGAGGTGACGAAGGGGTAGGTGCCGTAGTCCACGTCGAGGTGGCAGCCCTGGGCCCCTTCGAAGAGGATCTTCTTTTTCTGCCGGATCGCCTCGTCGAGCAGAAGCGAAATGTCCGCCACGTGAGGTCTCAGGACCTCGGCATAACCCAGGTATTCCTCCAGGATGGGTTTCTCGTCGATGGGCTGCTCGCCGTAGAGCTTCGTCAGATAGAAATTCTTCTCCTCGACATTGCGCTTGATCTTCTCTGTCAAAACCTCGCTGTCCAGCAGATCGCAGATGCGGATCCCCACGCGGGACACCTTGTCCTCGTAGGCCGGCCCGATTCCCCGCTGGGTTGTCCCGATCTTTCCTGCGCCCTTGGCCACCTCGCGCGCCGCGTCGACGCGGCGGTGATAGGGCATGATCACGTGCGCCTTTTCGCTGATGACGAGCTTCGTGTTGGGCGGGAAGGCATTCTCCTTTTTGAGGTACTGGACCTCCTCGATCAGCACCTTGGGGTCGATCACCATGCCGTTGCCCAGGATGCACGTCTTGTAATCGTGGAGAACCCCCGAAGGGATCAGGTGCAGGATGGTCTGCTTTCCTTTGACCACGATCGTGTGCCCCGCATTGTTTCCGCCCTGGAAGCGCACGACGGCGTCGGCGGCCTCTGCATAGAGGTCGACGATCTTGCCCTTTCCTTCATCGCCCCACTGGGACCCTACAACGATCACGCTGGACATAGGCTGTCTCCGTGCTGGTTTACATCTCCAGCTGGGTGAGGGATATGACGTTGGGGAGGTCCCTGAGTTTTTTCAGGATGTCTTCGGGGACCACGGTATCCGTCGAGAGCACGACAAGGGCCTTGCCGTCCACGTGCTCGCGGCTCAGCTGGAAGCGGGCGATGTTGATGCCGCTGTTGCCGAGCGTGTGGCCGAGGTTGCCGATGACGCCGGGCTTGTCGTTGTTGTACAGCACGATCATGTGACCCTCGGGGATCACCTCCATGGAGAACTTCTCGATCCGCACGATGCGGGCGTCCTGCTTGCCGAAGATGGCCCCGGCGGCGTAGCTCTTTTCCTCCGTCGTCTTGATCGTCACGGAGATCATGCTCGTGAAGTCCTTTACCTCGCTCGTCTTGGACTCGACGACCCGGATGTTGCGCTCCTTGGCGATGAAGGGGGCGTTGATGTAGTTGATGTTGGCGTTCAGGATCGGCGTGAGCAGCCCCTTGATGAGCGCGATCGTGAGCGGCGCCACGTTGTAGTTGACAATGTCGCCGGCGTACTCGACGGCCACTTCCTCGATCCCGCCCTTGACGATCTGGGCCTCGAATGTGCCCAGCTTCTCCGCCAGCGCGAGGTAAGGCTGGATGTGCGAGAGCAGCTCGGCGCTCACCGACGGGAAGTTGATGGCGTTGCGGATCTCGCCCTTCGTCAGGAAGTCGGCGATCTGCTCGGCAATGGCAATGGCCACGTTGCGCTGGGCCTCGTCCGTTGCTGCCCCCAGGTGGGGCGTGCAGATGACGTGGGGGTGGTTCACCAGCTCCGTGTTCTTTGTGGGCTCCTGTTCGAAGACGTCCAGGGCGGCCCCGGCCACCTTGCCGGACGTCAGGGCATCCAGGAGGTCCTTTTCGTTGATGATCCCGCCGCGGGCGCAGTTGACGATGAAGACGCCGTTGCGCATCTTGGCGATGGAGGCGGCGTTGATGATGTTCTTCGTGTCCTTGGTCAGCGGCGTGTGGACGGAGATGAAGTGGGAGCGCTTCAGCAACTCGTCGAGGGAGACCAGCGTGATGCCCATCTTCTCGGCCGTCTCGGGGGCCAGGAAGGGGTCGAAGGCTATGACGCTCATCTTGAGGCCCTGGGCCCGGTCGGCCACGATGGTGCCCACCCGGCCGATCCCGATGATCCCCAGGGTCTTGTTGTAAACCTCGTTGCCCATGAACTTGCTCTTTTCCCACTTGCCGGACTTCATCGAGGCCGTGGCCTGGGGGATTTGCCTTGCGAGTGCAAACATCATGGCGATGGAATGCTCGCCCGTGGTGATGGTGTTGCCGCCCGGTGTGTTCATGACGACGATGCCGCGCTTGCTTGCGGCGTTGACGTCGACGTTGTCGACGCCGATGCCGGCCCGCCCGACGACCTTGAGGTTGTCGGCCTTCTCGATGATCTCCTTGGTGACCTTCGTGGCGCTGCGGATGGCCAGGCCGTCGTAGTCCTTGATGACACCCTTGAGCTCGTCGGGCGTGAGATTGGTCATCACGTCCACCTCGAGGCCGGGTGTGTTCTTCAGTATCTCAATCCCCTCCGGGGACAGCGTGTCGCTGATGAGTACTCGCTTCATGGTTTTCTTTCCTTTCCGTTGGGCTGTCATCTCAGTCCTCATGGGGCTGTTGTCAGAGCCCGAAGCATCATTTTATCTTTTGAAGGTAAACCTTTTCCAGGGCATCGAGGGCCCGCTTCACATCGTCGGGCTCGATCGTGGGCCCGCACCAGAGGCGAAATCCCGCGGGGGCGTCCCGGTAGGCGCTCACGTCGTGAGCTGCGCCTTCCTTGCTCAACTGGCCCGCCACGGCCTTGATGAAATCGCCCTGTTCTTTCTCCGCCATGGCCTTGAACTTGTCGCTGACGACCTTCAGGCAGACCGACGTGTTGGAGCGGGTTGCCTTGTCCTCCGCGAGGAAAGCGACCCAGTCGCGCCTGGCGACCCAGTCCTCGATGACCTTCAGGTTCGCCTCGCTGCGCTTGAAGAGGCCCGCAAGGCCGATCGCCTCGGCCCATTTCAGGGCATCCAGATAGTCCTCGACGCAGAGCATCGAGGGCGTGTTGATCGTGTCGCCGTCGAAGATGGCCTTGTCCACGGCGCCTTTCTTCTTCAGGCGGAAGACCTTCGGCAGGGGCCAGGGAGGATCGTAGGCCGCAATCCGGGCAACGGCGCGGGGGCTGAGCACGAGGACCCCGTGTGCCGCCTCACCGCCCAGGCATTTCTGCCACGAGTAGGTCAGGACGTCCACCTTCGACCAGTCCACGGGCATGGCAAAGACGGCGCTCGTGGCGTCGCACATCGACAGGCCCTCGCGATCGGCCGGGATCCAGTCCCAGTTCGGGATCTTCGCGCCGCTCGTCGTGCCGTTGGCGACGAATACGACATCGCTCTTCCAATCCACGGCCTTCAGGTCGGGGAGCTTCCCGTAGGGGGCCTCGAGGACCGTCGGTTTCAGTTTGAGTTCCTTCTGGATGTCCTTGGCCCACTCGCCGCTGAAGCTTTCCCACACCAGCACGGTGACCGGCCGGGGGCCCAGCAGGGTCCACATGGCCGCCTCGAAGGCGCCCGTGTCGGAGCCGGGCAGGATCCCGAGCAGGTAATCGTCGGGGATGCCGAGAAGTTTCTTGCTGCGGGAGATCGCCTCACCCAGTTTGGCCTTTCCCAGTGCCGAGCGGTGGGATCGTCCCACGGCGGCGTCCTTGAGGCCATCGATGTTCCATCCCGGCCTCTTGCTGCAAGGGCCGGAGCTGAAGTTGGGATTATGCGGCATAATGACTCACCTGTTGTCGAAAATCGCAAAGAGTCTCCTTATCAGAAATCGACTCTTTAGACAAGTAAATTCCGAGGGGCTCCGGCAGGGTCCAACCGCGTTTGGGGTCGATGGAAACATGAATAAAAACTTTACCAAAAAGCGTGTTGCGTGTAGCGTGTCGAAAACAAGAAGCCGGCAGTCGACAGCCTGCAGCCGACAGCGACAAAGACGCATCTCGCGGGCAGCGTGTAACAGGAAGAAACAGGGACCGGGGTGCAGGGGGAGAATGAAAAAGCAGCAGAAGACCGCGTTTTTCTGTCAGAACTGCGGGTATGAGTCGCCCAAGTGGGTCGGGAAATGCCCCGGCTGCGGGGAGTGGAACCGCTTTGCCGAGGAGCCGACGAAGGCGACGGACTCCCGCGTGCCGCCGGAGTATCAACTGAACGAGAAACCCCGTTCCATCGATACCGTCGAGGCCGACGAGAAGGCCCGGATGAAAACGGGCCTCGAGGAGATGGACCGGGTCCTCGGCGGGGGCATCGTGGCCGGCTCGGCCATCCTTGTGGGAGGCGACCCGGGCATCGGCAAGTCGACCCTGCTGCTGCAGGTCATGCACCGCCTGGCTGCGGGGGGGCGAAAGGTCCTCTACGTCACGGGCGAGGAGTCGGCAAGCCAGATCAAGCTCCGTGCGGACCGCATCGGCGCCGCCTCGAAGGGCCTCTACGTCCTCGTGGAAGTCGCCCTGGAGAACATCCTCAAGTACATAAAAGAAATCGCGCCCGCCGTCGTGGTGATCGATTCCATCCAGACGGTTTACTGCTCCCTTCTCTCTTCGGCCCCGGGGAGCGTGGGGCAGGTGAGGGAGGCCTCGGAGCGGCTCATCATCTTTGCCAAGAAGACGGGGATCCCCGTCTTTCTCGTGGGCCACGTCACGAAGGACGGCTCCATCGCGGGCCCCAAGGTCCTCGAGCACATGGTCGACACGGTCCTCTACTTCGAGGGCGACTCGGGGCACTCCTATCGCATCATCCGGGGGATCAAGAACCGCTTCGGCCCCACCAACGAGATCGGCGTCTTCGAGATGCGCGACCGGGGGCTCGTGGAGGTGTCAAATCCCTCGGAGTACTTCCTCACGGAGCGTCCCGAGGGAATGGCCGGCTCCGTGGTCGTAGCGAGCATCGAGGGCACCCGGCCCATCCTGGTCGAGGTCCAGGCCCTGGTGGTGAGCACGAGCTTCGGCATGCCCCGGCGCACCGCCATCGGCGTGGATGTGAACCGCGTCTCGCTCCTGGTGGCGGTCCTGGACAAGATCGGCGGCCTGCACCTGGGAAACCACGACATCTTTCTCAACGTGGCGGGGGGCGTGAGGCTCTCCGAGCCGGCCGCGGACCTGGGCGTCGTGGCGGCCATCGCCTCGAGCTTTCTCGACCGGCCCATCGATCCGAAGACGGTGGTCTTCGGAGAGGTGGGGCTCACGGGCGAGGTCCGCGGGATCCACCAGATGGAAGTCCGGATCCGCGAGGCGGCCCGCATGGGATTTACGCGCTGCGTCCTGCCGCGCACGCAGCTCAGGGGGCTGGACAAGGCCGGCGCAATTGAACTCATTCGCGTGAGGCACCTGAAGGAGTTGCTGGCAGAGATTTTTTGAGCGATGAATACCGTTGTGGAAAACGCGGGGAGCAGCCGACCCTTGAAAATCCTCATCGTCGACGACGAGAAGGACATCGTGGATCTCGTCGCCTACAATCTTGAAAAAGAAGGTTACGGGACCCTGAAGGCGCTCGACGGCGAGAAGGCGCTGCAGCTCGTCCGGACAAAGGCCCCCGACCTCGTTGTGCTGGATCTCATGCTGCCCGGCATCCAGGGGCTCGAGGTCTGCAAGAGGCTGCGCCAGGACCCGTCGACGGCATGGATCCCGATCATCATGCTGACGGCCAAGGGCGAAGAGATCGACAAGGTTCTCGGTCTCGAGGTGGGCGCCGACGATTACATCACCAAGCCCTTCAGTGTGAAGGAGCTCATGGCCCGGGTGAAGGCCCTGCTGCGCAGGGCCGATGTCCGGAAGGCGCCTGAGAAGACCGAGGCCTTCGAGTTCAAAGGCCTCCGGATCGATCTCAAATCCTACGAGGTCACCGTCAACGGCCGAAACGTGAACCTCAGCCCCACGGAATTCAAACTTCTTCGCTTCCTCTCCCGGAATCCGGGCCGCGTCTACAGCCGGGAACAGATCCTGGACCAGGTCTGGGGCGACGAGTCCTTCGTCGAGCTCCGCACCGTCGATGTACACATCCGGCGCCTGCGTGCCCAGATCGAACCGGACGAGAACAGCCCGAATTACATCGTCACAGTCCGGGGCGTCGGTTACAAGTTCATGGACCGCTGAGCCCCGCCCGCGGGGATCCCGGAGGGTGGAGCCCGCACTCCCCGGGCGCTCGATAGGCAGGAAATCCTTGACAAACCGGAGCGCCCGCGCTATGAAAAAGACGTAACAAAGTGCGGCATTTCGAGTTCCATCATCCGAGCGCCGGGACACGCGGCGTTGTAGACAGGAGGCCTCATCCTGCAATCGGATCAACCCAAGGAACCTCACCTACCGGCCGGACGACGGCCCCTTCTCGCTTCACCCAACAGGAAAACTATTGCCCGGAACCCCGTGACTTCTGCCTTGGCGGCAGGAGCGATCGGTCAATATGCCCTTGTGCAACCTATGCGGTCCCGAGTGCCCATCGGTGCGTCGGGCAAGCGCGGAAACGGAGGAGTCTGAGCCCATGGTCAAAACATACATTCTGGACACGAACGTGCTGCTTCACAACCCGGGGGCCCTCTTTGCCTTCGAGGACAACGAGGTGGTCATTCCCATGGCCGTCATCGAGGAGATCGACAACCAGAAAAAAAGGCAGGACGAGGTCGGGCGCAACGCCCGCGTCGTGTCCCAGGAGCTCGACAAGATGCGCGAGTCGGGCTGCCTGTCGACAGGCGTGCCTCTTCCCTCGGGCGGGAGGCTGCGCATCGAGCTCAACCACCAGGACGCCGCGGGCGATTTCCCCCCCGGCTTTGACCCGCACAAGGCGGACAACCGGATCCTCGCCGTGGCCTACAGCCTGAGCAAGCAGCTTGTCGGGCGTGTCTTCCTGGTGTCGAAGGATCTCAACCTGCGCGTCAAGTCCGACGTCCTCGGCATCCCCGCCCAGGACTTCTACAACGACAAGGTGAACTACCACGATCTCTACACGGGCGCAGGCGTGGTGGACGTGACGGCGGAGGAGATGGATGCCTTCTTCAAGGAAGGGCGCCTCGAGATGAACGGCCGCGGACCCGGGCGGCCCCACGAGTTCTTCGTGCTGAAAAACCACGTTGTGTCCTCCCAGTCGGCGCTGGCCCGATACTTCCGCGGGGAGCTGCGGCCTCTGGTCCACGGAGAGAGCACCAACCAGGGCATCAAGGCGCGAAACAAGGAGCAGCGCTTTGCCCTGGAGCTGCTCCTCAACGACCAGATCCGCGTGGCGACCCTTGTGGGCCGCGCCGGGACGGGCAAAACATTGCTCGCCATCGCCGTGGGCCTCGAGAAGGTCATGGAGCAGAAGAGCTATTCGAGACTTCTCGTCACGCGGCCCGTCATTCCCCTGGGCAACGACCTGGGCTTCCTGCCGGGCTCCAAGGAGGAGAAGCTGCGGCCCTGGATGCAGCCCATCTACGACAACCTGGAGTTTCTCTTCAGCAACAACCCCGAGCCGCACCGGATCATCGAGCACCTCATGGACCGGGGAATCCTCGAGATGGAGGCCCTGGCCTACATCCGGGGCCGGAGCATCCCCAAACAGTTCATCATCTGCGACGAGGCGCAGAATCTCACCCCGCACATGATCAAGACGCTGATCACCCGCGTGGGCGAGGGCACGAAGATCGTCTTCACGGGCGACCCCGAGCAGATCGATCACCCCTACCTCGACGCCAGCAGCAACGGACTGACCTACCTCGTGGAGCACCTGAAGGACGAGGAGATCGCGGGCCACGTGACGTTGTTCAAGGGGGAGAGGTCGCTCGTCGCCGAGATGGGGGCGAGACTGCTGTAGCGGTTGACAACCGGGCCTATCCAGCAGGTGCGTGACCGGACACGTCTCCCGGCGTGAGAAGGTAAGAAGGTGAGAGGGTAAGAACGTTGGATACGCTTGCAGCCAACACCTCATCTCCGATTCTCCAACCTTCTCACCTTCATACCCTCTTACCCTCTGTCTCGAGGGGACCTTACATCCGGCCATTTTTGACCAGCGCAGAAACTGATGTATAGGGGACGGGGTAGAGGCGAGAGCCAACAGCCAACAGCCAACAGCCAACAGCAAGATCCCCCTGTGTTCCTCTTTTGCAGAGAGAGGCGCAGGGGGATTTTTGTTGCTGCCGATTGGTTGAATGTCAGGTCGTCCGGGCCAGGGGCCTGTCTCCGCCCCGCTGGAGGTACTCCATCCGCACATCGACGCTGGAGCGCTTGCCGATGCAGTCGAAATTCTCGGCGAGCCAGCGCTCCGCCGTTTCCCGCCCGCGGTTGCGCAGGTCCGTGAGGAATTCCCAGTTGCTCACAAACTTGGTGGCCACACCCAGGTCTTTCAGCGCCTCGTCGGCCCGTACGGAGTGAACGAGCACGTGCTTGAGCTTTTCGCGGTATTCGTCGCGGATCCATTTTTCCTCCAGCAGCTTGACGACGAAGGCGATGGATCGAAGCTCCTTCAGCAAGGAGGCGTTGAATGTGATCTCGTTGAGACGGTTCTCGATTTCCATGGCCGACCTGGGGATCTCATCCCGCTCGATCGGGTTGATGTGAACGATCACGATGTCGCGGGACTGCGTGTAATAGAAGAGGGGGAAGAGCGAGGGGTTTCCCATGTAGCCCCCGTCCCAGTAGTGCTCCCCGTCGATCTGAACGGCCTGGAACAGGTTGGGCAGGCACGCCGAGGCGAGGACGACCTCGGGGGTGATCTCCTCGTTGCGGAACACGCGGACCTGACCCGTGCGGACGTTCGTCGCGCTGATGAACAGATCCACGCAGTCGCAGCGGACGAGCTCCTCGAAGTCGATGCAATTGCAGAGCATGTCCCTGATCGGGTTGAAATCCATCGGGTTGAACTGGTAGGGCGAGAGGACCCTCGTCCATGCGCTGAACAGCCCGAAGGTCAGGCCCGAGAGCGCCGGCGCGGCTCCGGGCCAAAGGTTCTCCAGGGGCCACTGGCGGACCGGGCTGTAGAGCGCACCCGCCTTACTGACTTCCAGCCACAGGTCATGGAGGGCCTGGCGGGCCCCCTCGGGCCCCCCTCGCATGGCGCCCCACCCGTAGGCCACGGCATTCAGGGAGCCCGCGCTCGTGGCCGAGATCCCCTCGAAGCTGATCCGCCCGTCCTCGAGGAATCGGTCCAGCACGCCCCAGGCGAAGGCGCCGTGGGTTCCGCCGCCCTGGAGGGCCAGGTTGACCGTCTTTTTTTTCTTTCCGCGCATGTGCTTCCCCTTATTTTTTACCTCGATAACAATAGGGGAAAGCGGTGCGGCTGTCAACGCGAAAGCCCACCTGCGGTATTGCAATCCGCAGAGATCAGGCAGATAATAAGCTGTCACGAATTCTTAACCAACCTGTCATCGAACTGTAACAATTCCCAGCTACACTAACGGCAAACGGGCAAACCGAATTCCAGGAGGGAATAAAACATGACCCGAATGTTGAAACTGATCGTGGCTGCTCTCATGGCCCTCAGCCTGATCGGGGGCGCATCGGCCCTTGCGGCGGAGAGCCTTGGCGTCAACGGCTCGACGACGGTGCTGCCCATCGGGCAGGCGACGGCTGAGGCGTACATGAAGAGAAACCCCAGCGTGAACATCTCCATCTCCGGCGGCGGTTCCGGCAACGGCATCAAGGCCCTCATCGACAAGACGACGCAGGTCGCCATGTCGTCTCGCGAAATGAAAAAAGAAGAGATCGAACTGGCGAAATCCAAGGGGGTCAACCCCGTGGAGCACAAGGTGGCCATCGACGCCCTGACCCCCGTCGTGCACCCTTCGAACCCCGTGATGAATCTCACCACCGAGCAGCTCTCCCTCATCTACCAGGGCAAAATCCGCAACTGGAAGGAAGTGGGCGGAAAGGACCTGCAGATCGTCGTCGTGTCCCGCGACACGAGCTCCGGCACCTACGAGAGCTGGCAGGAAAAAATCCTCCACAAGGAAAAGGTGACCCCGAGGGCACAGCTCCAGGCTTCGAGCGGCGCCATCGTCCAGGCCGTCTCGAAGAACCGCTATGCGATCGGCTACATCGGGATCGGCTATCTCAACAAGAGCGTGAAGGCCCTCACGGTCAACGGAATCGTTGCCAATGACACAAATGCCCTCAAGGGGACCTACCCCATCGCGCGACCTCTGTATTATTACACGAACGGCCAGCCGAAGGGCGTCGTTGCCGAATACATCAAGTTCGTTACCGGTCCCGAGGGCCAGAATATCGTCAAGAAGGAAGGCTTCGTCCCGATAAAATAGGCGAAAGGCGAAAGGCAAAAGGCTAAAGGTAAAAAGGAGCCCGGCCGTCCCGGCCGGGAATCGATTCGGGGGTGTCCATGACGAGAAGGCTCAAAGAGATCATCATCAGGCGCATCTTCTTTCTCTTTGCGTGCCTGTCGATCCTCATCCTGGGCCTGATCGTCACCTTCCTGTTCCGGGAAGGCATTCCCATCTTCCGCATCGTCTCGGTCAGGGACTTTCTTTTCGGCAGTGAGTGGTACCCCACCTTCGACCCGCCGGCCTTCGGCATCTGGCCGCTGATCGTGGGGTCCTTCATCGTGACCTTTTTCTCCACGCTGATCGCCGTTCCCCTGGGGGTTCTGTCGGCCGTCTACATCTCGGAGATCGCGCCCGGACCGGTGAAGGAGATTCTGAAGCCGTTGATCGAGCTGTTAGCCGGGATCCCCTCCGTCGTGCTGGGATTTTTCGGCATGGTGGTCCTCGCGCCCTGGCTGCAGGACACCTTCGACCTGCCCACGGGCCTCAACATCGTGAACGCCTCGCTGATGCTGGCGCTCATGGCGATCCCGACGATCTCGAGCATCGCCGAGGATGCCCTCTACGCCGTGCCGCGGGAGTTCAAAGAGGCCTCCTACGCACTGGGCGCGACGAAGTCGGAAACGATCCTCAATATCATCATCCCCTCGGCGCTCTCGGGCATCTCGACAGCCGTCATCCTCGGGATGGCCCGGGCCATCGGGGAGACCATGGTTGTCCTCATGGTGGCCGGGGGCGCGGCGGCGATCCCCGAGAGCCTTTTCGATTCCGTCCGGCCCATGCCGGCCTCCATCGCCGCCGAGATGGGCGAGGCGCCCTTTCGGAGCGAGCACTACTATGCGTTGTTTGCCACGGGGATCGTGCTGTTCCTCCTGACGCTGGTCTTCAACCTTATCGCCGACTACGTGTCCAACAAGTTCAAGGAAGTGGGATCGGGCACCTTATAGAACGAATTGAACTAGTTTGAACCGGTATTTATGGCTCTTCAATCCTCCATGCGTTGGCGCTATCTCAAGGAAGGGGTCTTCTTCGGGCTCGTTCGGCTCTCGGCCTTCGTCATCACGGCCGCCCTGGGCGGGCTTCTCTTCTATATCTTTTTCAACGGTCTCGGCGCCATCAGCTGGGATTTCCTGACGCTCGCCCCTACGGACAGCATGACGAAGGGCGGAATCATGCCCGCCATCCTGGGGACCGTTTACCTCACGCTGGGCGCGATTGCCATCGCCCTTCCTCTGGGGATCATGTCGGCGATCTACCTCACGGAATACGCCAAGCAGGGCCCCCTCGTCCGGGTCATCCGGATCGGGGTGAACTGTCTTGCCGGGGTGCCCTCCATCGTCTTCGGGCTCTTCGGCCTGGGGCTCTTCGTCGTCTTTATGCAGTTCGGCTCCTGCATCCTCTCGGGGGCGCTCACGCTGGGGATCCTGATCCTCCCGACCATCATCGGGGCCTCCGAAGAGGCGCTCAAGGGCGTGCCGCAGACCTTTCGGGAGGCCTCCCTTGCGCTGGGCGTCTCCAAGTGGCAGACGATCTACCGGATCGTGCTGCCCAGCGCGCTGCCGGGTATCCTCACGGGATCGATCCTGGGCATCGGGCGAGCCGCCGGCGAGACGGCGCCCATCATGTTCACGGCGGCCGCCTTCTACACGGCGAGGCTCCCCTCGTCGATCTTCGACGAAGTGATGGCCCTGCCGTTTCACATCTACGTGCTCGCCACGGCGGGGACCCACATCGAGGCGACGCGGCCCATTCAGTTCGGCACCGTTCTCGTCCTCGTGGGGCTGGTCCTGGCGGTGGACCTGATCGCCATCGTCATTCGCAGCACCATCCGGAAGAGAAAAAGGTGGTAACCGTGGAAGACAATCGTGTAATAAAAACAAAGGATGTCAATTTCTACTACGGGAAATTCCGGGCGCTCACCGACATCTCCATGGACTTCGAGAAAAACCGGGTGACGGCCCTCATCGGACCGTCGGGATGCGGCAAGTCGACGCTGCTGCGGCTGCTCAACCGGATGAACGACCTCATCGACGGAACCCGGGTGGAGGGGGAGGTCCTCTTCGAGGGCAATAACATCTACGACCCCGAGGTGGATCCCGTCGAGATCCGCAGGCGCATCGGGATGGTCTTCCAGAAGCCGAACCCCTTCCCGAAATCGATCTTCAACAACATCACCTATGGTCCCCGGCTCGCCGGCCTCAGCGACCGGGTCGAACTCGAGGCGCTGGCCGAGCATAGCCTCAAGCAGGCCGTGCTGTGGGACGAGGTGAAGGACATCCTGGGCCAGTCGGCCATGATGCTCTCGGGCGGGCAGCAGCAGCGGCTCTGCATCGCGCGGGCGCTGGCCATGAAACCCGATGTGCTCCTCATGGACGAGCCCACGTCGGCCCTGGACCCCATCTCGACGGCCAAGATCGAGGAGCTGATCCAGGACCTGAAGAAACAGTACACGATCATCATCGTGACCCACAACATGCAGCAGGCGGCGCGCATTTCCGACAGGACGGGCTTTTTTTACATCGGCAAGCTCATCGAGTACAGCGCCACGGAGAAAATATTCACCCGGCCGGACATCAAGCAGACCGAGGATTACATCACGGGACGATTCGGGTAATCGACGATCAGGGGGACAGGCATGGAAGAGACGCGAAGAACCATCACCCACTACGAGAGGGAGCTCCAGGAAATCAAGCAGAACCTGCTCTACCTGGGGGCCCTGGCGGAAAAGGCCATCGAGAACGTGACCGCCTCGCTGCTGGACCGCAATTCGGAACTGGCCCGGCAGGTCATCGAGGGGGATGCCGAGATCGACAAGCTCGACACGGAGATCGAGGAGCAGTGCATACGGCTCATGGCCCTGCGGCAGCCCATCGCCCGGGATCTTCGCTTCATCACGACGGCCATCAAGATCAACGGGCACCTGGAGCGGATCGGCGACATGGCCGGCAACATCGCCGAAAAAGTTCTCCAGCTCAATGAGGTGCCGCAGCTCAAGCCCTACATCGATCTGCCTCGCATGGCCGTGATCGCCCGGGAGATGATCCGCGGCAGCCTCGACGCCTTCGTCCGGGAGGAATGCGAACTGGCCAACCGGATCCGCCGGATGGACACGGAGATCGACACCCTCAACGAGCAGATCTTCCGGGAACTGCTCACCTTCATGCTCGAGGATGCCCGGACGATCCACAGGGCCCTGCTCATCATGCAGGTCTCCAAGAACCTCGAGCGCATCGCCGACCACGCGAAGGGCATGGCCGACATGGTCGTCTACATGGTGACGGGGATCAACGTGCGGCACCAGTGGCCGGGCGACACAACCGACGATATCTGCGGAACCAAGAGGGAAGAAAGCTGATGAAAGGCCGGTTGTTCTTCAAGATGTTCGCAAGCTATCTGGCCATCGCGGTGCTCGCCATCGGGATCGTCGGGTTCCTGGCGGGAAGCCAGATCCGGGCCAAGCTGGAGCAGCAAATCGAGAACGAACTGATGGCCCACGCCGGGCTCGCGGATCTCTACCCGATGAAGGAAATCCAGTCCCGCGTCGAGGAGATCGCCCGGATCGCCCGGGCCCGCGTCACCATCATCGACCGGGAGGGAAAGGTCATTGCCGAGACGGACAAGGAAGCGGCCGCCCTGGGCAGCCACCTGGAGCGTCCGGAGATCCAGGAGGCCCGGGTCCGCGGAAAGGGATCGGCAACCCGTTACAGCCGCACGACGAAGGAGGAGATGATCTACGTGGCCCTGCCGATACAAAAGGGCCCGGAACTCGTCGGCTACATCCGCCTGGCCCGCCCGCTCAGCGATGTGAGAAAGACGATCGAGGAATTCAAGGCGATCCTGCTGCAATCCTTCCTGATCATCTTCGTCTCGTCGGTGCTCGTGGCATTTCTCTTTTCCCGGAAGCTCACCACGCCGATCCGGGACATGGAGCATTTCACGGAGCGGCTGCGCAGAGGCGAGACGCCGGGCACGCTCATGATCCACTCCTCCGACGAGATCGGCCTGCTGGCCGAGAACATCAACTACATGGTCGACGAGCTCCAGAAACGGATCGCGGCCCTGCAGGAGGAGAAGGCCAAGGTCGAGGCTGCCTTTTCCAGCGCACTCGACGGCGTCCTGATCCTCGATCCCCAGGGGCGGATCGAAACGGTCAACCGGGGCATGCGGGCCATGATCGGGGAGCGGTACCGCGACATTGTCGGGAAGACCCCGCTGGAGGCCTTCCGGAACCTCGGTCTGCAGAAGGCCCTGGACCAGTATCGCAGCAGCGGCATGCCCGTCTCGCAGGAGATCGAACTGGGCGAGGATGAACCCGTCATGCTCGACGTGAGCATCACCCCTGTGAGGGGCGTCGATGCGGCCGAGGGCAAGTCCATGCTCGTCTTCCACGACCTGACGCGCCTCAAGAAACTGGAGCGCATGCGGGTCGATTTCGTCGCCAACGTGACCCACGAGATCAAGACGCCCCTGACGGCCATCCTGGGCTACGTCGAGACGCTGCAGGAGGGGGCCATCGAAGACCGCGAGACGGCGAAGAAATTTCTCTCCACGATTGCGCGGCACGCCGAGAGACTCAACCGCCTCGTGGATGACCTGCTCACGATTTCGAACACCGAGCTGGGGGAGATTCATTTCTCCTTCGAGAGCGTGGCCCTCTCCGGGATCGCCCAGAGTGTCCTGCACGTGATCCAGCAGAAGGCCGAGGAGAAAAAAATCGAGATCGTGTCGGAGATCCCCGAGGAGCTGCCGCAAATCCGCGCCGACCGGGACCGCCTGAGCCAGGTCCTCATCAATGTCCTCGACAATGCCGTCAAGTTCACGCCCGAAGGCGGAAGGGTGACCCTTGCGGCATCGACGGCAGCCGCCAACGAGGTGGTTGTCAGGATCGCCGACACGGGGATCGGAGTGCCGAAAGACGAGGTTTCGCGGCTCGGCGAGCGGTTTTACCGTGTCGACAAGACCCGTTCCCGCGAGCTGGGCGGAACGGGGCTGGGACTCTCCATCGTCAAGCATCTCATGACGGCCCACAAAGGCCGCATCGAAATCGAAAGCCAGCTGGGCAGGGGGACCACGGTATCCCTCTATTTCCCGGCGGCCTGAGACCCTTCAGCCGGTTCATGGCCCTGCCTGCGGGCACGGTTCCTCCACGCCCGCGGGCAAGGGTGTCCTGCCAAGCGATCCCCTTCTGAAAAAAAATCATTCACAAATTCAACGAGTTGGGAAAGCAATGCGGCAGATCCCTTTCTTCGGATATGTCATTGAACGGGCCATGAAAGTGTGCTAATACGTGCACCGAGTCCGAAGGAGGGTCCTGCCATGAAGTTTATCCCGAAGGATGAGAAGTTCTACGATCTTTTCGAGGAGCTCGCCTGCAAGATCGAAGAGGGGGGAAGCTCTTCGTGGAGATTCTCGACGACTATCAGTACGGCGAGCCCAAGCTTGCGAAGCTCAAGGAGATCGAGCACGAGGCCGACGAGATCACCCACCGGGCCTACGAGCGCATGCACAAGACCTTCCTGACGCCATTGGACCGCGAGGACGTCTACGCCCTGGTCAACAAGATGGACAGCATCCTCGACATGATCGAAGCCTCGGCGGTGAGGATGTATCTCTACAAGGTGAAGACCCCGGCCGAGGAGCTCTTCGTCCTGATGCGGATCCTGACGGAGGCCATCGCCAAGGTGAAGGAGGTCGTCCATGCCCTGCGCGACAAAAAGAAATTCAAGATGATCCTCGAGGCCTGCGTGGAGATCAACACGCTGGAGAACGAGGGGGATTACGTGCTGCGCACGGCCATGGCTCGCCTCTTCGAGCGCGAAAAGGACCCCATCGAGCTGATCAAGTGGAAGGAGATTTTCGAGCGGATCGAGGAGTCCATCGACGTCTGCGAGGATGTCTCCAACATCATCGAAGGGATCGTCCTGAAACATGGATAGTACCCTGCTGTTTGTCATCTTCATCGTGGTCGTCGCTCTTGCCTTCGATTTCATCAACGGCTTCCACGATGCGGCTAACTCCATAGCCACCGTCGTCTCGACCCGTGTCCTCTCCCCGCAGAAGGCCGTTGCGATGGCCGCCTTTTTCAACTTCGTGGCGGTTTTTTTTGTCGGCGTGCAGGTGGCCAAGACCGTGGGCACCGGGATCATCAACGTACAGATCGTGGACAATTTTCTCATCCTGTCGGCGCTGATCGGTGCGATCACCTGGAATCTCATCACCTGGTGGCTGGGCCTTCCCAGCAGCTCGTCGCATGCCCTGATCGGGGGCCTGATCGGGGCCGGGCTCGTCAAGGGCGGCACCGCCGTGCTCGTCTGGTGGGGGATCATCAAGACCACGTTGTTCATCGTGGTCTCCCCGACGGTCGGGCTGATCCTGGGATTCATCATCATGGTCATCGTGCTGAATCTGAGCCACAACAAGAGTGTCCGGAGCGCCGACACGATCTTCCGGCGGCTTCAGCTCTTCTCGGCGGCCGTCTACAGTCTGAGCCACGGGATGAACGACGCCCAGAAGACCATGGGCATCATCACGATGGTCCTTTTCAGCGCCGGATACCTGTCGGGAGAATTCCACGTGCCCATCTGGGTGATCATCTCGAGCTACACGTTTATCTCTCTGGGCACCCTGGCCGGCGGCTGGCGGATCGTCAAGACCATGGGGACAAAGATCACAAAGCTCGCGCCCATGGGAGGGTTCTGCGCCGAGACGGCGGCGGCCCTCTCCATCATCGGCGCCACGATCGGGGGCATCCCCGTGAGCACGACCCACACGATCGCGGGCGCCATCGTCGGCGTGGGTGCGACCAGGAGATTGACGGCGGTCCGCTGGGGGATCGCGGGCAACATCATCTGGGCGTGGATCCTCACCATCCCCATGTCTGCGCTGATCGCGGCCGGTTCCTACTATCTCTGCCTGTTCTGCATGTGATGCCGCAAGAGTCAGCGATTCATCGTGCTGACTCCACCGGGGCGGTATCGAAAACACCGGTGAACAGAAAGGGGGGCATTGCCGTGCTGGAAAAAATCTTCTGGCTGGGCCACTCGACCGTCCGGATCGACACGGATCCGGTGATCTACCTCGATCCCTGGAAGCTGAAAAAACCGAAGCGGGCGGGACTTGTCCTCATCAGCCACTGCCACTACGACCACCTTTCCCCCGAGGACGTGAGAAAGGTTGCGGGGCCGGAAACGGTCATCCTGGCCCCCGCAGACTGCCTGGCGGATCTGCCGGCAGGGGCAAGGGCCGTCAAGCCGGGGGACCGGGTGGAGCTGCCGGGTATCGTCGTGGAGGCCGTACCGTCGTACAACACGAACAAGACCTTCCATCCCCGGGCGAGCGGCTGGGTGGGGTTCGTCATCACCGCGGAGGGCAGGCGGATCTACTACCCGGGGGATACGGACGTCATCCCCGAGATGGATGCGATCCGGGCCGACATCGTCATCATCCCCGTCGGCGGCACCTACACGATGAACGCCGCCGAGGCGGCCGACGCCGTCAACCGGATGAAGCCCGTTGTCGCCGTTCCCATCCACTACGGCGATATTGTGGGGTCGCTGTCGGATGCAAAGAAATTCAAGGAATATTGCAAGGTTGCGGTGGAGATCAAGCCCGTAACCGATTGAGGGCAGGCTGTTGACCGGAGGGCGCATCCCCGCCCGCTGATTTGCGATCATCTGACGGCATCCTGGGTGTGAAGATCGGAAGAGCGGAAGTGAGGACGAGAGGTGAATTTTCTCCCACCTCAGGCAATAAAGTGAAAATTTTTCATCCTTTCCCTTGACAGTCCCCAATCCATGCATATATATACCTCTGATTTCCCGCATAAAAAATCCGCTACCCACAGGGTCAGCAATTAATCCTGAAAGAAAAGATATCAACATTAAAAAGGGAGGTTTGAGGATGAAGATCAGGCCATTGTACGACAGGATCATCGTGAGGCGCGTTGCGGAAGAGGAGAAGACCAAGGGGGGGATCATCATCCCCGACACCGCAAAGGACAAGCCCACCGAAGGCGAAGTCGTGGCAGCGGGAAAGGGCAAAATGACCGAGGACGGCAAGGTCATCCCCATGGACGTCAAGAAGGGCGACCGGATCCTTTTCAGCAAGTACGGAGGCAACGAAGTCAAGATCGACGGCGTCGAGTACCTCATCATGAGGGAAGAGGACGTGCTCGGAATCATCGAGAAAAAGTAATCGAGAAATAAGGAGGATAGAATAGATGGGTGCGAAGATTCTGCAGTATGACGAGGTGGCGAGAAAGTCCATTCTCGACGGCGTCAATGCACTGGCTGATGCGGTCAAGGTAACCCTGGGCCCCAAGGGCCGCAACGTGATTATCGATAAGAGTTTCGGATCCCCCGTCGTGACCAAGGACGGCGTCACGGTGGCCAAGGAGATCGAGCTCGAGGACAAGTTCCAAAACATGGGCGCCCAGATGTTGCGCGAGGTGGCGAGCCGCACGAGCGACGTCGCCGGCGACGGCACCACGACGGCCACCATCCTGGCCCAGGCCATTTACCGCGAGGGGGCCAAGACCGTGGCGGCGGGCAGCAACCCCATGGACATCAAGCGGGGCATCGACAAGGCCGTCGAGACGGTCATCGAGGAGCTCCGGAAGATCTCCAAGCCCACGAAGGACCAGAAGGAGATCGCCCAGGTCGGCACCATCTCCGCCAACAACGACGACTCCATCGGCAACATCATCGCCGAGGCCATGGGCAAGGTCGGCAAAGAGGGCGTCATCACCGTGGAGGAGGCCAAGGGTCTCCAGACGGAACTGGAAGTGGTGGAAGGCATGCAGTTCGACCGCGGCTATGTCTCCCCCTACTTCGTGACCAACCCCGAGAAGATGGAAGTCAACTTCGACGATGCCTACATCCTGATCTACGACAAGAAGATCAGCGGCATGAAGGACCTGCTCCCCGTGCTCGAGTCGGCGGCCCGCAGCGGAAAGCCGCTGGTCATCATTGCCGAGGAGATCGACGGTGAGGCCCTGGCCACGCTCGTGGTCAACAAGATCCGCGGCACCCTGCAGGTGGCCGCCGTGAAGGCCCCCGGCTTCGGGGACCGCCGCAAGGCCATGCTCGAGGACATCGCGGTTCTCACGGGCGGAAAGGTCATCTCCGAGGACATGGGGATGAAGCTCGAGAACGCAACGCTGCAGGACCTCGGGCGCGCCCGGAAGCTCTCCATCGACAAGGACAACACCACGATCATCGACGGCGCCGGATCCCGGGCCGAACTGGAAGGCCGTGTGAAGCAGATTCGAGCCCAGATCGACGAGACCACCTCCGACTACGACCGCGAGAAGCTCCAGGAGCGCCTCGCGAAGCTCGTCGGCGGCGTCGCCCTGATCCGCGTGGGTGCGGCCACCGAGACGGAGATGAAGGAAAAGAAGGCCCGCGTCGAGGACGCACTCAACGCGACCCGCGCGGCCGTGGAAGAAGGCATCGTCCCCGGTGGCGGGGTGGCCTACATCCGGACCCTTCCCGCCCTTGAGAAGCTTGTCCTCGATGGGGACCAGCAGGTGGGCGTCAACATCGTGAAAAAGGCCCTCGAGGAGCCCCTTCGCATGATCGCCGCCAATGCGGGCGTGGAAGGTTCCATCGTGGTGGAGAAGGTCAAGGAGAAGAAAGGCCCCTTCGGGTTCAACGCGGCGACGGAAGAGTACGAAGACCTCGTGAAGGCGGGCGTCATCGACCCGACGAAGGTCACCCGCTGCGCCCTCCAGAACGCCTCCTCCGTGGCAGGTCTCATGCTGACGACACAGTGCATGGTGGCCGAGAAGCCCAAGAAGGAGTCCTCCATGCCGCCCATGCCCGGTGGTGGCGGTTACGGCGGAATGGGCGGAATGGATATGTAGGAACAGGCGCTTCGGCGCTCATTCGGCAAACGAAAAAGCCCCCTGCCCCGGCAGGGGGCTTTTTTTATCCAGCGTCAGGCGTCATCCGCCCTTGAAACTCGGGGAACAATGTGATAATTGCTATAAATTCAAGCACCAAGCGCCGGCGTAAGGCATAAGGCTAAAGACAAAGGAACTAAAAAAGCCAGATCGTTTTTGCCTTTACCCTAAGCCCTTAGCCCTTAGCCTCGGAGGTACCATGGATTACAAGGCAACCCTGAATCTGCCCAAGACCGAATTCCCCATGAAGGCCAGTCTCGCCAAGAAGGAGCCTGAGACGCTCGCGTGGTGGGAGCAGATCCGGATCTACGACAGGATCCGCGAGGTCTCCAAGGGCCTCCCGACCTATATCCTGCACGACGGCCCCCCCTACGCCAACGGCGACATCCATCTCGGCACGGCCCTGAACAAGATCATCAAGGATCTCGTCATCAAATCGAAGAACATGGCGGGCTTCGACAGCATCTACGTGCCCGGCTGGGATTGCCACGGCCTTCCCATCGAGCACCAGGTGGACAAGGAGCTGGGCGACAGGAAGGGTACGCTCTCGCAGGCCGAGAAGCGCCGTTATTGCCGCAGGTACGCCGAGAAGTACGTGGGCATCCAGCGCGACGAGTTCAAGCGCCTCGGGGTGTTCGGCGAGTGGGACAACCCCTACCTCACCATGGCTTACGAGTACGAGTCGATCACGGCGGCCGAGTTCGCCAAGCTGATGCTGAGCGGCGACATCTACAAGGGCAAGAAGCCCGTCTACTGGTGCGCCACCTGCAAGACGGCGCTGGCCGAGGCGGAGGTGGAGTACGGCGATCACGTCACGCCGGCCATCTACGTCAAGTTCCCGATGATCTCGGACCTCTCGGCCGTCCGGCCGAAGCTCAAGGGCGAGAAGGTCTTCGCCGTCATCTGGACGACGACCCCCTGGACGATCCCGGCCAACCTGGCCATCGCGTTCCACAAGGAATTCATCTATGCCGCCGTGAAGGTGAAGACGACGGGCGAGGTTCTCATCATGGCCAGGGATCTCGTCGACTATTGCATGGGTGCCTTCGGGTTCAAAGAGTACGAGATCCTCGACGAGTTCCCCGGCGAGGTGGTGGAGGGACTCAAGGCGAAGCACCCCTTCATCGACCGCGAGAGCGTCTTCATCCTGGCCCCCTTCGTCACCCTCGATGCGGGCACGGGCATGGTTCACATCGCCCCGGGCCACGGCGCCGAGGACTACGAGATCGGCATGGAGTACGGTCTCGACAACTACGCCCCCGTCGACGAGGACGGCAATTTCACGAAGGACGTGGAGTTTTTCGCGGGGCAGTTCGTCTTCGACGCCAACGGCGCCGTGAACGACAAGCTCAAAGAAGTGGGGGCGCTGCTGGGCGTGGGCGACATCGAGCACTCCTACCCGCACTGCTGGCGCTGCAAGAAACCCATCATCTTCCGCTCCACAGAGCAGTGGTTCATCTCCATGGAGAAGAACGGGTTGCGCAAAAAGGCCCTCGAGAGCATCAACAGCGTCCAGTGGATCCCCTCGTGGGGGCGAGACCGGATCTACGGCATGGTGGAAAACCGTCCCGACTGGTGCATCTCGCGCCAGCGGCTCTGGGGCGTGCCCATCATCCTCTTCTACTGCAAAGATTGCGACACCGTCGTGTACTCGAAAGAGATCTTCGATCGCGTGGTAGGGCTCATGCGCGAGCACGGCGCCGACGTCTGGTTCGAGCGCGAGCCGAAAGACCTGATGCCCGCCGGTTCGGCCTGCCCGAACTGCAAGGGCGCCACGTTCCGCAAAGAGACGAACATTCTGGATGTCTGGTTTGACTCCGGCGTGAGCCACGCCGCCGTCCTCGAGACGAGGGACTATCTCCGCTCCCCCTGCGACATGTACCTCGAGGGAAGCGACCAGCATCGCGGCTGGTTCCACTCATCGCTGCTCGAGTCCGTGGGGACCCGCGGGCGGGCCCCCTACACGACGGTTCTCACCCACGGCTTTGTCGTCGACGGCGAGGGGAAGAAGATGTCCAAGTCCGTGGGCAACGTCATCGACCCCCAGACGATCATCGATGAGTTCGGCGCCGAGATCCTGCGACTGTGGGTCGCCGCCGAAGACTACACCGACGACATCCGGATCTCCGACGAGATCCTTAAGCGTCTCGTCGAGGCCTATCGCCGGATTCGAAACACGAGCCGCTACATCCTCGGCAACCTCAACGACTTCGATGCGAAGAAGGACCGGATCCCCTATGCCGAGATGGAGGAGATCGACCGGTGGGCCCTGTACCGCATGCAGGCCGTCATCGAGAGGACACGGAAGGCCTACGAAAACTTCCAGTTCCACATCGTCTACTACACACTCTACAACTTCTGCACGGTGGATCTGAGCTCCCTCTATCTCGACGTGCTCAAGGACCGCCTCTACACCTCCGGCAAGGTTTCGAAGAGCCGGCGCTCCGCCCAGAGCGCCATGTTCATCATCCTCGATGCCATGACGCGTATGCTCGCTCCGATCCTCACCTTCACGGCCGAAGAGGTATGGCAGAGCCTGCCTGCTTACGAGGGGAAGGCGGCCAGCGTGCACCTGACGCAGTTTCCCGCCGTTAACGCGGCCTGGGCCGACGAGAAGCTGGGCGATACCTGGAAGACCCTGATCGCGGTGCGCGGCGAGATCTCCAAGGCCTTGGAGACGGCACGGAAGAACAAGGTCATCGGCCATCCGCTCGATGCGGCCGTGACGGTTTCAGGTCCGGAAAAAATCATGGAGCTTCTCTCGAAGTACGAGGAGGACATGCGGGCGTTCTGCATCATCTCCGGGTTCCGCGTGCAGAAGGGCGGCGAGCTGAAAGACGCCGTCGAGAGCACAGAAATGCCCGGCCTCAAGGTTGCCGTGACGAAGGCAGGCGGCGAGAAGTGCCAGCGTTGCTGGGTCTTCAGCGAGGAGCTGGGGCGCAACGCCGACCACCCGAACATCTGCCCGCGGTGCCTGAAGAATTTGGGCTGAAGCCCAAATTCGGGTTCAGGGTATAGGGGATAGGGTATAGGGAAAAGAAAAATCATCCCCCTGGCGTCCCCCTTTGAAGGACCGTTACCTTGATTTCCCTCTCCCTTGAGGGGAGAGGGCCAGGGTGGGTACAAACCGGTTACATAGTTTACAAACCTAACCGGGCACATGGTTTACAACATAGGGCAAGGAGGACGTTCCTATGCCCTGGAAAGAGACCTGTGCCATGGATGAACGAATCAAGTTTGTCGCAGAGCATCTGCGCCAAGAGAGTTCTTTGAGCGAGCTTTGCCTTTGCTATGGAATCAGCAGGCCCACGGCCTACAAGTGGCTTGAGCGCTATGCGCTCTACGGTCCAGCCGGTCTTCTGGAGAGGAGCCGCGCCCCGAAGCAGCATCCCAACCAGACGCCTGCCGCGATTGAAGCGCGGATTATCGCTTTGCGTCAACGCCATCCCCTGTGGGGACCCCGCAAGCTGCTGGCGCGGTTGGAGCGCGAAGACCCCCAACAGCAGTGGCCTGCGCGGAGTACGGCCGGGGAGATCCTGAAGCGTCACGGCTTGACGCAGGCGCGCCGCGTTCGCCGGCAGACGCCGGGCTATGAAGGCCCACGGCATGAGGGGGGAAGCCCCAACGACGTCTGGGCGGCAGACTTCAAGGGTTGGTTCAAGACCGGCGATGGCTGCCGGGTCGACCCGCTGACGGCCTCGGACTGGAAGAGCCGGTATCTGCTTTGCTGCCACGGGCCGGAAAGCACCCGGTATGAGCATGTGCGGCCTGAGTTCGAGCGCACATTCCGGGAGTACGGTCTGCCCTGGGCCATCCGCACCGACAACGGGCCTCCCTTTGCCAGCGTGGGCCTGGGCGGCTTGTCGCGGCTGTCGGTCTGGTGGGTGCGGCTCGGGATCTGGCCGGAGCGGATCCGTCCGGGTCACCCCGAGGAAAACGGCCGCCATGAGCGGATACACAAAACGCTCAAGGAAGCCGTGGCCAAGCCGCCCAAAGCGACGCTGCGGGCACAGCAGAAGGCCTTGGAGCGGTTCCGGCGCGAGTACAACGAGCAGCGGCCGCATGAAGCCCTGGGGATGCAAACCCCTGCGGACTGCTATCGGGCGTCGCAGCGGCAGTTCCCGGAGCGTCTGCCGGAGATCGAATACGGGCCGGGCGTTGAGGTCCGCCGGGTCCGCTCCAACGGGCAGATCAAATGGGCCGGAGAGATGCTCTTCCTGAGTGAGGCCCTGATCGGAGAGCCGGTGGGCCTCAGGCAGATCGACAATGAGCTCTGGTCGATTCATTTTGGTCCTATACCGCTGGCCGTGTATCATGCAGGAGCTCGTTCCATGAAGAAATGGGACCTGCATCACCGACCTCAATAAGTGTAAACCATGTGCCCGGATTAAACTGTAAACGATGATCCGGGTTGCACAGTGAGGGTGACAATTCCCCCTCACCTCTAATCCTCTCCCGCCAGGGGAGAGGAAGATTAAGGTAGTTGACCTTGATAGGGGGGATTGAGGGGGATTTTTCAAATGAGGGACTGTCTTGAAAAGAAACTACCTGCTGTTCGTTCTGACTGTACTGGTCATCGTCGTGCTTGACCAGATCACGAAGGTCTACATCGACACGCACATGACGCTGCATGAGTCCATTCCCGTGATCCCCGGCTTTTTCAACATCACCTATGTGCGGAATCCCGGAGCGGCCTTCGGGTTCCTGGCCGACGCTTCGCCGTTTTTGCGGGCGCTCTTCCTGATCGGTGTGTCCACTTTTGCCGCGGGGCTCATTGTCTACTACGTCGTCAAGATGAAGACGGAAGATATCCTGCTCACTTACGGCATGTCGCTCATCATGGGTGGGGCCGTGGGCAACCTCATCTGCCGCATTCGCCTCGGCGAGGTGATCGACTTTCTCGATTTTTACATCTCCACCTACCACTGGCCCGCCTTCAACGTGGCCGATTCGGCCGTCTCGGTGGGGGCGGCGATATTGTTCTACAAAGTGATCAAGGGGCAGGTCTGACAGGCAGGGTGCAGGGTATAGGCTAAAGGCTAAAGGCTAAAGGCTAAAGGCTAAAGGCTGAGAAGCCATTATCAATCAAGGGAAAGAAAAGGATTGGGGAATTGCATTCCCGATCCTTTTTTTGTGAACCAAAAGCCTGAATCCTATTCTTATCTCTGCCTGACATAGACCGCGCAGGAGAGGGCCGGAAGCGAAAATGAAATGTCCCCTCCGTCGCCCTGCAACAGCCCGGGGAGCAAACTTCCGGGTCCGTCCCATCGCCTGTCAGCCGAATCGAAACGCAGGATCCATGAGCCCGCCGGGAACGGAACGGAAATCGTTACCGGTCTGCAGCCAAAGTGGAAGAGGGCGATGAGGTCCGCATCCTCTTTCCAGTACCGGGTGAGCAGGATCTTTTCCTTTTCGTAGCCCAGCACCCCCATGCACTGCTTGTCGAGAAGCCCCATGGCCCGGAGCTCCTTTCGCAGCTGCGCCAGCGCGCTGAAGTACGATGCGAGTGCGGTGGCGGAATGAGAGTTTTCGACGGGGTCGCACGAAATCAGCGGCCCGAAAGGGGAGAGCAGCAGCGTGGCTCCGACCAGCTTCTGCTCCTCCAGAGCCGATTTTGATGCTCCTTCCGCAAGCGCCGGAAGCGGGCAGCAAACGAGGAAGCGCTCCCCTGGGAGAGTCCGCGAGGTCCGCCCGTGACGACGCTGACGGGAGAACGAGTAATCGCCGGAGCAAACGAATCCTTCCAGAAAAGCCTTCTTGATCTGTTCGATTCCCCCGAAATCGTCACAGGGGCTTTTCCGTCGGCCTGCGACAAGCGCCTGCAGGGCGCCGCAGAAGTCAGGGTTCCAAAGCGCATCGAGACCGATCCCCCCATCCTCCCAACGGCGGATCAGGCGGGGGTCATTGCGATCGCTGCGGGCGATCAGATGAAGGGGCCGTGCATTTCTTTCCGCCTCAATGCGAACGGTGCGGGCCATATCCTCGAGAAGCGGTGTCGGGGACGGATCAACGAGCCCGTCGACGCTCCCCACATCGAGGGCATCCACGCGGAATTTGCGAAACCAGTGAAGTGCGCTTTCGATGAAATACCGCCGGACCTCGTCGCTCCGGGGGACGTCGAGATGGATCCGGTTATCCGGGCCCGTGAAGTAAGGACCAAACGCGGCAAAAGGGTCCCCCTCGAGCCCTGGCTCAAAGAGGGGCAACCCGAGCAGGACGGCGAGGCCCTGTCGGTGGCAGGCCTCGACGAGGCGCTTCAGTCCTGGCGCACCGCCCCGTTGCAGCGGCACGGCAAAATGAAAACCGGCTGAACTCCGGGGCAGCAACGAATCGAGACGGATCGACAGGACGGTCGCCCCCAGGGATTGGATCCCGTCGAGACGGGCGGCGATTTCATCGAAGGGGACAGTGTGATCGGGGCCTTCATGCAGGATGTAGTCGACGAGTGGCAGGCCGGACCAGTCGCCGTCCTTCCAGGCGAAGCGGGAATCGACGACACGGGAGGGCCCGCAGGGGCCTCGGGGCTGGCATCGCGAGGCAGGGTCAGGCCGCTCGATCAGGCCGTCGAGGCGGAAGACATAGAGAGCGTCCGGCTCGATGCCATCGAGGACCCCGTAATGATAACCGCTTGCCCCTCCCCGCAGCCGGACCAGGCGGCTGCGGGGAGAGAGGATTCTCAATTCAACCTGCTTTACGCGCGGCGCCCATACGAGAAAGGAGCAGCGGCCCCTTCCCCGGTAGACGGCACCCAATGGCAGCCTTCTGTCCACGTCCGACCTCCCCGGCTCGTCTTCCGCATGATGCAGCAATCACGAGGCGCATATCTCCGGAGGCTTCCAGAATGTTGACCGGGAGCGTGTCCCGGGTTACGAGGATTTTCTGCCTCCTCGCTTTCCGGGTATGGACTCGTCTTTCCGGGGCCGGCCCCTGCGGCGTTTTGCGACGGGCCCTTTCGCAGAGAGCTCGAGAATCCGGACGAGCTGCGAGAGGCTGACCGAGAGGCGCTTGAGCTTTTTGTCCGGGAGTGCCTCCAGCCCGCTCAGCGCGGAGGTCCCTGCCGCCCCGGGGGCTTTTCGCAGGACACCCTTGCCTTTTGCGGTCAGCCTGACATTGACCTGCCTGAGGTCTTTCTTCGAGCGCCTTCGTTTGACAAAACTCCGGTCCTCGAGCCGGTCGACGATCCCGACCACCGTTGCCGGGTGCAGGTAAATGCGGCGGGCGAGCTCCGAGATGCTCAAGTCGGGTGACTCGAAAAGGGTCTTCATGGCCAGAAGCTGGGGACCCGTGATCCCCGTCTCCTTGCGGATCTTCTTGGAGCGGGTCTGCAGGAGCTGGATGAGGTGCCTGACGTTGCCGTTGATCTCTCCGATGAGGGTCTTGTCCGCCGCCATAAGGCCTCCTTTTCGACAAGCAGGATAATAAAATTCGTATACAAATAATTGCAGGGATTGTCAACCCGCCGTGCAAAAGGCGTTTTGCCCGGAGCCTTGCACAAAAAAGCAATTTCTGTATGATGCAATCAGGGTATCGCAGGACGTGCGCGGGGATGCAAAAACGGTGAGGGGTCCAATGAACAGGGAAGCCGAAACGGGGGAGACGGTAGCGAGAGGGCTGCAGGAGATTGCAGAACAGCTGGTTGAGAGAGACCCGCTCCTGAGACCCTACTGCTCTGCACTGGTAAGGCGCCTGCGCCGTGTCGAAGATCTCGAGAAACGGTTGACGGGCGGGCGGATGAGCCTGGCCGACTTCGCCAGCGGGCACGAATATTTCGGCCTGCATCGGCAGGGCGGAGGCTGGGTCCTGCGCGAGTGGGCCCCGAATGCGACGCGCATGTTCCTGGTCGGGCAGATGACGGACTGGCAGGAGAAGAAAGCCTTCGCACTGCAGCGGCTTGAGGGGGCCGACGGCGTCTGGGAAATCCGTCTATCGCCGGATGCCCTGGCCCACGGGGATCTCTACCGGCTCCGGGTTCACTGGCCCGGGGGGCAGGGGGATCGCATCCCCGCCTGGGCACGGCGTGTCGTGCAGGATCCCCAAACCTTCATTTTCAATGCCCAGGTATGGGACCCGCCCGCCCCTTATCGCTGGCGGCACGATGGATTCCGGTGTCCGACGCAGCCGCCCTTCGTCTACGAGGCCCACGTGGGCATGGCCCAGGAGAGGGAAGGCGTCGGCACCTACCGCGAGTTCACAAAAAATACCCTGCCGCGCATCGTCCGCGCGGGCTACAACGTCATCCAGCTCATGGCGATCCAGGAGCACCCCTACTACGGGTCCTTCGGCTACCAGGTGAGCAGTTTCTTCGCCGCTTCGTCGCGTTTCGGTCCCCCCGAGGATCTCAAGGAACTGATCGACGCGGCCCATGCCGAGGGTCTCTGCGTGATCATGGACCTCATCCACTCCCACGCCGCCTCGAACGAGGTGGAAGGGCTCGGCCGTTTCGACGGCACGCTCCACCAGTATTTTCACAAGGGCCCGCGGGGCCGCCACGAGGGCTGGGATTCGCGCTGTTTCGATTACGCGAAACCCCAAGTCCTGCACTTCCTGCTCTCCAACTGCCGCTTCTGGCTCGACGAGTTTCGTTTCGACGGGTTCCGCCTGGACGGCGTGACGAGCATGCTCTACCTGCACCACGGCCTGGGGAAAGCCTTTACGTCCTACGAGGACTACTTCGACGCCAGTGTCGACGAGGACTCCCTGGCCTGCCTGGCCCTGGCAAACCGCGTGATCCACACTGTGCGGCCCGATGCCCTTACCATCGCCGAGGACGTGAGCGGCATGCCCTTGCTGGCCGTACCCGAAGCGCAGGGCGGGACCGGATTCGACTACCGTTTCGCCATGGGTGTTCCCGACTACTGGATACGGCTCACGAAGGAAACGGCAGACGAGGACTGGCCCCTGGGGAACCTCTGGCACGAGCTCAACAACCGCAGAGCCGACGAAAAGACGATCAGTTATTGCGAGTCCCACGATCAGGCCCTTGTGGGCGACAAGACCCTCATTTTCCGGATGATCGATGCCGACATGTATACGGACATGAGCGTCTTCAGCGACAATATCCGCGTGGACCGGGGGGTGGCTCTGCACAAAATGATCCGCCTCGTGACGATGGCCACGGCGGGTGACGGCTACCTGAATTTCATGGGGAACGAGTTCGGCCACCCCGAGTGGATCGACTTCCCGCGGGAGGGCAACGGCTGGTCCTACCGGTATGCAAGGCGCCAGTGGAGCCTCGTGGACGACGGGACCCTGCGCTATCGGAAACTGGCACGGTTCGATGTCGACATGGTCGGTCTGGCCCGGCGGATCGATCTCCTGGGGTCAGGGAATCCCCGCCTCCTGCACGAGCACAACGAAACCAAGGTCCTGGCCTTCGAGCGGGCAGGGCACCTCTTTCTCTTCAACTTCCACCCGTCCCGCAGCTACGACGGCTACCGGATCGACGCGCCGCCCCGGAAGTACCTCCTTGTTATGGACAGCGACGCCGAAATCTATGGCGGCCACGGGCGCCTCGAGCCGGATCAGGTCCATTTCACGCAGCCCGAAGGGAAAGAGCCCCGCGTGCGCCACTTCCTGAGCCTCTATCTCCCCACGCGCACGGCCCTCGTCCTGCGCCTTGAAGCGTCTTCCTGACTTCCGATCTTCTGATCTTCCTCGCTTCCGGTTATGACCGCTCCCCCCTCAGAACCGTCTCGAGGTCCGTGATCTTCTCGGGCGGGCCGACGATGAAGAGGATGTCCTCCGGCTCGAGGGCCAGGTCCGCCGGCGGAATGGAAATGATGTCCCCCTCCCGCCTGACGGCCAGGACGGTGACGCCGAAGGTATTTCCCAGTTCCGCCTCGGCGATGGTTTTCCCTGCAAGGGCCGATTCCTCGTGGACGCGGACCGAGCGAAGGTCCATGTCCGGAAGGCAGGCCCCGAGGTGCGGGCACGACGTGGCGTGTTTAGAGAGGTTCCGGAACATGGCGTACCCGTCAGAACGGATATCCTCCACGAAGCGGTGGATCTCCTCCTCGGGCAGGAGGTACCGGGAGAGAATCCGGCTGAAGATCTCCACGGAGGTCTCGAATTCCTCGGAAATGACCTCGTTTGCCCCCGTATCCATGAGGGGCCCGATCTCCTGGATGAACCTCGTCCGTACGACGATGTAGAGCCGGTCGTTGAGGCTGCGCGCAAGATCGGTGATGCGGCGGGTCGCCGCGGCGTCGCTGATGACGACCACCAGGATCCGGGCCTGGCGGATGTTGACGTGCTGCAGGATGGCCTCGTGCGTCGCGTCGCCGTAATGGATCGGCTCGTCTTTCTGGCGGTATTCCCGGACGAGGTCCGCGTTCATGTCCAGGACAGCGTAGGGGATCTTCGCCTCGCGGGCGGCCCGTGCAATGTTCTGGCCGTAGATGCCGAAGCCGACGATGATCAGGTGGTCCTTCTCATGTACCTGCTTTCCGCCTGCCGTAGGAAGGCTGCCGCGCTTGAGGCGGCCGGGCAGCGGCAGGCGGGCGACGAACTCCGCCGCGGGGTGGGCGAACCGGAACAGAAACGGGGAGGCCATCATCGTCAGCACCGAATAGGCCAGGAACTCCTGGCTCAGCTCCTGCGACAGCAGTCCGTACTTTCTGCCCGCCTCGGCCAAGATGAAGGAAAACTCCCCGATCTGGCCGAGCATGAGGCCCGCCAACGCGGCCACGCGGATCGGAAGCCCCACAAACAGAACGGCCGCCCCGGCGGCAAGGCTCTTGACGAGCATGATCCCGACGGCCAGGAACGAGATGTAGACCGGATGCTCTGCGAGGAACCGAAGGTCCAGGAGCATCCCGATGGAGACAAAGAAAAAGCTTGCGAAGATGTCGCGGAAGGGCACGATGTTCCCCATGGCCTGGTGGCTGTACTCGGATTCGGAGATGACGAGGCCCGCCAGGAAGGCCCCGACGGCGAGCGAGAGCCCTGCGACATGGGTGAGCCAGGCTACAGCCAGCCCGATCAGCACGATCGTGAGCAGGAAGAGTTCGCGGCTCTGCGTCCGGGTGACCGTGAAGAGGGTCCAGGGAACGACCCACTTCGCTGCAACGACCAGGGCCAGGATGACGCCGATCTCCTTGCCCAGCAGGACAAGCAGGTCATCGGACGATCCCTCGACTCCCCCCGCGAGAAAGGGAAGCAGCAGCATCATGGGCACGACGATCAGATCCTGGTAGATGAGGATGCCGAGGGCGCTGCCCCCGTGGGGCGTTTCCACCTCGGCGCGCTCCTGCAGAAGTTTCATGACGATGGCGGTGCTGCTCAGGGCCGTCAGGAAGCCGATGAAGATCGCCTGTCCCGGCGGCCGCCCGAGTCCGTGGGAAATGGCCGCCGCCACGAGGAGGGTCAGCAACACCTGCAGGGTACCGCCCAGCAGGGCCGTCCTCCTGAGCTGAACGAGATTCCGGAAGGAAAACTCGAGGCCGATCGTGAAGAGCAGGGCCACGACCCCGATCTCGGCCAGCATCGTGACGGCCTCCAGGTTGCCGACCAGCTTGAAACCGTAGGGACCGGTGAGCAGGCCCGTCAGCAGATACCCGACGATGGCGGGCAGCTTGATCCGATGGCACAGGTAGAGAACGACCGTGGATAGCCCGATGATGACGACGATGTCATCGAGGAAGAACATGGCGATCCGCTTCTCCGATCCGCATGAATAGGAATATGGATATGAAAAAGCCGCTGCCTGTCCGCGGACAGATCGCGGCACGATCCTTTCCGGCGCTCTCTCCGGACGGGATGCAGTGTAGACGCTTTTTGCCCCGTCGGCAACCTCTTTTCATCACTCCCGCGGCGCCTCGATGATCTCACGTGCCTGGTTGAGCTGCGCCGCGGCCGCGAGGAAAAGCAGCCGGTCCCCGGGGTTCAGGATCGTGCCCCCCGTGGGGATGATGAATTCTTCGCCCCGGTTGATGAGAATCACGAGGGCCCCTTCGGGCAGGCCGAGCTCCACAAGCTGTTTTCCCGCCGCAGCGGAGCCTTCCGCGATTTCCACGTCGACGAGGTCGCAGGGCACTCGCCCCCCGGGCTCGCATTCGATGGGATAGACGGGAACCCGTGCAATCGGTGCATCCACGCCGAGCCACCGCGCCACCTGCGGGATCGATGTCCCCTGAAGCAGGGCCGAGGCGAGCACGACGAAGAACACGACGTTGAAGATCATGTCAGCCTGCGGGATGCCAGCCAGAAGGGGGAACGTGGCGAGGATGATCGGCACGGCGCCGCGAAGCCCCACCCAGGCCACCATCGCCTGTTCCCGGAAGGACATGCCGGATCCGATGAGGGTGAGGAAGACGGCCGCGGGCCGGGCGGCCAGCATCAAAAACGCCGTGACGAGAATTCCCGTGCCTGCGATGCCCGCAAGTCTCGAGGGATAGACAAGAAGCCCCAGCACGAGGAACATGGAGATCTGCATGAGCCAGGCCAGTCCGTCATGGAACCGCATGAGGCTTCTCTTGTGGATGAAGCCGTGATTTCCCATCACGATGCCGGCGACGTAAACGGCGAGGAATCCGTTTGCCTGGAAGATCGTGGAGAACCCGTAGACAAAGAGGACCAGTGCAAGGCTCAGGACCGGGTAGAGTCCGTCGTACTCGAGGCGGACATGATTGATCAGGAGGACCATTCCGCGGCCGAGCAGATATCCCAGACCTGCCCCGAGAACCAGCTGGACCAGGATCGCGGGGATGAGATCGATCACGGTCTCCCCTGGATGCAGCAGGAGGCTGATGCAGGCCAGCGTCAGGAGAACTGCCATGGGATCGTTGCTTCCCGATTCGAGCTCCAGCAGGGGCGTCAGATTCCCTTTCAGGCTGACGTTTTTTGACCGCAGGACGGAAAAAACGGCCGCCGCGTCCGTCGAGGAAATGATTGAACCGAGAAGAAACCCCTCGAGCGGGGAGAATCCACCAACCACCGTGGCGAACCAACCTGCCAGCGCGGCCGTGATGAAAACCCCCAGCGTGGAGAGGAGGCCGCCCTGCCAGAGGACCGGTCGCACGCTGGACCAGCTGGTCGACAGACCGCCGGCGAAGAGGATATAGGACAGAGCGATGACCCCCAGGGTCTGCGCGATGGAGGGATCGTCGAAATGGATGCCGCCGATCCCGTCGGATCCCGCCAGCATGCCGATCCCGAGGAAAATGAGGAGTGAGGGGACTCCGAGGCGGTCCGATACCTTGCTGGCGAGGATGCTCGCAAGGAGGAGAACCGCAGCGGCGAGGAGTGCTAATTCGTTAGAGATAAGGCCCATGAAACGCGTCCGGTATCATTCTCTCTTTCGGATCCATTCCTGCGGGCGGAGAGGACAGTATGCGAATTTTTTACTGTGTGCGCAATGGAAAAAAAGGAAAGGGCGCGGCGGCGGATGTCGGAAGAGAGTGCCGGCTTGTCAGCTCGCGCAGCGAGGGAGATCCTCTTGAGGGTCTCAGTGCATGAGTTCGGGCAGCCACAGGGCGATCTGCGGGAAGAGGATGAGCAGTGCCGCCGTGACGACCTGGGCGACCAGGAGTCTGAACGCTCCCCGGAAGATGACGTGAAGCGGCACGTCGCGGGCCACGCCCGCGACCACGTAAACATTGATGCCCACGGGGGGCGTGATGACGCCCATCCCGGTGACGAGCACGATGATCACGCCGAACCAAATCGGGTCGAAGCCCAGGGCCGTGATGACGGGGAAAAAGATGGGGATCGTCAGCATGATCATGGCGAGCGAGTCCATGAGGCAGCCGAGCAGAAGGTATGCGAAGATGATGAGGCCCATGACAGCCCATGGCGGCATCTGGAGCCCCATGACCCAGTTGCCCACGTCGAAGGGGATCCGGGTGACGGCCAGGAAGTGCCCGAATACCGTGGCCCCCGCCACGATGACGAGAATCATGCAGGTGATCCGCGTCGTCTCGACGAGCGACTGGACGAACCCCTTCCAGGAGAGGTGACGGCCGACGACGGCGATCAACAGGGTGCCGAAGGCGCCGATGGCGGCCGCCTCCGTCGGGGTGAAAACCCCGATGAAGAGCCCCCCCATGACGGCGACGAAGAGGATGAGCGTCTCGACGACGCCTGCAAGGGAGGCGATTTTTTCACGCAGAGTGAAGCGCGCCCCCGGCATGGCAAGGTCGGGCCGGTTCCATGTCCAGATGAATACCGTCACGATAAAGAGGATCGCCATCAGGATCCCGGGCACGACGCCGGCCAGGAAGAGCTTGCCGACGGACTGCTCCGTCATGATCCCGTAGACGATGAAGATCGTGCTGGGCGGGATCAGGATCCCGAGGCTCCCGCCCGCGGCGACGACGCCCGTTGCCAGCGCCGGGTCGTAGTTGTACTTCTTCATCTCCGGCAGGGCGACGGCGGCCATGGTGGCGGCCGTGGCGCTCGTGGAGCCGCAGATGGCCGAAAACCCGGCGCAAGCGCCGATGGTGGCCACGGCGAGCCCGCCCGGGAGGTTACCGAAGAAGCGATAGGCGGCGTGGAACAGCCGGCCGCTCATCCCGGAGTGGTGTGCCAGCTGCCCCATGAGCACGAAAAGGGGGATGACGGTAAGGTTGTAGGACCCGAAAATGGCGGAGAAATCCTGCGCCATCAGATTCAGCGCCGCTTCCCAGGAAACCAGGAAGGCAAAGCCCAGCAGACCCACGAGGGCCATGACGAAGCCCACGGGGATCTTCAGGAACATGAGCGCCACGAGGACGACGAACCCGTAGAGGCCGGCTTCGGTCGGCGTCATGGCTGAAGCCCCTTTTTGAGATTCCGCAGCGCGTCCACGAGGAGCACCAGCACCATCAGCGCCGAGCCCGCGCCGATGCAGCTGACGAAGGGCCATGTCGGCACACCGAGGGTCAGCGATACATCGCCGCTCTCCATCAGGTCGGCGGCGTAGATCATGCTCTGCCAGGCAAGCAGCCCGAAGAGAAAGGCGCCGGCCAGCGCACTGAGCGCCTCCACGACATGCTTCGGCTTCCGGGGCAGGCGATCGACCAGCATCTCCACGGCGATGTGCCCCCGCTCGACAGACGTCTGGGCCATCGCGAAGGCGATGATCACCGCGCCGAAGTAACCGACCAGTTCATAGGTTCCGGGGATCGGCCTGCCGAAGAGCCGCATGAGGACATCGGCGCAGGTCAGGAGCATGATGAATACGACCGCAGCTGCCGAGACCCCGTTGAGCCTGGCAGCTGTCCGATGAATGGTTCTGGCAATCGTACGCAGCACGGATGTGATCCCCTGTTGCAGTGTCTCTACTTGTACTGCTTCCGGTGCTTCGTGATCAGGGCCTCGGCCTCCTTTACGGACTTGCGGCCCGGCACGCCCTTCTGCTCCGCGTTCTTCACGAACTCCTCGATCGTCGGCCGGACAGCCTTTTTCCAGCGGGCGCTTTCCTGCGCCGACAGGGGGATGACCTGGTTGCCGAGGCTCTTCGTAAAGGCACGGCCCTCCTTGTCCGCCTCGTCCCAGGCCTTGCCGTGCACGTCGATCCACTCGCGGCTCGCGTCGTCGAGGACCTTGCGGACATCGGGGGCAACGGCATTCCACTTCTTGAGGTTCATGACGACGAAGAACACCGTCGTATATCCCACGTCGAAACAGTCCGTCGTGGATTTGACCACCTCGGCCTGCTTCCATCCCTTGAGCACCTCGATGGGCCCGATCGTGCCGTCCACGATCCCCTTGCTGAGCGCCTCGTAGGTCTCGCCCTGCGGCATGGCCACGGGCACGCCGCCCAGCGCCGCGACGACTTTGGCGCTGAAGCCTGTCGAGCGGATCTTCATCCCCTTCACTTCTTCCAGGGTTTTCACGGGCTTCTTCGTGTGCAGAAGTCCCGGCCCGTGCGCATGCAGGTAGAGGACCTTCACGTTCTCCAATGCCTTGGGTTTCATGATCTGGTAGAAGTCATTGGCCACGCGCGTGGCGACCCTGCCGTTCGGGTAGCCCAGGGGAAGATCCAGGGCCTCCATGACGGGGAAGCGACCCCGGTTGTACGCAAAAGCGGACATGCAGATATCGGAGATCCCTTTCACGACTCCATCGAAACACTGATCGGCCGGGGTCAGCGTCCCCCCGGGGAACAGGGAGATCTTGACATTGCCAGCGCTTCGCTTCTCGATCTCCTTCGCCCAGGACTCCGCCGCCTTGGTCTGGGCATGCGTGGGCGGGAAGAAGATGCTGTAGGTCAGGTTGGTGGCCGCCCCGGCTGTCGTCCACGAGCCGAGCGTGATCGCCGCCGTAAGCAGAAAAATAAGTGACAGAACTGCCGTTGTTTCCCTTCTCATGACGTTGCCCTCCAAGATGCCACTGGTTATCCGATGCGACCATTACAGGATCCCGTCGTCGGCCGGAAGCGAAGAAACGGTTCCGCTGACGATTCGTTGGGATGGACCATGAAAAACGCGGGGTGTTCCGGAAAGCCTGCATGCCCACCTGGGGGGTGAACAGCAGGCATCAATACATGTAGGAGTACTGACGAAGGCGGGATTTGCAGGGTTGATGCAGAAATGTGCCGATGCTCATGCCGTTTTGAACCTTTTTTTGTGTACAGGGTTATTCCGTTATGGGATTTTCCGACTCCTGTCAAGGTGTTTTTCACCGGGACCGGGGGCGCGTCCCGCAGGCCCCGCCTGGTGGGCGGGAAGCTTCACTACTTGTTGTCCTTGAGTTTCTCCAGCTCCTCCCGGTATTGATCGGCCTCCGCCTTGGCCCGCTCGAGTTCGGCCCGGGCCTTGTTGAGTTCCTCCTTTTCCTTTTCCTGGGTCTCGCGGATCTTGTCCTTCAACTCGTCGAGGCCCACGTAAACGGCGAGCGCCCCGCCCATGACGAGAAGGATCGGGACCGCCCCCATGAGGAGAACGAGAAAGTGCTTGTACCAGAAGATCAGCAGGACCAGGCCCAGCATGACCGATACGCCGCCACCGATTAGGACTGACATCGATTTCACCCTCCGTTCCGTATGCGCTCTGAATTGCCTGTGCCGTTTCCGTGATTGCTGCCGTGACGGTAACCCGGAGAAAAGACGGCCTTTTTTCTAGCACAAAATGCAAGGCCAGGCAAGGCGAAAAGAAAATAGTGCTTGATAAAATCGGGTCATTTCCTTAGGATTACCCGTCACATAAACAGGCATCGGGCATCAGGCTACCGGCTTCCGGAAAAGGGTGAAATCCTTTTTTCCCTTGCCGGTTGATATCTCGTGCCGATGCGGTTAAGGAGACCGGAACAACGATCATGGTGGAACCTGATTTCAAGAAAAGCGGCGGCCTCGTTCCCGCCGTCGTTCAGGATGATGTCACGAAGGAAGTCCTGATGCTTGCCTACATGAACGAGCTTTCGTGGAAAACGACACTCGAAACGGGCAAAGCGACGTACTGGAGCCGCTCGCGAAACGAGCTCTGGGTCAAAGGGGAAACCTCGGGAAACGTCCAGATGGTGAAAGAGATCCGGATCGACTGCGACAACGACACGATCCTGCTCCTGGTGGACCAGATCGGCAAGGCGGCCTGTCACACGGGATACCGCTCGTGCTTCTACCGGAAGGTTTCCGGCGGCAGGGAGGAAATCGTGGGCGAGCTCATCTTCAACCCGAAGGATGTCTACAAATGAAGAAACTGAAGCTGGGCATCCCGAAAGGGAGCCTCGAGTTAAATACGGTCGATCTGTTCAAGAGGGCGGGCTGGAGGATCACCTACGACAGCCGCAGCTACTTCCCGGACATCGACGACGAAGAAATTTCCTGCTCCCTGGTGCGGGCCCAGGAGATGTCCAAGTACATCGAGGCGGGAACCCTGGATCTGGGCCTCACCGGCCATGACTGGGTCACCGAGAACGAGTCGGACGTCGTCGTCGTCGAGGACCTGGTCTACTCCAAGGTGCTGGCCAAACCGGCCCGCTGGGTCCTCGTCGTCCGCGAGGACTCGCCGGTCACGAAGATCGAGGATCTCCAGGGGAAGAAGATCTCCACGGAGCTCGTCAACTTCACGAAGCGCTACTTCAAGGAGCGCAACATCGACGTCAAGGTGGAGTTTTCCTGGGGGGCGACGGAAGCGAAGGTTGTCGAGAGCCTTGTCGATGCCATCGTGGAAGTCACCGAAACCGGGAGCACCATCAAGGCGAACCGGCTGCGCATCGTGCACGAGCTGATGCGCACCAACACCCAGCTTATCGCAAACAAGGATGCCTGGGAGGATCCCTGGAAGCGGCGCAAGATCGAGCAGATCCGGACGATGCTCAAGGGTTCGCTTCTGGGCATGGGAAAGGTGGTCATCAAGATGAACGTCTCCAAGGAAAACCTGGGCCGCGTGATCCTGCTGCTGCCCTCCCTGAAGGCGCCCACCATCTCGAACCTATACAACGAGGAGTGGTTCGCCGTGGAGACGGTCGTGGACAGCGGCATCACCCGCGACCTGATTCCCTTGCTGCAGGAGGCGGGGGCGGAGGGGATAATAGAGTACGCCCTGAACAAAGTGGTCTGATGGGCTGGTGAAAACTACCCATCTGCGGCGTTGCCCTCGTCCCTCGTCGCTCAACGTACGCAAAGTACGCCTCGCTCCTCGGGATGTCGGGCGCCTTGCATCTGGGCACTTTTGACCAGCCCAGAATAACCAACACCTTCTAGATGGCCACGGGAGTTCCTATGGCAAGAAAAGCCAAGATCGACCGGAAGACGTCGGAGACGGACATCCGCATCCTTCTGGATCTCGACGGGACGGGAAAGGGCAGGATCGCCACAACGATTCCTTTCCTCGATCACATGCTCACCCTGATGGCCCGGCATGGCCTCTTCGACCTGACGGTGAAGGGCAGCGGGGACACGGACGTCGACGATCATCACCTCGTCGAGGACATCGGCATCTGCCTGGGGAAGGCCTTCCGGGAGGCATTGAAGGCAAAAGAGGGGATCAACCGTTACGGCTCCGCCGCGGTCCCGATGGATGAGAGCCTTGCGGCGGTTCAACTTGATTTGTCCGGTCGATCCTATCTCGTGTTCCACGCGGATTTCGGGGCCCGGAAAATCAAGACTTTCGATCTCGCGCTCATCCGGGAGTTCTTCAAGGCCTTCACCGACAACAGCGGAATGACCTTGCACGTCAACGTCATGTATGGTAAAAACAACCATCACATCGCAGAGGCAATTTTCAAGGCATTTGCCCGTGCCCTGCGGGAGGCCGTGACCCTGAACGCCCGTGTCCGGGGGGTTCTTTCGACGAAGGGCACCCTTTGAAAAAAATGAGCATCTGCTGAACTGCACCGGGGAAGACGGATCACAAGGTTCTGAACAGGATCCCTCTCGTCTTCTTTTTTTTCGTTATTTCGCCCGTTCACCAGCCTGAGACACTTTTGGCGGGGGGAAACCGTGAAGACCTCTTCGAGAACCTGTCCTGTACTGGTTGCATCCCTTTGCATCGCATTGACCGTACTCGTCGGATGCGCCTCGAGCACACCGGTGCGCACGGCAGCGGAGACCGCCGGCGAACCCCTCATTTTCAAGAAGATTGCCGTCGTGTCCTTCGAGAAGCTGACCTCCGAGGATGGCGGCCGTGCAGTCCGCTGTCCCGTGAGCGGCACCGTCTTTTCCACATGCGCGCTGCCTCAGAATGCCGAAGCCCTCGTGCAGGATTTTTTCCTCCAGAGACTCGAGAAATCGGGCCAATTTGTTGTCATTCCGCCCTACCAGAGTGATCTCGTCTACCAGAAGGTGAGAGGCGAGAACATGACCGCGTCGGTGGCACAGCTACTCCAGAAAACGGGCAAGGCGCTCGAAGCCGACGGGATCGTGATCGGCTACGTTTCCTGTTTCCGCGAGCGGGTAGGGTATGCCTTCTCGGCCGAGCGCCCGGCTTCGGTCACCTTCGGGATCTACCTGATCCGGGTCAGCGACGGCGATCTGGTCTGGGGGAGAATGTACGACAGGACCCAGCAGTCGTTTTCAGAGAATGTCCTGCAGTCCTCGACGTTTTTCAGAAGGGGGCTCAGGTGGGTGACGGCGGCCGAGCTGGCCGAAGACGGCGTCGAGGAAATACTGAAAACCTTCCCCGGGTATCGATAAGCCCCGGCTGACCGACAGGAATGATCGGTTCGGCGCTCCGCCCGGGGAGTTGCCGTAATCCGGCTTTTTGATGAAGCAGAACCGGGCCACCGGTTCCGGAGCAACAGTCCTTGATTATCATTCCAGCAATCGACTTACGGGGCGGCAGGTGCGTCCGGCTCATGCAGGGGGACTTCCAGCGGGAGACCGTATACAGCGGTGACCCTGTGGAGGTGGCCTGCCGGTGGGCCGCGAAGGGTGCCGAGCGTATTCACATCGTCGATCTCGACGGTTCCCGCGAAGGCCGCCCCGTCAACGACGGGGTCATCCGTCAGATCCTGTCCGCCGTCAGCGCTCCCATTGAACTGGGAGGCGGAATCCGGGAACTCGGGACCGTGGAGCACTATCTCGGAATGGGGGTCGGCTGGGTCATTCTCGGCACGGCGGCTCTGAAGAACCGCGACTTCGTCGTCGAGGCATGCCGCCGATTCCCCGGCCGGATCATCCTGGGCATCGACGCGAAAGAAGGAAAGGTCGCCGTCGAGGGCTGGACGGAGGCCACGGGCGCCGATGTCCTCGATGTGGCGAAGCGCTACGAAGGGCTGGGGCTTGCCGCTCTCGTCTACACGGACATAAGCCGCGACGGCATGGAAACGGGGGTGAACGTGCCCGCCACGGAGCGTCTCGCCCGGGCCGTGGGGATTCCCGTCATCGCCTCGGGCGGTGTCGCCGGCATCGGCGATATTGACAGGCTCCTGGCCGTGGCGGCCTCCGGCATCCTCGGCGTGATCACGGGCAAGGCCCTCTACACGGGCGCCCTTGGTCTGGAGGAAGCCATTCGGAGGACAAAAGAAGAGGGTGAGAGGGTAAGAGGGTAAGAGGGTGAGAGGGTAAGAGGGTAAGAGGGTAGAGAAGAGGGTAAGAGGGTAAGAGGGTAAGAGGGTAAGAGGGTAAGAGGGTTGGATTGCTGGATGACATGAATTTGGCTCAACGACGATGGCGGAGGTAGAAGGAGATGAACGATTGCATTTTCTGCAAGATCGTCCGGGGGGAGATTCCCTGCAGCAAGGTCCTGGAAACAGACAAGATCCTCGCCTTCAACGACATCCACCCTGTGGCGCCCGTCCACGTGCTCATCGTACCGAAGGAGCACATCGCGACCTTCAACGACGTCAAGGAGAGCCAGCAGGACATTCTCGAGGAGATGGTCCGGGCCGCACAGAAGATCGCCCGGGAGAAGGGGATCGCCGAAAAAGGCTACCGGGTCACCGTGAACGTCAACCCTGACGGGGGCCAGCTTATTTTCCACCTTCATATGCATGTTTTCGGGGGGCGCAGGCTCACCGACGCCATGGGTTGATCACGGGACGTTTCCCGTTGACTCGCAGAGCCAAAACTGATAGGGAGTTTTCGGCCGTAAAGCAGGGAATTAAAGGACATCAACGTCTTCGGGGAGGATGGATATGAACAACGAAAGACTGGTCATCTGGTTTGACGAACTTCAATTAAAGGATATTCCCGAGGTGGGGGGAAAGAACGCCTCACTGGGCGAAATGAGACAGAACCTGCAGAAAAAAGGGGTCAACATCCCTGACGGGTACGCCATCACGGCCCAAGCCTACCGTCACCTCATCCAGTCGGCCGGGATCTGGGAGAACATCAAGGAGGTCCTTAAGGATCTCGACACCCATGATATGCACAACCTCAAAACGCGGGGAAAGAAGGTCCGCGACCTGATCTACAACGCCCCTGTACCCAAAGACCTGAGGGACGAGATCGTCAAGGCCTACAGGAAGCTCTGTGACGAGTACGGACCCAATACGGACGTCGCCGTCCGCAGTTCCGCCACCGCCGAGGACCTGCCTGATGCCAGCTTTGCGGGCCAGCAGGAGACCTTCCTGAACATCCGGGGCGAGGAGGCCCTCATCGAGGCCTGCAAGCGCTGCTTTGCGTCGCTCTTCACGGATCGGGCCATCTCCTACCGCTTCGACAAGGGTTTCGACTACGAGACGGTCTTCCTGTCCATCGGTGTGCAGAAGATGGTGCGCTCCGACATCGGGGCTTCGGGCGTCATCTTCTCCATCGACACGGAATCGGGCTTCAAGGACGTCGTCCTGATCACGTCCTCCTACGGCCTGGGCGAGACGGTCGTCCAGGGGACGGTGAACCCCGACGAGTTCTACGTCTTCAAGCCGACGCTGAAGGACGGGTTCAAGCCCATCGTCCAGAAGAAGCTCGGGACCAAAGAGATCAAGATGGTCTACTCGAAGAAAGACAACATCGATCCGACGGAGATCAAGCCTGTGCCCAAGGCGCAGCGAGACGTCTTCAGCATCACCGACGAAGAGACCGTCACGCTGGCCAAGTGGGCCTGCATCATCGAAGACCACTACTCCGCCGAGGCGGGCTACTTCAAGCCCATGGACATCGAGTGGGGTCGCGACGGCAAAACGGGCGAGCTCTTCATCCTCCAGGCCCGCCCCGAGACGGTCCAGTCCCAGAAGGACGCCAACGTCCTGGAGAGCTACGTGCTGCTCGAGCAGAAGAAGCCCCTGGTGACGGGCACCGCCGTGGGGTCCAAGATCGGTGCCGGCCCCGTGAACGTCATCTCGAGCGTGAGCGACATCAAGAACTTCAAGAAGGGCGAGGTGCTGGTGACGAACATGACGGACCCCGACTGGGAGCCCATCATGAAGATCGCCGCCGCCATCGTGACCAACAAGGGCGGCCGGACCTGCCATGCAGCCATCGTGAGCCGAGAGCTCGGCGTGCCCTGCATCGTCGGGACGGGGAAGGGCACCGAGGCCCTGCGCAAGTCGAAGGAGGCCACCGTCTCCTGCGCCGAGGGCGAGATCGGAAACGTCTACGACGGCGTTCTCAAGTATGAAGTGCAGCGCGTCAACCTGCAGAATCTGCAGAGGCCCAAGACGAAGATCATGATGAACGTGGGCAACCCCGACAACGCCTTCGATGTGGCCAACATCCCCAATGACGGCGTGGGTCTCGCCCGGCTCGAATTCATCATCAACCAGTACGTCCGCATCCACCCCATGGCGCTGGTTCAGTTCGAGAAGGTGACGGATAAAAAGGTCCGCAAGGAAATCGAGGCGATCACCAAGGGCTACGAGAACCGGACGGACTTCTTTGTCGACAAGCTCGCCCAGGGCATTGCAAAGATCGCCGCGGCGTTCTACCCCAACGACGTCATCACCCGCATGAGCGACTTCAAGAGCAACGAGTACGCAAACCTCATCGGCGGGAAGTACTTCGAGCCCGTGGAGGAAAACCCCATGATCGGCTGGCGCGGCGCCTCCCGGTACTACGACGACAAGTACCGCGACGGGTTTGCCCTGGAGTGCAAGGCCATGAAGAAGGTCCGAAACGAGATGGGCCTCACGAACGTCAAACCCATGATCCCCTTCTGCCGGACCGTGGAAGAGGGCAAGCGGGTGATCGAGGTCATGCGCGACAACGGCATCATCCAGGGCGAAAACGGCCTCGAGATCTACATGATGGTCGAGATCCCGAGCAACGTGATCCTCGTGGAGGAATTCGCGAAGATCTTCGACGGCTTCTCGATCGGTTCGAACGACCTGACCCAGCTCACGCTGGGCCTCGACCGCGACTCGGCCCAGGTCGCACACATCTTCGACGAGAGAAACGAGGCCGTCCAGACGCTGGTCCGGGACGTCATCACGAAGTGCCGGAAGATGGGCAAGAAGATCGGTATCTGCGGACAGGCGCCCAGCGACTACCCCGAATTCGCCCGGTTCCTCGTCGACTGCGGCATCGACAGCATGTCGCTCAACGCGGATACCGTCATCAAGACGACGCTCGACATCATCGAGACGGAGAAAAATCTGGGAAAATAATCAGAGGGCAAGAGGGTAAGACGGTACGAGGGTGAGAGAAGAAGTCGCGGAGGTCGGACGATACCGTTTGGACTTCCAACCTTCTCACCTTCTCACCTTCTCACCTTCTCCATTCAGCTCGAGACCGCGGTAATAATGAAGGAGGATTTCCTTGTAGGGGGATCCTCCTTCTGCCATCATGCGGGCCCCCCACTGGCTCAGCCCCACCCCGTGGCCGGAACCCCGGCCTTCGAAGCGGATTCCCTGACTGTTTCGTTCAGCCTTGAAGAGCGTGCTCTTGATCACGGCCGGGTCGGTGATCGTGCGGAACTGGTTTCCGCCGAGGACCGTTGTCCCTGCGCTATGGGTGATTTTCAGCCTGACGGCGCGCCCCGATGGGCTCTGCGAAGCCGTCTCGACGTCGCTGATCTGCCCTGTCTGGATCCCGTTTCGGCTCATCGCATCCCGAATCTGATCGAAGCTCAGGAAGGATGACCAGGTCGCGCCGGGCGCGCGCGCGCTGTAGTCGTCGGAAACGGACTGCAGGTAGGGGATGGCGACACGCCAGACGTGGCGGGCATCCTCCGTCGTCCCGCCGCTGTTGGCATGGAAATAGGTCAGGGCGGGTTTTCCCTTGAAGGTGAGGATCCTGCCCCGGGTGGCGTTGACGGCCCGGCGGGTCCGATCCGTCCCTGCGGCGACTCCCCCGTAAACTTGGGAGGCGGTCGTGGAGCTGACGTCGTGGTCGCGGGAGGCATTGGCGTCCATCTGGTAGCGGGCGAATGTCCGGGAGACAACGGCCTGGGCCTTGAGGGCCTCCTCGGGCCAGCTCGGGGGCATTTCCCGGGGGACCACCCCGTTGAGGTACTCTTCAAGGTCAATGAGATTGACGGCCCTGATGAGCCCCTTGTCCGTCACGGACAGTTTCAGCGCACCCCGGTACCAGACGCCGTTGACCCGGATCTGACCGCTTTTGCCCGCCGTCAGAAGCAGTTCGGAGAAGGGATAGGCTTTGCCGTTAACCGACAGGACCCCGCCCTCGAATCGGATTCTGGCCTCCCGCGGAGCGGTAATCGTCGTGAGGACCCTGCTTTCGGCGGTACTCCTGATCTCCAGGGATGCAGTGCCCGACACCCTGGCATCGGTGGCATTTTCCAGTACGAGGACCCGGATGAATTCACTGCGCGGTTGTCGTGCCGCCTGCTCTCGGGCCTTGCGCTCGTGCTCGGCAGGTGGGTGGTCACTGGCATCGCGCATGAAGGAGGCCACATCCTTCTTGCTGCCTTTTGGAAATTTTTCAAGGTAGAGACCGAACAGGCTCGAGGCCTCTTTGTATCGGGCCCGCTCATATTGCATCATGGCTGTCTGAAAGATGGCATCGGCTTCGTAGACAGAGCCGGGGTATCTCTGTCTGGCATGATTGTAAAGCTTGAGCGCCGCCTCGGGATCTTTGAGGAAGGTGCCATAAATGGTTGCCGACATCATGAGGGCTCTGGGCTGATGCTCGCCGGCTTTAGCCTGCTCGATGACGTCCTGATAGTCACCCAGGGCCTCCAGGTATTCCCCCCGGCTGAAATGAACCTCCGCCTCGCGCATCCTGCGCGCCGCATCATCTGATCCCGATGCGGGGACTGGAGAGAACAGGCATGTGAAAATGAATAGGATGACGAAGATGTGCCTGAGAAAAGTGCGGCACAGGACGGCTTCGGCGGGCATGACGAATAATTTTTTTCCCGTCTTGTTTCCCAGCTTCTTACCTTCTTAGCTTCTCAACTTCTTAACTTCCATTTTTTAGGTGTCGGAGCAGGCTGTAAGCCGAGTTTTGTTCCCCCCCTCAGTCACCCTCCGGGGGGCGATGATCATTAATCTGGGACAGCAGTTGCCTGTTGCCTCAAGCGACCTACCCGGGAGCTCGGGCGGGCAGCCCTCGAACACTCCCCTACATGGTCTTGCTCCGGATGGGGTTTGCCTAGCTTCCCCGGTCACCCGGGGAACTGGTGAGCTCTTACCTCGCCTTTTCACCCTTACCCCTCGACAAGCTCGGGGCGGTATGTTTTCTGTGGCACTTTCCCTGGGGTCACCCCCGGTCGCCGTTAGCGACCATCCTGCCCTGTGGAGCTCGGACTTTCCTCCAGCCCGATTACGGGCCAGCGATCATCCCGCCTGCTCCGGCACGCTTCATTCTCCAATGACACACTGATCTTTGCAACAGGTATTTATTAAGCCAGGGACGAGGGACAAGGGGGTAGGGACGAGGAAGAAGTGTTTAAGTATTTGAGTGTCTGAGTGCCTGAGTGAAGATCAGGAAAAGACGGATCATTCTTCCTGCAGCTTGATTCCCGTAGCCTGCGCGAAGCGCTCACTCAGACACTTCCACACTCAGGCACTTAGACACTGTCTTTAAGGGTGTCGTCGATGGCCTCGTTGGCGAGTTTGTCGGCCATGGCGTTTTCGCTTCGCGGGACGTGCGCGACTTGCCATGCGTCGAACCGGTCCAGCAAGGCCCGGACATCGGCCATCAGGGGCTTCAGGGTGGGGTTCTTGACGCGGTAGACGCCCTGGATCTGCCGGACGAGAAGCTCCGAGTCGAGATAGATGGAAATCGCCGTGGCCCCTTGCCCCAGGGCCTCCTCGAGGCCGAGGATGAGGGCCTGGTATTCGGCGATATTGTTGGTGCAGTGGCCGAGGAACCTCTTCGCCGTTGAGACCACCTCACCGTCCTTGCCGACAAGGACGGCCCCGGCCCCCCCGTTTCCGGGGTTTCCCCGGCATGCCCCGTCGGTAAACAGGGACAGGCACTTATCTGCCATTGGCGTCTTCATCCCAGTAGATGATCCGGTTGCAGTTCGGGCAATAGATGAGCTCCTCTGAGCGCTGAAGTTCGTTGTAGAGCTGGGGCGGCAGATTCATGTTGCAGCCGCTGCAGACGGCGCTCCGGGCGGATACGACGGCGATCCCGTTGCGGCGGCCCTTGATCATCTCGTACCGGCGCCGAACGTCGGGCTTCAGGCCCGGGACGAGGGCTTCGAATTTTTTCTTTTGATCGACCAGTTCCCCATCGATGGAGGCAAGCTCGTCGTCGATCTTTTTCCGCTCCGCTTCGTAGCCGCCCCGGTATTGCTCGAAATCCTTCTCGTGGTTCTTGAGAGAGCCCTTTTTCTCATCGATCCTGTCATAGAGGACCAGGATTTCCTCCTCGATCCTGCCGTTTCCCTTCTCAAGCGTTTCGATCTCCGCGAGCATCGCCTGGTATTCTTTGTTGGTCTTGACCTCAAGCAGGCGCGCCTTGGCTTTACGGAGCTTTTCCTGGCCCTGCTTCAACTCCGATTCCTTCTCTTTGTGAAGCGTGTTCAGGCCCTCGAGTCCTTTTCGATCGTCGTCGATCCGATCTTTCCGGGCCTGGAAGTCCTGATCGAGTTCCCCTGCCTTCTCGGGAAGGGTCTGCTTTTTGTTGCTCAGGGTCCTGATGTCCTGGTCGATCTTCTGAAGGTCGATGAGAAGGGCGATCTGCTCTTTCAATCTCTTTCCTCCACGTAGTCATGTTGCGAAGCTGTTCAAAAATGGCCGGATGCAAGGCCCCCTGCAATGCAGAAGGTAAGAGGGTTTGAAGGTGAGAAGGTTGGAGTAGCGGAGAGTAGGCATTTGGCCTTCAGCTGCCCCAACCTTCTCACCCTCTCACCTTCTCAACATCTCTATCCCCGCGATTTGCGCCCCCGGTCAATAGCCTGCCAGGATAAAAAAAATGCACCGATTGGGTGCATTTTCGTGGTTGTTCCCTGTGCCGGGTTTTGATGCCCGTCGTGTACCGGCTCCTTGATGTTTCGCTGGCGTGTTCACGGCTGAATCCTTCTTGCAGAGCGGGGCGGACAGCCCGGGCCCCCGCTGAAATGGTGGGCCCACCTGGGATCGAACCAGGGACCTACCGGTTATGAGCCGGTGGCTCTGCCAATTGAGCTATGGGCCCTCTGGATAAAATTCTTATTGAAATCGTCTATTTAACGGTATCCGGCCCGGTTGTCAAGCCTTTATTTCGCAGCCGATTTCAACTCTCTGCGTCGCGAGGGGTTTCTCAGGTTCTTGAGGACGTTTTCCTCCATCTGCCTTGCCTTCTCCACGGTGACGTCGACGCTCTCCGTGACCGTCTCCTCGAGCATCAGATCCAGGCGCTCGCCGATTCCGAACCGCATGCGCAGGACCTTTTCTTCCCTGGGGGTGAGGGTGGAGAGGATCTTGCGGGTCTGCTCGGCCAGGTCCATGCTGATGGCCGCCTCCGAGGGTGACATGATCTTCTTGTCCTCGATGAAATCGCCGAGGTGGCTGTCCTCCTCCTCACCGATCGGCGTTTCGAGGGAGATGGGCTCTTTCGCGATCTTGAGCACCTTGCGCACCTTCTCGAGAGGGAACTCCATCTTGTCGGCGATCTCCTCGGGCGAGGGCTCCCGCCCGAGTTCCTGGACCAGGTAACGGGAGGTCCGGATCAGCTTGTTGATCGTCTCGATCATGTGCACGGGGATCCGGATCGTCCGCGCCTGGTCGGCGATGGCGCGGGTTATGGCCTGGCGGATCCACCAAGTGGCATAGGTGGAGAACTTGTAGCCCCGCTGATACTCGAACTTGTCAACGGCCTTCATGAGGCCGATGTTGCCCTCCTGGATGAGATCCAGGAACTGCAGTCCGCGGTTGGTATACTTCTTGGCGATACTCACGACAAGCCGGAGGTTTGCCTCCACGAGCTTGCGCTTGGCCAAGCCGGCTTTCTTCTCGCCCGCCTCGATCGTCTCGACAATCTGTCTCAGATCGGCGACGGGGAGCCCTGTTTCGGCCTGGACGTGCTTCAGAACCTTTCGGGCCTCCTTGAGGCGCTCTTCATATTCCCGGAGCCTGGCGGCCGAAATGCGAAGCTCCTTCGTAACCTTGCGCTCCTCCTGCTTGCTTCGACGCATCTGCGCGAAGACGGCCTCGAGGGACTTAAGGGGCAGTTTGGTCTTCAGGCGGATAAAACGGATTTCCGCATCGGCGGTATCGGTCTCGGTTGTGAAGTCCTTGAGCTTCGAGACCATTCTCTGTACGCGTTTCTTGCTCAGGTTGATCTCCCGGCAGGTCCTGGCGATGTTCTTGTTGTTCTTCGCCAGTTTTGCCTCCAGGTCCTTGCGTTCGTCTTCGTCGGTGCCTTTTTCGCGGAGCTTCCTGCGGAGAGTGTCGTTGCGCCGGTCGATCTCGGTGATCCGGTCGATGAGCTTGATGACCCGTTCGTTGTGGATATCTTCCTCGACGAAGCCGTCCTCGTCCTCGATGTTGTCCACGATGCTCTTCACGCGCAGATCGCCCGTTTTCAGCTCCTTGCCCATCCCGACGACATCCTTCACCGCGGTGAGCACGCTGAAGACGGCATCGGTGATCTCGCGCTCGCCTTCCTCGATCTTCTTGGCGATCTCCACTTCCTCGTCGCGGTTCAGGAGCGACACGAGGCCCATCTCGCGGAGGTACATCTTGACGGGGTCGCCGGTCCTTGCCCCGCTGGGAAGGATCGCGAGCAACTCTTCTTCCACTTCTTCCTTGGCTTCGGCGACTTCTTCGACGGTTTTCTTCAGGATGATCTTTTCACCCTTGTCCGTATCGATGATGTCGATGTTCTTCTCCCCGAAGAGCATGATGATCTCGTCGATCTGGTCCGACGAGACGATGTCCGAAGGGAGCATCTCGTTGACGTCGTCGTAGGTCAAAAACCCCTTTTCCTCCCCGAGCGAGATGAGTTTTTTCACCTCGTCGGACTGGATATCCTTGGAGAGGAAGGTTTCTCCGCGGCGCCGGTTATCCTTTACATTCTTTTTGCTCATGGCGTAGTCGTTCCTTTTCATCTAGAAGCCGGTTGAACAGTTCCTGGTCCCCCGCCTCCTGCGCTCTCAACAGCCTGACCCTCAGGTCGCGCTGCCTTTCTTTGTACCATCGTTCCTTGACCCTCCGGACGGTGTCGTCGAAGAGCCGATCCCTGACGGCGCTGTCCGGCTGAACCGCCGAGACCGTCAACTCGAGGAGCTTTTCCCGGACCGTGCGGTTTTCAATCCGTTCGACCATGCCGGCCAGGCCGGGGGTCTCCCCCTCGCGATGGCCCGCAGCGATGGCTTCCCCCAGGCTCTTCAGCACGTCACTCATGAAGAAGTCCAGGATATGGCCCTGGATGACGTCTCGGATCCTGGAAGGATTTTCGATCATCATCTGGATCAGGGCAAGCTCTACACGATCGATCCCGGTCGTCGCCCGGCGCGGTGCGGGCGCCTCTTCCTGTCGTCCTGCCGGGCGGTGGCGGCTCACCTCGCTCCGGACCAGCTCCTCGTCGACGCCAAGTCGCTCCGAGACACGCCTCATGAACTGGCCGCGCTCGGCGGCATCGGAGATGCCTGCCATGAAGGGGATGGCGACTTTCAGCGCGCCTCTCCGATCGTCGATGTTCGTGCCCTTTCCGATGACCTCGTCGATGTAATAATCGACGAGGGCGCGCGCGCGCCCGATCTCCTCCAGGAAAGCCTCTTTCCCGTGCTTCGTGATGAATTCGTCGGGGTCCTTCCCATCGGGCAGCACCACGGCCTTTGCCCGCAATCCGCGTTCCAGGAAGAGGGACATGCTCCTCTCCAGGGCGGCCTTCCCACCGGTGTCGGTGTCGAAGGTGAGGGCTACGGATCCCGTATATCGCTTGATCAGATCCACGTGCTCCCGGGTGAGCGCCGTCCCCAGGGTAGCCGCGACGTTCGGGATCCCGTGGTTCCACAGGGCGAGGAGGTCAAAGTATCCCTCCACAATGATCAGGGTTTCGTCCCTGCGGATCGCGTTCTTGGCCCGGGCAAGCCCGTAGAGATTTCTGCCCTTGACATAGAGGGGTGACTCGGGGGAATTGAGGTATTTGGGTTCACCCTCCCCGATGATCCTCCCCCCGAAAGCGATCACGTTGCCGTTGACGTCCTCGATGGGAAACATCAGCCGGCCCCGAAACCGGTCGTAGAAGTCGCCGTCTTTCCTGGATACCAGAAGACCTGCCTGCTCGGCCTGCTTCAGCGGAACCTTTTCCCGCTGCAGGTAATCCCGGAGGTTTCTCCAACCCTCCGGGGCATAGCCGAGCCGGAAGGTTTCGATCACCTCCGGCCTGATCCCTCTCGTTTCGAGATAGGCCTTCCCCCGGGTACCGGCAGGCAGGCGCATCGCCCTGGCGTAATAACCGGCGGCAAGGTGGTTGACACGAAGCAGGATTTCCCTCAGGTCCTGGCGGCCCTTTTCCTCCGGCGTGAACTCACGGGCGGGAAGGGGGATGCCGAGTTTTCCCGCCAGGTGACGCACCGCCTCCGGGAACGTCATGTTGTTGATCTTCATCAGGAAGGAAAAAGCATTTCCTCCCTCGCCGCACCCGAAGCAGTGGTAAATCTGCTTTTCGGCGTTGACCGTGAACGAAGGGGTTTTTTCCTTGTGAAAAGGACAGGACCCGAGGTAATTCCTTCCCGCTTTTTTGAGCGTGACATACTCGGAAACCAGATCGACAATGTTGACCCGGTTTCGTATTTCTTCGATCCGGTCCTCGGGAATGTAACCCTTCAAGATCCGATACCCGTTTTCAAAGACTCATCTCTAATATAATAAAGATCGCAAACGTGTAAAGGCTCGGTCCGTTTTTTTTCGAAAAACGCGCGCCGCTGCATCGGGTCCTGTCGACCGGGGAACCTCTCTGGTGTGCCCCGGGGCTCACTGCCGGCCCGTTAGCCGGCAAGTTTCGTTTTGACGGTATCGCTCACCAGCTTGCCGTCGGCCTTGCCCGCCACCCTGGGCATGAGGACCTTCATGACCTTTCCCATATCCTTGACGCTCGTTGCGCCGGCCTCGGCGATGGCTTTTACGACCTCCGCTTCGACCTCCTCTGCGGACATCTGCTGGGGCATAAAGGCCTGGACGACATTGAGCTCGTATTCCTCCTTGTCGACCAGATCCTGGCGGTTGCCGGTCTTGAACTGCTCGATGGAGTCCTTTCGCTGCTTCACGATCGATGAGAGAACCTGGAGGATTTCCGCATCGTTCAACTCGCGCTTGGCATCGATCTCCTTGTTGTGAAGTGCCGTCTTGATCATCCGGATTGTCCCGAGTTTGAGAGAATCCTTCGCCTTTGCCGCTACGACCATCTCGCTGTTGATCTTTTCTTTCAGACTCATGGTGCCCCCCACCGTTGAGATTGATTCGTTCAGGCAACCGCCTTGCGGGTCGGGATGAGTGCAGGCTTGACCGTCCCGCGAACGGGAAAACCACTTTACTTCAAAATTCAACTATTTATAAGAGAACCTGATAATTTGTCAATGAATTTTTCCAGAGCCTTCCGCCTCACTCTGATCCTCTCATCAATGGATGGGAAATATTCACCCTCACCCCAACCCTCTCCCCTCAAGGGAGAGGGAGATCAGGGAAAGGGTTATTCATAGGGAGAGGGCGCCTAAGGGGAAAGGAGTGTTACAGGAAAAGAAAGGGCCCGGATCGTTGATCCGGGCCCCCGTTGTGGTCCATCATTCAAGGATGATTACTTGTCTTCCTCGTCGTCATAGATCTCTTCCTTCACACCTTCCGCCCCGGCAGGAACTTCAGCCTCGAGAGAGCGGCCGATGCCCCGGGCCAGCAGGGCCGAGATCCCGAACAGCAGGATCACGGCAGCGATGATGATGATGACGATCGTCGACGTCCAGCCCTTCACTTCCTGGTTGATCTTCTCCGCCGTGGCCGTCGCCGTCTCCTGGAATTTCGCGATGTCGACACCCATCCCGATCCAGCCGAAACCGGCAGGCTCCGGATATGCCTTGGCGAAGTACTTGATCGGGGCAAAGGCCACGAACTTTTCACGGCCCGCGAACTTGTAGTTCTTGATTCCCGCTCTGCCCGCCGCAGCCTCCTTGGCCACTTCAGGCAGACCCGGATCCATGAACCCGAGCAGGTTGAGGTTCAGGACCTCCTTGCCTTCCTTCATCAGGGCCTCGGCGGTTTCCTTGGTCAGCGGCGGAACCGGCGACCCGTCCGAACTCAGGCCTGCGATGTGAAAATCGAGCGGGTGAGAAGTCATGTAGCCCTTGTGGTCCACCATGTAGGCATAATTGCCCGTTGAGGCATCGGCTTCAAAGACATAATCCGCCTGCGTCGGGACAATGTGATCCGTGAAGGCTGCCAGGTGCCGATAGTCGAGGCTCAGCACCACGATGCCCGAAAGCCCACCCTTGTCGAAGATCGGGGTGGCGAAACGAACGACACCGGAAAACCTCTTCCCCTTTTCGAAATCCTGCCTCGTCACGTACCAGCCGGTCACGCGAGAGACGTGGACATCACCCTTGCCGAGCCCGATGGCCTTCGAGAAGTAATCCTCGGACTTGAAACTCGTATTGCCAGGGTCCGCCACGTTTCTCAGCTGGTTCTTCCCTGCCACGGCTCCGTTCACGATCCGGACGATCTCGTTGCCCGACCGGTCGATGAGGGACATTTCCGAGTAGAGAGGCGCTGCAACTTTCTGGATTTTCCCGTCCTTGTCCTTCACCCAGAGATTTCGTTTCTTCTGCTCAACAAAAGACTTGTAGGCGGCCTCCGAGCCCGGGAGGATGGAGGCGACGAGAACGTCGTTCTCCCTCTCCCGGAGGAAATTGGCCACTTCCTCCGCCGTGTTGATTGCCCGAATCTTGATCTCTTCCTGGGATTTCTGGTCCAGAACGGTGGTTGCTCGCTCTCTTGCGGAATCCCCCACTTTGAAGATGCCGTTGGCGATGAGGAAAGCCATGAGAGACAGGGGAATGACGATAAGCAGGAAGAATATTCTTCCGATGGAGAATAACTGCTTATCCTTCTTAGTCTCTGCCATACTCTTTTCCCCCTATTCTGTGATTTTTTTCAGAGCGGATCTTACCTGAGAATCAATGCCGCGTAGGGGTTGGCATAGAGAATGACAAGACCGATAACCAGAGCGTAAATAACGCAGGACTCTGCCATGGCCATGCCGACGAGCATGGTCGTCATGATCTTGCCCTGCACGCCGGGGTTGCGACCGACGGCCATACAGGCGCCGTTGGCAGCGTTGCCGATGCCCGCGCCCGCTCCGATTGCGCCCAGGCCCACACCGATACCGGCGGCCAGCATGGCGCCGACAGCAAAGAACACCTTGTTATAGGCATCCCCGGAAGGAAGTGCCTCCGCCGCGAGCACCGCCGGGGCGAAAACCAGAAGGGTGAACAGTGCTGAACAAATGGTTAACAACGTCTTCTTGAACATAACCTCTTTCTCCTTTCATCTTATATTGATGCTATAAATTTTGTCCCCTGAGTAGCACAAGCGGCCCTCGAGTTAAAGGGAAATCTACTCAAAACGGCGAAAGAGTTTGCAACCGATATGCCATGGAGTCGACCGGGGTTCACTTTGATGCAACACATTGATATCCATTAATATATGGTAGAATTGACCGGCGGATGAATCCGGCAGACGAGGAATTTTGTTTAACGTTTCTTTCAATTTCCGATCGCAATTGAACGAATCGTGGAATCGATGGGGCGGCGAAAGGCGAATGGCAAAAGGCAAAAGGCAAAAATCTTTAACGTTCGTTCGTTCCCTGCCCTTAGCCGTTAGCCCTTCGCCATTAGCCATTATCATATTTTTATTGAAATATTCCGTCCGGGAGGCTAGTATCGGTCGATTGCCGATCCAGCGGCACAAGCCAGGGCGGGTGGATTCGCCGGGCCGGTCTTGTTCGGGAGGTAGGGCTGCAATGCAGGAGATCCTGACGGCTGTTACGTATGTCGTTGCCTGGTTGGTCTGCGAAAAAGTCATCGGCATCGAAAGCGGCCTCATCAAACTGATCATCTCGCTGGGTTTGGCCATTGCCGTTTACGTGGCCTGCTGGTACGAGGAGAAAAGGAGAAAAAAGGCAGGACAAGAGGAAGACGATTCGTGACGGTGTCCCGGACCGACAAGAAGAAGACCTCCCGTCCGGCGAAGAACCGGACGGGTCTTTCCATCGAGAGTCTCCTCGAAGGCTCTCCCATTCCCACCTTTGTCATCGACCGAAACCACAAGATCATCCTCTGGAACAAGGCCTGCGCGGAGCTCACGGGGCATCATGCCCGCAACATGATCGGCACGGACAACCATTACAAGCCGCTCTACCCGGAAAAGCGGCCCCTCATCGCGGATCTCATCGTGGACAGTGATATCGAGGGCCTGGATCGGTATTACGGCAAAAAGCGGGTGCAGCAGTCATCCGTGATCGAGGGGGCCTACGAGGCAACGGATTTGTTCGAAGATCTGGGCGGAAAGCCGCGCTACCTCTACTTTCTGGCGGCGCCGGTCTACGACGACAACGGGGAGGTCATTGCGGCCATCGAGACGCTCCAGGACGTGACCCGGGAGCGCGAGCTGGCGCGACACCTCCGGGAGAATGCCGAAACGCTTCGCCGGGAGCTCGACGAAAACATTCGCCTCCGCAAGACGATCGAGGGGATCATCGAGGGCTCCCCGATCCCCACCTTCGTCATCGACCGCAACCACCGGGTCATCCTCTGGAACCGGGCCTTCACCGAGATGAGCGGGTACCCGGGCGAGAAGATGATCGGCACGAAGAAGCAGTGGATGCCCTTCTACCCCGAGAAGCGCCCCGTCATTGCCGATCTGATCGTGGATGGCGACGCCGAGGGCCTGGAATCGTTCTACGGGAAGAAGAGGGTCCAGAAGTCCTCGGTCATCGAGGGGGCCTACGAGGCGGTGGATTTCTACGAAAACCTCGGCGGCCGGAGCCGTCACCTCTATTTTCTGGCCGCCCCGATCCTCAACGAGAAGGGCGAGATCATCGCGGCCGTGGAAACCCTCCAGGACGTGACCCGCGAACGGGAGCTGGAGAGATCCCTCAAGGAACAGGCCGAAACGCTCAAGCGGGAGCTCGAGGCAAACATCCGCTTGCGCAAGACGATCGAGGGGATCACCGAGGGCTCCCCGATCCCGACCTTCGTCATCGACAGAAACCATCGGATCATCCTCTGGAACCGTGCCATGACGCTTCTGAGCGGTTATGAAGGAAAGAACATGCTGGGCTCGGACAGGCAGTGGATGCCCTTCTACGCCGAGAAGCGCCCCGTCATTGCCGATCTCATCGTGGAGGGTGACCTCGAGGGGCTGGAGAAATTCTACGGGAAGAAAAAAGTCCAGAAGTCCTCGGCCATCGAGGGGGCCTACGAGGCGACGGATTTCTATGCGAACCTCGGCGGGAAGCGGCGGCATCTCTACTTCCTGGCAACACCCATCTACGACGAGCGAGGCGAGGTGATCGCCGCCATCGAGACGCTCCAGGACGTGACCCGCGAGCGCGAGATGGAGCTGAGCTTGAAGGAATACGCCGAGACGATGAAGAACGAGCTCGAGGAGAACATTTCCCTCCGGAAAGACATGGAGGCGCTCTGCAACGTCCACCAGTCCGTTCTCGACGCCTCGCCGGACTTGATCCTGGTCGTGGATGCCGACGGGACCTTGCGCTACATGAGCCGCGACATCGACCCGAAGCGGGGGCTCACGGCCCAAAAACTGAAGGGCAGGCATTTCTCTGAATTCGTCGCCCCGGAGCGAAAGGAATTCCTGGAGGAGCGCTGGGCTGAAATCCGCCGGGGCATCTTCAAGCCCTTCGAGATCGAGGTGGCGGAAAAGGACGGGACGATGCGCAGCCTTCTGCTGATGGCGCGCCCCATCAAGGGGACGGACCGCCTCCTGGTTTTACAACGCGACATCACCGAGTTCAAGGAACTGGAGAGCCGCTTCTACGAAAGCCAGAAACTCGCCGCCGTGGGGCAGCTCTCGGCCGGCATCGCCCACGAGGTTCGAAACCCCCTTTCGTCCATCAAGATGAGCCTCCAGATCCTGGAAAAGCGCATGAACCCCGAGGGCAACGACCTGAAGCGCTTCCAGATCGCCCGGCAGGAAGTCGCGCATCTGGAAAAGCTCGTCAGCGACATCCTCGTCTTCGCCAAGCCGACGGAACCGGAGAAGCACCTGGCGGAGCTGAACATGTGCGTGGAATCGTCTCTGGCCATGGCGGAGCGGCAGGTGGCGGAGAAGAAGATCGGGGTCCGGATGCAGGTCGACGACCGGATGCCCCTCGTGCCCTTCGATTCGGCCATGCTCCAGCAGGCGTTCCTGAACCTCTACCTGAATGCCATCGACGCCATGGCCGAGGGCGGCACCCTGACGATACGGACGCAGTTCGAAGCAGAGAAGAACCAAGCCGTTGTCGAGATTGCGGACAGCGGCAGCGGAATCGGCGAGGAGGCCCTCCCGCACATCTTCAACCCCTTTTTCACGACGAAGAAGTACGGCACGGGCCTTGGCTTGTCCCAGGTCAAGAAGATCATCGACCAGCACCGGGGATCGATCGAGATCCTTTCCCGGAAGGGTGAGGGGACGCGCGTGATCGTCACGCTGCCGCTCCCGTGAGCCGGAGGGAAGGGGAGGAACGGTTCGGCATGGCCAAGATACTCGTCATCGATGATGACCGCTCGATCTGCGAAACGCTCGACCTCTATCTCTCGGAGGAGGGGTACGAGTGCCACACCGCCGTGACGGGGACCGACGGTCTCAACAAGTTTGTCCAGGTCCAGCCCGACCTGGTCATCCTCGACATCCGGCTGCCCGACATCGACGGGTTCACCGTCCTCGAAGAGCTCCGGGAGGATGACGAGGACGTGAAGGTCATCATGATCACGGCCTTCCACGACATGGACACGACGATCCGGGCCATGAAGGCCGGCGCCTACGACTACATCCACAAACCGATCAACATCGACGAGCTCGAGGTCTCGCTGCAGAAGGCCCTGAAGACCCTGGAGACGGAAAAAAAGATCGGTGGCCTGCTCACGGAGCAATCGCGCGACTACAAGGTAGGCGACATCATCGGCGCCACGAAGGCCATGCGGGACATCTTCAAGACGATCGGCGTCGTCTCGCAGAGCCGGACCACCGTGCTGATCCAGGGGGAGAGCGGGACGGGGAAGGAACTCATCGCCAAGGTCATTCACAACAACACGGCCAAGAACGAACCCTACATCGCCGTCAACTGCTCGGCCATCGTGGAGACACTCCTCGAATCGGAGCTCTTCGGGCACGAGAAAGGCTCCTTCACGGGCGCCATCGGCCGAAAACTGGGCAAGTTCGAGCTGGCCGGGACGGGAACGGTCTTCCTCGACGAGATCAGCGAGATGTCCATCAACCTCCAGGCCAAGCTCCTGCGGGTCCTCCAGGAGATGGAGTTCGAGAGGGTCGGGGGAAAGGAACGGGTCAAGGTCCGCGCGCGGATCATCGCCGCCACGAACCGGGACCTCAAGGCCATCGTGAAAGAAGGCAAGTTCCGCGACGATCTCTACTACCGCCTGAACATCGTGACCATCACCATGCCCCCGCTGAGGGAGCGGCGCGAGGACATCCCCGTCCTGGTCGACTTCCTGGTCAAGAAAATCAACAAGGACCTTCACAAGAACATTGCCGGGGTCTCCAAGGAAATGATGGAAATCTTCATGCAGTACCGCTGGCCCGGCAACATCCGGGAACTGGAGAACCTTCTGGTGCGTGCCGCCGTCATCGCCCACGGCCAGATCCTGGGGAAGGTGGACTTTCCCGATCTTCTGGGGGGGGGCCAGGCCGAGGCCGCCGGAGAGGAGGGGGCCATTGCGAAACCCGGCATGGATGCCTCGGGGAGGCTGCTTACCCTCGATGATGTCGAGGAGCAGCACATCCGCCTCGTCATTTCGAAGATCGGCAGAAACAAGGGCGAGATCTGCGAGGCCCTCGGCATCTCCCGGCCCACGCTGGAGCGCAAGCTGGAAAAGTATGACATAACGTTCGAATAGGACAGGCAACAGGCTGCAGGCCACAGGCCGCAAGGCCCAAGGCAAAAAAAGTGTCTGAGTGCCTGAGTGTCTAAGTGTGTGGGTGAAGACTAAAGAAATACGGTCATCGCGAGGGCGAATGCCCGTGGCGATCTACGATTTCCCTCTATTCTGATCCCGAATCCGGAAGCCCTTTGCCATGAAGATCACATCCGCCGAATTCATCAAGAGCGCCGTAAAGCCCGATCAGTACCCGAAGACGGGCATGCCCGAGATTGCCTTCACCGGGCGGTCCAACGTGGGGAAATCCTCGCTGATCAACGCGCTGCTCGGCCGGAAGAAACTCGCCCAGACCAGCGCGACCCCCGGGAAAACCAGGCTGATCAATTTCTTCACCGTCAACGAAAAGCTGTCTTTCGTGGATCTGCCGGGCTATGGCTTTGCCAAGGTCTCCCGGGCCGAGCAGGAAAAGTGGGGGCCCATGATCGAGACCTATCTGCGCGAGCGCGAGAACCTCCGCCTGGTGGTTTCGATCCTCGATGTCCGCCACGACCCCACGCAGCAGGATCGTGACCTGATCGAATGGCTCCGTCACTATGGGCGCAACCATCTGATCGTCCTGACAAAGTCCGACAAGATCTCCCGGGGGGAGGCCATGAGACGGCGCAGGCAGATCGCGGCCCCCCTGGGCCTTGAGGGAGACCCCCCGATCCTTTTTTCGGCTCAGACCGGCGAGGGAAAAGGGGAAATCTGGAAGACAATCCAACAGGTTCTCCTTCGAAAGGAAGAGCAGGCCTGAAGTCTCAGAGGGCCCGCCGCTTCGCCTCGTCGATGGGGTATCGGAGTCATTTTTCCCCTTCCTGATTGTTGTATCCCCGCCACTCAATGACTACATTACAAGCCGAGACGGGACATGCGGTGTTTCTCTGCATGGTGCCGGCGTTTCGTCGCGGCATGCAAGAGGGCGAGACCGCGGAAGAATGGAATATTAATGAATAAATAAAAATGCTGATTGGAGATAGAGGGCAGGGTTTCTTCGCCTGCTCACGAGACTGCCGGAGTCCCGCGCAACGGGCGTGACGACGGGATGAACATTTTGGGTTTCTTCGTCGAATTCACCTTGACAGCATAGGCGAATTTTGTTACGGAGCTTGCGGTTTACCGTGCGTCGCTCTGTGAAATAAAACGTTTCAATTTCGACTCAAAGACCGAGGTGTTAACGTGTCAGAAAATAAGAAGAATGGAAAAGTTGGTGCCGTCATGGTGGTGGGGTCCGGGATTGCCGGTATCCAGGCCGCCCTGGACCTTGCGAATTCCGGGATGAAGGTCTACATGGTCGAAAACGGGATCAGCATCGGCGGGGTCATGGCCCAGCTCGACAAGACATTTCCCACCAACGACTGCTCGGCCTGCATCCTCTCGCCTAAGCTCGTAGAGGTGGGAAGGCACCCCAACGTGGAGATCCTGACCCGCCGGACGGTGGAGTCCGTCGAGGGCGAGGCCGGCCGCTTCACCGTCAAACTCACGAAGGCGCCCCGGTACGTCGATCTCACAAAGTGCACGGGATGCGGCGATTGCGCCACGGTCTGCCCCATCACGGTCCCCTCCGATTTCAACGAGAACCTCAACGACCGGAAGGCCACCTTCCGGCATTTCCCCCAGGCCATCCCCAGCGGATTCGCCATCGACAAGCTCGGCACGTCGCCCTGCAAGGCGGCCTGCCCGACCCATATCAGCGTCCAGGGCTATGTGGCCCTGATCGCCGTCGGCAAGTACAAGGAAGCCCTCAAGCTCATCAAGCAGGAAAACCCCTTCCCGTCGGTCTGCGGTCGCGTCTGCAACCATCCCTGTGAAGAGGCCTGCATGCGCGGCAAGGTCGAGCAGCCCATCGACATCATGCACCTGAAGCGCTTCGTGGCCGATCTGGACCTCAACGACGCCACCAAGTACGTTCCCGAGATCAAGGAAAAGAAGGGCAAGAAGATCGCCGTCGTCGGCGCCGGCCCCGCGGGCCTGTCCTGCGCCTACTACCTGGCGATCGAAGGCTACGACGTCACCGTCTACGAGAAGGCGCCCATCCCCGGCGGCTGGATGACCCTCGGCATCCCCGAGTACCGCCTGCCGCGCGACGTCATCCACGCCGAGATCAAGACCATGACCGACATGGGCGTGAAGATCCTCTGCAACCAGGAAGTGGGCAAAACCATCACCCTGGAGCAGCTCCGCAAGGACTATGACGCCTTGTTCCTCGGTGTCGGCGCCCACATCTCGAGCAAGCTCGACATCCCCGGAGAAGACATGCAGGGCGTGATCCACGGGATCGACTACCTGAAGCGCGTCAACCTGGGCGAGAAGGTATACCTGGGCGAGAAGGTCGCCGTCATCGGCGGCGGCAACGTGGCCATGGATGCCGTCCGGACGGCAATCCGCACGGGCTCCAAGGATGTCTTCATCCTCTACCGCCGCTCCCGGGCCGAGATGCCCGCCTCCGTCGAGGAGATCGAGGAGGCCGAGGAGGAAGGGATCCGCTTCGAATTTCTCGTGGCGCCGGTCCGCGTCGTCGGAAAGGACGGCAAGGTGACAGGCATCGAGTGCCTCCGCATGGAACTCGGCGAGCCCGATGCCAGCGGCCGCAGGCGTCCCGTTCCCATCAAGGGTTCCGAATTCATCGTCGAGTGCAACGCCATCGTCCCGGCCATCGGGCAGGCCTGCGACCTCGGCTTCATTTCCAAGGAAAGCGGCATCTCCATCAACAAGTGGGTCAACTTCGACGTCGACGAGGTGACCTTCCAGACCTCCGCCCCCGGCGTCTTCGCCGGCGGCGATGCCGTGACGGGCCCCGCGACGGTCATCAAGGCCATCAACGCCGGAAAGGAGGCCGCCAAGTCCATCGACCGCTATCTGAAGGGCGAGGATGTCAAGGCCGGCCGTGCCAGAGACTGGAAGAAGGGGCTCGCCGACCAGTCGGACCTCAAAGACGTCAAGAAAGTGGCCCGGGTGAAATACCCCCACGCCGACCCGGCCGTGCGCCGCGCCAACTGGATGGAAGTGGGTCTCGGGTTCAGCGAGGCTCAGGCCGTCGCCGAGGCGAACCGCTGCCTGGCCTGCGGCATCTGCTGCGAGTGCTACCAGTGCGTGGCGGCCTGTATCGCCGGCGCCATCAAGCATGACGACACTTATGCCGAGGAGACCCTGGAGGTCGGCGCCGTCATCGCCGCCCCCGGCTTCGAGATCTTCGACGCGCGGCTCCGCGGCGAATACGGCTTCGGGGTCTACGCGAATGTCGTGACGAGCATCCAGTTCGAGCGGCTCCTGTCGGCCTCGGGCCCCTACTTCGGCCATGTCCAGAGGCTCTCCGACCACAAGGAGCCCCGCAAGATCGCCTTCATCCAGTGCATCGGTTCGCGCGACACCTCCTGCGGAAACTCCTGGTGCTCGTCGGTGTGCTGCATGTACGCCACCAAGCAGGCCATCATCGGCAAGGAGCACCTCAAGACCCTTGAGCCCACGATCTTCTTCATGGACATCCGGGCTCACGGCAAGGACTTCGACCGATTCGTGAACCGGGCCAAATCCGAGTACGGCATCCGTTACCTGCGCTCCATGCCCTCGACGATCAAGGAGCTCCAGGGCTCGAAGAACCTCCTGATGACTTACGTCACAGAGGACGGCAGGCTCATCGAAGAGGAGTTTGACATGGTGGTTCTCTCCGTCGGGCTCACTCCCCCGAAGGATGCAGCCAAACTCGCCAAATCCCTCGGCATCGAGCTCGAGGAGCACGGCTTCGCGAAAACACACCTCGAAAACCCCGTCGAGACGAGCCGGGGCGGTGTCTTTGTCTGCGGCGCCTTCGCCGGCCCCAAGGACATTCCCGAGACGGTCATGGAGGCAAGCGGTGCGGCCGCCTGCGCCACGGGCCTTCTGGCACCTGCCCGCGACACCCTCGTGACGGAGAGCACACTGCCGGCGGAGACGGACATCCGGGGCACGGGCGCGAGGATCGGCGTCTTCGTCTGCCACTGCGGCATCAACATCGGCGGCGTCGTGAACGTTCCCGAGGTCGTCGAGTACGTAAAGACGCTTCCCAACGTCGTCTTCGCCACGGACAACCTCTTCACCTGCTCCCAGGACACGGCGGTGAAGATGGCGGAGGTGATCCGGGAGCACAACCTCACGCGCGTCGTCGTGGGCTCCTGCTCGCCGCGAACGCACGAAGGACTCTTCCAGGAAAATATCGAGAAGGCGGGTCTCAACCGCTACCTCTTCGATATGGCCAACATCCGCGACCAGAACTCCTGGGTCCACATGAACGAGCCCGCCGAGGCCACCGAGAAAGCCAAGGACCTCGTGCGGATGTCCATCGCCAAGGCGCAGTTCCTCAAACCCCTCAAGCCGGGCCAACTCGGCGTGAACCACAACGCGCTCATCATCGGCGGGGGACTGGCCGGCATCACGGCGGCCCTGTCGCTCGCGGACCAGGGTTTCGATTCCTACATCGTGGAGAAGGAAAAGGAACTCGGCGGCAACTACCGCAAGCTTTTCTACACCCTCGAGGGCCTCGACACCCAGAAACACCTGGCGAAGCTTCTGGAGAAGGTGAAGGCGAACCCCAAGATCCACGTGATCACAGGGGCCGAGATCAAGAAGATCGACGGCTTCATCGGCAACTACAAGACGACCGTCTTGGCAGGCGGCCAGGAACAGCAGTTCGATCACGGCGTCGTGCTTGTCGCCGCGGGCGCCTACGAGCTCGAGACGAAGGAGTACGGCTACGGGACGAGCGAGGCCATTGTGGCCCAGCGCGACCTCGAGAAGATGATCCACGACAAGGACTACAAGGTGGGCGCGGCCCGCAGCGTCGTCATGATCCAGTGCGTGGGCTCGCGCTCCTTCGAGCGGCCCTATTGCAGCCGATACTGCTGCAGCGAGGCCATCAAGAACGCGCTGAAGTTGAAGGAGCTCGACCCCGAGAAGGACATCACGATCCTCTACCGCGACATCCGGACCTACGGCCTCAAAGAGGACTTCTACAAGAAGGCCCGCGAGCTCAACGTCAAGTTTGTCCGCTTCGACGAGGACCGAAAGCCCGAGGTGAAAGTGGACGGAGGCAAGGTGACCGTGAGCGTCTTCGACCCCGTGCTCAACGAGCCCGTGGACCTGAAGGCCGACATCCTGGCGCTTTCCGTGGGCGCCACGCCCAACCCGGAGAACGCCGCCATCGGCCAGATGCTCAAGGTCCCCACGAACCAGGACGGCTTCTTCCTCGAGGCCCACGTGAAGCTGCGCCCCGTGGATTTCGCGACGGACGGTGTCTACATGTGCGGCATGTCCCACGCGCCCAAGATGAGCGAGGAGACCATCGCCCAGGCCAACGCCGCCGTCTCGAGGGCCTGCACGATTCTCTCGAAGGACTACATCGAGGCCGAAGGCAAGACGGCCTACGTGAACAAGGATCTATGCATGGCCTGCGGGCTCTGCGAGGCCAACTGCCCCTACGGGGCCGTCGCGGTGGACCTTGCCGAGGGTGCCGCCGTGGTCAACACGGTGCTCTGCAAGGGCTGCGGGGTCTGCACGGCCTCGTGCCGCATGAACGCCATCGACCTCAACGGGTATAACAACGAGGAGGTTTTGGCACAGATTTCTTCGGCCATTTAGGCCGTTGAAAAACGCCCGTCTGCGGCGTTTCCCTCATCCCTCGTCCCTGCGGCGTACGCATAGTACGCCTCAGTCCTCGGGATTTCGGGGGCCTTGCATCCAGGCATTTTTGAACGGCCTGGTGCGGGGAAACAGATGAATAACACACAGGTCCAGCGACCTGAAAAATTGGAGAAGCTCAATGTCACATCACGACAAACCGGCAGGCAAGAAATCCGAAGGGTGGGAACCGAAAATTGTCGCCATCGTCTGCAACTGGTGTACGTACGCAGGGGCCGACCTGGCGGGGATCAGCCGGATCCAGTACCCCCCCAACGTGAGAATCATCCGCGTGCCCTGCACGGGCCGGATCAACCCCTTCTACGTCGTGAAGGCGCTGCAGGCCGGGGCGGACGGCGTGCTCATTTCGGGGTGCCATCCCGGCGAGTGCCACTACATCACGGGGAACCTCTCGGCGCGACGGAAGTTCGCCACCCTGAAGAGCTTTCTGAACTACATCGGGCTCGAGGACGGGCGGACGACCTTCACCTGGGTTTCGGCCTCGGAGGGTGAGCGGTTCGCCCAGGTCATCAAGGGCGTGACGGAGCGGGTGAGAGCGCTGGGCCCCGCCACGAAACTCATCAAGAAACTGCGCGACGCCGACGTCGCCGTTGCGAAATAACCGGAACAGAAGGAATCGGGAACGTGGAAAAAGTAGAGAAAAAGCTGCGGGAAGAAGCGAAGAAGCTCCTGGCCGAAAAGAAGGTGGATGTCATCGTGGGCTACGAGGCAGGGACGCTGCCGCTCACGGCGACGCCGGTGTTCATCACGACCCCCGAGGAAGCGGACAAGCTCGTCTGGAACGCCTTCTGCCAGCACAACCTCGCCAAGTACGTGCACGATCTGATCATTGCCAACCGGGATTCCCAGAAACGCCTCAAACCCGAGGATCGAAAGCGCAAGGTCGTCGGTGTCGTGACCAAGGGCTGCACCTCGCGCTCGCTCGTCATCCACCTTCAGGAAAGGCAGTACGAACGCCTGGACACGGCCATCCTCGGCGTGCCCTGCACGGGCTACGTGGACCGCAAGAAACTGGCGGCGAAGCTCGGCGGCGAGGATATCCTCGAAGGGTCGCTCGACGGCGCGAACCTCAAGATCAAGACCGCAAGCGGCGAGAAGACCGTCGCGTTGAAAGAGGTCCTGGCGGAGAACTGCCTGACCTGCCGGATCAACAACCCGGTGATTTCCGATGCGATGATGGGCGAGCCTGCTCCGGCCATGGACACCGCGGCGGAATATGCCGGTGTCGACGAGTTCGAGAAGCTCTCCCCCGAAGAGCGCTGGGCCTACTTCCAGAAGGAGATGGCCAAGTGCATCCGCTGCGCCGCCTGCCGGCAGACCTGCCCGTCCTGTTACTGCAAGGTCTGTTTCGCCGAGCAGAGCATTCCCCAGTGGGTGGGTATCAGCGAGGACCCCTCGGACACGCAGGTCTTCCAGTTCATGCGGATGTACCACATGGTGGGCCGCTGCGTCGACTGCGGCTCCTGCATCAGTGTGTGCCCCATGGGCGTGGACCTGAGAAAATTCCTGAAGAAGCTCGACAAGGACTGCTTCACGCTCTTCAGCCAGCGGGCCGGCGAGAAGATCGACTTCCCGGCGCCTCTGCAGGATCAGAGGATGGACGACAAGGAAGAGTTTATATACAGCCCCGGCGGCGGAGGGCATTGACAGACTGGTGACCGGGGGCGCATCCCGTCAGGGAGCGCAACCATGAAAGGTGTTAACCTTACCGGGAAGCCCCCGAAGCGGACGAGGGCTTCCAAAACGCCCTAGTCACTGTGAGTGAGGCCTTGCATCTGGACGTTTTTGACCAGCCTGTAAGAAAAGAGAAGCCGCGAGGGGTTGAAGGTCAGACGGTAAGAAAACGGATCGAAAGACGGAGAGGACATGAAAACGTTTCTGGACGAAGTCAACGAGAGGATCGACGGGGTTCCCATCCAGCGCTGCTACCACTGCCGGAAGTGCACGGCGGGCTGCCCCATGGCGTTCGTGATGGAGTACAACCCGAACAAGGTCATCAAGATGATCCAGATGGGCATGAAGGACCCGGTTCTCGGGAGCTCCACCATCTGGCTCTGCGCCTCCTGCGAGACCTGCATCACCCGCTGCCCCAACGAGGTGGACATTGCGAGGATGATGGACGTGCTCAGGCAGATGGCCCTCGAATCCGGCAAGGGAGCCAAGGAGAAGAGCGTGCTGGCCTTCCACGAGGCCTTCCTGTCCAGCATCCGCTCCGGCGGCAGGCTCAACGAGCCCATGATGATGGTCAACTACAAGCTCAAGTCGGGGGATCTCTTCTCCGACATGGCCCTGGGCCTGGACATGTTCACGAAGGGCAAGCTCTCGATCTTCGCCCCCAAGACGAAGGACGTGGCTTCCGTACGGAAGATCTTCGAGAGGACGAAAACGCCATAATGAAACAGAGGCGAAAGGCGAAAGGCAAAGGGCGAAAGGCGGAGGGATGAGAAATCAAGTTTTTCGGTGCCATGAGCCATTAGCCTTTAGCCCTTAGCCATGTCATGACAGGAGGCATTCGGTGAAGGTTTCCATCTATCCCGGTTGTTCCGCTCACGGAACGGCAAAAGAATACAGCCAGTCCATCGAGGCGGTGAGCCATGCCCTGGGCATCGAGACCCAGGAGATCGACGACTGGTCCTGCTGCGGGGCGACGTCGGCGCACAGCACGAACTACAAACTCTCCGTCGCGCTGCCGGCGAGGAACCTGATGATCGCGCAGAAAAAGGGGCTCGACGTCATGATCCCCTGCGCGGCCTGTTTCAACCGCTTCAAATCCGCCCAGCACCACCTGGAGAAGGACAAGGCCCTCAGGGCGGAGATGGAGTCGATCATCGGCGCCAAGTTCACCGACGGGATTTCCATCCGGAACCCCATCGACATCATCGCCAACGATATCGGCCTCGATGCGCTGGAGAAAAAGGTGGTCAGGAAACTCGAGGGGCTCAAGCCCGTATCCTATTACGGGTGCCTGCTGCTGCGGCCGCCCGAGGTCTGCCATTTCGACGATTACGAGAACCCCGTGCTCCTCGACAAGATCCTGGCGGCCTGCGGGGCCGACGTGAAGAAGTGGTCCTTCAAGACGGACTGCTGCGGCGGGAGCCTCTCCATCAGCCGCACCGACATCGTGGGCAAGATGGTCAACAAGCTCGCTTCGATGGCCAAAGAGGCCGGTGCGAACTGCATCGTGACGGCCTGCCCGCTCTGCATGGGAAACCTCGACATGCGGGCCGACGCGGGTCTGAAGATGCCCGTGTTCTACTTCACGGAGCTGCTGGCCCTGGCCATGGGGCTGCCCGGACCGGAGAAGTGGTTCAAGATCCACATTACCGACCCGATGCCGCTCGTGCAGTCGCTGAAGCTGATGTAAGGATGGAAACCCGTTCCCCGGCTGCGGGGGACAGAAGAATTGCTCAGACAAGGAATGCCATGGAAAAGAAACTGCTCAAGAAGGACAAACTTTCCGGCATCGTGAAGAAGATGGCCGCCGATAAAACCGTCTATGCGCCGGTCCAGGACGAGGACAACGTCCTCTTCAAGGTTCTCGGGCCGGGCATGGAGCCCCTGGTGTCCTTTGCCAACACGAAGAACGCGCCGAAGAAGGTCTTCTTTCCCCACTCGGAGATCCTGCTGAAGTACACGAGGAGCCCCAAGGGGATGGTCTTTGCCGCCATGCCCGCCGATGAGAAGGAGTTCGTGCTGTTCGGCGTGCGGCCCTGCGATGCCCGGAGTTTCGCCCTTCTGGACATGCTCTTCGACCAGGAGAAGTGGAAGGACCCCTACTACATCGAAAAGCGCAAAAAAGGCGCGGTCATTTCACTCGCCTGCGTGCGGCCGCCCTACGCGTCGTGCTTCTGCACCTCCGTGGACGGGAGCCCCACCTCGACACAGGGGGCCGACATCCTGCTGACCGATCTTGGCGACAATTATCTCGTCGAGTTCGTGACGTCCAAGGGTGAGGGCCTCGCGGCCTATTTCGGCGAGGCGACGGCGGCCGACGCCGGCGCCGAGGCGAAGAAGCAGGAGATCGCCGAGAAATCGGCCGCGGCCATCCAGTCGAAGATCCCCGGACGGGCGATCAAACCCATTCTGGACGTGAGCTTCGAGCATCCCTTCTGGGACACGATCTACGGCAAGTGCCTGGCCTGCGGGACCTGCACCTACATGTGCCCCACCTGCCACTGTTTCGACATCAGCGACGAGATCAAGGGTGACGACGGCGTGCGCATCCGAAACTGGGATTCCTGCATGTTTCCGCTCTTCACGAAGGAGACGTCGGGGCACAACCCCCGCACGAGCCAGAAGCAGCGCTGGCGCCAGCGCCTGATGCACAAGTTCAAATACTACGTGGACAATTTCGACGCCATCGCCTGCGTGGGCTGCGGGCGCTGCGTCATGTCCTGCCCCGTGAACATCGACATCCGGAAGATCGTCACGGACATTTCGAAACTCTAGGAGCACAGGAGACCCCCAGATGGAGAAGCCTTTACAGCAGATCATCGCCGAAAACCCCTACGTGCCCATGCCCGTGGAGATCGTCAAGATCATCACCGAGGTGGACACGAAGGACATCAAGACCTTCCGCCTGGCCTTCGTGAACAAGGAGGACGAGGAGCGCTTCAAATACATTCCCGGCCAGTTCGCCGAGCTTTCTCTCTATGGAAAAGGGGAGTCGCCCATCGGCATCGCCTCCTCCCCCACCCAGAAGGGCTACATCGAATTCACCGTCCAGAGGGCGGGGACGGTCACGTCGGCCCTCCACGAGATGGAGGAGGGGACGCTCATGGGTGTGCGTGGCCCCCTGGGCAACTCCTGGCCCCTTGAGTTCCTCGAGGGGAAGAACATCGTCATCGTGGGCGGCGGATTCGCCTTCACGACCCTGCGGTCGCTCATCAACTACATGATCTTCGAGGAGAACCGGAAGCGCTTCGGGAAGATCACCGTTGTCTACGGTGCCCGCTCTCCCGGGCTTTTGCTCTACAAGGACGAGCTCGAGGCCTGGGCGAAACGGGGCGACATCGACCTCAACGTGACCGTCGACAAGGGCGATGCCACCTGGAAAGGCCGCGAGGGCTTCGTTCCCACGGTCTGCAAGGAGGTCGCACCGAGCAAGGAGAACGCCGTGACGGTCATCTGCGGCCCCCCGATCATGATCCGGTTCACGCTGCCCGTCTTCTTCGATCTCGGCTTCTCGAAGGAGAACATCATCACGTCGCTCGAGATGAGGATGAAGTGCGGCATCGGCAAGTGCGGGCGCTGCAACGTGGGAAGCAAGTACGTCTGCAAGGACGGCCCGGTCTTCAGCCTGGCGGAGTTGGACAAGCTCACCAAGGAATATTAAGCCCGGCGCACATGGAGGCGATGAAGGGGGAGCCTTCCGGCTCCCTCTTTTTATAAGCGGAAGGAACGTCACGCAAACGTGACGCAGGGATGCAGGGGGGGCCGTCAGAAGCCTACCCTCATGAAGAGGACAAGGAGGATACAGGCGTTGCACCGGATCACGGAAAAGGTCGTTCTCTCCGAGAACATCGTCAAGACGGTCTTCGAGGCGCCGGATATCGCGAAAAAGCGCAAGGCCGGCCAGTTCGTCATTCTCATGATCGACGACAAGGGCGAGCGGATCCCGCTCACGATCGTCGATTCCGACCCGGTGAAGGGGACGCTGACGATCATCTACCAGGTCGTCGGGAAGACGACGGACCAGCTTGCGCAGCTCGAGCCCGGAGATGTCATCCGGCACGTACTCGGGCCCCTGGGGCACCCCACGGAGATCGAAGGCATCGAAACGGCCGTCTGCGTCGGCGGAGGCGTGGGAATCGGGGTGGTGTACCCCATCGCCAAGGCGCTCAAGGAGAAAGGCACCCGGGTCATCTCCATTATCGGGGCGAGGACGAAAAAGATGCTCATCCTCGAGGACGAATCCCGGTCCGTGAGCCACGAGTTCCACGTGACCACCGACGACGGAAGCTACGGCCTCCATGGGTTCGTGAGCGATGTGCTCAAGGACATCATCGCCTCGGGTCAAAAGATCGACCGGGTCTTTGCCATCGGGCCTGTACCCATGATGCGCGTCGTGGCCAACGTGACCCGTCCCCACCACATCAAGACGCTCGTGAGCCTCAACCCCATCATGGTGGACGGCACGGGCATGTGCGGGGCCTGCCGGGTCAGTGTGGGAGGGAAGACCAAGTTCACCTGCGTCGACGGCCCCGAGTTCGACGGGCACGAGGTGGATTTCGGGCTCCTGATGAGCCGGCTCCAGATGTATACCGGGCAGGAACAGCAAGCCAGAGAACTCTGCAGGTGCGGGAAGAATGACTGAACCGGAAAAGACCGAAAAGAAAGAAAAGAAGGAGCGGATCCCCCGGCAACCCATGCCGGAGCAGGACCCCAAGGTACGCGTCGCCAATTTCGACGAGGTCCCCACGGGGTACTCGCCGGAGACGGCCATGCTCGAGGCCAGACGCTGCATCCAGTGCAAGAAGCCCGGCTGCGTGTCCGGATGCCCCGTGGACATCGACATCCCCGCCTTTATCCAGCGGGTCGCCGACGGGGACTTCATCGGGGCCGCGCGGAAAATCAAGGAGACGAACTGCCTGCCCGCCGTCTGCGGCAGGGTCTGTCCCCAGGAAGACCAGTGCGAAAAGCTCTGTGTCCTCGGCAAGAAATGGGACCCCGTTGCCATCGGGCGCCTGGAGCGCTTCGTCGCCGATTACGAACGAAAGGCCGGAACGATCGAAATCCCGGCCCTGCCGGCCTCGACGGGCAGGCGCATCGCCGTGATCGGGGCCGGCCCTGCGGGGCTGACGATTGCGGGAGACCTCGTCAAAATGGGCCACGATGTGACCATTTTCGAGGCCCTGCACAAATCGGGGGGTGTTCTGATCTACGGGATTCCCGAGTTTCGCCTCCCGAAGGGCATCGTCGATGCCGAGGTGGATTACCTGCAGAAAATCGGCGTCAAAATCGTGACCGACGCGGCCATCGGCAGGCTGAAGACCATCGACGATCTCTTCGCCGAGGGCTTCCACGCCGTTTTCCTGGGAGTGGGGGCCGGGGCCCCTGTTTTCATGAACATCCCGGGCGAGAACTTCTCCGGCATCTACTCGGCCAACGAGTACCTCACCCGCTCGAATCTCATGAAGGCCTACCGCTTCCCCGAGTACGACACGCCCATCGCCAAGGGACGCAACGTGGCCGTCATCGGCGGCGGGAACGTGGCCATGGACTCGGTGCGCACGGCCCTTCGCCTTGGCGCCGATAACGCAATCATCATCTACCGGCGCACCCAAAACGAGATGCCCGCCCGTGCCGAGGAGGTCCATCACGCCGAGGAAGAGGGCGTCCAGTTCCAGTTCCTCACGAACCCCATCGAGTACATCGGCGACGAGAAGGGCTGGGTCAGGCAGATGGTCTGCCAGCGGATGGAACTGGGCGAGCCCGACGAGTCGGGCCGCCGCAGGCCCGTCGTCATCAAAGGCTCCGAGTTCACCATCGACGTGGACACGGTGGTCGTCTCAGTCGGGACGATGGCCAACCCCGTGATCCCCATGACGACTCCCGGCCTAGATACGAACCGCTGGGGCTACATCGTGACAAAGGACGAGACCGGCGAGACGACCCGCAAGGGAGTCTGGGCGGGCGGCGACATCGTCACGGGCTCGGCCACGGTCATCCTCGCCATGGGCGCCGGCCGCAAGGCGGCGAAAGCGATTCATGATTATGTGATGTCCTTGTGAGGATCGAGGTTCGAGGAACGAGGCTCGAGGAAAGAAGGGATAAAAAGAAAGGGTCGAGGCGGTTGCCTCGACCCTTTCTGCTTCCGGAAGACTTCTTACCCATTACTCAATTACTAATTACCCAATACCCAATTCCTGCCCCTTAGTGATGCTCTTCCATCGCGCCGGCGATGTACATCATCGACAGGAGCATGAAGACCAGCGTCTGGATGACGGAGATCAGGATTTTGAGAATCAGGATGGGCAAGGGAACGAGTAACGGCACGAGAACGAAGATGACTGCCACGACGATGTGCCCGCCCGAGATGTTTCCGAAGAGCCGGACCGAGAGCGACAGCGGCCGCGATAGGTGGCTGATGATCTCAATGGGCATCATGAGCGGGATGAGCCACCAGACGGGCCCGAGGAACTGCTTGAAATACTTCATTCCCTGGACCTGAACCCCGACGATGTGCGTCAGGAAGAATACGACGAGGGCCATGGCGATCGTCGTATTGAGGCTGACAGTGGGGGAATCAAACCCGGGGATGAGGCCGATGAGGTTCGAGAAGAGAATGAAGAACCCGATGGTCGCGATGAGGGGAAAAAACCGCATCCCGAGGGGTCCCATCGTGTCGATCAGGAGGTTTTTGAATGCGGCTACGATGACCTCCATGACGTTCTGGATCTTGCCCGGGTAGATCTCCAAGCGCCTCGTGGCCAGCCAGCCCAGAAGGGTCAGGATGGCCATGACCAGGAACGTGTATGTCATGAAGTCCGGCATGAATGGGTTGTGCAGGAATAAAAAGGGATGCATAGTCTCTCAGCTAGCCTCCTCCGGAAGAATTTTTTTTTGAAACTCGATCATCGCCGTGATGACGATGTTGATGACGACAAGCGACAGGCCCACGAGAAGCCCAATGATGTCCACGGGCAGTTCCGTGATGACGAAGTAGAGGACCACGGCCGTGGCGGCCATCCGGATGTAATACCGGAGCATCATGGCCGATTTTGCCGTGCCGGACAGATTGGAGAAGATGACACGGAGGTCCCGGCCGAGCCAGTACAGGTTGACGATGCTGATGAGGCCGCCGACGAGGACCCCCAGCGTAAACCGGGTAGGCATGGCGAGGAGGCTCACGAGGAGCATGATGCCCAGGATGACCAGGTTGCGGTACTCAATTCTTCTTTGCAGGGGGTCTTTTCCTGTGGGGTTCATCTTTCAGCCGCCTGATGACCGGTTCTTCGTAGCTGTCCTCGAACGTGTTCTTGATCCACACGTAGAGGCTCCGGAATCCCGCAAACACACCGACGAGAAGGAAGAGGATGGAGAACTTGTTGCCCGTGCCGAGTTTCCTGTCGAACCAGGCCCCGATCAGAATCCCCCCGAAGATCCCCAGAACCAGCGCGATGCCGAAGGTGCTGGCATAGGCCGCCTGCATCATGGACTTCTTGGAGTCTTTATCTTCCTCTCTCATCTAAACCTCGGGCGCTATAACATAATGGTGCCTGGAAGTCAATAAAAATAGGCTCCAGGGATTCGTCACCCGGCATCGGAAAAAATACAAGGAAAATAGGGGGTTGTACCCCTCTTACGGACCCTTTCGGACAAGGGCGGAAAAGGCCTCTGCGACGTGCTCGAGATGGCCCTTTTCCAGGTATTGATGACAACCGATGTAAAACCCGTTTGCCCCCACGAAATCCGCGTTGGGCAGTCTGTCTTTATAGCGTTCCTTCAGGTATCGGAAGGCGGGCTGCTGTGTGGGAATCGAGCCGAAAAGGGGCCTTGTCTCCACGCCTGATTTTTCGAGGGACTTCATGATCTTCGCCCGCGACCAGCGAGCATCCCGGATGACGAGGGGATAGGCGAGGTAGCTCACGTCATCCGAATAGAGCGGCAGCTGGAAGATGTCCGAGAGCGGTCCGAGTTTCTCGTTGAGGGTTTGCACATTTTGCTGCCTTGCAAGGACGATGGCATCGGCCTTGCCGATCTGGGGGATGGCGATGGCCGCCTGGAGCTCGGTCGTCTTGAAGTTGAAGCCGATGAGGTCGTGGGTAAAACGCGGGTCGAACTCCGCGTCCCGGTGAGGGCATTTGCCCTCGCCGCGCCGGCAGATCCGGCAGGCGCAGAGCCGCCCGTTGGCCTTGATCCGCCGGATGAGGCGGCAGAGCCCGTCGTCGCTGGTGACGACGGCCCCCATCTCGCCGACCTGGATGTTGTGGGCGATGTAGAAGGAGTATTCGGCAAGATCCGAGAGGGATCCCGCCTTGCGCCCCTTGTAGAGCGAACCGTGGGCCTGGGCGGCATCCTCGAAGACGGCCAGGCCGTATCGTCGGGCCAGGTCGTTGGCGGCGTCCATGTCGTTGACGTAACCCATGAGATGGACCGGAAGGATGACGGCGTGACCGTCCGGGTCCTTCCGCAGCGTGTCCTCGACCTGATTCATGTCCAGGGTGAAGGTGCGGGGGTCGATGTCGACATAGACGGGCTCCATTCCCGCGAGCACGATGGCGTTGCTCGTGGCCACGTAGGTCACGGGCGAGGTGATGACCTTGCAGCCCGGTCGGACCCGGGGCCTCCGGCGGTCATGGATCAGGGCGTGCAGTCCCGCCAGGAGTGCCGAGGACCCGGAATTGAGGGCAACGCAGTATTTCGTCCCGATGTAGCGGGCCCAGAGCCTTTCGAATTCCTTCGTTTTCCGGCCTTCCGAAAGCTGGCCCTGCGCGAGAGACTCCAGGACGGAGGCTTTTTCTTCCTCGCCGATACGGATGTCGCCGATCTTGACCTTGAATGTCATGCCTTCTCCCCGCGGGACCCGGCTGTCCCTTGTGCGTACCACTCGCTGGTCTTCCGGAGCCCCTCCTCGAGGCTCACCCGGGGCGCCCAACCGAGCTTCTGCATGGCGGAGACGTCCAGGAGCTTCTGCGGCATGCCGTCCGGCTTCGTCGTGTCGAAGACGAGCCGTCCCCCGTACCCCGAAATTTTTCCGATCAACCGGGCCAGCTCCGCGATCGAGATGTCCGTTCCAGCCCCCGCGTTGATGACCTCGCCGCCCGAGAGGCGGTCGATGAAGAAAAGGCAGGCATCGGCCGCGTCGTCGACGTAGAGGAACTCCCGTCGGGCCAGGCCGGTCCCCCAGATTTCCACTTCGGCAAGGTTTCCGGCTGCGGCCTCATGGAACCTGCGGATCAGCGCGGCGATCACGTGGGAGTCCCTGGGGTCGAAGTTGTCCCCCGGCCCGAAGAGGTTCGGGAAGATGACGGAGAAGAACTGCACGCCGTGCTGGCGGTGGTAGGCTTCGATCATCTTCATGCCGCTGATCTTTGCAATGGCGTAATATTCGTTGGTCGGCTCGGGCGGACCGGTCAGGATGGCCTCTTCCTTCATGGGCTGCAGGCACATCCGGGGATAGGAGCAGGAACTCGACACGAAGAGCAGCCGCTGCGTGCCGGACGTGCAGGCTGCGTGGACCACGTTCAACTGGATCATCATGTTGTCGTAGAAGAAGGGGGCGGGGTTGTTCATGTTCGCCCAGATCCCTCCGACACGCGCCGCCGCGAGGATCACGTATTGAGGCCTCTCCCGCTCGAAAAAGGACCTCCACGTCCGCCTGGCTTCGAAGGTCGAGCTCCGAGCTCGTGCGCAGCAGCAGGTTGTCGTGACCGCGCTCTTTCAGCATCCGGACGATGGCCGTGCCGAGCATGCCGCTGTGGCCCGCCACGTAGATTTTAGCGTTTTTTTCCATGACAAGTTTTACTCGATGGTTCAGGACAGGATCCGCTTCGGCTCGCACGTAAATCCGGCATCCCGGAGGGTCTTTTCCTTCTGCGCCGTCTCGAGGTCGGCCGCCACCATCATGTCGATGAGCTGCTCGAAACCGACCTTCGGCGACCAGCCCAGTTTTTTCCGAGCCTTCGAGGCGTCGCCCAGCAGGACATCCACTTCCGTGGGTCTGAAGTAACGGCTGTCGATCTCCACGTGCTTCTCAATATCCAGGTCGAGCCTCTGGAAGACCTTCTCGAGGAATTCTCTGACGGAGTGCGTCTCTCCCGTGGCGATGACGAAATCGTCCGGTTTGTCCTGTTGAAGCATGAGCCACATGGCCTCCACAAAATCGCCGGCATATCCCCAATCCCGTTTTGCCGCCGTATTGCCGAGATAGAGCTTTTCCTGCAGCCCGACCTTGATGCGCGTGGCCGCGCGGGTGATCTTTCGCGTCACGAAGGTCTCCCCCCGGCGGGGGGATTCGTGGTTGAAGAGGATTCCGTTGCAGCCGAAGAGGTTGTAGGCCTCGCGGTAGTTTTTTACGATGTAGTAGGCATAGACCTTTGCGGCGGCGTAGGGGCTGCGGGGATGAAACAGCGTATTTTCGCTCTGCGGAGGAGGGGCGGCCCCGAACATCTCACTCGACGAGGCCTGGTAGAATCGGGCCTGGATGCCCGTCTTGCGGATGGCTTCGAGCAGTCGCAGCGTTCCCAGCCCCGTCACGTCCCCCGTGTACTCGGGCATGTCGAAACTGACCCGGACATGGCTCTGCGCGCCCAGATGGTAGATCTCGTCGGGCTTGATGTCGTGCAGCAAATCCGTCAACTGTCCCGACACGGAGAGATCGCCGTAATACAGGAAAAGGTGTGCAGCCGGGTCGTGCACGTCCTTGAAGAGATGGTCGATCCGGTCGGTGTTGAAGGTGCTCGAGCGGCGGATGAGCCCGTGGACCTCGTATCCCTTGCTCAGGAGCAACTCCGCGAGGTAAGAGCCATCCTGGCCCGTGATGCCCGTGATGAACGCTTTCTTCATCGATTCCTTCCTTTCTTCTGCTCTCCCCGCGATGCGGCGGGTCTTCCCCGGTCTGCCGCTGTCGGAGTCGTCCGGCTGCGCACCTCGTCCTTGATGCGCTTCACGTGACCCCGCCCCAGGCCTTTGACTTCGCAGCCGAGCTCGAAGTAGCGGCGGATCGCCCCGTCGTTAAGGAGGCCGAAGCAGTCGATCATGGCCGCGGGCTTCCCCGTTTTCTTCACGATCCCGTCGGGGTCCAGGTTCCGGTATTGCTCGTGGCGCACCGCAAGGACCACGGCATCGGCCCCTCGCAGGGTTTTCGCGAGGTCCTTGTGCACGACGAGGTCCCTGAGCCTCTCCTGGTTGCGGAAGAACCGGGCCCGGGAGTGCCCGGGGGCCGGGTAGGTATCCTGCTTTTCCATCTCCCACCAGTGCTTCACGTAGGGGTCGTGGACGATGATGTCGGCCCCCATCTCCGTGAGTTTTCGGACGAGGATCTCCGAGCCGCTGTAACGCGTGTCCCCCACATCCTCCCGGTACGAGACGCCGAGCACGGCGATCCTCGAGGCGGCAACGATCCGGCCCATGTTGCGCAGCGCGTCGCGCACGAGCTCCGCGGCGTGGAGCGCCCGGGTGTCGTTGATGTCGATGGCCAGCGGGGTGATCCGGAAGATGTCGTCGTCGAACCCCATGAGGGTCTGGTAGGCCCAAACGCCGAGGCCCCCGTCCTTGGGCAGGCAGTATCCCCCGATGCCGGGCCCCGGGAAGATCATGTTGGAATGGGTCGGTCGGACGCGGATGGCATCGATCACCTTGATGAGGTCCACGCCGTTTCGCTCGGCAAAGAGGCTCCACTCGTGCAGGTAGGCAAGCAGGGTGGCCCGGTAGGAGTTCTCCACGATCTTGCAGGTTTCACTCTCGATGGGGCGGTCGAGAACGGTCAACGGGTATTTTTCGACATTCAAAACCTCGGAGAGGAATTTCACCACCCGCCGGCGTGCTTCGTCGTTGATTCCGCTGCAGACGCGCCAGAAGTCGCGGATGGAGCTTACATACTCGCGGCCGGGCATGACGCGCTCGAACGAGTGGGCCAGGAGCGGCTCCTCGACGAGGCCGCGCTTCTCGAAGGCCTTCTTGACGATCGGGTAGGCCACGTATTCCGTCGTGCCCGGCGGGACCGTCGTTTCGATCAGGACGAGGCAGTCGGGCCGGATCTTCTCGCCGATGACCCTCAGGCTGTCCTCCAGGGCTGCGATGTCGGCCGATCCCTGCCGGCAGTCCCCGAGGGTTTCCTTGTTGTAGTCGCACTGGACGTCGACGACGACGGCATCGGCCAGCGTCAGCGCGTCGTAGATATAGGTGGCCATGAGGGTCTTTTTCTTCCTGACGCAACGTTCAATGAGGGTGAACACCTCGGGGTCTTCGGCCTCGACGGGCGGGATGCCGTTGTTGAGATAACCGATCTTCCAGAAGGATCTCGTGGAGGGGCGCTGCATGCCGATGACGAATTTTGCGGGCTTGCCGGTTTTGCGATCCGTCGAGTCGGCGATCACACCGGCCATGACGGCGCCGACGAACCCCAGGCCCATGACGACGACGATCTCGCGGCCCTTGCGGCGCTCCTTTCCGACGATTTTCCTGAGCCGTTCGAATTCCCTCGTGGAATCCTTTTCGGCAGGCAGAGGGTAGCTCTTTCCTGCGGGACAGATGGAGACCGCAGAGAGCTCTTTCGTGATTTTTCTCGAGCGAACCGTGTTCCTTTTCTGCATGGGGGCCTCTCCTGGATGATCCTGTTGGTGCGTTCCGATACCCGGCAGGGAAGGTTTGTGCCGCCCCTTTCCTGAAGGGGGTCGGGCCTGTCGTGCTTTTCGCCGGACTAAACGTGGATGATAAACGATGCCGTCGGGACCTGTCAATAAAATAGCCCTGTCGAAACGCCGGGAGGAAAAGGTCACAACTCGGCGATGGACTTCCTGCAGGCCTCGAGGGTGATCTCCATGTCTTTCTCCGTGTGGGCAAAGGAGACGAAGGCCGTTTCGAACTGCGACGGCGGAAGGCTGATGCCGTGGCGGAGCATGGCGTTGAAGAACTGCGCGAAGCGCTTCGTGTCGCATCGGCAGGCCGATGCGTAATCCGCAACGTCGCCGGCGGTGAAGAAAACGGTGAACATGGAGCCGCGCCGGGCGATCGTGACGGGAATCCCCTTTTTCTTGAAAAGGTTCTGCATGCCGCTGCACAACAACCGGGTCCTTCGCTCGAGGGCCCCGTAGTCGCAGTCATCCCTGAGAATCTCAAGCGTTGCCAGCCCTGCGGCCATGGCCAGGGGGTTGCCCGACAGGGTGCCCGCCTGGTAAACGGGACCTGCCGGAGCCAGCGTCTCCATGATCTTCCTTGCGCCCCCGAAGGCCCCGACGGGCAGGCCCCCGCCGATGATCTTTCCGAGACAGGTCATGTCGGGCCGCACGCCGGCGAGATGCTGGAAGCCGCCGAAGCGCAGCCGGAATCCCGTGATGACCTCGTCGAAGATGAGCACGATCCCGTTTCTCGTGGCCAGTTTCCGCAAGCCTTCGAGGAAACCGGGTGCGGGGGGAACGAGCCCCATGTTGCCCGCGGCAGGTTCGACGATGATGCAGGCCATGTCCTTCCCGTGCTTTCTCACGGCGAGCTTCACGGCGTCGAGATCGTTGAAGGGGACCGTGACGGTGAGCTCGGCGAGCCCCCTGGGGATGCCGGGGCTTCCCGGGATGCCGAGCGTGGCCACGCCGGAGCCCGCCTTGACGAGGAGCGAGTCGGCGTGCCCGTGATAGCAGCCCTCGAACTTGAGGATCTTCTCGCGCTTCGTGTATCCCCGCGCGAGGCGGATGGCGCTCATGGTCGCCTCCGTGCCGGAGCTGACCATCCGGACCTGATCCATCGAGGGAAAAGCCCTGGTGATCATTCCGGCCATCTCGACCTCGGCGGCCGTAGGGGCCCCGTAGCTGGTTCCTCGTCCGGCCGCCTTTCGGATTTCCCTGACCACGCCGGGATGGGCATGACCGAGGATCATGGGTCCCCACGAGGCCACGTAGTCGATGTAGCGATTGCCGTCGACGTCCCAGATCTTCGAACCGGAGGCCTTTGCCACGAAAAAGGGCGACGATCCCACGGAGCCGAAAGCCCTCACCGGGCTGTTGACACCACCGGGGATCAGCTTCTTGGCTTCTTCGAAGAGTTTCTGGGAGCGGGTTCGTTTCATGGGGGCTCCTTGATGAAAGGCTACAGGCTACAGGCTACAAGGCTACAAGGCTAGCAAGGCATCATCCCGCTGTCCATAAGCCCTTAGCCCTTAGCCCTTTGCCTTTCGCCTAAAAGTATTCCATACTGTTTTTCTTGAACTCCTCCAGGCTCTCGAGCACCTGGTAATCGCCGATCCCCGCCTTGCCTGAGATCTTGGCGATGAGCTCTTCCAGGGGGCCTTTCCCGGCGTGGATCATGGTGAAGAGGTTGTAGCGGCCCTCGAACGGCGGGCGCCTTTCGTAGCAGTGCGTGATCTCCCTGAAGGATGCGAATGCCGCCCCGGCCTCTTCTGTCCGGTCCGGCGGCACAGCCCAGACCACCATGGCATTGCGTGTGACGCCGGCCTTCTGGTGCCTGAGGAGGGCGCCGAACTTCCGGATGTGTCCCTGCTGCATCAGGTTCCGGAGCGTGGCGAGGACGCTATCCTCGCTCGTCCCCGCCCGGGAGGCGACGGCGCGGAAGGGCCTTTTCTCGACGGGGAGATCGCCCTGAAACTGCCTGAGGAGATTCTGCCGACTGTCATCTTCGAAATGATTCATGACCTGATAGACCTGCCCCCAACAACAGAAGGGTAGAGGGTTCGACTGCCGCCAAACCCCTCTCAACATCTCACGGCCCCGCTGATAGCACAATCAAATTGTACTTGACAATTTTTTTTTAACTCTTTACAAAGTACGCGGTTGACTGGTCCAAGTGCGCTGCAGCGGACGCGCAACATCCGCCTGCGGCTGTCGGCCGAAAGGGGGTGAAAAGGGCAGGTGCGACGGACCGGAGTCAGCATCATTCCGAGAGAGATGCTTCGATTTTTCAAACCAAAAACAGAGAGGAGGTCGAAATGAAGTCGAAGAAGATGTTTGCAGCGCTGGTTTCCGTTCTTTTGGTTTTCGGGTTTGCCTCGATTGCTTTAGCTGCCGAGAAAGAAGGTGGCGCTGATTACTCGAAGGCGATCGTTCTGGGCTGCTCCGTGATCGCGGCGGGCATCGCGATGGGCTTCGGTGCCATCGGAGCGGGCTTGGGCATCGGGCAGGCAACCGGCGGTGCGTCGAATGCCGTGGGCAGGAATCCCGAGGCGCAGGGCAAGATCATGCTGACCATGATGGTCGGTATGGCCATGACCGAGTCCGTCGCGATCTACGCCCTCGTTGTGTCGCTCGTGATCCTTTACGCGAACCCCATCGTTAGACTGCTTGGCTAATTCATCATCCCTGCTATTATCGAAAAAGGGGAAAGAAGCGAAATAAAAAGAGGCTTCTTTCCCCTTTTTTTGTCTTTCTAATCCCCATTCCGCGGGATCTTCGACCGAAGGCCCTTCTTCTCGGATTGCCGGTGCTTGGCATCGAGCATCTTCTCTTTTGCCCGCTTCGAGCGTTTGCGCTTCTGCCGGCGGATCTTTTCTGCGCGGTCCTGTTGTGCCTCGACGACCCCTTTCTGCAGCTTCTCGATCCGGTCGAGAAGCACTCGCCTTGCCAGAAACCGGTTCATCGCCTGGGAGCGCTCCCGCTGGCATTTGACGGTGAGCCCCGTGGGGATGTGCACGAGCTGCACGCAGCTCGATGTCTTGTTGACCTTCTGACCCCCGGGGCCGGAGGAGCGGACGAAGGTCTCCCTGAAGTCGCTCTCCGCAACGCCGAGGCTCGCCATCCTCTCCAAGAGGGCTCTTTCTTTTTCAGAGGAAACGGGCATAGGGAGAGGGGCTTAAGGCCAAAGGCCATAAGGGTAAAGGCTAAAGGCTAAAGGCATAGGGATCTGAAATTCATTTTATTTCTTTTGGCCCTTAGCCCTTAGCCTTAAGCCTTATGCCATGAGCCTATAAGTTGTAGATCTGTTCGCCGACGAAGTTGATCCAGTGTTCCTTCAGGATCTCGGCCGCCTCCTCGTGATTGTCGACGCCGAGGATGAGGATCGTCTCCTTCCCGATGCGTTCGATCGTCGTGTAGATGTAGTGGATGTTGATGTCCGCGGCCATGAGGGGCTTGACGATGGCGTTCATGCCTGCGGGGTGGCAGGGAACCTCCACGGCAAGAACCGGCTCCACCTCGAAGTTGAACCCGAAGGTTTCCAGGACCTTCTCGGCCCGGTCGGGGTCGTTGACGACGAGCCTCACGGTGCTGCTCTCGGCCGTGCTGGCCGCGGAGATGGCCTTGGTGCTGATATCCTCCTTCTCGAGGATGTCCACGAGGCGTGCCAGCGACCCGGGGACGTTTTCCAGCTGGATCGATATCTGCTTGATGGTCATGGAGGTTGGCCTCTCCTTCGCCTACTCGATATGATTGAAGCCGGCCTCAAAGGCCTTGCGATTGATTTCCATGGCCGCCTTTTTCTTTGTGCCGAGGATCGACTTGAGGCTTTTCAGGTAGCTTTCGGGGGAAACCATCCGGGTCATCTTCACGTAGGCGCCCATCATGACCACGTTCTGTACGCGGGGGTTTCCCAGCTCGGCGGCGATCTCCGCCGTGGGAACCTCCCAGATGTCCACGTCGGAGCGTTTCGGCCGCCCCGTGATGATCGACGAATTCAGGAAAAAGGCCCCCCCGGGGGCGATCCGGGTCTGGAACGTGAGCAGGGAGGGGTTGTTCATGACGACGAGGTAGTCGGGCTGCGAGGCCACGGGCGAGGCGATCTCCTCGTTCGAGACGGCCACGGTGCAGTTGGCTGTTCCTCCCCGGACCTCGACCCCGTAGGAGGGAAGATAGGTGACGTGGAAGCCCTCGAACATGGCGGCCTGGGCGAAGCTGTACCCCATCATCAGGACGCCCTGTCCGCCGAAGCCTGCGAAGATGGTCTTAATCTGCATCTTTTCGACCTTTTCCGGCGTCCTTGATCACCCCGATGGGGAATGTCTTCGACATGACCTCGTCGACCCACCGGCAGGCATCGACGGTGTTCATCTTCCAATTCGTGGGGCACTGGGAAAGGACCTCGATCATATTGAACCCGGCGCCGTCGATCTGGTACTGGAAGGCCTTTTTGACGGCCTTCTTCGCCCGGAGGATGTTCTGGGCCGAGTTGACGGCAACCCGCTCGATGTACGCTGTGCCTTCGAGGTTTGCCGAGGATCTCGCTCATCCGGATGGGGTGGCCGTCCAGGATGGCGTTTCGCCCGGGGGGGGATGTCGTGGAGACCTGTCCCAGGAGCGTCGTGGGGGCCATCTGGCCTCCCGTCATGCCGTAGACGGCGTTGTTGATGAAAAGGACGGTGATGTTCTCGCCGCGGTTGGCGGCGTGGAAGGTTTCGGCCGTCCCGATGGCGGCAAGGTCCCCGTCACCCTGATAGGAGAAGACGACCCGGTCGGGAAGCGTCCGCTTGATTCCCGTGGCCACGGCGCAGCCGCGACCGTGGGGCGCCTCCAGCATGTCCACGTCGAAGTAGTTGTACGCGACGACGGCGCAGCCTGCCGGCGGGACACCGATCGTGTTCCCCCGGATTCCCAGCTCGTCGATGACCTCGCAGATCACCCGGTGGATGATGCTGTGGCCGCACCCCGCACAGTAATGGAAAGGGGTGCTCTTCAGGGATCTGGGTCGGGAAAAAACCTTCTTCATGACCGGTTACCTTCTATATTCCTGGACAATGGCCTTGGCCAGCTCCGCCGGCGTGGGCACCACACCGCCCGGCCTTCCGTAGAAACTCACGTGCCCTTTGCCCTCGAGGGCCAGTTTCACGTCGTCGATCATCTGGCCCGTGCTCATCTCGAAGACGAGGAAGCGGTCGATCCGCTCGGCCGTGTCCCGGATGATCTGCGCGGGGAAGGGCCAGAGGGTGATGGGACGGATGAGCCCCACCTTCATGCCCGAATCCCTCAGGCGGTTGATGGCCCCCTTGGCGATTCGCGCCGCGATTCCATAAGCGATGATGATCAGGCGCGCGTTGCCTGTCTTGTAGGTCTCGAAACGGACCTCGTTCTGCTCGACGACCCTGTACTTGCGTACGAGCTTCCAGTTGTGCTCCTCCATGCGAAGGGCATCGAGGATGAGGGCCCGGACGAATTTGCTCTTGCCCTCGCCGGCCCCCTTGAGGATGTATTTCTCGTTGTAGCGCCTGGGTCTCGGTTTTCCGAATGAGACGGGCTCCATCATCTGGCCCGTCATCCCGTCTCCCAGGATCATGACGGGGTTGCGGTACTTGTCGGCCAGGTCGAAGGCGTCCATGGTCAGGTCGGCCAGTTCCTGGACGGAGGCGGGGGCCAGCACGATCGTGCGGTAGTCCCCGTGACCGCCGCCGCGGGTGGCCTGGAAGTAGTCGCCCTGGGAGGGGAGGATGTTTCCCAGGCCGGGGCCGCCGCGCATCATGTTGACGATCACGGCGGGAAGCTCGTCGGCGGCCAGGGCCGAGATCCCTTCCTGCTTGAGGGAGATCCCGGGGCTGGAGGAGGAGGTCATGGCCCGCGCGCCTGCCGCGCTGGCCCCGAGGACCATGTTGACGGCGGCGATCTCGCTTTCGGCCTGGATGAAGGTTCCCCCCTCCGCCCGGCGCATGTTCTCCGCCATGTATTCCGTCAGCTCGTTCTGGGGCGTGATGGGGTATCCGGCGTAGAACCGGCATCCCGCGCGAATGGCGGCCTCGCCGATGGCCCAGTTTCCCGCGATCAGAATCTTATCGCTCACGATAGACCTCGATGGCCACTTCCGGGCAGCTGATGGCGCACAGCGTGCAGCCCGTGCAGTCCTCGTTTTCCTTGCAGGCAACGGGGTGATAGCCTTTGGAGTTCAACTCGGTTGTCGCCAGGATCAGGGATTTCTTGCAGGCCTGGATGCAGAGATGGCACTCCTTGCACAGCTCCCTGTCGATCACGATGCGGGCCTTCACCATTTCTTTTCCTTCCGGTCGATTGCAAAAGGTCGTCAAGTTGCGAATAAAAGCGTTTCTCGCTCTGAAAGTCAAGGGATTTTTGGCGAGTATGCCTTGACGGAGCAGGCGGGGCCGTAGTAAAACCGTCTCATTGCTCGGGGCGGACGGAAAGGTCGCCGGGAAAGGGATTCCGGCTTTTCGAACGAGGCCCCGGACAGGCTGTCCATGTTCAATGCCCGACTCGTCAACGACCCCTTCGGGGACCCCGCCCTGTACCTGGATCTGAGATACCGCAGGGAAGCCCTGCTGTTCGATCTGGGCGACATCCAGGCGCTTGCCGCCCCGCATGATCCTCAAGATCGATCACATCTTCGTCACCCACACCCACATGGATCACTTCATCGGCTTCGATCACCTGCTGCGCATCTGCCTCGGGCGGGAGAAACACCTTGCCCTCTACGGCCCGCCGGGATTCATCGACAATGTGCAGGGGAAGCTTGCGGCCTATACCTGGAACCTGGTGGAGAACTACTCGAACGACTTCAGGCTGATCGTGACGGAGATTCACCCCGACAGGACGGAAACGGAGGTCTTTCCCTGCCGGCAGGCCTTCCGGCCGGGAAAGGAACGACGGGAAGCACCGTTTGACGGGACGATCCTGGAGCGGGACGCTTACCGGGTGAAAGGGATCTTCCTGGATCACAGGGTTCCCTGCCTGGCCTTCCGCCTGGAGGAGAAGCGCCGGGTCAACGTCAGGAAGAATGCCCTTGCGGAAATGGGTCTGCCCGGGGGCGCATGGATCAATTCGCTCAAGGACAGCATCCACCGGAACGACCCCGATGACAGTCCCTTCCGGGTCTGGTGGAAAGGGGAAGACAGGAAGATCGTGGAGAGGGTCCTGCCGCTCGGCGAATTGAAGGAGAAGATCGTCAAGATCACCCCGGGCCAGAAGATGGTCTACGTCTCCGATGTGATCTACAGTCCCGGGAATGCCGAACGGATCGTGGAGCTGGCCCGCGGAGCCGACGTGCTCTTCATCGAAGCCTGCTTCCTCGAGGAGGACCGTAAGCGGGCTGCGGATAAGTACCACCTGACGGCCCTGCAGGCGGGTCGCCTGGCGAGGCTAGCGGGCGTGAAGCGCTTCATTCTCTTTCACTATTCCCCGAAGTACAGGGGAATGGAGGAACGCCTCGAGGAGGAGGCGATGCGGGCCTTTCGGGGAGAGGAGTAGTACAGCCAGGGTCCGAGGTCCAGGGTCCAGGAGCCAACAGCCAACAGCCAACAGATCCTTCCTGTAGACTCGGCTGTAGACCTGTAGCCTCGGATCTCCTAGATCCGTTCGACCTGGAATCCCTGCATCTCGATGGCCACGGCGCGCTGGAGGATCTCGATGGTGATGACGAAGAGGTCTTTCCGGGGGTCCGCTTTCACGACAATCCCCTCGATTTCCCTGAACGGCCCGTCGAGGATCCGCGCCCGCTCCCCGACCCTGGGGTATCGGTAGTGCTGGATCTCGACCTTCGAATCCACGAGCCGCCGGATGGTCTCGATTTTCTCGTCGGGCACCGGGATGGGGATGTTCCCCCGGCTTGTCCCGAGGATCTTGACAACCCCCGCTGTCTTCAAGATGTCAATGCCGTGCCTGGTTGTCCGCCGTGGCCAGCTGTACGAAAAGATAGCCCGGAAACATGGGAAGCTGGATCTTCTTCCGGCGGTCCTTCCTGCGGCTCCAGGCCTCGATCTTCGGCAGAAAGGCGTTGATCGACTTCAGGGAAAGGCCGTCGCAGACCTTGCTCTCATGGCGGCTTCTCGTGTGGACGGCATACCAGGGCATCGATAATCAGTCTCCCTGCATCGGCAGTTGAACGTCGGCGCAACGGCCCGCATGCAGCGTGCAGTATACAGGGGGAAGGGGGTAGCGGGTAGCGGGTAGCGGGTGGCACGCGGCGTGTAGCGTGTAGCGTGTAGCGTGTGGTGCTCGGATCAAGTACGTCATGACATATTCCTATGCGATTGCAGCCCTCGCGCGTCAGTCACGGATGAACCGGGCGTCGACGATGACATCCCCGCTTTTGCGGGATACCCGCCTGACCGTGAGAGGGATGGCCT
>CAWHEJ010000012.1:85000-289825 GCA_963828305.1 uncultured delta proteobacterium | reverse complement strand
TACGCCCGCGACGACGAAGAAGGCCGCGCTCCCGATTGAGGCGTGTGCCGCGGCCCATCTTCACCACATCATGTACACGGTAGACATCCTCATCCCCACGGCGCGCTTCGTGTTCAGCGTCGAGGACGGGCGCACGGACGTGCTGCCCGAGTCCCGCTCGCCCGAGGCCTTCGAGGAGTACCGCCGGTTGCGCGTCGAGCGCCCGGTCGTCGGCATGACCACGTTCCCCAACACGGTGTTGCTGCGTGGCGCGCGCACGATCGTCGTCGACCCCGGTCTGCCGCTGCAGAACGAGCCCGTCGTCAGGGCTCTCGAAGCTCGCGGCCTCGGTGTGCACGACGTCGACCTCGTAGCGTTGACGCACGCGCATCTCGATCACGCCGGCGCCTGCGCCGACCTCATGGCGCCGGTGGCGGTGCACGAGCTCGAGACCCGCTCACCCTCGTGGATACTGGTAGGCGGCCTGCTGGAGCTCCTTCCGTTGAAGCGGCTGGCCGGCGAGGAGGGCGAGCTCGCGCCGGGCGTGGCATGGGCGCGCACGCCCGGGCACTGCGACGGCCACATCAGTCTGTGCGTCCAGACCGCCGACGGCCCGGTCGTGCTGTGCGGCGACACCATCGGGCCGGGGCGCGACGAGTTCGACGTCATGCGACCATCCGGCCCCGGGGGCGCCGAACTGCTTCGCTCCTGGCAGCGACCGCGCTGGAAGCCGGTGCAGGTCATCGCCGGGCATCTGGCGCCGTTCGCCCCATAGGCTGCCCACCGTCCCGAGGCTCGGTGGGGCGCTGTGCTAGACTGAGCGCCTCCTGACCACGCAAAGGAGTCTTCTGCGTGCCTATCTATGAGTATCGATGTGACCAGTGCGGGGAATCGTTCGATGTCCTTCAAAGGATGAGCGACGACCCGCTCGTGACCTGCGAGAAGTGCGGTGGCACGCTGCGCAAGGTGCTCCATCCCGTGGCCATCCACTTCAAGGGGTCCGGGTTCTACACCACCGACTACGGCAAGGGCTCCAGCCGTCGCCCCGGAGGGCGCGATGCCGCGGCCGGCGGCGGGGAGTCCGCCGGAAAAGGAGCATGTCCGCCGGGGCAGTCGCGCCTCCGGGGGCAAGCCCGCCTCCGAGGGCCGCTCGCCCGGCGGCGAGAGGCGCCCGCGTCGTCGGAGGCCAGGCCGGCAAGGACGGCGGCAAGCCCAAGGAGAAGCAGAAGGCGACCTGACCCGTGCGCCGGGGGTGAGCAGCGTGCAGCGACCCAGCGACGATTCTCTGCGCAAGGCGCGCACCAACCTGCGCAGCCTGGTCAGCGACGGCCCGTCGCAGCTGCCGTCACTCAATCTCGTCGCCGACTCGGTGGAGCGCCTCGAGCTCGAGAAGCGCGGCAAGGTCGCGCTTCTCTACATCAGCCTCGATCGCTACGGCCGCCTCGAGCCTGTCTTCGGCTGGCGCATCGTCGCCGAGATCCTCGACGCCGTGGCCGCCAACCTCGAGAAGAGCATGCCGGGGGCGGCAACACCCTGCGGCGGCTCGACGTGGTGAGCGATTTCACGCTCACCGACGACGCCTTCATCGTGCTTCTGGCGCCGCCGCGGTCCGCTCAGGTGATCGCCGACGACGACCTCGCCGCGGTCACTCGCCGGGTGTACGAACGCCTGCAGTCGCTGCTGCTCAACGACCTCGCCCCCGGTGTCTACGACAGGGTACATCCCTCCGTCGGCGCCGCCGTTCTCCAGTCCGACGACGCCCTGACCTTCGAGCAGAACCTGCAGAGGGGCCTGGCCCTCGCCATGCAGGCGGCCGCCGAAAGCGCTGCCGCCTACGATGCGGAGCTCGAGAAGACGCTCGCCGCCTGCATCGAGAGCGGCGAGCTCGAACCCCTCTTCGAGCCGGTCATCGAGCCGGCGGCCGCGGCCGTGATCGGCTATCGCAGCAGCGTCCGCGGCCCGTTCCATTCGCCGCTCCGCCTTCCCGACGTGCTCCTCGACGTGGCGCGGCGCTCGAGCCTGCTGCCCTCGTACGGCATCGCCGCCCGCGCGGCCACCGTCACGGCGTCCGCGGGCCTGCGCCCCGACGACCTGCTGTTCCTCGGCTGCGCCGCCGCCGAGCTGCCCAACGCCGCCGTCGTCGCCGTGAGCGAGTTCTACTCTCTCAACCGGGCGCTGGTGCCCCAGCACGTCGTCTTCGAGATCGACGCCGACGAACTGGGCACCAACACGGCGTCGTCGCTGCGTACCCTCGCCGATGTCCGCGAGATGGGCTTCCAGCTGTGCTTCTCCGGCCTCGGCGCCCAATTCACCACCCTGGAGCTGATCGCAGAGGCAAGGCCCGAGTATCTCTGCCTCGACCCCGCGCTGGTCGCCGGGCTCGGCGGCGAGCTCACGCCGGTCGAGGTGGTCCAGCTGCTGGTGCGCTTCAGCGACCGCATCGGCGCGCAGCTCATCGCCACCGGCGTGCGCACTCCGGAACAGCAGCGGCTGCTGGCTCGCAACGGAGTGGAGCTGTCGTGCGGAGACCTGTTCGCGCGGCCCGACACGCGGCTCCCCGAGGTTTCGTTCGCGGACTGACCGCGAGGAGGGCGGCGGGCCGCGGGGGCGGCCGCCCTCAGGCGCTCAGGCTCGCCGCCAGCTCGCTCTGATCGGCCACGCCGGCATAGATGGTCACGCGGTTGCGCCCGCGGCGCTTGGACTCGTAGAGGGCGTTGTCGGCGCGCTCTCACAAGCTCGGTCTCGTCGGCGGCGCTCAGCGGGTAGGTCGCCACGCCCGCCGAGACCGTGCAGAACACCTCGCTGCCATCACGGACCTCGACGGCGGTGCTCTCGATGGTGAGCCGCAGACGCTCGGCGAGCTCGTAGCCGTGCGTCTCGTCGCCGCGGATGAGCACGGCGAACTCTTCGCCGCCGTATCGTGCCGCGATGTCGGCGTCGCGCACCACGGTGCGCAGCGTGGCCCCGACACGCCTGAGCGCGTCGTTGCCGGTCTCGTGCCCGTGGCGATCGTTGAATTCCTTGAAGTGGTCGAGGTCGAGCATGATGAGCGTGAGCTCGCCGCCGTAGCGATCGCTCTTCGTGACCTCATGGTGGAGATAGTCGACGAAGGTGCCGTAGTTGTAGAGCCCCGTGAGCCTGTCGCTGAGAGACGAGGCCGCGAGCAGCGCTTGCATCTCGTGGTTCTTGCGCTGCACCCGGCCCAGGAGTAGGCCGGCGAGGAAGAAGAGGACCATCCCGAGCAGAGCCTGCCGCACGACGGCGGCCGTCGCCGGCGCGCGGAAGCTGTAATAGAGGACAAAGAAGTTGCCCAGCCAGAAGGTGACCGCGAGGCTGCCGAGCTCGAAGAAGAACACGGCGCCGAGGAGGAGCGGGAAGATGAAGAGCGGCCACAGGTAGTCGGCGCCGAGCAGAAAGACGAGGCATGAGACGGCGCCGAGAGCGGCGACGAGGGCGGCCGTGCGACGGACCGTCAGGCGACGGCCGTCCGGATCGTGGGGGGCGTGCTTCGTGTCACTCACTGCGCTCCTTCGCGACTTGGCCTTGGCACACTTACGACGAGACGCATAGTTCTCCTGCCGCGTGCTCCGGGGGCGGGCGTCTCCGGGACAGGTTACTGGAGGCCGCGCCGCGCGGCGAGGGTGACATGAGGCGCCGGCGGTTGACGTTGGCGCGCGCCGGCCGCGGCGGTCCATCATCCAGCACCGCGCGATCTCACGCCGGCGTGTCGGCTACAATGGGCGCGTGACTCTGCAGATCCTGCTCACCAACGACGACGGTATCCACGCCCCCGGCCTCGCCGCGCTGCGCGCCGCCGTCGACGGCCTCGGCGAGATCGACCACGATCGCCCCCGATCACAACGCCAGTGCGGTCGCGCGCGGCATCACCATCGACCGGCCGCTGCATCTGGAACCGGTGACCTTCGGCGCTTCGTGGTTTGGCCTCGCCTGCGACGGCACGCCGTCGGATTGCGTGCGCATCGGGCTCCTCGGCGTGCGCGGACCCGCCCCCGACCTGGTCGTGTCCGGGGTCAATTGCGGCGCCAACATGGGCGCCGACGTCACCTACTCGGGCACGGTCGGCGCCGCCCTCGAGGCGGCGCTTCGCGGTCGTCCCGCGCTCGCCTTCTCAGTCGAGAGTCGCGCGCCCGGCTGGCTGAGCGAGGCCATCCCGCTGGTGCGCGCCATGGTCGAGCACGTGATCGCGCGGGGCCTGCCGCGCCACAGCATCCTCAACATCAACCTCCCGGACAGGCCGCTGACCGAGTTCGCCGGCGTCCACCCGGCACGGCTGGGCGGCGCCAGCTGCTGCGACCGCGTCTTCTTGAGCGCCGACGGTGCCGGGCCGGCTACGCCCGCCGGCGCGCTCGCCGCCGACCCCTTCGCCGGCGCTTCCGAGCACTTCGTCCCCTGCGACCATCCCACGGCAGGGGAGTGGGCCGACACCGACTTCGACGTGGTCGGCCGCGGCTGCGTGGCCGTCACACCGCTGCGCTACGACCTGCTCGACCCCGAGCTGCTCGCCGAGCTCGCCACCTGGGAGCTCGACCTCGAGAGGCTCCGTGTCTGAGCCGCTGCAAAGCGCCGGCTTCGACCCGGTGGTGTTCGATCTCGACGGCACCGTCGTCGACACCGTCGAGCTCATCGTCGAGTCCTTCCGCTTCGCCACCAGAACGGTGCTCGGCGAGGTGCTGCCCGACGAGCTCATCATCGCCGGCGTGGGGCGGCCGCTGCTCGCCCAGATGGAGTCCCTGTCGGTCGAGCACGCGCGGGAGCTGTACGACGTGTACCGCGAGTACAACCACCGTCGTCACGACGAGCTCATCCGCGGGTACGAAGGCATCGAGGAGGTGCTCGACGCGCTCAAGGCCGCCGGGCGGCGCACCGGCATCGTCACGAGCAAGAGCCGCGACACCACGGCGATGGCGTTTCGTGCCGTGGGCCTCGACGACCGTTTCGACGTCGTGGTGACGGCTACCGACACCACGGAACACAAGCCGTCACCGGCGCCGCTCCTGCTCTGCCTCCGGCAGCTGGGTGCCACCGCCAGCGGCTCCATCTATGTCGGCGACAGCCCGTTCGACATCCAGGCGGGCGCGGCGGCGGGCATGGCCACCGCCGCTGTGGCCTGGGGCGTGTTCGGCCGCGATGCGTTGCTGGCGGCCGACCCCGACTTCTGGCTCGACGCGCCGCGAGACCTGCTCGCCCTCTGCCTGCTCGGCGAGGGCGCGCGCCTCACGGGCGGCGCCGGCGCCTGACGCCGGGCCAAGCGCCGGCGCGAAAGGGGGGAGGCGTGAACGACGCAGACACGGTCGGTGCGCGAGCCGCGGAGCTCCGCGAGACTCTCGATCATCACGCCTACCTTTACTACGTCCTCGACCAGCCTGAGATCGACGACGCCGAGTACGACGCCCTGTACCGCGAGCTGCAGGCGCTCGAGGCGCAGCGCCCGGACCTGCGCACTCCCGACTCGCCCACCCAGCGCGTGGGCTCCGCGCCCCTGGAGAAGTTCGCGCAGGTGCGCCATCTCGAGGCGATGCTCTCTCTGGCCAACGCTCGCGACGAGGATGAGCTCCTGGCGTGGGACCAGCGCAACCGGCGCTACCTGGAAGGCAGGGGATTCGACGACGCGCTGCTGAGCTACGTGGTCGAGCCCAAGATCGACGGCCTCGCCGTCTCTCTCACCTACCGCGACGGTCTGTTCGCGGTGGGCGCCACGCGCGGCAACGGCGAGGTGGGGGAGGACGTCACCGCCAACCTGCGCACCATCGGCGCGCTGCCTCTGCGCCTGCGCGGCGCACAACCGCCGGCGGTGGTCGAGGTGCGCGGCGAGGTCTACCTGCCGCTGGCCGCCTTCACGCGCCTCAACGAGGCGCGTGCGGCCGCCGGCCTGCCCGCGTTCGTCAACCCGCGCAATTCCGCCGCCGGGTCCATTCGCCAACTCGACCCGAAGCTCGCCGCGCAGCGGCCGCTCGCTCTGTGGTGCTACGCGATCGGCCACAGCGAGGGCCTCGACCTGCCCGACCACCACAGCGCGCTGGGGTGGCTGCGCGCGCAGGGCTTCCGCGTGAACCCGGGCATCGTGGTCGTCGACAGCATCGACGCCGTGGCGGCGGCCTGTCGGGCCTGGGAGGAGCGCCGCGCCGGCCTCGACTACGACATCGACGGCGCCGTGGTCAAAGTCGACTCTTTTGCGCTGCAGACGGCGCTGGGCAGCGTCGCCCACGACCCCCGCTGGGCGATCGCCTTCAAGTTCGCGCCGACCACGGTGACCACCCGGCTGCACAGCATCGAGGTCAACGTGGGACGCACGGGCGTACTCACGCCGTTCGCGGTGCTGGAGCCCGTGTTCGTCGGCGGCGTCACGGTCGAGCGCGCTACGCTGCACAACGAAGACGACATCCGTCGCAAGGACATCCGTCCGGGCGACGACGTCACTCTGCAGCGCGCCGGCGACGTGATCCCTCAGGTCGTGGGCCCCGTGCTGGATGGCTGGGTCGACGAGGACGGGCGGCGTGCGGAGCGCTCCGCGCGACACGCCGCCCTCCCCGAGTGGCGCCTTCCCGACGCGTGCCCGGCGTGCGGCTCGCAGGTCGTGCGCGAGACCGGCGAGGTCGCGGTGCGCTGCCCCAACCGCTCGTGCCCCGCGCAGCTCGTGGAGAGCATCAAGCACTTCGTGAGCAAGGGCGCCATGGACATCGACGGTCTCGGCGAGGAGAGCGTCCAGCTGCTGTACGATCGCGGCTTCGTGCGGGACGTCGCCGACCTCTACTCGTTGCGCGAGAAGAAGTTCTCGGTGATGTGGCTGGACGGCTGGTCGACGAAGAGGAAGCGGGTCAAGGACGGACGGGTCGTCGTCATCGAGATCGCCGGCACGAAGCAGACCGACAAGGTACTTGCCGCCATCGAGGAGTCCAAGGAGCGCCCGTTCGTGAAGGTGCTGTTCGCGCTCGGCATCCGCCACGTCGGCGCGGTCACCGCTCAGGCCATCGTGGGTGCGTTCCCCGGCATCGACGGCCTCCTGGCCGCGACGGCGGACGAGCTGGCCGTCGTCCCCGGCGTGGGGCCTGTAGTGGCCGAGGCGGTCACGCAGCACCTCGCCGACGAGCACAACCGGGAGACGCTCGAAAGGCTCCGCGCCGCGGGCCTGCGGCTCGTGGAAGAGCATCCGCGGCGCGCCGGCGGGGCGCTCGCGGGTACGACGTTCGTCCTCACCGGCAAGCTGCCCTCGCTCACCCGCGGCGAAGCGCAGGCGCTGATCGAGGGCCGGGGAGGGCGGGTGAGCGCGTCCGTGAGCAAGGCCACGGACTATGTGGTCGCCGGCGAGGATCCCGGCTCCAAGCTGGCCAAGGCGCAGCGGCTGGGCGTCGAGGTGCTTGACGAGGACGGATTCCTCGGCCTTCTGGAGAGCTCCAAAGGTAGCGGCGAGGACGACTCCGCGGCGGGGCAATTACGTCTGACATGACCGGCGAGCTCGCAACTGATCCGCATCGACGGCCGGGCGGCCACCGCGGTGTCACGCGCCGGGCGTACCGCCGGCGGCGCGCTTCATATCGGTGGGTACCCCCCTAACGTCTTCTTCGCATCGCGGTTCTACTGTCCGCGGTGCGATGCTCCCCATCTTCGGGCAGCTCGCTGCCAGCTCGAGGAGCCGGTACCTCCTATCTTCTGTCTGGTTCGCCCTGGCCCCGGGCGAACCACGCGCTGAAGCGGGCGGCGCTGCCCTCCGCGCGACCTCCTCGCCCAGAGCCTCCCGGTGGGCAGACTCACTGGCTCGCCCGTCGCCCGGGCGACGTCGCCAACTTTGCCGAAGTATCAGCCGATGACAGGCGATCCCCCTGCGTGTACGCTCTTGCCGGACTGATCGAGGACAGGGGGCAGAAGCGGTGGAGCATTCCCTCCCGACGCGCATGGGCGACGGCGCACTGGTGCGCATGACGCCCTCCCAGATAGAAGCCGCGATCCGCGACGGTGTCGCGGCCGCGGTCAAGCGCGCCAAAGTCGATTCGCTCACCGAGGGCGAGATCGCGCACCTTCTGGACATCTTCAGCAGCCGCTCGCGCTTCAGCGCCGTCGATATCGGCGACGAGGTCACGCTCAGCTACGACGGCTGCGGCAGCCAGGACATGGGCACGCGGGTCAACGACCTGCAGTACTACGAGCAGTACCTGTGCGCCGACTCCGTGGAGCTCTACCACCAGAACTACTCGTACAAGCCGGCGAAGGGCGTCCTTGGGCTCGAGCAGACGATCATGCGCCAGGCACAGCTCCTGATCACGGCGCCGTGCGGGTACGGCGCCATGCCCGACCTTGGCCTGTACACCGTGCCCGATGGCCCGCTTCCCAACTGGTCGCAGCTGCTGCCGCTGGGCAAGGTCGCCGAGGCGCGCGCCGCCCAGGAGGAGGCGGTCGAGCTCGCCGTCGACGACATCTTCCACGTCGCCGCGAGCCTGGCGGAGGCCGGCGCCGATTTCATCGATCTCGACACCGCCGGCGCGGCCGGCGACGCCGACTTCCTGGCGGCGCTCAAGGCCATCGCGCGCATCCGCGCGCGTTTCCCCGACCTCGGCATCCAGATCGGCATGGCCAGCGAGTTCGTGCTCGGCATGCACGGCGAGCTCGAGTACGACGGCGTGCGGCTGGCCGGCCTCTGGCCGCGCGAGCAGATGCAGCTTGCCGCCAAGGCGGGGGTCACCATCTTCGGTCCGGCCATCAACGTCAACACCGGCAAGTCGGTCGCCTGGAACGTGGCGCGCACCATCACCATCGTCAAGCAGTGCTGCGAGGAGGCGACCGTGCCCGTGCACCTCAACGGGGGCATGGGCGTGGGCGGCGTGCCCATGCACATCCTGCCGCCCGGGGACGCCGCGTCGCGGGCCTCCAGATCGGCCGTCGACATCCTGCGCCTCGACGGCTTGTAGGTCGGTGCGGGCGATGTCTACGGCCAGGCGATCAGCCACGGCGTAGCCTCGGGGATGGGCGGTATCCGGACGGCCGGAGATCGGTCGCCCGGATGCAGATCACCCGGGGGATGCGGTTGATGCAGGCGAAGGAGTACGTGGCGCAGAAGCTCGGCGTGTCGCTGATGGACCTCTCCGACCCGGTGGCGATGCTCGAGGTGCGCAAGGAGCGCGGTCTGGGTTCGGCGACCGAGGCCGGCGAGATCCTCTACGTCGACGATCCCGTCGGTCTCGAGGCCAAGTTCCACATCGCCGATCTGCTCGAAGATCCCCGTCAGCTCCGTCGAGCGCTTCAAGACGATGACGGGGAGTCGCGGCTGAGTCAGGCCGTGTCGTGGGGCCGCCGGCGGGGGCGCGGCGCAGCCGGGGCGCCGGCGGCCGGCAGCGCCACCGGCCGGTTCCCGTGGCCTGCGACACTGGGTACACTGGTCGGGCGCGCGCGTAGCGCCCCACGTGCGAGCCGGCGTAGCTCAGTTGGCAGAGCAGCCGCCTTGTAAGCGGCAGGTCAGCGGTTCGACCCCGCTCGCCGGCTCCAGCAGGCTCGGCGCGGCCCTTCTGCGCGGTAGCGCACGCCTTCAGCTCTCCTGTACAGTTGCGCGCGGGGGTCTGTGCGGCAGTGGTCGACGCGCGTCGCGACCTCTTCGATCCCCTCAGGTCTTCGAGGCCGCCATGCGGCGCTCGGTCGATGCGGATGAAGCATGGAGGTGCCGCCCTTGGAACCGAGGATCCCGACCCGCATGGGCGACGGGTCTCTCGTCGAGATGACCCGCTCCGAGCTCAAGGCCGATCTCGAGGCGGGCACCCAGCTCGCGGCCAAGAAGGCCAAGGTCCCGGAGCTCGCCCAGGACGAGCTCGATCACCTGCTCGACATCTACGCCTCCTCGGCGCGCTTCACGGCCGTCGACATCGGCGACGAGGTCATCCTCAGCAACGACGGCACCGGCACCAAGCACATCGGCAACCGCGTGCAGGATCTGCAGAGCTACGAGACCCTGCTCGGCGTCGACATGGTCGAGCTCTGGCAGATCGACTACTCGTACAAGGCCGTCAAGACCAACGTCGCCCACGAGGGGCAGACGATGAAGATCGCCCAGAGCCTGCTCACCAACCCGGTGCAGTACGGCGCCATGCCCGACCTGGGTCGCTACTCGCAGCCGGACGGCCCTATCCCGAACTGGTCGGAGCTGCTGCCGATGGGCAAGATCGACGAGGCGCGGCAGGCACAGGAAGAGGCCTGCGAGATGCTCGTCGCCGACATCGACTTCGTCGCCGACGCGATGGTCGCGGTTGGCACCGACGGCATCGACTTCGACACCACCGGCGCGGCCGGCGACGCCGACTTCCTCGCCGGTCTCACGGCCTGTCGCCGGCTCCGCGAGAAGTACCCGTGGCTGGGCATCGAGATCGGCATGGCGGCCGAGTTCGTGCTCGGCATGCACGGCCGGCTCGAGTTCGACGGCGAGCGGCTCGCCGGCATGTGGCCCAAAGATCAGCTGCGCATGGCCCAGGCGGCCGGCGCCAGCATCTACGGGCCGGCCGTCAACATCAACACCGGCAAGTCCACGGCCTGGAACATCGCCCGGGCCATCACCTTCATCAAGCCGGCCATGGAGATCGCCGAGATCCCCGTGCACGTCAACGTGGGCATGGGCGTCGGCGCGGTGCCGACCTGCGTGTATCCGCCGGCCGACGCCACGAGCCGCGCCTCCAAAGCGTTCGTCGAGATCCTCAAGATCGACGGCTACTAGGCGGGCACCGGCGATGCCCTCGGCATGGAGGGGGCACACGCGCAAGCCTCGGGCATGGGCGGGATGCGAGCGGCCGGAGATCTGGTCGCACGCATGCAGATGACCCGAAGGATGCGCCTCAAGGAAGCCAAGCAGTATGTCGCCGGCAAGCTCGGCTGCACGCCGCGCGACCTCAGCGACCCCATCGCCATGGAGCAGATCCGTCTGGACAAGGGCCTGGGCACTCTCGCCGCCACCTCTGCCACGCACCCGGACGAGCCCGGCATGATGGAGGCCAAGTTCAATATCAGCCGGACCCTCGACATCCCCATCAACTGCGTCGAGCGCTTCAAGAAGCGGGCGCGGCTGTAGCAGGCGAAGGCCCCGGGCGGCGCGCGGCGGACGTGCGCTGCGCGCCCGCCGCGCGTCGCGCGGGCATGCAGCGCCGCAGAATACTGTGTGCCGCTGGCCACGGTGGCGGCTTCGTCGCCCCTGTTCACGGCGCGTAGAAGGTGAATAAAGATGAGAGCGGGGCTTGTGTGCGAGTCGCGGCTCACACTAGAATGAAACATTCGTCCGTGGTCGAAAGGAGAACGATGCTTCGCGCATTCAAGGTAATCTCGCTCGTGGCGCTGCTTGCCGTGTTCGCCGGCGTCGTCGCCGGTTCGGCGACGACACAGAGAGTACGAGCAGCCCAAGCGCCAGCGCCAGCGCCGACACCACCAGGGCGCTCAAGATCGGCATCACGCAGATCGTGAGTCACCCGGCCCTCGACGCCGCTGTGGAGGGCTTCAAGGCCGCCCTCCTCGAGAAGGGCTACAGCAATATCACCTACGACATGCAGAACGCTGAAGGCGACATGGCCACCACCGCCAGCATCGCGCAGAAATTCGCCGCGGACAGCCTCGACCTCATCCTCGGCGTCGCCACTCCGACCACGCAGGCCGTGGTCAAGGCCGACAAGACGACGCCCATCGTGTTCACGGCCGTCACCGACCCGGTAGGCGCCGGGCTCGTCACCACGCCTGAGGCTCCCGAGGCCAACGTCACCGGCGTCAGCGACCTGCAGCCGGTCGAGCCGATCCTCGAGCTGGCCAAGCAGTTCAACCCCGACGCGAAGAGCGTCGGCATCGTCTACAACGCCGGCGAGTCCAACTCGGTCTACATCGTCGAAGCGGCCAAGACGGCCGCCGCGACCATGGGTCTCGAGATCGTCGAAGCCACCGCCAGCAACTCCTCCGAGGTGCAGGCCGCGGCCAAGTCGCTGGTCGGGCGCGTCGACGCCATCGCCGTCATCGGCGACAATACGGCGGTCACCGCCCTCGAGGCGATCGTCAAGGTCTGCAACGAGAACAAGATCCCGCTGCTCGCCGGCGACACCGACAGCGTCAAGCGCGGCGCCGCCGCCGGGTACGGCTTCGACTACATGGACCTGGGCAAGCAGGCCGGGTACCAGGCCGCCATGATCCTCGGCGGCACGCCGATCATGGACGTCCCGGTGGAGTACGCGAAGAATCTGCAGCTCTCGATCAACGAGAAGGCTGCCGCGGCCCAGGGCGTCACGATCCCGGCAGACCTGGTCGACACGGCCGTCAACAAGTTCTGAGTGTTGCCGCGCCCGCGCAAGCCGCGGGCGCTATAGACTAGAAGGGGCCGGGGCCGCGCACGCGGCCCCGGCCCCGACCACGGGGAGCAGCCGCACGTGCAAGTGATCATCTCCAGCGCCCTCCAGCAGGGACTCATCTACTGTTTCATGGTCCTCGGCGTGTTCCTCACGTTCCGCGTGCTCGACTTTCCCGACCTCACCGTCGACGGCAGCCTGCCGCTTGGCGCCGCCGTCACCGGCGCCCTCATCGTCGGCGGCCATTCACCCTTCGTGGCCACCGCGGCCGGCGTGGGCGCGGGCATGTGCGCCGGCGTGGTCACCGGCTGCCTGCATCTGCTGCTCAAGTCGGGCGAGAGCGACTCCACCAACTACGGTCCCAAGCTCCTCGCCGGAATCCTCACCATGACGGCCCTCTACACCGTCAATCTGCGCGTCATGGGGCGCAGCAACATCCCGCTGCTCGGTGTGGAGACGATCTTCGAGAAGCTCGGCAGTGCCCTCTCGCTGACGATGATCGGCTGGAACGTGGTGTTCGCGGTGGGTGCGCTCGCCCTCGTCGTCAAGTACTTCCTGGACTGGCTGCTGCACACCGAGTTCGGGCTCACGCTGCTGGCCACCGGCGACAACGAGCAGATGATCCGCGCCATGGGCACCAACACGAACTTGACGCGCATCGTCGGCCTTTCGCTCGCCAACGGGCTCGTGGCGCTCACGGGCTCGCTGGTGGCGCAGCAGCAGGGCTTCGCCGATGTGGGCATGGGCCTCGGTACCATCGTCGCCGGCCTCGCCGGCGTCATCATGGGCGAGGTGATCTTCGGCGAGCGCAGCATCAGTTGGGTGCTGTTCAGCGTCATCGGCGGCTCGATCGTCTACCGGTTGCTGATCGCCGTCAGCCTGCGCTTGGGCATCGAGCCCACCGACCTCAAGCTGCTCACCGCAGTGCTGGTCGTCGCGGCGCTCTCCATCCCCACAGTGCGCAGTAAGGTGGTGCGTCTGTGAGCGCCCCGGCCACTCTCGAGATACGCGGGCTGCGCAAGGTCTTCTTCCCCGGCACCGCCAACGAGGTCGTGGCTCTGAACGGCATCGACCTCGAGGTGCCGGCCGGCCAGTTCGTCAGCATCATCGGCTCCAACGGCTCGGGCAAGTCGACGCTGCTGAACGCCGTGGCCGGCACGTTTCCGGCCAGCGGTGGCACGATCGTGCTCGGGGGGAACGACGTGACCAAGCAGGCCGAGCACGTGCGCAGCCGCATGATCGGCCGGGTCTTCCAGGATCCCCGCGCCGGCACGGCCCCCTCCATGACCATCGAGGAGAACCTCTCCATCTCCCTGCTCCGCTCCCAGCGCAGCGGTCTGCGGCGCGGCGTCACGAACCGCCGCCGCGAGGTCATGCGGGGGCAGCTCTCGCGGCTCGGCATGGGCCTCGAGGATCGCCTGAAGGCCGGCGTCAACAACCGCAGCCAGAATGGCCGTGACGGCAATCAGCAGCATCGCGCCGGCTCTGCGTGAGATCACTCCCCCTCCCTCTTCTCTGCGCCGCGGTCGAAGCATCGTTACGGCGCAACGATTTCCGACTCGATGATCAAGTCCAGCACAAAGAGGGTCGAAGAGGCCCCGGGGCGCGGGGGGCGCGCGGTTGAATCGTTTGACCCGCAACACATTGCGTTCGCCTTCCCTGTGGGTGAAGCCCTCGATGCTCTCGTGAAGAGTGCGCCATTCTCCCGGTACTCCGACGTTGAGGCCCTGCGCGTCAAAATGCCGGTCGCGGACCTGAAGACAACGGGTGTTCGGGGGCGGAGGATCCGCGCACTCCACGTGGCGGGCGGCGACCTCCAGAAAGGCAATCGCCCCAGGTCCGTAAAGGGCTTCCGGCGTGGCCTGGCCGGTGAAGGTCAGCGTCTCCTTCGACGCCGAAACCAGTCGCAGCCGAGGGATGGGTGCACGGTCCAGCTCGACCTGCAGGGGCTTGGCCAGCAGGCCGGACAGGGCGGCATCGGCCAGCATCAGCTCCGGGGCGCAGGCCATATTCGTGGAAGCCATGCCGCTCACCGTGAGCTGTTGCTCGGCACTGATCCGGTAGGACCCCATCATCCGGTTGCAGGGGCCCTGTATGCCGAGCCTGGCGCCGGAAAATTCGAACACGACCGGGTGACCCTTGCGGGCAGACAGGGCCTCGATGGCCCTGTTTTGTCCATCGGTGGCGGACTCGAGGCTCCAGCGATGGCGCTCGAGCGTCTGCACGAAGCCGTCCGTTGCCCCTGTTTTCGGCACGAGCGTCAGCACCGCGCCGGGCACCGGCGTCCCCGCAGGCCCCCCCTCGGGGTGGAGCAGGATGAGCCGGCCCTCGCCCACGGCAAACTGCTGCCCGCCGACGGGCTCGTCGAGCCTGATGGCGTTTCCGCTCGATTGCCATGCGAAGCTCCCGCGCACGGTCCGTGCCGCTTCCTGACGCCCCACAGGCAGGGTCACGCGTTCGTACGTGCCGTCCCGGTTGAGCGTCAGCCGGGTCTTGACGCCGGCACGGTCTGCGCCCGGCAGGATCCCCTCATAGATGCCCGCCCAGTCGAGCGAGTCGCGGCTTGTGTGTAAATCGACCGGTTTCGCCGTCATCGGCTCCGGCGTCGCCACCCGCTCCATCGGCTGCGCACAGGCGCACAGGGCCGCGGCCAGAATAAACGCTGTGAGCAAGGCTTTCATGGAATCCTCCCGTATTTGAAATGGACGTTCAACGTCTACGCCTGATCATCCGGCCATTCCCGATCGCGCACGGGGACGTGAAATGAATACAGGGGGAGAGGCGTTTTGACAAGCTGCAAATTCGTGGGCCCGGACCGCCGCGCCGGTCCATGCGCGGGAAGCGGCGCGGGCCGATTCTTTACTCGCTTGCGGATGCGCTGATGCGGGGAGGCAGGGACGCGCGAATGCGCCGCGGGAACTCCTCGTCGGCATCCGCTGCCTTCGCGGCGTCGTTGATCCGGGAGAGCCGGCGCAGCTCTTCAAAAGGCAGCGTCGAGTCCACCAGGCCTGCGCGGTAGAGATAGCGATCGGCCAGACCGTTGAGAAGATGGCGGATGTCGAACGGGCTGACCCGGCCGGAAGCCCTCGAATAGCGCACGATGTTGATCGTGCAGCTGTTGCTCAGCAGGTGATAAAACTCCGGCTGATCGGCGAGCTCATTGATCCGCTCCAGGTAGATCAAGAATAACCGGCGCACGTTTTCGAGTCTGGGACGGATGCGGTAAAGAAACACTTCCTCGTGGCGGTGATTGGCGCGGACACCCACAAGGTCGCGCTCCTCGCCCACCACGTAGATCAGCTCGAATTGCTTGAAGAGCGAGGCGACGGGATCGAATCCCTCCCCTTTCTCCGGCCTGGTTTCGATCGAGATGCACAGGGGAGGCGCGTTATCGAAGTTGAAACTCACGAAGGTGTGCGCCACGGGTCCCACCATCCAGTAGGACACGTAGAAATCCAGGGAAGTCAGATGCGAGAGCGACACCTCGCGCTCCAGGTATCGCACCTGTGAAATCGTCCCTGCTGGTGTAGTCGAAATCGCGGACCCCCGTGATGCGCACGCGGTCGCCGTCGATGATCGCCCGCGGCATCACTGCCACCTCGGGCCGCCACGGACGGTCATGGGAAGGGAGGATGAAGCTCCACCCGACCAGCACGACAAGAAACAATCCCGCAAAGGCAAGGCGCATCCCCCGTCTGCGCGTCAGCCACAGGGCCCAGATTCCGAACGCCATGAAGGCCAGCGCCGCCGCCAGCCGCAGCCAGGCCCAGGGCAGCGTCGAGTAGTAAATCGCCAGGGTGGCCCACGCGAGGACCAGGGCCAGGAAAAGGAACTTCGCGCCGGAGAACAGCCAGCCGAGAACTTTGTACAACCAGGATGCCTTGGCCTTGGTGGGGCGCGACTTCGTACTCGCCATGGATGGGTGTCCTTGATGCCTGCGATAAACCGATCTGTACGGGGTACCGCCCGCCGCGGCTCCCGGTCCGGTTTCCCTTCCCGCCCGTCAGCCAGTCGCAGCGGCGGTGCGACGGATTACAGGAAAATTTTTTAGCAGCTATCGCGGATGCTGTCAAGGCGCTATCCGGGACGATTTCCCGGCACGGGATGACAACCTTCATCGTCGCACATCCCCCCGGTGCGACCCGCATTGACGAGATTACGCCGATATGGTATTTTCCGGACGCACGTTCCGCATGGGCCCGGACAAGCACGATGCGGAAGAGGCGCCGGTTCACAATTTCAGCCTGAAACGCCGGAGTTTTTCGACGATATATACCTGCGGCTTACCAACGCCGAGACTCCCCGGAGCCGACTGATCTATCCGGTCCAAGCTCCCCATGGCACTGTCTGCCGGGTCCTGACGCGGGGCCGCTGACCGGGGGAAAACACATGAGACCCATCGCTCAAATCGTCAAACGTCTGCCGCCTTATCTCAAATGGGGCGTCCTCGGTCTTCTGGCGGGCGCCAGCGTGCTTTTCATCCAGGGATGCAGTGGCCTGCCCATGCAGCCCGGGCACACCGATGTGCTGACGGAGGAATTCACCGCAGACAAGGCCGATAAGGTCCGAACCTTCGAGGACTACCGGCGGTTGGAAGATCGGTTGTTCGCGCAGCTGGAGGAAAAAGTTTACGCGCGCACCGAAACCGGTCCTAACCATAAGCTCGAGCGCTACAGCAAGGGCAGCGCCGCCGACCCGCAGGGCCGCCAGCCCAACTGGAACCGCAGCTTCGAGTTGTCTGCCGACGCGCCCGTCGGCGGCGTACTGCTCCTGCACGGGATGTCGGATTCGCCTTACAGTCTCAGGGCCCTGGGCCAAACCCTCAATCAGCGCAAGTACTGGGTCATCGGTCTTCGCCTGCCCGGCCACGGCACGGCGCCCTCGGGACTCCTGAGCACCCAATGGGAGGACATGGCCGCCGCAGTACAGCTGAGTGTCGAGCACCTTGCAGCGAAAGTGGGGCAAAAGCCGATCCACATCATCGGCTATTCGACCGGGGCGCCTCTGGCCCTGGACTTCGCCCTCAACGCGCTGGAAGGGAAGACAACGCCGGTGCCGGCCAGCCTGGTGTTGATCTCTCCGGCCATCGGCCTCCACCCGGCAGCGGCGTTGGCCACGTGGAAGCGTCGGCTGTCCATGTGGCCCGGTCTGGGCAACCTCGCCTGGCTGCAGGTCGTACCGGAATTCGACCCGTACAAATACAACTCCTTCACGACCAACGCCGGCGAACAGGTTCACCGACTGACGCGATCCGTGGCCAGACGCGTCGAGAGCCGGTCCCGGTCCCATCCGGCCGGGGTTTTGCCGCCGACACTGGTGCTCAAATCGAACGCGGACGCAACCGTCTGCGACGGATGCCGTAGTGGACCGCTTGCTCGGTCTTCTGGACCCCCACCGCCATGAACTCGTGCTGTTCGATATCAATCGCCTGGCCGCCAAGTCCATCCTGCTGGTCTCCGATCCGCGGGCGCTGACGACCCGGGTGATCGGTGACAACAGCCTGCCGTTCGCCGTGACCCTGGTCACCAATGAGAACCCGGAGAGCGCCTCGGTCGTCGCCCGCCGCCAAGCGCCATTCTCGGCCGAATGGTCGCAGACCGAACCGCTGGGCCTTGCCTGGCCGGCGGGGGTGATCTCGTTATCCCATGTGGCGCTGCCCTTCCCGCCCGACGATCCTCTCTACGGTCGGCGCCCTCCCGACGACGCAGACGTTCTCTTTCTCGGACAGATGGCCATTCTGGGCGAGCGGGGCCTGCTCATCCTCCCTTCCGACTGGCTTCTGCGCATACGGCACAACCCGTTCTATGCGTACCTTGAGGCACGGGTGCTGGCGTGGATTGATAGCGCCGCATGGTTCTGGAAACGACAGCACGGGATTGTCAACACCCGGAGAGCGGGGCGTCGGGGTAATCCCCTCCGGGCAGTGAACGACCACCGAGCAAGCTCGGTGGCGTCTGTGCCAATCCGCCAACGTTGCTGCGGCGATGGATTCTTTGGGGACTCGCCGTCTCCTTAAAACCCCCGGCGCACCCATCCTTGACGAAATCAGCCGATATGCGATTGAGCCCTCGTGTGCCGTTCGGCGTTCGAATACGGCACACTTGCCGACCGGATCGGGGGCGCATTCGAGGACAAATGGCCGAGACAACACGGATGGAGCGGGTCAGGACCGCGGCGCAGCGCCTGTGGCCTGAGCGCCGTCATCTCATGTCCGACCTGATTGCCGGGCTCACCTTTGCCGTCGTCAACGTGCCGCAGGCGATGGCGCACGCGCTGCTGGCGACGGTCAATCCGATGCTCGGCATCTACACGTTGATGGTCGCCGTGCCCATCGGCGCCGTCTTCACCAGCTCCGTCTACATGAACGTGTCCAGCACCGCCGCGCTGTCGGTGGCCGCCGGCGCCGTGCTCGTGGACATCCCTGCCGGCCAGAAGCTGGAGGCGCTGGCCGTGCTGGTGCTGCTGGCGGGTGTGATCCAGCTGCTGGCGGGCTTGTTCCGGCTGGGTTTCCTGCTCCGTTTCGTCTCTGACGCGGTGATGACCGGCTTTCTCAACGGCGTGGCCGTGCTGATCATCCTGGGCCAGTTGAGCGACCTGACGGGCTACGAGAGCGCATTCTCCAACCGGGTGGCCCAGGCGTTCGATCTTCTCCTGCGGATCGGCCAGATCGACGTGCAGGCGACGACCATCGGCGGGGTGACGCTGGGGCTGATCGTGCTGCTGCTGCTCACGCCGTTTCGGCGGTTCGCCTTCATCATCTCCATTGCCGCGGCGACCGTCCTGCTGGCCCTCCTGAATCTCCCGGCCCTGTCCGCAGCCTTCTCCTTCGCCACAGTCCCTACGGTCGGCGACGTCGCGACGATTCCGCGTTCCCTGCCCGGACTGGCGCTTCCCCGGCTGTCGCTTTTCCTGTCGCTGCTGCTGCCGGCCTTTTCCGTGGCCGTCATCGGCCTGATCCAGGGCGCAGGCGTCAGCCAGGGCACCCCCAACCCCAACGGTCGGTACCCTGACGTGTCGCGCGACTTCCTGGGCCAGGGCGCCGCCAACATCGCCACCGGTTTTGTCGGTGGGATCCCGGCCGGCGGGTCGATCTCGGGCACGGCGCTGATCATGGGCGCCGGCGCCAAATCGCGCTGGACCAATATCTTCGCCGGGCTGTTCGTGGCCGTCATCGTGCTGCTGGCCGCGCCGCTGGTCGAGCGGGTGCCCATGCCCGCGCTGGCCGCATTGCTCATCGTGGCCGGTTTTCAGGGCCTGCGCGTTCCACAGGCGGTGATGGCCTGGAAGACCGGCAGGGTCTCGACGGTGGTCATGATCGTCACGTTTGTTGCCACGCTGCTCGTTTCTCTGCAATATGCGATCTTGTTCGGCATGACCCTCAGCATCGTGCTCCACGTGTTTCACCAGTCGAACAAGGTCGTCGTGACCCAGTGGGTGCTGCAGCCGGGAGGGTTTCCGCTGGAACAGCCGGCGCCCAGGCGGTTGCCCGGCCGCCAGTTCACCCTCCTGAACGTCTACGGCAGCCTGTTTTTCGCCGCCGCCAAGAACCTGGAAGAGATGCTGCCGGAGGTCGGCGACGCCGACCACGCCGTGGTCGCCATCATCCTGCGCGGCAGAAGCGAGATCGGGAGCACGTTCGTGACCGTGCTGCAGCGCTATGCCCAGGCCCTGCAGGACCATGACAGCAAGCTGATGCTGGTCGGTGTCGATCCGGCCGTGCGCGATCAGCTCGCCAAGACCGGGGTGCTCAAACTGATCGGCGAGGAGAACGTCTTTCTGGCCACGCCGCAGATCGGCGCCGCCCTGAACCAGGCTGTGGCGGCAGCCTCCGCCTGGCTTGGCCAGACCCCGGCGGACAAAGGATGGAAAAAACGATGAGTGACCCAGAAGTCAGCGGACAACCCGAACGGTTCGAGGTCCGCGCGACGGCCGACAGTCATTTTTCCTGGGTGCGCACGCGGCTCGCCGTCGAACGCACGCTGATGGCCTACATGCGCACGGCCGTCTCGCTGATCGGGTTCGGCTTCGCGATCGTCCAGTTCTTCGAACGCTTTCACCAGATGCCCGGGGCCGCTCCCGCCCGCTATCCGGACGCAGCGTGGTACCTGGGGCTTGCGCTGATCTTCTGCGGCGTCCTGGCGATGGTCATCTCGATCTGGGAGTTCCGGTGGACGCTTCGTTACCTGTGGGGCGGAAGTTTCGCGACGATCGCAGGCATGACGGCGGAGGGAAGGCAAACCCCGCTTTACGCGGTTGCCATCGCCATCGTCTGCGTCGGCACCTTCGCCTTTTTTGCCGTTCTGCTGCGTCTCGTGTAGCGGTTCGCATGGAGAAAGAAACCACTGCAAAACCGAATCTGAAAAGTCAAAACCAATCAAAAGGAGGGTGAAATGGCTAAACCAAAGAAACCGAATATCCTGATCCTCTGGGGCGACGACATCGGCTGGTGGAACATCAGCTACAACAGCCGCGGCCAGATGGGCTACCGCACGCCCAACATCGACCGCGTGGCCAACGAAGGCGTGGCCTTCACCGACTACTACGCCCAGCAGAGCTGCACCGCGGGCCGCGCCGCCTTCATCACCGGCCAGAACCCGATCCGCACGGGGCTGACCAAGGTGGGGATGCCCGGAGCCGACGTCGGACTTCAGGTCGGAAGACCCCACCATCGCCGAGCTGCTCAAGCCGCACGGCTACGTGACCGGCCAGTTCGGCAAGAACCACCTGGGCGACAAGGACGAGTTTCTGCCGACCCTGCATGGCTTCGACGAGTTCTTCGGCAACCTCTACCACCTCAACGCCGAGGAGGAGCCCGAAGACCCGGACTACCCGAAGAACCCCGAGTTCAAGAAGCGGTTCGGCCCCCGGGGCGTTCTTCACTGCTGGGCCGACGGCAAGGGCGGGCAGAAGATCGAGGACACCGGGCCGCTGACGAAGAAGCGGATGGAAACCATCGACGACGAGGTGACGGAACACGCACTGCGCTTCATCGACGAGGCGCACAAGGCGGACAAGCCCTTCTTCCTCTGGTACAACACGACGGCCATGCACTTCCGCACCCACCTTGCCGATAAACACAAGGGCAAGAGCGGGCAGGGGGACTACAACGACGTGATGGTCGCCCACGACGAGAACATCGGCCGGATGCTGAACAAGCTCGACGAGCTCGGGCATCGCCGAAGACACCATCGTCATGTACTCCACCGACAACGGCGTCCACTACAACACCTGGCCGGACGCCGGCATCACGCCGTTCCGGTCCGAGAAGAACACCAACTGGGAGGGCGGCTGGCGCGTGCCGGCCTTCGTGCGCTGGCCGGGCAAGATCAAGGCGGGCTCGGTCGTCGAACGGCATCGTCACCCACCAGGACTGGCTGGCGACATTCCTGGCCGCCGCCGGGGAGCCGGACATCAAGGAGAAGCTCCTCAAGGGCCACAAGGTCGGCAACAAGACCTACAAGGTCCATATCGACGGCTTCAACATGCTGCCCTACCTGAGCGGCAAGGTGAAGGAGAGCCCCAGGGAGTCCTTCTTCTACATCAGCGACGACGGCGATATCCTGGCCATCCGGATGGGCGACTGGAAAGTGGTGCTGATGGAGCAGCGGGCGAAGACGCTGCAGTGCTGGTTCGAGCCGTTCGTTCGCCTGCGGGCCCCGAAGATGTTCCACTCTGCGGCGCGACCCGTTCGAACGGGCCGACGAGAACTCGAACACCTACTGTGACTGGATCATCTCCCACGTCTACATCATTTACGTGATGCAGGCGGATCGTGGCGCAGCAGATCGAGAACTTCAAGAAGTTCCCGCCGCGCCAGAAGCCGGCCTCGTTCAACCTGGACGCGGTGATGCGGACGCTGGAGGACGCGGGCGGCGGCGCAAGCCACTGACCGTTTGCTCTCATCGATTGTAAACCAAGGTGCCTTGCCCGGCGTGTGCGCCGGGCAAGGCACCGGGTGACCTGAGAGACGACAGAAGGAGGGAGTTTAGATCTTCCCCCTTTGAAACCGGGGGCGCATCCCGTGAGGGTGCGCAACCCTGTTTGGTTCTTTCCTTGCCGGGCCGCCCCGCTAAGCGGATACAGGCGGCAAAAGGGGGACAGAGGGGGATTTTCCCCTCTGTGAATGGGTGCTGTTCATTAGGAGGCCCCTGCTCCGGCCGTCACCGCCGTGAAACGGGCCGGGCAAGACCATCGGCACAGGAGGATTGGATGAAGGAGTGGCTCACCGTCATCGCCGAAAACGCGGTCATGATCATCCATGCGATGGCGCTGGTGATCATCCTCATCGGGACGATCGAGGCTTTCCTCCGGAGCCTTTGCGCGTCTTCAGCCCGTCGGCGGGCGGCCGCCCGTTTCGTGATGCCTATCTGCGGTATGCCCGCTGGCTGGTGGGCGGGCTGACGTTCCAGCTTGCCGCGGACATCCTCGAAACGTCCATCGCGCCGACCTGGGATGAAATCGGGCGCGTCGGCGCCATCGCCGTGATTCGAACATTTCTCAACTTCTTCCTCGAGCGTGACCTGGCCGAGGTGGAGCGGCACGAGGCCGAGTCGCACGAGGCAGTCGACAAGTCACCGTAAAACTCTCACTCCACCTGACCCTGTCGGGTATCGATGCGTCGTGCCGGAGAAGGAGCCTGTGCGATGACAGAGACCGTATCGAAGACCAAAATTGTGCTGGCCCGATTCGTGGTCGCGCTGATGCTCGCTTTCGTCGTCCTGGGCGCGTTGTGGTACGGCGTTTCGGCGGAGGTTTTCGAGCGCATCTGGCGAAACATGATCGATCGCACAGGCGGGCCGATGACCTTCCGTTTCTTCCTTCAGCCCATCATGGCGACGATTGCCGCGGTGTACGACGGCGTCAAGGACGCCCGGGCCGGGCGCTCTTACTATCTCTGGACGATTCTCACCGACCCGGCGAAGCGCGGCGGCCGCCTGCACGAGGGACTGATCTCCACCGCCCGGGTCATTCTCCTGGGGCTGTGCATGGACTCGATCTATCAGGGCATCGTGTTCGAGAGGTTCCATCCCGCCGAGACGGTCATCATTGCGCTCCTGCTCGCCTTTGTCCCCTACGTGCTTCTGCGCGGCCCGGTCGCGCGCATCGTGCGTTGGTGGCGCGGCGATAAACCTGCGAACGAAATCCGGTGAAACATGAGTGACCAGCCCGTCAGAAAACAACCCCATCGCTTCGACGTTAACGCAACAGCCAACAGCCATTTTGCCTGGGTGCGCACGCGGTTTGCCGTCGAACGCACGCTGATGGCCTACATGCGCACGGCCGTCTCGCTGATCGGGTTCGGCTTCGCGATCGTCCAGTTCTTCGACGGCATTCACCAGATGCCCGGGGCCACTCCCGCCCGCTTTCCGGACGCCGCGTGGTACCTGGGGCTTGCGCTGATCTTCTGCGGCGTCATGGCGATGGTCATTTCGATTCGGGAGTTCCACTGGACGCTTCGTTACCTGTGGAGTGAGAATTTCGCGACGATCGCAGGGCATGACGGCGGAGGGAAAGCAGACCCCGCTTTACGCGATCGCCATCGCCGTCATCTGCGTCGGCACCTTCGCCTTTTTTGCCGTGCTGCTGCGTCTCGTGTAGCGGCTCCGCGCGGAGAAAACGATCACCTGCAAAACCGAATTGAAGCCAATCGGGTTCCAGCCCTGCGCTTGGGCTGAACCGACCCGGACAGGGGTTCTTTTCTGAACGGCTGGCGTGTCATGAAATACCACGAAACGGGGAACGCGGAGGCCGCCCGGGTCGCCGAAAAGGTGCGCGAGTTCTACGAGCGCCATCCCTACCCGCCCCCGGTCGACGACCTCGACCGCTACCGGCGGCTCTGGGACGACCCCCGGCGCCGGCGGGTCGATGCCCACCTGTTCTGGCCGGCCAAGCCCTACCGGGAAGACCGCAGCGTGCTCGTTGCCGGCTGCGGCACTTCCCAGGCGGCCAAGTACGCGCTGCGCTGGCCCCGCGCGAAGGTGACGGGGATCGACGTCAGCGCCAGCAGCATCCGACACACCGAGAAGCTCAGGCGCACGTATCGCCTCGAGAACCTCGAGGTTCGCCAGATCGCGGTGGAGCGCGCTGGCGAGATGGGCCGCCGTTTCGACCGGGTCGTGACTACCGGCGTGCTGCATCACTTGCCCGACCCCGATGCGGGCCTGCGGTCTCTTCGCGACGTGCTCGAGCCGGGTGGCGCCATGCATCTGATGGTGTATGCGCCCTATGGCCGCGCCGGGGTCTACATGCTGCAAGAGTATTGCCGCAGGCTCGGTATCGGCACGACGACGTCGGAGATCCGCGACCTTGCCGCCAGCCTCAGGGCGCTTCCGCCGGATCACCCGCTCGTGCCCCTGCTGCGCCATGCGCCGGACTTCCGGGACGAGGCTGCGCTCGCCGATGCGCTCCTGCATCCACGGGACCGGCCTTACTCCGTGCCACAGCTGTTCGACTTCATCCGTGATGCGGGTCTGCAGTTCGGGCGCTGGCTGCGGCAGGCGCCGTACCTGCCTCAATGCGGCTCGCTGGCGTCTTCTCCCCATCAACCGTTGCTGATCCGGCTGGCGGACGATGAGCAGTATGCAGCCGTGGAACTTTTCCGCGGCACCATGGTCCGGCATAGCGCAATCGTTTTCCGGAACGACCTGCCGGGAAACGCCCAGCCGGTCCGTTTCGACCGCGATGCGTGGCTCGATTACGTGCCGCTCCGTATGCCGGATACGGTCTGTGTCGAGGAGCGCATGCCAGCCGGCGCCGCGGCGGTACTGATCAACCGAACCCACACCTACACCGACCTCTATCTGCCGGTCGACGCACAGGAGAAGAGGCTGTTCGATGCAATCGACGGGGAGCGGACCATCGGCGAGATCGCCGGCGAGCACGGGAGCTCCGACACCGCGCGCGCCCTCTTCGAGCGTCTATGGCGGTACGATCAAGTCGTTTTCGACGCATCGCGTCGCCAGGGCCTGCCCGGCTGACGCCAGCGGCCTCGCTCCGGTGGCCTCTCCCGGACGCCCGGGAGCGCTAACCCCTCACTCGGGCCGGCCCCCCGGCCGATCGGCTCGAGCAGACCGGTGCGTTCCATCTGCGAGACGACTCCCTCGCTGACCCCGGCCAGCATCAGCTGGCCCCCGTTGCCGACCAGGGGCGCGACGTCGAAGGCGGCGAGCGCGGAGGCGCCGCCGCATGCCAGACACTTCAGGCGGAGACCACTTGACTTTCGGAGGAGATGGGAGCGATGTTCAGGGAAAGACATCGGCAACGCCGCAGACGAAGTACCCCACCTAGAGAGAGCATCTTAGACAACGTTCTGGGTGAGTTCCTTGACCCCATTGATGCGCTCTTCACCATCTTCTTCAGCATTCTCTTTGCGCTGCTCTTTACGCTGTCATATGCCGTTCTGATCCATCGCGGTGCCATCGGATCAGATCTTCCGAGCGGATATGGGCAGGAGCTGTTTCTTGCCATCCTAGGGGCTGCCACAGCCTGGGCGATCATTGACGGCGTCCTGTATGTTCTGGCGGAGGTTCTAGCGCGGAATGAGCGCTATCGTTTGCTTCAGTATGTCCAGACGAGCGACAGTGAAGAAGAGGCCGCTACCGCCATTGCCAATGAGCTGGACTTCATCCTCGAGCCGATAACCAGCGTTGAGCAGCGACATGCTCTTTATCACGACATGCTTGCATGTCTGAGCCAGGCTGAACCTCAGGCAATTGGCGTACAACGTGAAGACGTGGTTGGCGGAGTGGCAGCAATGCTGCTATCCGTCGCGGCCGTGCTGCCATCCCTGCTGCCGCTGCTGCTGGTGCCTGACAACATCGCGCTGGCGATTCGCATCTCCAACGTCGCGTCGTTTCTTGTCATCTACGCTGCGGGTTACAGTTGGGGGATTCACACCGACACCAATCCTTGGAAGACAGGCTTGCTACTAGCATCTATTTGCCTGGCTATGGTTCTGGTCGCCATGCTGCTAGGAGGCTAACCACACCGGAGGATGGCCGGATTCTCGGGCGCATGGCCGGTGCGGATCCGCTTGTGATCCTGGCGCATCGCGAAGTCTAAGACCCAACGGACCTTCGAGATCAGACCTCCCGACGACGCCCCTCGGCCCGGCGCGCGCCGTGATAGGAAAGCGGCGGGGCTCCTTGCCCGAGCGGTGACCTACGAGCACGACGGCTTCCGCGGGTCGCTCTCCACGAAGCTGCGACCCATGGCCGAGACGCCCGCCGACGTCGCGCTGCCAGGCCCCTTAACTCGTCTGTGAAACGGGCGGCCCCTGCCGTGTGATCGCGGATCGCGCCTGCGGCCCGGGCAGTGTCCTCTTGCCGGGCCCGGCCTGCGGCCGCCCGTGACAGCCCGCGAACGCGCGGCCGCTGCCGCAGGGACAGGGATCGTGGCCGTGGACGCCTGTCAAAGGCCCGATCCAGGACCGGCATCACTTCCCCGGCCCCGCGACCGCGCCGCATCAGGCCGGCCATGAGTTTCATCGCGAAGCCGGCGTGGTGGAAGAACTCCTTGAACCCGGCGCACAGGTAGTTGAGGCCCGGCTCGCCGTCCGGCGTCAGGATGAAACGGTTCTTGGGGCACTCGCCGTGGCAGGCGAAGCGCACGTCGCACTCCAGGCAGCAGCGAGGCAGGCTGTCCCTCTTGTCCCGGCCGAACTTCAGCTGCCGGGGTGAGGCCACCATCTCGATCATGTGCCCGTTTCGGATGTTGCCCAGGAGGTGCTTCGGCTCGACGAAGTGGTCGCACGAGTAGAGGTCGCCGTTGTGCTCGAGGGCCAGACCCGCGCCGCAGGTCTCGTTGAAGACGCACATGCCCGACGTCCCCATGCCGAGCCAGTTGCGCAGCGTCGCCTCGAACGTCTGGACGAAGATGCGGCCCACGTCGCGCCGCACCCACTCGTCGAAGACGGCGCACAGAAAGCGGCCGAACTGATCGGGCCCCACCGCGCGTTCGGAAACCCTCGTCCCCTCCTGGAGCAGGGCCGGCCCGTCGGCGCCGAGCCGCTCGACGACCGGGATGAACTGCATCCAGGCCGTACCGGCGTCGTCGCGCAGGAAGCGGTATACCTCCAGCGGGTAGTCGGCGTTGACGCCGTTGACGGTGGTGAGCACGTTGTACTCGACGCCGTGCTTCTGCAGCAGCCGCAGTCCGCGCATCACCCTGTCAAAGGTCGGCCGCCCGCCCTTGTCCACGCGATAGACGTCGTGGACGTCGCGCGGCCCGTCGATGCTGATGCCGATCAGGAAGTCGTGCTGCTTGAAGAAGGCCGCCCACTCGTCGTCCAGCAGGGTGCCGTTGGTCTGCAGGGTGTGCAGATACTTCATGCCCGGGCGGCGGTATTTCTCGGCCAGCGCCATCGCGCGCCGGTAGAAATCGAGACCCATCAGGGTCGGCTCGCCCCCCTGCCACGCGATGTTCACCGTGTCTGTCCGGTGCGATTCGACGAGCTGGCGGATGTAGAGCTCCAGCGTCGCGTCGCTCATGCGGAAGCGGCTGCCGGGATAGAGCGCCTCCTTGTCCAGGAAGAAGCAGTAGGCGCAATCCAGGTTGCAGGCGGCGCCCGTGGGCTTTGCCAGCAGGTGGAAGGCGGGCGGCGCGTTATCGGGTCGCGGCGTCGGCATGAGGCGGCCTATTCGGTGTCTGCGCGGCTCAGGCGAGCGCCTTGGCCTTCAGTCGCGCGAACTCGTCCTGGCTGATGGCGCCGGCATCGAGAAGCGCCTTGGCCTCGGCGATCTGTTCCGCCGGCGACTTTCCGGCCACCCGCCTGATGTAGGCGTCGGTGTCGGACGTCACCCGCTCCTGGGCGGCGCGCTGCCGCTCCGCCATGCCCCGGCCGCGGGCGATCACGTAGATGAACGCCGCAAACACCGGCACGACGATGAGCACGAGGATCCAGAGGGCCTTCGAGAACCCCCCGAGCTCGGAGTCCCGGAAGAGGTCGGCGACGATCTGGAAGAGGATCATCAGGTACGCGATGAAAATGAAGGCCTCAAAGATCAACACGAAAATATCCCAGAAGTTGCCCATGGCAAGGTCTCCTTGTGTTGTGTGCCGCCCGGGGTTGCCGGCGACTGCGGTTCCGAATTCTTGATGGCATGGGCAGAGGAAAACGTTGCGGCTCCGCCCGACTCTCCCGCTGTCAGGCAAGAGCCTGATTTTTCACAGAATCGTTGACTGCATGTCAAAAGAATGATGGAGAGAAATAGCATTGAACGCGAACATTTGCAATCGTCAACTCTTCCCGACTCAGGCTGCGTCCTGAATTCGGGTTGTCAGATTGCAATCCCCCACATTGTTGTATCTTGTCCATTTCGGGAAGTAATCCTTTATGGACATTATGTTACAGATCAAGTTCACGCCAGAGAGATTTTTTTGTTTTTGCATTGCTGTCCATGGATGCAATTCTGCTGGTGCAGTGAAGGATTTGCTGAAGGGTTGCAGCATTTGCTGCAGCTGTGAAACGTGCCCACATTCTTTTATTTTTTCCCGATAGTTCAGATAACCTCGTTTCCCTGTGAAGCATTTGCTTCTTTGTGTAAAGGGACCTGCAGGGGAAGTTTTAAAATAACTTATCAATATCAGGTACTTGGAAAAACAACCTCCCGGGCACGATCTGTGCTGTAGAAACGGGTCCATACCATCAGGAAGGGAGGCCTGTTGCCGAGATGAAAGCGAAATCGATGCGAAAGCCCATGTTGCTCAAACCGGAGAAGATGGAGACAGAAGAGATCACGATCAGCAATCACGACTTCGCGAGACTGCTCAGAAAGCAGGAGGAAGTGGAAAGATACCTGGAGGAGATCAAGAGGGCCACCGCATCCATCGAGAAGATTCTCGAGGGGAAAGCCCCCAAGCGGTCCTACGAAATCAGGTACGTAGCCGATATTGACGATTACTACATGTAATTGTCGGCCAGCATGCGCAAATAGATGATAAGCCCATGGCGAACGTCCCTTGAGGATGCATGGGGAAGGACATGTTCGCCCGGCCGAAGGGAGTCATTCGGGGATTTAATCCGAGCCCGTCGAAGAAGCCGATAAATAAAAACGGGACCTCCTTTGCGAGGCCCCGTTTTTTATTGTCTCCATGCCCTTCCAGAAGCCCTCGAAGACGGTTATGCGACGATCAGGCGAGATCGAAGCGATCCAGGTTCATCACCTTGGTCCAGGCCGCCGCGAAGTCCTCGACGAACTTCTTCTGCGCGTCCGCGCTTCCGTAGACCTCGGCCAGAGCCCGGAGCTGGGCGTTCGAACCGAAGATGAGGTCCACGCCGGTGCCGGTCCACTTGAGCTCGCCCGTCTTGCGATCACGCCCTTCGAACTGGTCCCCGTCCTTAGAGGCCGCCTTCCACGTAGTGCCCATGTCGAGCAGGTTCACGAAGAAGTCATTGGTGAGCGACCCCGGCCGCTTCGTGAAAACGCCGTGCCGGGTCTGTCCGTAGTTGGTGTTCAGAACGCGCATGCCGCCGATGAGCACAGTCATCTCCGGCGCGGTCAGGGTCAGCAGTTGCGCCTTGTCGACCAGCAGCTCCGCGGCCGATACGGCGTATTGGGCCTTCTGGTAATTGCGGAAGCCGTCGGCCTTCGGCTCGAGGACGGCGAATGACGCCGCGTCGGTCTGCTCCTGCGACGCATCCGTGCGTCCGGGCGAGAAGGGAACGGTCACTTTGTGGCCGGCCTTCATCGCAGCTTTCTCGATGCCTGCGCAGCCGCCCAGAACAATCAGGTCCGCCAGGGATACCTTCTTGCCGCGGGACTGCGCGCTGTTGAAGGCTTTTTGAATCTTCTCCAGGGCCTTGAGCACCTTCGCCAGCCGGGCAGGCTCGTTGACTTCCCAATCCTTCTGCGGCGCCAGGCGTATGCGCGCCCCGTTGGCGCCGCCTCGCTTGTCGGAGCCACGGAAGGTGAACGCCGACGCCCAGCCCGTCGAGACCAGCTCCGACACGGACAGGCCGGAAGCCAGGATCTTGCTCTTCAGCTCTGCGACGTCTTTCGCGGTGATCAGCTTGTGATCGACTGCGGGCAGCGGGTCCTGCCAGATCAGCACCTCTGCGGGGACCTCCGGGCCGAGGTAGCGAGGGCGGGGGCCCATGTCGCGGTGCGTCAGCTTGAACCAGGCCCGGGCAAAGGCGTCGGCGAATGCCTCGGGGTTCTGCTGGTAGCGCCGAGCGATCGGCTCGTAGATCGGGTCGAAGCGAAGCGACAGGTCCGCCGTGGTCATCATCGGCCGGCGCTTCTTCGACGGGTCGTGTGCGTCAACCACCATGTCCTCTTCGGCCACGTCCTTGGCCAGCCATTGATTCGCGCCGGCCGGGCTCTTGACCAGCTCCCACTCGTATTTGAACAGCACCTTCAGATAGCCCATGTCCCATTTAGTCGGGTTCGGCTTCCAGGCGCCCTCGATGCCGCTGCTGATCGTATCGCCGCCTTTGCCGCTGCCGAAGCTGCTCTTCCAGCCGAGGCCCTGCTCTTCGAGGCCGGCGGCTTCGGGCACAGGCCCCACATGGGACGCGGGGCCTGCGCCATGACACTTGCCGAAGGTGTGCCCGCCGGCGACGAGCGCGACGGTCTCTTCGTCGTTCATGGCCATCCGTGCGAAGGTCTCCCGGACGTCACGGCCGGAGGCTACCGGATCGGGGTTGCCGTCCGGGCCTTCCGGGTTCACGTAGATCAAGCCCATCTGCACGGCCGCCAGGGGGTTTTCCAGATCCCGGTCGCCAGTGTAACGGCTCTTGGGTTTGTCGCTCGTAGCCAGCCATTCCTCTTCGGAACCCCAATAAATGTCCTCCTCCGGCTCCCAGACGTCCTCGCGCCCGCCGCCGAAGCCGAAGGTCTTGAAGCCCATCGACTCCAAAGCGCAGTTGCCGGTGAGGATCATCAGGTCGGCCCAGGAGATTTTCTTGCCGTATTTCTGCTTGATCGGCCAGAGCAGTCGGCGCGCCTTGTCGAGGTTCACGTTGTCGGGCCAGCTGCTGAGGGGCGCCAGGCGCTGCGAGCCGGACCCCGCGCCTCCGCGGCCGTCACCCATGCGGTAGGTGCCTGCGCTGTGCCACGCCATCCGGATGAAGAGCCCCCCGTAGTGACCCCAGTCGGCCGGCCACCAGTCCTGCGAGTCAATCATCAGCGCATAGAGGTCCTTCTTGACGGCCTTAAGGTCGAGTTTCTTGAACTCCTCAGAGTAGTTGAACGCCTCGCCCATCGGATTGCTCAGGTCGGAGTGCTGATGAAGAATCTTGAGGTTCAACTGGTTCGGCCACCAGTCCCGATTCGACATGCCGCCGCCGGCAATGGATTTACTTGTCTTGCCCGTTACCGGGCACTTGCTTTCTTCAGTCATAATATTTCCTCCTTTCGCTGTGTGAATTGTCGTTCTCTCTCGCCATAAAAGTTTGCCATTTCACTCATGATTCTTAATATTTATAAAGAATCATTATTTTTAGAGGGCAAAAAAAGTAATGATTGCTAATTATTCTTCTGACACTCAGGGCAAACACCGAAGAAATCCAGGCGGTGATGGAAGATTTTGTACCCCGTCTTGCGGCTCATCTCCTCGCTGAGTGCATCGATGTTCATCCGTTCGGGATCCATGATCTTCTTGCACTTCATGCAGATCGCGTGGGGGTGAGGTGCGGGATTGTATCCGTCGTAGTGATTGCTTCCATCGGGGAAGCCAAGCTCCAGAACCTCGTTGAGTTCCTTGAGAAGGGAAACCGTCTTGTAAACTGTGGCCAGGCTCGTCGTGGGGAACAGGGCCTTGACTTCCTGATAAATATCGTCGACGCTGGGGTGCCCTTCGCTGGCTGCAAGAGTCTTGAGGATGGCCAGGCGCTGAGGCGTGATGCGGAAATCGCGGCTTTTCAGCTTGGAGAGCATCTGCTCGACGCGTCTTTGAGGTTCCATGGAGTCCCTGTGCGGCATGCTAATACCTATCTGAAGAAAACGTTTATTAATCAATAACTATTATCTTTTACTGTTTTCCTTGCGGTTTTGTCAACGATTTGTTTAGCCCTGACAGGGTGGGTGTATAGAAAAGCAGGGATGACGCATGGTTACAGCAATCCCTGCTATTTCTCGGCAATGTGGCAAACTCGGGCAGGTATAGCGTCAGGGGGAATTAAAACGGCATCGCCAAAACCCTGGTGAAGGTCATCCACACGTCGCTTCCATCCGCCAGGTCATCGGCGGCTGCCGGTCCCGTGGCCCGCACCTCCTGGGAACCGAGGGCCACCCGGTAGTCCATTTCGTTTCCCAGGTAGATCTTGCGGACCAGGCGTCCGGGAATCGCGCCGGGTGCCTGCCGGCCCGACACCGTGATCGATTCCGGGCGGGCAGCCAGGACGACCCGCTCCCCTGTCTTCATCTCCGAGTGGAGGCGGCCCTTCAGGTGCACGGGCCCCGGGACATCGGTCAGGGCGACAACCCCCTCCGAGCCTTCCACGGAAACGAGAGTGCCTTCCAGGAAATTGATGAGGCCGATGAAGTCGGCCACGAATCGGTTGGCGGGAAAATCATAGATGTCTTTCGGTCTGCCCGTCTGCTGGACATAGCCCTTGTCCATGACGATGATCCGGTCGGACATGACCATGGCCTCGGCCTGGTCGTGGGTCACATAGATGACGGTGATCCCGAGACGGCGCTGCACGTCCTTGATCTCGAAGCGCATGCTCTCGCGGAGCTTGGCGTCCAGGTTGGAGAGCGGCTCGTCCAGGAGCAGAAGGGAGGGCTCGGCCACCAGGGCGCGGGCGAGGGCCACGCGCTGCTGCTGCCCTCCGGAGAGCTGGCTGGGAAGACGCTTCTCGAGGCCTTCCAGGTGCACGAGATCGAGAACGTGGTCCACCTTCTCGCGGATCGTTTTTTTCGACGTGCCGCGGACTTTCAGGGGGTAGGCGACGTTGGCAAAGACGTTCATGTGGGGCCACACCGCGTAGGACTGGAAGACCATGCCGATGTTGCGTTGCTCGGGGGGCTTGTAGGTCCTGGTCTCGGAGCAGCTCACCAGCTCGGGTCCGATGTACACCCGCCCCGTCGTGGCCCTCTCGAACCCGGCGATGATCCGCAGCGTCGTGGTCTTGCCGCAACCCGAAGGGCCGAGAAGGGATACAAACTCCCCTTCCCGGATGATTTCGCTGAATGCCGCCACGGCCTCCACGTTGCCGAACTTCTTCGATACGTTTTCCAGTCTCACATCGGCCATGAATCGCCCTTTTCCTTTCTGTCCACTCTTTCAACCCGGTCATCCCCGCGAAGGCGGGGATCCAGTCCTTATCTGGATTCCTGGTCAAGCCAGGAATGACATCCCGCTTTGATATTCCTCTGCGTCTGCATTGCGGACCGTCAGATGGTGATCTTTCCCTTCGTGATCTTCGACACCAGCACGTTGCCCCCCAGGACCACCACGAGGATCAGCACGGACAGCACGGAAGCGGCCTGCTGGTTGGAGTAGGTCTGCATCTCGAACAGGATGACGCCCAGGTTGTGCGTCTCGGGACCATAGAGAAGGATCGTCATCGTCAATTCATAGAAGGTGGTCATGAACACGAGAAACCAGGCGGCGATGAGTCCCGGCCGCACCAGCGGCAGGATGATGTCGCGGAAGCTCTGCATCCAGCTCGCCCCGGAGATCTGTGCGGCCTCCTCCAGCGACAGATCGATCTGCTCCAGGGAGGCGCAGACCGTGCGGACGGAGAAGGCCAGGTACTTGACGATGTAGGCCACGATCAGGATCGCGAAGGTGTTGTAGAGGTTGAGCCCGTACTTCCCCGAAAAGGCGATGATCAGCGCCAGTGCGATGACCGTCCCCGGCGTGGCGTAGGGGACGGTGGCGATGAGGTCCGCCGCCCGGGCCAGGGGGCTTTTAACCTTCACCCGGTAGTAGGCGATGAGACTTGCCACAAAGAGAGCCAGGGTAGCCGCCACGATGCCCAGGAAGAAGCTGTTCTGAAAGGCCTCGAGGGCCGTCTTGAACGTCAGGATGTACGCATAGTGCTCCAGGCTCAGGTTCTCCAGGGTGATCGGGTCCCCGAAAACCCGGACGAAGGATGTCACCACGATGGCCCCGATGGGCAGGATGACCAGGACAAAACCCAGCAGCCCCGAAAGGATGAGGGCCGGGATCTTGAACCGGCCCAGGGACACGGGCAGCACGCGGACGCTTTTGCCCCCCACGAGGGTGTAGCGTTTGCGGCTCAGAAGACGGTTCCCGATCGTCATGGTGATGACGGCGATGACCATGAGAACGACCGACAGGGCCGTCGCCTCCCGCATCCCCGACGTCGTTCCCATGTAGACGTACTGGATGACCTGCGTGGAGAGCACATAGATGCGGCTGGGCATGCCGATCATGGCGGGGACCCCGAAGGCGGAAGCGGAGGCGGCAAAGACCAGGAGCCCCCCCGCGAAGAAGCTGGGGGATACCAGGGGCAGCGTAATGTCCCAGAACACCCGGAGAGGATGGGCGCCGCTGATGCGGGCGGCCTCCTCGAGGGAGTTGTCCATCTGCTCGAGGGCGCTTGCCACATTCAGAAAGGCCAGGGGGTAATAAAACAAAGTCATGACCCACACCAGTCCGAAGACGGTATAGATGTCGAAGGGCCCGGGGACTTCAGCGCCGAAGGACTCGATCAATATCTTGTTGATGTATCCCACACCCGGCGTGAGCAGCAGGATCCAGGCGATTGCCCCGACGTAGGGGGGGATCACGTAGGGGATGAAGAAAAGGGAGCGGAACTGGCGCCGCCAGGGAAGATTGCTGCGCACCACGAGCCAGGCAAGCCCGGTGGCGAAAATCATGGAGAAGAACATGGTGAGACCGCAGACCCAGAGGGTCATCACCACGGCATCCCAGTTGCTTTCCTTGCCGTAGACGGCGATGTAGTTCTGGAGGCTGATCTCCCCTTCCGTTCCCAGAAAACTCCGCAAGACAAGCAGGACCAGGGGAAAGAGGACGAAGACGACGAGAAACAGAAGGGCCGCACCGATGACGAGATTGCGCGCGCTGAAGATCCTCCCGATCGAGGTCATGAAGGGCACCGCTTTGCAAGAGAAATCCCCGCCGGCCGAAGCATGGCCCGGCCGGCGGGGGAACAAGCTGTCAATTTACCGGAGAACCGTCTTGTCAAATCTTTCCTTGACCTTTTCGGGCTCCCGGCTGATAGCATCCCAGTCCATGGGCATGGCGAACTTGTTGATTTCCTGGATCGTCTTGGCGGCATTCTTCGGCGGCGGCATGTCGGTCCGTACGGAGTGCATCCAGCCGTCGAGGATCGCCTGCTGGCCGTCTTTGGAGAGGAAGAAATCATAAACGGCCTTGGTCGCCGCGGGGTTCTTCGTGTTTTTCATGATGGCGATGCCGGAAGGATTCACGATGGGCCCGTCGGAGGGATAAACGAACCCCAGGGGTTTTTTCTCGCTGATCGCCTTCAGCACATTCTCTTCCAGAAGCATCGCCACGGCGAGCTGACCGGAGAGCAGCTTCGTCTCCACGGCGCCGTTGCCGGGCTCGCAGGCGATCCGGTTTTTCCGGAGGGCCTCGAAGAAGGGCCAGCCGTGCTTCGGCGAGCGCACGAGGCCTGCCGTACCCGCAAAGGCAGTGCCGGACAGAAGCGGGTTGGGCATGCCCACCTTTCCCCGCCACTTGGGGTCCGCCAGGTCCCACCAGGTACTGGGGAGATCCTTGGCCGCCACGAGATTCTTGTTGTAGGCGATTCCGATGACGTTGATCCTCACACCGGAGTAGTAGCCGTCCTTGTCGATCCAGGCGGGAAGGACATACTTCGCGTTGGGCGACTTGTACTGCAGGAGCCTCCCTTCGCGCTTGAGCGTATTGTAGTAGGCGGGGTCTGCGATCATGATCAGGTCCGCCATGGTGCTGCCCTGATCGAACTCCGCCACGAGCTTCGCGATCACCTTTTCCGAGCCCCCGTAGAACCACTGCACGTCCAGGTCGGGAAATTTCTGCTTCAGCACCGGCTTGAGCTGCTCGATGATGTGCAGATAGATGGAGCTGTAGATCATGACCTTGCCCTTGACCGGCTCCGCACCGAAGGCCGAACCGGCCGTCACGGCGGACAGCAGGATCAGGCCTGCTGTCACGACCGCCCATTTCGATCTCATGCGCTTCATAGCCCCTCCTCCTCGATTTTTCTTCCTCGAGATGTGATTGTGACCGTCCAACGCGGGCCGCAGCCTGGAAAGGTTATTCCATTTCCGGCACCCTGCTTTCCCGCGCTGTCTATATGAAAAAAACTACCGCTTTGTCAAGGCAAGACGACGAGGTCTTCCCTCCCCATCCAGAAGAGCAGATCGGAGAGGTTCATTCGCACCCGCACAAACGGCGAAAACGCCACGGCCCAGCGGAATTCCTCATTCGTGGTGGGCGGCTCCGTTTCTCCGGGGCGGCAGGGAAGGCCCGCTTTCTTCAGCAGCGCCTCCAGCTCCCCGGCCCGCATGGTCAACCGGGCGAGTTCGAGCCGGATATCCACCCAGGAATCCACGAAGGATCCGATCCGGGGGCGGGCCGCCGCCCAGCGCTCCGATTTCTTCCGATATTCCACTGAAAATTCCGCAAGGGCTGCGCCCATTTTCTCTCGACAGGGATCCCCTCCGCGCGGAAGGGGAGCTGCGGCCATGCGCTCTTCGAGGACCCGCAGGGATTTCTCGATGTCTTCATCCCGCCAGGCAACGCGTTTAAGGGTTGCAATCGCCAGGAGTCGGTCGATGGTCCGGGCGCTCACCAGGGAGCCCAGAGCAACCTGCTCCCCGTGAAAGACGAGATCCCGGCCCGCCGTCAGCCTCAGAAAATCAAGGGCGTGGCTGATGACGTGCTCGAAGCCGGATAGCGGGGTCGTCTCGCCGGCGGTGGACATGGAAATCCCCGCCATGGCCAGTGCCGCGGCGGTACAGGCCGTGGCATCCTGCGGCAGGGGATAGCCTGCAAACCCGCCGGCTGCCGCACGGATACCCCCGGCAAAAGGTTCCATGAGGCGAAAGGCCGACTCGTCATATCGCTCCATGACCCCCAGGCGGTGCCCGAGAAACCAGTCTCCGTAGGCAACGAAGCGGGCCAGAAGATCCCCGTATCCTGCCCGGGACATGCTTGCAGGGGCGCATTCCAAAAAAGGCCTCACCCAGAAGGCGGCGGAAACGGGTCTTGACTGAAGAGTGCGTTTTGCCCCGTGGAAGTCGACGATGGCAAAAGCGGAGGTAAAGGCAGTCACGGTGAGTGCCGTGGGGATCGAGACGAAGGGGATGTGCCTGCCCTCCAGATGCAGGGCGTGTTTCACCAGATCCGTGATGCTTCCGGAGCCGAGGACAACCGCCGCATCGTCTTCTCCTTCCCGCACGATGCTGCGGATCCGTTCCAGGCATTCGTGGGAGGCATGGAGTTCTCCGGGAGACACGGAAAGGGCGGCGGAGAGGTCCGTCCAGCGGAAGGGGATGCCTGCCTCGCTCAGCAGGGCCCGGAATGCTTTGTCGATTTGCGCCGTCGGGCCTTCGGAGCATTTCTTGGCAACACCGTCCACAAAGACGCGAATCCGGCTGTTTGCCGGCAGGCTTGATTGAAACCATCGGGAGAAGGCCTCCCGGAGCTCCCCCAGGGACTCGGCATAGTGCTGAACCGGCACGAGGGGAGACTTCTTCGGGTCTTGCGGTATTCTCTCCCTGTCCAGGGTGCGATGAAGGGTCTCAAACCATCGGTTCACGGCATTCGATCCTCGATCTGCGAAGGGCTTGCGCATTCTAACCATTTTTTCTTTCCCTTCAAATGAAAAAAATTGTTCTTCCGGGAGAAATCGCATAAGGTTACGTGAGTGATCGCGGAGGATTTCATGAAGCGAAGCCGAGAGCATTCTGCGCAAGGGCTCGCACCGGGCATGGTCGATGATTGCCCCTGCACGCAGACGCGCTGCCACCGTCACGGAAACTGCGTGGAGTGCATCCGTGTGCACCGCACGAGGCAGGAGCACATCCCCGAGTGCCTCCAGGACATGTTTCGCAGCCGGGTCAAAGAACTGGCCGCCCTCGTGGAATACGACGTCCGCGATCTGAGACGGACCCCGGCATACTGGGATGAGCGCCTCGGGAAGGAGCCCCCGCCCCCTTCACGCGGGCCAGGGGGATCTGCGGCGAAAAAATCGTCCGAAAAAAACTCGGCGGCAAAACGGAAGCAGGCGACCGGGAAACGTTCAACCAAGGTTCCTCCCGGTAATCGATAGGGCCTGGATAGATGGAACATGGAGTCGGCCATGAACACGGAAACGGTTGATATTCTCGTCCACCTTCTTGTGGCCATGGTTGCAGGCGGGCTGATCGGGCTCGAACGAAGCTATTACGGACGGCCCGCGGGATTTCGAACCCATACCCTGGTCTGCATGGCTTCAAGTCTTCTCATGCTGGTGACCATATACCAGCGGGACTGGTTCAGTGGGGCCATGATCGAAACGGTACGGGTCGATCCGACCCGCATGGCCCAGGGGATCATGACGGGAATCGGATTTCTCGGCGCCGGCGTGATCATGAAGGAAGGGGCGTCGATTCGAGGGCTGACCACCGCGGCCTCGATCTGGATTACGGCGGCCATCGGCATCCTGGCCGGGGTGGGCTTTTACAGCGCGCTGACGGTCGTGACGATTCTGACCCTGAGCACACTGACCCTTTACCGTCTCGTGGAGCAACAGCTTCCGATGCTCGTTTACATTCAGGCCCACATCCGTTTTCACCGGGAGCAGGCGATGACCGACCCGGAAGTGCGTGCGCTGATGGGCGAACACGGTTTTGGTGTCTCGAACCTGTGCTATGCGGTCACCCATGACAGAAAGTTTTCCGAATACGATCTGGTCATCAAGACCCGCAAGGAAGAGAACATGCGTCGCCTGTCCCAATGCCTGGAACAGAACGACGCGGTCATCGAGTTCCGGCTTTCGCCCACAGGGGACTGAGTCTCCAATGGGGTCAGTGTCAAGGGACGCAGTTTGCTGCGGGGCCGTTCAACGAGGCAGTCAGTCCGGGTATCCGGATCAAACTATACAAGGAGGGCGGTGCAGATGAACAAGGCCGAACTGATCAACGAGGTGGCAAAGGTGGTCCGCGTGAAGAAGGAGGCGGCGGCGGCCGTCGATGCCGTTTTCGGAGCCATCAAGAAGGCGCTGAAGAAGGGCGACAAGGTCGCCATCGCCGGTTTCGGGACCTTCGGTGTGGCAAAACGGGCGGCACGGAAGGCGCGCAATCCACAGACGGGCGCGATGATCAAGGTGAAGGCGAAGAAAGTTCCGAAGTTCACGGCGGGCAAGGCGTTCAAGGATGCCGTGAAGTAACCTCTGCCGGTTTCGGGACGATGATCCTGCGAGACAGGGAAAAAAGGGGATCCGCTTCGTGACGGGGATCCCCTTTTTCTTCGCATGGGTGCAGACCGGCTTTTACCGGGCATCCCCCGGCTTGACGCTCTCGGGCATCGGTTCCACTCCGTACTTCCATTTCAGAAACTGCTCGCCTGACGTCTGATAAAGCACGTACGTCAGAATATCCTCTTCCGTTCTGCCCAGGTCGCCGAGCTTGCGCCGGGCAGCTTCCATTTCCGGTTTGAGATGGTTCGCGGGCCGGTCCGTGATCCAGATCCCCTGCCCGGAGCCGCGCAATGCCATTTCGCGCACTTTCGGATCGATCCCTGCGGGCGTTTTCCCGTAGAGCCCGAACAACAGGTCGCGAAACTGGTTGCTGACGGTCCGGTATCTCCCTGCCAGCACATTCATGACGGCCTGCGAACCGATGATCTGCGAGGTCGGGGTGACAAGCGGGGGCGTCCCGGCCTCTTTGCGCACGATCTGGATTTCGCGCTGGACCTCGGAAAGACGGTCCAGGGCATTCATCTCCTTGAGCTGGCTGACGAGGTTTGAGGTCATCCCTCCGGGGATCTGGTGTGCGATCACGCTCTCGTCAATGAGCGACAGGCTGTTTGCGGCCAGGTGCTTTTGATACCGGGGGGCGATGGATTCCAGGTATTTGCCGATCTCCAGGAGGCGGCTCATCTCCAGCCCCGGGTCGCGTTCATTGCCTTCCAGGGTCAGCAGGAGCGGCTCTACCGGCGGCATCGAAGTGCGCATGGCGTATGGGGCGAGACAGGTGTCCACGATGTCCACCCCCGCCTCGACGGCTTTCAAACATGTCATCGATCCCATGCCGCTTGTGTAATGGGTGTGCAGGTGCAGGGGCACCCTGACGGCCTTCTTCAGTTCGGTGAAGAGCTCGTAAGCATCGTAGGGGGCCATGATGCCGGCCATGTCCTTGATGCAGATCGAATCGGCACCCATCTCCTCGAGGCTTTTGGCCTTCGAGACGTAATAGGACAGGTTGAACACATCGCCGCCGAGATGCCTCTCCGTGAGAGAGTACACGACGGCGCCTTCGAAATGCTTCCCGTTTGCCTTGATGCCGGTGGCGCAGGTCTCGATGTTCCGCAGGTCGTTGAGCGCGTCGAAAACACGGAAGATGTCGATCCCGACCTCGCAGGCCTTGTCCACAAAGGCCCGGACGACGTCGTCGGCGTAGTGGCGATACCCCACGAGGTTCTGGCCGCGCAGGAGCATCGAAAAGGGGGTTTTTTTGATATAGCGTCTCAGGATGCGGGGCCTTTCCCAGGGATCCTCGCCCAGGAAACGGTGCATCGTGTCAAAGGTCGCGCCGCCCCACACCTCCATGGCCCAGAATCCGATCTCGTCCATCGCCTCGGCGATGGGGATCATGTCCTCCGTCGTCATCCGGGTCGCATAGATGGACTGGTGGCCGTCGCGGAAGGTGTTGTCCTGTATCTTGAGGGGATTCTTTGGGGCGTGTCTTTTGTCCATGCGATGATGGGCCCTTGCTTTCAGTCCGATGTGCGATCGGCGAAAAACCAACCTGCCTTCGTGTATCCTACCACGTTCTCCCCCCCGATGAAAAGAGGCAGGCCGAAACGGCCTGCCTCTTTGTTGAACGCTTACGAGTCCTTGGAAATCGATCGGCCTACTTGATGAAAGGGGCCGGGAGCGGGTAGATCACACGGCCGAAGACCGTGTTGCAGACCACGGCGCCCGCGATGTAGATGCCCATCCAGCCGGACGCGATCAGAAGCCAGCCGACAAGCGGCTTGCCGATTGCGGGGTCGATCTTGCCCAGGTCGAGACCCACGATGGTCCACAGGACGATGTCGACGAAAACGACCAGGAAAAAGATGAGCTTGTTGCCCTTCAGGTAGGCGGGGGTCACCAGGGTGAGGAAGCCGGCCCCGGCCATCCAGGTCCATCCCTCGACGTAGGCGTGGGGTGCCATGCCGAACTTGATCATGAGGAACTTGGACAGAACGCTCAGCGAGGCGCCGAACATGAAGAAGGCCGAGAAGAACAGAAAGACGTTGCCACCGGTGATGTTGTGATCCTTCAATTCCATGACGGCCGTCGTGTACTGGACGACACCGCCGCCGACGAGCCACGCAAACAGGATGGGCAGGCCTTCGACCTTAACCCAGCCAAGAAATACTGCGGCGAAACCAAAGCATGCAACTGCGAGTGCGGCCAGACCGGCGGGCGCCGGGGTGGCGAAGGTATGTTCCTGTGCCATGATAACGAGTCCTCCCTTTTCGAATATGAATTGATGAATGGGTAAAACATGAATGATAAAATAAAAAAGTTGATGAACCGCGGAAAGCCGGGATCACGATGGCTTTCCTTCTCCCTCCCATTCTCCCCTGTTCACCTCCTTTCGTGCTGAAATAGACCCATTCTCGATAACAACCTATCGATACCCTTCAGGGTTCCGTGCGTCTTTGCGTTGCAAGGCAAGCGGTTGCTTCTGTCAAAGATCAAAGGGATTCGCCGGACACACGTATCGGGTGTACAGGATGAACGGGGAAAAGAGGCGCCCTGCACAACCGATCCCGGATAAATTTTGATTGAAGATCATCTTGCATAGAGCAAGGGAAGTGCCAGCGCGAAAACCCGTGTTTCGACGGACCGGGGCCATCCTCGCGGGCGCGGGACGGAAGGGATAATTCACTGATAAACAAGAACGTTACGGGTGATTCCGTTTTGCAGGATCCATTGCGGGGAGATCGTGGAAGGCGTTTCGGCGGGCCGACAGGTGTTAAATGTTTTAACAGGTGATGAAATCGTAAGCGTTCATTTTTTCAACAGGTCAAGGCGTTTCATCTGGTGATAGAGGGCCAGGCGGGTGAGACCGAGCGCCCGGGCCGCCTCGGATTTGTTGCCGCCGCTTCGCTCCAGGGCCCTGTGGATCATGCCGGACTGAAACTCTCGCGTGAGCGCCTGGTAGTCGGCCGCTGTCCCTTCCACGAGGAAGTCGGCCGGGTTCGGGACGAGAGGTTTCTTCCCGTTGCCGCCGCGCTTCAGGATCTCCGGCGGCAGGTTGCCCGGCGTGATGCTCGCGCCGTCCTCCAGGATCATGATCCTCTCGACGGTGTTGAGCAACTCGCGCACATTCCCTGGCCAGTCGTACCGGACGAGCAGCTCACGCGCCTCGTCGGACACGGTCTTGACGGGTTTGCGAAGCTCCCTGCTGTAATGGTGGATGAAGTGGTCGATCAGCGGCATGACGTCGGCGTTGCGCTCACGCAGCGTGGGCAGGTGGATGTTGATCACGTTGAGCCGGTAATAGAGATCCTGCCGGAACGCGCCGCTCTCGACGGCCGCTTTCAGGTCCCTGTTGGTCGCGGCGATGATGCGGGTGTCCACCTCCAGGCTTTTTGTGCCGCCGACCCGCCTGAACGTTTTTTCCTCGAGAACCTGGAGGATCTTGGCCTGCAGCGCCGGGTGCATCTCCCCGATTTCGTCCAGGAAGACGGTTCCCCCGTGGGCCAGCTCGATGAGGCCCTTTTTCGGCCGCTTGGCGTCGGTGAATGCCCCGGCTTCGTAGCCGAAGAGCTCCGATTCGAGCAGGGTGGGGGGGATGGAGGCGCAGCTGATCTCCACGAAGGGCTGGTAGGCGCGCAGGCCGTTGTAGTGCAGGCACTTGGCCACGAGGCTCTTCCCGGTACCGCTGGCCCCCTCGATGAGGATCGTGGCCGCGTCGTTCGTGGCCACGAGGGCCAGGACCTCGAGGACACCCTGAAGAACCTCGCTCTTGCCGATCAGGTTGTGGTACCCGTAGCGCTCCTTGTTCTTGTAGATGATCTGCTGGAATTCACGGCGCAGGCAACGAATCTCCAGGGCCGTCTTGATGATGGAGACGACGGCCCGTGCCGTCACCGGCCTGTGGATGAAATCGAAGGCGCCCAGCGAGAGTGCCTTGCGCGTCGACTCGATGTCGCCGTGGGCGGTCATCATGATGACCGTCGTATCGGGATGGCTCTTCCGCAGGCTCCGAAGGACATCGATCCCGTTCATGTCCGCAAACCGCATGGCCAGCAGCACAAGGTCGAAGTCTTCCTTTTCGGCAGCCGCGAGGCATTCCGCGCCGCTGCGGGCCGTGACCACGTCGTGCCCTTCGTCGGTCAGCGCAAGGCTGAGCTCCTCGCGGACGGGGTCCTGCTCGCCGGCGACGAGAATTTTCTTCATGAAACCGGCTCCTCCGGCATTTTGCAGGAACGTGAGGGTTCCTTCGTCCTCCCGGCGGGGCTTTGGGTCGAAGTCCTGGCGAGGGGGGAGATTTTTCCTCAGATCACCTGGCTGATGTGCATGGCCTTGAACTTGCCGCCGCTGGCCTTTGCCGCCTTGGCAAGCTGGATCAGGCACCCGGGGCAGCCCGTCACCACGATGGCCGCTCCGGTTTTTTCTATGTTTGCCCGCTTCTTGTCGAGGATCGTCGACGCGATGTCGGGGTAGTCCATGTGAAAAGACCCCGCCCCGCCGCAGCAGACGTCGGCCTCTTTCATTTCGACGAACTTCCCTGCCGCCCTGAGAAGGTCGCGAGGCTGTTTCTTGATCCCCTGGCCCCGACCGAGATGGCAGGGGTCGTGGTAGGTGAAGGTCGTCTCCACCTTCTGCCGCGGCGTGTAGCCGACCTTGGCCAGGTACTCCGTCAGGTCCATCACCTTGCGGCTGAAGGCGGCCGCCCGGTCTTTCCATTGCGGGTCGTCGGCGAAGTACGATGCGATGTGCTTGAGGGTGCCGCCGCAGCTTGCGCAGTCGCACACGACGGCATCGGCATCCTCGTAGATCCGGATATTCTTCCTGGCCAGTTCCAGAAACTCGTCGCGAAGCCCATGGGCCAGGTGCGGCAGTCCGCAGCAGACATTGTCCTTCACAAGGGGTTTCGTTGATGTCTTGAGGATCTCGAGCGTCTCCGCCGCGGCCTCGGGGAACATCATCCGCATGCCGCAGCCCTCGAAATAGGCCACTTTCGTTGCCGCCGTGACGGCCACATCGGAGGGGGGCGCCTTCTGCCCCAGGGAGGCCGGCCCCGAGAAAGCGGCCAGGAAATGCGCCCGCGTATACTCTTCCGGCACCATCCCGTGGGGGAAGACGCTGTTGAGGCCGAGCTTGCGAAGGAGCGCCAGGGTTTTCGCCGTTAGCTTCACCAGGGCTCGGCTCTTCAGGATGCCGCCCATGGCCCTGTTCTTGGCATTCGCATCCCCCGTCTTGTTCACGAGGTATTGGCGGATGTTGATCATCGCCTCGTCGGTTGCGATCTTGCTCGGGCAGGTGTCGACGCAGGCCCGGCACAACAGGCAGAAGTTGACCTTGGCCAGCATCTCCGGCGTGGGCTCGAGCCCCCCCTCGATCAGGGCCCGTGCGATGACATTCTTGCCGCGCGCGCTGGATGCTTCAACATTTCTCGCCTCGAAAAGGGGGCAGGCCGGAAGGCAGGTGCCGCAACGGTCACACTGGCTGACGATTTTTTTCGCTTCCTGAAGGTATGTGTCGTTTATATTTTTAGGCATGGTTTTCTCGTTTCCTCTTCGATGCTCACCAGATCTTGCCGGGGTTCAAGATGCCTTTCGGGTCGAGGGCCTGCTTGACGGCATTGAGCGCCTTTACCCCTGCCTCGCCGAGGGCCTTGGTAATGTATGGCCGCTTGGTGATCCCGATGCCGTGCTCGCCGGACAGGGTCCCCCCGACGGACAGTGTCACGTCGAACAGATCTTCGACGGCCCCGTGGACCCGCTCCTCCTCCCCGGGTTTGCTCAGATCGCAGAGGATGGATGGGTGGATGTTGCCGTCGCCGGCGTGGCCGTAGACGGCGATGGTGAGCTTGTGTTTCTCGGCGATGGCCGCGATCCGGCGCACCACCTCGGGGAAGGCGTCCCGCGGGACCGAGATGTCCTCGCCCAGGCGGTTCGGCAGGATGCTGGCAATGGCGGAACTGATGCCCCGCCGGATGGCCCACAGATCGTCGGATTCCTGCTGCGACTGGGCGACGCGGAACTCGTAGACCCCGCACTCCTTCGCCACGGCTTCCATCCGCTTCGTCTGCAGCGCGAGGGCCTCGTCGTCCTCGCCGTCGATCTCGATGACGATGCAGGCGCCGATGGCCGGGTCGTGCTGCGTCTTGCGGTGCTTCGCCACGGCCTCGAGGCAGAATCGGTCCATTACCTCGGCTGCCGCCGGAACAAGGCCCGACTGCAGCATCCGGTGGACCGCCGTGCAGCCGTCATCGAGGGTGCGGAACATGAGCTGCAGCGTGCCGCGCTTTTTCGGCATGGGAATGACCCGGAGGAGCACCTTGGTGATGATGCCCAGCGTCCCCTCGGAGCCCGTGAAGAGGCTCGTCAGGTTGTAGCCCGTCACGTTCTTGATGGCCTTGCCGCCCGTCTGGAGCACCGTGCCGTCGGAGAGCACGACCTCGAGGCCCATGACGTAGTTGGACGTGACCCCGTACTTGACCGCCCGCATCCCGCCTGCGTTCTCGGCCACGTTGCCGCCGATCGTGGAGAATTTCCAGCTCGCCGGGTCCGGCGGGTAGAAGAGCCCTTTGGCGGCACAGGCGTTGTACAGATCGATCGTGCGGACCCCCGCCTCGGCCCAGACCATCATGTTGTTCACGTCCAGCTCGACGATCTTCATCATGCGCTCCAGGGAGAGGGAAATGCCCCCCTGCACGGGGATGCTCCCGCCGGTGCGGCCCGTTGCCGCGCCCCGGGGCGTGACGGGGATTGCGTGCTCGTATGCGACGGCCATGATCTTCGAGACTTCCTCCGTCGTTGCGGGCCGGACGACGAGGTCCGGCTTTTTTGCGGGCAGCAGCGGCACGAAGGATGCGTCGTAGGAGTAGCCGAAACGGTCCAGGTCGGAATCGAGGGCGTTTTCCGCCCCCACGATGCCGCGGATTTTTTTCTTGATGTCTTCCGTGATCATGCTGCTTGCCTCCCGTGAGGATCTTTTCTTAGGGCTCTTTTCATTCCGGGCAGGCATCGGGCCTGCGGATGTCGCTTCCGGCAGGGATTCCTTTTTCGAGTCCGCGCAATATTAGGGGAACCGGTCTGTTCTGTCAATGGTACTTGTCCGACTCTAGGGCGCCGTCAGCCTCGGGATCGTCATTCCCCCGTCCATGATGAAGGTGACCTTCGCACCGGGGCCCTTCTCCCTGAGGGCCTCTTTCAGGGCCCCGGAGACGCTGTCAAAGGGCCGCATGTGGCCCTTGCTGATCAGGGTTGCGTCCAGGGGGGTGACGGCCCACATCTGGGCCTTCACGCCGATCTCGGCCATCTTGCCTGCCTTGTGATAACCCAGCTTGTATTCCCGGTCCAGCTTGTCGATGACTGCCTTGCAGCTCGTCTCGGAGCTGAGCAGGTCCATGAATGCCTGCGAGCCGATCCCGCTGCGGCATGCGGAAACCAGGATGATGATCCCGCCGTCTTTCAGGGCCGTTTTCCCGTTGTCCAGGGCCTTCTGCGACTGGTAGAGATCGATGTCGTTGGGCTCCCGGGCAACGGTCACGACGATCTCGGCCAGCCGCTTGATCGGGACGACGAAGACCTCATCGGCCTTCGGGAGCAGCGAATAGAAGGATTCCTTCAAGTCCCCCGCTGCCGCCGCGTACACCCGGTGCTCGCCGTCCAGGACGGTCATGATCGCGAAGATGTTGAGTTTTTCCAGGAGTTTCTCCGCGTCGTCGAATTCTTCCGCAACGGGGTTGCCCTTCAGGACCATGGCCTGCGCGGCCCGTGAAATGGCCAGTTTGTGATTGGCCGTGATAAAGTCATAGCCGGCTACCCCGGGCATGAAGCACTTGCGGCCGCCGGTATATCCGGCAAAGTAGTGCGGCTCGATGCTGCCGATCGGGATGATGGCATCTGCATCCCTGACGAGCGTGTTCAGCATCATCTCGTTGCCGTGTCTCGTTTTCCCGAGGGAGAAGCACTCGCTCTTTTTGGCATCGTGGACATGGATGCGGTCCTTGAGCTGCCCGTAGAGCTTGCCGAAGATGAAGTCGTACTCCTCCTCGGTCGGCGCCCGGTGGCTTCCCGTCGCGATGATCACCTTGAAGTTCTTGCCTTTCAGCATCGGGTAGATGATTTCGAGGACCCTGCCTGTCGGCGTCGGGCGAGTTGCGTCGTTGACGACGAGGAGAATGTTTGCGCGGTCCTTCAGGAAGGCATCGAGGCCCGGCGACTTGAGCGGGTGGAATATGGCGCCCCGGAGCGTTTCCATCTCATCGGCGGTCTTTACGGTATTGGGAACGATGACCTGCTCGACGTTGCCGTCAGCCAGCTCCACCGTGTCGATGCCGTCACCATAAGGAATCTCAATTTTCATCGATACCCCCCGTTCATGGGTTTGTTTGATGAGGCTCACGCCAGGGTTGTGAACATATGAAGAAGATCACGTTCTGTCAATTCCTGTGTCTATAGCACAAAACCCCGGAAACCTGAAAGTCCTGATGAAGCCCCTCGGGGCCTCGACCCATGCAACGGGCGCGACCGTTCGCGCAAGCCGGGAAATCGCCGATTGTCTTGCGACTCTCGACAAATCCGGGCGCCTGTGTTATTTCGGGGGACCCGGGATGTCCGGGCCCTTTTGAATGGCCCGGCTCGTCCGGTGCTCGAATGACCGGGGGCGCGTCCCGCAAGCCCCGCCTTGCAGGCGGGGTAGGGCGCGCAATCATGTCTAATTCTATCCTTGCCGGGAAGCCCCGCCCTGTGGGCGGGGAGCTTCACTTTCGCGGGAGGCGCCCATGATCAGGACCCGTATCACCGAGATGTTCGGAATCCAGTACCCCATCCTCTGCGGGGCCATGATGTGGATCTGCAAGCCGCCGCTGTGTGCGGCCGTCTCGAACGCCGGAGGGATGGGGAACCTCACGGCGGCCAACTACGAGACGGAGGAAACCTTCCGGGCGGCCATTCGCGAGGTCCGGGCGCTCACCGGCAAACCCTTCATGGTCAATGTCACCATCCTGCCGTCTGTGCGGATCTCCGGCGCCCACCACAAGATGTACCTGCGGGTCTGTGCCGAGGAGCGAGTGGCCGGCGTCGAGATCTCCGGCGCCCCCATCGACAAGGCCTGCGGACCCGAATTCATGGGAATGCTCCGTAAGGCCGGGGTCCGGATGTTTCACAAGGTGGGCTCCGTCCGCCACGCCCTTCACGCCCAGGAGGCCGGCTATGACGGCATCTACGCGGCCGGCATCGAGGAGGGCGGGCACCCGCTCAACGACGATGTGACCACCATGGTCCTCACCCCCCGCATCGTCGAGTCCGTCTCCATTCCCGTGGTCACCGCCGGGGGAATTGCCGACGGCCGCTCGCTTGCGGCGGCCCTCATGCTGGGCGCCGAGGGGGTCATGATGGCCACGCGCTTCATGGCCACGAAGGAATGCCAGGTCCACGACAACATCAAGCATGAGATCGTCCTCCGGCAGGAGCAGGACACGACGCTCATCTGCAAGTCCATCCACCTGCAGGCCCGGGCCCTCAAGAACAGGAACGTGGAGGACATCCTGGCGATCGAAAAACGGGGCGGGGGCTTCGAGGAGATCCTGCCGCTCATCATGGGAAAGCGGATCAGCGAGGCCTGGGATACGGGCAACGTGGACCTCGCCCCCATGATGGTGGGCCAGTCCGTGGGGCTCGTCCGCGACATCCCCACCTGCGCGGAACTCCTGGAGAGGATGACCCGCGAAGCCGAAGAACGGATCGCGTCCGTCCAGGGACGAATCCGGTAAAAAAGGAAAAAGAAGACTGTCCCCTTTTTCGTTCAGGACACCTGTTCCAGTGCAAGGCCGCCAACGGTCTCGAGGGCACGCTCGACCTTCGGCGACCAGTGTGCGGCGTTGAGTCTCAGAAAGTTTCGGTACTTGCCAGAATTCGAGAAGATCGGGCCGGGCGCAATCGAGATCCCTTTTTCTCTCGCCTCTCGGAACAGTTCCAGCGAATCCACGCTTGCGGGAAGCTCCGCCCAGAAGATGAAGCTGCCGTCGGGACGGGTCGTCTTCGTCCCCTCGGGGAAGTGCCGGCGGACGGCCTCGAGCATCCGCCCCAGCTGCTTTTCGTAGATCCGCCTCACCTTGCGCAGGTGGCGCTCGTAGCCCCCGCTGGCCAGGAATTCGGCGATCGCCATCTGCGTCGGCGAGGCAGGGGCCAGTGTGTTGATCATGCGCTGGTGCTCGATCTCCCTCCGGTAGCGGCCGGGCGCGACCCACCCGACGCGGTATCCCGGCGCAAGCGTCTTCGAGAAGGACGAGCAGAGGACGACGAGCCCTTTCTCATCGAATGATTTTGCCGCCCGGGGCCTCGTGTCGGAAAAGGAGAGATCGCCGTAGATGTCGTCCTCGATGAGCGGGATCTGCCTTTCGGCAAGCATCTTCACCAGGGCCTTCTTGCGGTGATCGGGCATGGAGCTTCCCGTCGGGTTGCTGTAGTTTGCGCTCACCAGGCAGGCCTTCACGGGCGTCTGTTCCAGGGCGTAGCCCAGGGCCTCCAGGCTGATTCCCTCCTTCGGGCTCGACGGGATCTCCACGATCCTCAGTCCCATGGCGGCCATGGCCTGCAGGTGGTTGAAGAAGAAGGGCGACTCGATGGCCACGGCGTCCCCGGGCCGGCACAGGGCCCGAAGCGAAATGGCGATCGCCTCGTGGCAGCCCGTGGTGACGATGATCTCGTCGGGGGTCAGCGGGCAGCCGGCCTGGATCGCCCGCTGGGCGATCTGCATGCGCAGCGGTTCATAGCCGTTCGAGAAGATGTAGGAGACGCTCGTTGCGTCCTTTATCCGCACGACGGAGGCAAGGATCCGGTTGAGCTTTCTTGCGGGCAGCAGATCCACGTTCGGTGTCGCCATGCCGAGGTTGACAAAGGACGGGCTCGAGGCATCCTTCACGATGACCCGGGCGATCTCGCTGATGCTCGCTTCGGCCGGTTTCAGCTCCGCCCTGGAGAGCTGCGGCTCCGTGACCGGCATAAGCCGCGGCGGCGAGACGTAGTAGCCCGACTGGGGGCGCGCCTCGATGAGTCCCCTCACCTCCAGGAGGCGATAGGCCTCGAGTGCCGTCGAGATGCTCACCTTCATGGAGCGGCTGATGTCCCGGATCGACGGGATCCGGTCGCCCGTCCGGTATGTGCCGTGCCGGATCAGGTGGTCCATCTTCCCGGCCACTTCCTCGTAGAGGGCATTCGCCTTTGTTTTCATGTCCGGTTCACCTTTCCTGCAATAGATCATAGGGTTCCCCGCAGAAACCGGGAAGACACAGTTGATCTGTTTTATTACCATAACAGTTTTAAAAAACAATATCTGTTTGCCTAACAAATCCAGTCGCTGAATCTGTTTTCCTTTTCCTCGCTTTGTCTATACTTGATCCCGTCAACGGGTGGAGCTTGCTGAAAAGCCTGCCGGTTCGATCACATTTCAAAACAGAGAGGGCTCGATGATGAAATCAGAAGAAACACTCAGGCTGTGCCGCGATGAGATGATCCGGCTGGACGGGGATGTTGCGGGCAGGGTCATTTTGTGCAGGAAAGGGATTTTGTGGCTGACCCAGGCAGGCGCTCCGGGGGATCATCTGATCCGGGCAGGCGAGTGCTTTGCAGTCGACCGGCCCGGCGTGGTCCTGGTCAGCGCCCTCGAGGAATCGCTTTGCACCTTATCAGGGAGAAGGCGAATTCTCCTCGCTGCGGAATGGTCCTTCCTATCGGTCTTCGTGCGAATGGCGCGCCGGTTCGAGGCGGCGAGAAAAAGTCTTTTGGCTTGACGATCGACGCATTGCCCCTTATCCTTTCCCCGTGCTTTTCTGTTCTAAATCACTTAAGGTAACCCGGAAATGGATATCACCTCCGCCATCCTCATCGTCCTGGGTCTTGCCCTCTTCGAGTCGATCACCAGCATCGACAACGCCATCATCAACGCCGAGGTCCTGCAGGGGATGCAGCCGCGGGCGCGCAGGTGGTTTCTCACCTGGGGAATCCTGATCGCGGTCTTCGGTGTCCGCGGGCTTCTGCCCTGGCTCATCGTCTGGGTCATGACGCCGGGCCTGGGGCCCTGGGATGCCTTCACGGCGAGCCTCACCGGCGACGCGGTTGCCCTCAAGGCCATCCAGGACAGCTCTCCCGTCCTGCTCATGGGGGGCGGGGTCTTTTTCGTTTTCCTTTTCTTTCACTGGATTTTTCTCGAACCGAAAAAATACGGGCTCCCCGTCGAGCGCATCATCGCCCGCCAGGGGGCCTGGTTCTATGCCGTCGTTTCCATCGCACTGACGGCGATCGTCTGGTTTGCACTCGATGACAGCCCGATGCTCGCCTTCGGGGCCGTCGTGGGCTCGTCGGCCTTCTTCATCACCCACGGCTTCAAACGCTACGCCGAGGAGCAGGAGGCGCGCCTGCTCTCCGGCGAAGCCCACATGTCCGACATCGGCAAGATCCTCTACCTGGAGGTGATCGACCTGACCTTCTCCATCGACGGCGTCGTAGGGGCCTTCGCATTTACCCTGTCGGTTCCGCTGATCCTTCTCGGAAACGGGATCGGCGCTGTCGTCGTCCGGCAGCTTACGGTCTACGGCGTCGACAGGATCAAGAAATATGTCTACCTCAAGAACGGCGCCATGTACTCCGTCTTCGTCCTGGGCTGCGTGATGCTCGCCCACGGCTTCCGGTACCACGTGCCCGAGTGGCTCACACCCCTGGCGACGTTTGTCATCGTCGGATACTTCTTCTTCAAATCCCGATGGCAGGCCAAGAAAGCCCAGGCATGATCTCCGGACGTGAAAAGCCCCTCCGGCAAGAGGGGCTTTTCTGTTCCGGCGGCATTTTGCCCTGCCGGTCTTCACCTGCGCACATCAGCACATCTCGCCGATGGGGCAGACGGCGATGCAGTTGAAGCAGGTGTACTGAAACCCGATGAAGGATGCCTGATAGAGGCTCATGAGCAGCGGGTCCTTGAGGAGGGCCTGCTGTTCCTCCGGCGTCTTCCCGATAAACTTCCGGAGATAGCCGTACAGACCGGGTATCCCGAAAGGCTGAGATGCCCTCAGGCACTTCATTTCTTCTGTTCGCCCCTCCGTTTCGAGCGCCTTTCCCGGGCAGGCATCGACGCAGAGACCGCAGTCGTTGCAGAGTTCATCCTTCAGGGGTTCATCCGAAGAGAGCGGCAACTCCGTGAGCAGCCCCGTGAAGCTCAGCCTGGACCCGAAGCGAGGGTGGATCACGAGGTTGTGCCGGCCGAAGACGCCGAGGCCCGATGCAACAGCGGCGTGCCTCAGCGAGATGTCGCCCACGAGGCCAAGCGTCGGGGCTTCCATGTCGAGGGGGTACGAGGAGAGCACCGGGGATGTTTTTTTGCCCGTCCGCCCCTCGATGAATCGCGCCATGAGGTAGAGGTGGCTCTTCGAGGTGTCCATCACCGCCATGCGGCCGGCGATGTTGAACCGCGGGTTCTTGCTGTCGAGGGCCCCGTCGATCATCCGGTGGGCGAGCACAATGATGGACTTCGCCTTCGGGAGATAGCTTTTCGGATCCGGGGACTTGGGTGACTTGTAGTCCTCGAGGGCGACAAAGCCGACGGCATCCACCCCGAGGTCCAGGCCGTATTTTCGGATCTGTTCTTTTTCCATGCTGTCCTCCCGGATTTCCAGTGGAATCCCCTTTTGAAAATCCTCTTTAAAGGTTTTGCTCTTTTCATTCGTTACAGCAGGAAGATCGCCACGACGATGACACCGACAAACCCCGCCATGGCGGGCCAGAGATTTCTGCGGGCGATCTCTACGGGGTCCGTTCCCGTGATGGCCGCAGCGGGGATCAGGGCCCAGGGGATGATGGTGCCGCCGCCCACGGCCACGGCAAAGAACTGCCCCAGCGCCCCGAGGGTGGCGATGTCGAGTTTCGTGGGGCCGCCCAGGGCCTGGGCGAGGGTGCCCACCAGCGGGAGTCCCGAGAACCCGGAGCCGTCGAGGCCCGTGATGCCGCCCACCAAGGCCTGGATGACGGCGATGGGAACAGCGCTCAGCGGAACGGTGCTTGCCAGGGCCTGTCCCAGGTCGAAGAGAAGCCCCTTGGCCCCTTCACCGAAGATGGCCTTTGCCGTGCCCGGGGAGCCCATGAAGAAGAAAGCGGCGATCAGCAGAACCGGTGCGAAGATCTTGATCCCGAACATAAAGCCTGCGCGGGTGTGCTCGGTGAGTTTTTCGAACCCTTCCTTGCCATACCCTCCCAGGGCGACGAAGACCATGATGATCCCGACGGTCCCGCCCAGCAGCGCCGTGGCATCGCCTCCCCGCAGCTTGAGGACCAGCATCCCGACCACGTCGAGGGCAAAAAGGACGGCAATGACCGGAAGCGCGATCTTCTTGAAACCGGCGTTGGCTGCCGTCCACTTCTCGCGCTCCTTCAGGGCCTCGGCCGAGGCCTCGAAGGGGGCCCACTCGATGGGTTTTCCGGCGTTGGCCCGGATGTCCCTCCTCACGGATCGGAAGGACAGGGGCAGTGCGATGGCCGCCCAGACGGCGAGCATGGGGAGGCTCTTCCCCATGACGGCATCTACAGAAACGCCGGCCGTCTTGGCGGTGATGCCCGGGGCGCCCTGGATGATGAAGTCGGTCGTCAGTGCGCAGCCGTAGCCGAACATGCTGATGGCCATGGCGGCGTTGATGGGGGATAGACCCGCCTTGATGGCCGCGGGCAGAAGCAGCGCGCCAACCAGTGCGATGGCCGGCGAGGGCCAGATGACCCATGCCACGAGCATGATGACAAGACCCATGACCCAGAAGGCGATCTCCGGGGAGACGAGCATTTTCTGGACCGGCCGGAACATCATTTCCGCAATTCCTGTTTCCTCGAGCATCTTCGCCATGGCCACGATGATCGAGATGATGGCGATAATCCCCAGCAGTTCGCTGAAGGCCACCGTGATGGAATTGAAGACGGCCTGGACAGCCTTGACGAAACTGCCCGTGACAACCCATCCGAGAACCAGGGATGCCACGAGGCATACGATCGGCGTTTCCCGGCGCAGCGCCATGGTGACGAGGACCGCCACGATGAAAAAGGCATAAACCCAGTGCGCGAGTGTGAGTTCCACAGGTTTCCCCCCTTGTTCTTTCTGTGTGATCAGGCTCTTCCGGAAAAAATACCCGTCATCGCAGCCCTGTCGACCCTTCGGCGGATTTCCTCCCTGTCGATGACGTAGAGGCCCTTTTCCTTCATCCGCTCGAAGTAGACCGACCCCGAGAAGGTGTACTTGAAGGCCAGGCCCTCCTCGGTTGCCATCTGCGTCCCCACGTACCCGATCGCGTCGCCGGCCGCGAGCGTATCGGGCAGAACCAGCGATTTTTCGCCCCGGATGTACCGTACGGCATTGCACCCGGCAAGGGTCCCCGTGACGATGGCCTCCGTGTGGCCCACGAGAAGCCCCGCCTTCTCGCCTGCGCAGAAAAGGTTCTCCACGCCATCGACCTTCAGGGCGTCGTTGCGGGGCGACATACCCACGTAGCGGATGGAGTTGCCCAGGCCGCCCGCGTAGGGGTCCTCGTAGCGGGCGTTCTCGAACCCGGGGATCTTCCGCAGGGCCGCCAGCGGGAAAAAAGGGACCATGAGCTTGGCATGCCCCGTGTCCAGGAGGATGAGGTTTGCCTGGAATTCCGGGATGGCGTACTGCTGGCAGGCCTTGATGGAGGTTTGCACCTCCTTCTGCAGGGAAAGGGGAAGGGGGACAACGACGACGCCTTTCCGGGTCAGCACATCGGCAATGTCCCGGGACAGGGACTCCTTGAGGAGCTTGCAGGAGCCGCTCATGGAGCCGATCTGGCCGCCCTTCCTTCCCACCCGCTCCTTGACGCCGCACAGGGCCGTCAGGCTCACCCTGCCGCCGAAGGCGGGGCAGCGAAGGATGCACAGGACGCAGCCGTTTCCATATTTCGCGCACTGGCCCGGGGGCCCTGCGGTTCCCGTCGTGTCGACATAGGCATCGGCAGGAAAACTGACCGTCTCGTCGTTTTCGATCCCGTGGACGGCGATGATCCGGCCGTCTTTCATCTCCGCGTCATTGACCCGCGTGGAGAGCTGAATCTCGACCCCTTTGGACTCGAGATGGGCCTTGACGATGGGCTCCATGGTTGCTACGTTGTAGAGCGAGGCGTGGGGATGCCCGGGAAACTCGATGTTGCGGTGAAGGGAGTTGGCATCGGCGAGCTCGAACAGGTCGCCCCCGCCCAGGGCGATCATTTCCTCGGCGGCGGTGAAGCGGCCGTTGTTTCGCATGATCCCGCCCACAAGCCCCGTCCCCAGGATCATGTCCGTCCGCTCGACGAGGACAACCTCGGCCCCTTGTTTTCTTGCGGAAAGGGCGGCGGCGCATCCGGCCCAGCCCGCCCCGACGACGACGATCCTCATGTGGAGTTTCCTCAATGAAAGGTGAAGAATCGTACCGGCAAATTCGAAACTTGTAAATGGAAAATGCGGTCACGGCGGTCCTGCGAAAAAAGTCTAAGGTCCGGACGCCGATCTCCCGATAAAATAACCAGGTGCGACCGATGAAGGCATCCAGGGAAGATCTGCATCAGTTCGAATATGGCGTGGGGCTTGCCTCGCTTGTCATCCTCGTGGCGGGGCTGAACATCCTCGATGCCATCTTCACGCAGGTGATCCTCGCCACGGGGGGCGCCGAGTGCAACCCCGTCGTCCGTGCGGCCATCGACGCCTATGGCGACCGGTTCTGGATCTGGAAGGTCGCGGCCGTCTCCTCCCTGCTGGTCCTGATCTGCCTCTACAGCCGGCTCAGGCTCTTCCGGGTAATCCTTGCCGGCACGGCGCTGCTCTTCGCGGGTGTCATCTCCTGGCAGCTGCACCTCCTGGCCAACGGCCCCCTCGCCCGCTGACTGACTCTGCGCATTATTTCCGTTGCGGTCTGGATTGAAATGAAAAACCCCTGGAGCGAGGGGCTTTACTCTGCATTCCGCTCCTTCACGAAGCCCGGCGGCGGTAACTCAGGCAGATGCCGTCATCCATTGTGGCGCTGATGATGACCGTGTCGAAGTCGGGGTGCCTGCGGATCATGTCCGTATAGTCCTTCATGTCCCCGGCCTCGGTGACGGCGTTGTGCACGGCGATCATCCCCCCGGGGGCAAGCTTTTTCGGGTAGAGAATTTTGAAGTAATCCATCTGGCCGGCCTTGTCGGCATCGAGGAACACGAAGTCGAAAGGACCCTTGAGTCCCGCAATCTCCCGGTGGGCATCTCCCCGGACCAGCGTGACCCTCCCGGAAAGCCCTGCCTCCCTGACATTCCGTTGCGCGAGGGCATGGCGCGCAGTGTCGATTTCGATCGTTGTCAACCTCCCTCCCGTCTCCTCCAGGCCAAGGCCCATCCAGATCGCCGAGTAACCCTGGGACGTACCCACCTCGAGGACGTTTGCTGCGCGGGTTGCCTTGACCATGAGATGGAGCAGCTCGGCATCCTTGCGGGGTGTGCTCCAGTAGCGGCCAATCTTCGTTTCCATCTCGTCCAGAATCTTCCGGATCCGGGCGGGGTCGGCCTTGGACGTCAGGCGGGCGGTATCCCTCGTCTGGGCAAACGCCGCGGGCGCCATTGCCCCACTCGCCAGCAGACCGGCCAACCCACCGGCCCGTTCAAGAAATTCCCGCCTGTCCAGGGTTTTCATGTCTGAACCTCCTGCATGAGATGAGAAAGAAAGTGTCTGAGTGACTGAGTGTCTAAGTGTCTGAGTGATGGAATGAATGAATTTTTCTCATTTTCTTCACTTCTGCACTCAGACACTAAGGCACTTTTGCACTTTCTTTTTGGATTTTCCATGCCGCCAGCCCGGCCAGAATCGTGGCGAACCCCGCGAGGCTCTCCATCGGCCGCTGCACCACCGTGAATGCCGTCATGGCCACGACCCCGGCGAGGAAAAGCCAGGGGACAACGGGGTAGCCGGGCACGGCCAGGGCTTTCCCTTCCCGCTTTCGCAAAACGATCAGTGCAGCCACGGTGGCCGCCGTGCTGATGCTCAGGGTGAACCCGATCCAGGTGAGAAGCGCATCGAAGGTTGCGCTCCAGAGAAAGAGAAGGGCAAGCCCGGCCTGCAGGGCGATGGCCATCCTCGGGGGGCCCGAGGTTGCGGCAAGCCATCGGGGCAGGACCCCGTCGGCCGCCATCTGTGCATAGACGCGTGGCCCGGCCATGACAAGCGAGGACACACTGCTGACGAGCGCAAGGGCGATGAGCCCCGCCACGGCCGCCTCCAGGAAGGCCCCGCCCACTGCCCGGGCCGCGATCCGCCCAACCTCGAGCTTCCCGGCCAGCTCGGCAATGGGGGCGGAAAAGACGAACACGGCATTGAGCCCCAGGTAAAGAAGCGTGACCAGCGCCGTGCCGAGGATCAGTGCCCGGGGGATCGTCTTCTCCGGGTTGCGCACCTCGCCTGCGACATAGACTGCCGCATTCCAGCCGGAGTAGCTGAAGGAGATCCAGATGAGCGAAACCCCGAAGGCCGCAACGGGGAAGGGGGGATCGGGAGTTGCTGCAGGGAGTCCGATCCTGCAGGCGGCAAACGCGACAAAGGCGACAATCAGCGCGACCTTGACGAGGACCGCCCCGTTCTGCACCTGTGCACCTCGCCTCACCTCGACGGCATGAACGGCCGCAAAGGCAAGGATCAGGATTGAACCGGCCAGGGCGGGCGCGATGCCCCCGAGCCAGGGCCGTGCATAGGTGCCGAAGGCGAAAGCCGCGGCAGCCAGCGGGGCCGAGAAGCCGACAAGAAGGGAAAGCCACCCCGCGACGTATCCCGCCGCCGGGTGCAGGGTGCGGGACAGAAAGAGGTACTCGCCGCCGGACTCGGGGATGCGCCGTGCAAGCGCCCCGTAGCAGATCGCCCCGAGGGTCGCCTGCAGGCCCCCGACGGCCCAGGCGGCCAGCACATACCACGGCGAGCCGAGATCCGCGAGCAGGAAACCGCTCGTGGAGAAAACACCCGCCCCGATCATGTTTGCCACCACGAGCGCCGTGGCGCTCGTGAGCCCGAGGCTTCTTAGCGGCGTCACATCCTGCTCCTGTCGGGCCTATTTTTTCACCGGTGCCGGTTCGGTGAGCTCCGCCGCGATCCCGGCGATACGCCTGGCCTCGGCGGCATACTGCTCCCAGGGAGTAAAGGCCCTGACGACGAGCCTTGCGCCGTCGGGCGAGCCCCCTCCGTGCATGCAGCCCGGGATTCCGCCGCCCACGGTGAGCCACTCGACAAGCCGCGCCGCCCGGGCCCGCGTCTCGCCGTCGGCCCCCGCGGTCAGAGCCTCGAGGATGTGTTTGCCGTAAAGGGGCGACTGGACATCGGCAAAGGACGGGAAGCACCCCGTCTCGGCGATGCCTCCCGAGATGTCCTGGGCGAGCACCTTCGTCTCGTAGGGGAGCTTCGCCACCTGGGTCTTGTTGGCGTGGGCCAGCAGCGAATCGGGGACGAAGAGGCCCGAGGGCTGCTTCTTGCCCCTCATCATGGAGCCGAGGCCCAGACCATAGGTGATCTCGTTGTTGATGGCCATCTGGTTGAGTTTTTCCTGGAAGGGCCGCATGCTCAGGCCGTTGGCCCGGGCCATGTTGATGGCCGCCCCGATCATGATATCTCCCTGGCCCGCGACACAGGCGCCGATAGCGGCCCGGTAGATGGCCGTGAAGTTCATGAGAAGCTTCCCGGTGTACTTGAACTCCCCGCACATGAAGACGCGCTCGGTGGGGACGAAGACGTCGTCGAAGATGAGGAAGGTCTGGGTGATGTTTCCCGCCTTCGGGGCGTCCCACCCTTCTTCCTCGTCGCGGGCGTCGCTGGGCCGCCGGGTCTCGACGATGGTGAGCCCCTGCGCGTCGCGCGGCACCGCGCAGGCGACGCAGAAGTCCTTGTCGGCCTCGCCGTAGCCGCTGCCCGGCGTGACGATGATCTCGTGGGCCGCCGCCACGCCGCAGATCTGGCACTTGTAGCCGCGGATCACGATCCCGTCGGGCCGGATCTCCTTGACATGGAGGTTGCTGTCCTTGTTTTTCTGCTGCGAGGGCCGCTGTGCGCGGTTGCCCTTGGCATCCGTGATGGCCCCCGACATGGCCACACCGCCCTCTTCCATGGTCTTCCAGAACTTCTTGACCCGCTCGTGATAGTTCGTCCCCAGGTCCTTGTCCATCTGCCAGGTGGCATCCCAGAGTACATTCATCGCCGTCCATCCGGCGCAGGTGGCCCCCTGGCAGGTGCCCGACTGGTGGTACTGCTCGCGCTTCATGTTGGAGTTGCCCATCACGTCCTCGGCCGACTGCATGAGCGAGTTCCATCGGTGGACCGTCTCGCCTGTCAGCGGGGATTTTGACGTGTAGACGGGGGCTTTCTCGGGGTCGAAGGACAGGTCGTAGGATCGTTTGACGGACTGGACATGCAGGCGGGTGGCGGGGTGGGTGGTCACGTCCTCGATGAGCTTGCCCCACTTGTAGACGTTCGGCCGCATCTTCTTGATACTTGCAACGTACTGCTCACCGGTCATCATCATGGCGGTCTCCCTCCTTCTTGGTTGTTCCCGGCTCTGCGAGTGATCATCGTCGAGCAGTATAGGGGAAACGGCATCACCGATCAAGCAAACTCGCTTCTTGAATCCGATCGGGACGTGTATTACTATGAGCGGACGGAAAATCCGCCAGAGGGAGGTAGAAGACGATGCAAGCAGCGATGCGGTGGGTGGTTGCGCTGGCGGTTCTGGGGATCCTTTCCGGCATGGCAGGTCAGCCGGCCCTGGCGAAAGAGCCCGCCGGTCCGAAGAGCAAGGGCGAGACGAAGGCGGCTCCGCCGGGCGCCCTGCCGACCCATGTGTCCCTCGTGAACAAGTGGGATGGAGACTACCCGGTTTCCGCGCTCAAGAAGCTTCCCCGGGGCCAGCAGAAAACCGTCGCAGGCTACATCGGCGACGCGGCCACCTTTTCCGATGTCTGGAAGTCCTTCAGGCCGGGGGATAAGGCGCCGAAGGTCGAGTTCAAGAAGAACCTGGTGGTGTTCACCCGCAACGTGAAGTTTTACAACCGCAAAGCCATCACGAAGGTGACCCTCCTGGAAGGGATCCTCGAGGTCCAGGGCGTTGAGACGGTGACCTCGGTGCCCGTGACGGACAAGGTGGCCATGGCCATGGCGGAAGTCCCGCGCCAGGGGGTGAAAACGCTGCGCGCAGGCGACAAGTTCATCCCCGTGAAATGATGCGCGAGGCGCAGCGCAGCTCTTTGGATTCCCCGGGGTCCGGGTTGGACTCACCAATCCGGGCGCACGGCAGCATGGAAAAGACGAAGGAAATAACCCTTGACCCGGGGGGGAAAGCCGTGTAGCATCACGAAACTCGCATCGGTGGGTCTGGTTTGAAAGCTCCCGCTGTGATCCAGGTCGGATGTGAACATTTTGTCGTGTAGAGGTTGACCACCATGCTCTTCAAAGTGGTGGTTTTTTTATTTCTGCCGTTGTTGTTTATCCGCGAATGTGAGGACGCTTTAAGCCGATTCGAACCTCAGGGGGCACTTTCGCGCTGTGGATGCGGGGAAGTGCCCTTGCTGAATCTTCCGGTTGATCCCTCCTCTGCCGTTTGCGTTGCAGGCAGATGTCCTTGACCCTGGAAGATTCGGAGGAAGACAGAAGACAGACGAAGGAAAGGAGACGAACATGAACAGGAAACTATACGTCGGAAACCTCTCGAGCGAGGCGACGGAAGAGGAAATGCGTTTTAATTTTTCCCAGGCCGGCACGATCGTGTCCGTGAGCCTCATCAAGGACCGGATGACGGGCCTGAACAAGGGGTTCGGATTCGTGGAGATGGAAACCGAGGAAGGCGCCCGCAAGGCCATCGAATCCTTCAACGGCGGCGAGCTTCACGGCAAGGTCATCGTGGTGAGCGAAGCCCGGCCCCCGAAGGATCAGCCGGCAGGCGGCGGCTACGGCAGGGACAGCCGTCCCCGCCCGGGCGGCTTCGGCCGGGGCCCCGGCAGGCCGGGTGGTGGCGGTGGCGGTGGCGGGCGGCGTTACTAGGCGCTCTGCGGCCCACGGCCCCTGATTCACCAGGCCTCTTTTCCGGGTTTGGCCCCGGGAAGGTCAACTGCCCGCTGATTTGAACAGGGCGGCCGTCATGAGGTTATTAAAAGAGGGATTCCAGGAGCGCTGGAATCCCTCTTTTTTTCCGTTCCCTGGATCCGGCTTTCGGGGCGGGCCGTCCCTTCAACACCCCTTGAAACGGCCTTCCCTCCGTTCGATGAAGGACCGGATCCCCTCGGCGGCGTCCTCGCTTTTCATGATGGGCATCAAATCCGGCAGCAGCCTGGCAATGGCCGCTTGCTCACCTTCGGTACGGGTCCGCCTGGCCGAGGCAAGCGAGGCCTGGACGCCCAGGGGTGCCTGCCTGGATACATTCTCCGCGATCTCGAGGGCCCGGTCGAACTGCCGGCCCGGCTCGGTCACCTCCTGCACGAGACCGAGGCGCAGCGCCTCGGCGGCAGGGATCTCGTCGCCCGTCAAGAGATACCGCATGGCGTTTCCCCAGCCGATCTCCCGGTGCAGGCGCACCGTTGCGCCACCCACAGGGTAGATGCCCCGCCTCACCTCGATCTGGCCGAATCGCGTATCCGATGACGCCACGCGGATGTCCATGGCGAGCATGAGCTCGAGCCCGATGGTGTAGCAGATCCCCTGGGCGGCCATGACCACGGGCTTTCCCACACGCTTTGTCTCGTCGATACCGAGGGGGTCGCAGGCGCCTGCGGGCAGGTCGGGAAACTTCGCCTCGCTGAAAAACGGCGCCCACTTCGGCAGCTCGAGGCCCGCCGTGAAATGCTTCCCGTGGGCAAAGAGCAGGCCGCAGCGAAGCTCCCCGTCACGGTGCAGCTCGCCCAGGGCCGCGGCCAGTTCCAGGTACATCTCCACATCGAAGGCGTTCATCTTGTGGGGGCGGTTGAGCCCCATGAGGAGCACGTGTCCCCTTCTCTCGACGGTGATCTTCTTTTCGTTCATCGGAAGCCTCTTCTCTTCTTGGATTGATCGCATCGATCGGCAGCGGTTGTGCTTTGCGCCAGCGGCCTTGCCGCTGTCAATTCTACCTCACCCCGGCTCGGGGAGTGCAACTTTTTTCACGACGCCCCCGGCTTATCCGATCCCTGAGACCGCCCTAAGGGATTTAGAAGGAGCGGGTAAGGCTCCTGCCAATGGAAAACAAGCCCCTTGATGATAAAATATTATAAATAGAAAGCTTCCAACACCCGAAAAGGAGGTTTGCCATGTTTGCACCGAAAACGATTCTTGTTCCCACGGATTTTTCCGAGTATTCAGACAGGGCCATCAAGGAGGCCGTGGACATCGCAGCGCAGAACAACGCGAAGATCTATCTCCTGCACGTCGTCGACAAGCTTCAGCAGTGCGCCATCGACTACTGCATCCCCGTTGAGACGATGATGAAGGTCCAGTCCGACAGCGAGAAGGAGGCCGCTCGCAGGATGCAGGAGGAGGCAAACAATATCCTGCAGTCGAAAAAAATCGAAGTTGCCTTCGACGTCAAGTCGGGAACCCCCTACGAGGAGATCCTCAGGGAGCAGCAGGAGCGAAAGGCCGACCTCATCGTCATCGCCTCCCACGGCCGTACGGGCATCCTGAAGAGCTTTATCGGCAGCGTGGCCGAGCGGGTGATGCGAGAGGCCAAATGCCCCGTCCTTCTCGTTCGATAGGCCTGCGTGACGCTCAATCGGCGAGGAGCGCCTGAAGCCCGATGGGAGGCCTTCCCGCCCGAAGCGAATTTCTGAGAGGGAATTCTTGCGGTGAGGATTCCTGGACCCGGGAGGCCCGGGCAGGAATCAGGAAGATACCGGCCACGCCCTGACACAGATTGTCCATTTTCCCTCTTCCGGTGCCGCCTTTGGGATTGGTTAACCCCGGCGGCACTTTTTTTTCGGCATGTGCCAGGGGACGGGAGAATGGATGCGCCAGGGCCCTGCGGGCGCAGGGGCCCCGGATAAAGCGTCGGCTCTAAGCCGCGGCCTTCTTCTTCATCGCATTGCAGGTCAGGCAGATGGACAGCCCCTGCCTGTGAACGTAATCCATCACGTCGCCGCTCATTACATTCGCCAGGTCTTCTTTCTGTGCCTTGAGCCGCCTCATGCGGCAGCTCCATTTCGTGATGAGGAGGTTTCCGGGCTGGTGGGGGCAGTGAATCAGATTATGCCTGTTGCGCGAGATCCACTCATTGATCTGTCCCTGCAAGTCTTTCATGGCTCTCTCCTTTTCGATCCGTGCCGTCGACGACCCGCTCGGGCAGGGATCTGTCGTTTTGAAGATGGGGGAAGATGGATCGATCCATCTGCATGCGAAACTATTTACACCCATCAACAAAGATAATTCCATTTGCGTATGCATGATTCACAGCGGGAAAATCCCTCAGGGGCGACTCAGGAAAAGGAGGAGAAGAGATCAGGAATAAACTGAGGACACCTCGGGTTAATCCTCATTCCTCCGGCCGATCTCAAATGGTATAAGTACAAAGAAGAGTTGTGCGTCGGATGCGTGACGGCATGGAACCCCTCATGAACCCTGGCGGGCGTGTCCACGTAAAAAAGTGTTTCTTTCCATGCAGGAATGAGGCGAAAATACCCTGACAGCCGTCCTCGATGACGGGATCGGCTTCAGGCCTCCGGGCGGGGCGCAACCCCCACACCGGGACACGCAGGAAAGAAGACAACAGGAGCGAAGAGAGATGACGACCATACGGGTTTTGCTTGCCGATGACCACAATATCATCCGGGACGGACTCAAGACGCTCATCGAAAAAGAAGCCGGCATGGAGGTGATCGCCGAGGCGGAAAACGGCCGCAAGACGGTCCGCCTGGCCCAGAAGCTCCGCCCCAACGTGGTGATCATGGACGTGACCATGCCGGACATGAACGGGATTGACGCCACGCGGAAGATCATGGAAGAAACCCCCGGGGTGCGGGTCATAGGCCTCTCGATGCATTCCGACCGGCGCTATGTGCTGGGCATGCTCGAGGCAGGGGCGTGCGGCTACCTCCTCAAGGATTGCGCTTTCGATGAGCTGGCCACGGCCATCCGGAATGTGGCAGGGGGTAATACGTATCTCAGCCCGAGGATCGCCGAGGTGGTGGTGAAGGGGTATCTCGACAAAGCGCCCGGGCCGTCCCACGGATCGGGCTCCGTTCTCACGCCGCGCGAGCGCGAGGTCCTGCAGCTTCTGGCCGAGGGGATGGCGGCCAAGGAAATCGCCTCGCATCTCAACGTGAGCGTTAAGACCGTCGAGACCCACCGCCGGAACATGATGGAGAAGCTCAACATGCGAAGCATCGCCGAGCTGACGAAGTACGCCGTCCGCGAGGGGCTGGTGAGCATCGAGGGATGAGCCTGAAGCCGCTTCGGACGGCACGAACCGGCCCGGAGGTTCAGGGGTCTCTTTCGTCCGGGGTCCACTCCGGTCAGGTGGCCTTTTTTCCGTTCCGGGTCGTGCGTGATGCGGAGTTGCCTGCCGCCTTCTTCGGCAGTTTGATTGTCACCTCCGAACCTTTTCCCGGCTCGGACTCGAAATGGATTCTCCCGCCGTAAGACAGCACCCTCTCACGGATGCTGAAGAGACCGAACCCTCCCTCGGATCCGACTGTGCCGACATTGCCGGCATCGAATCCCAGCCCGTCATCGGCAACGACCGCGCGCAGGGCATTCTTGTCCTCGACGACCCGGATGCTTGCATTCCGGGCCCGGCTGTGCTTGACGATGTTCTGCACAAGCTCCTTCACCGCCTGGAAGATCAGGACCTGCATGTCCTGCGCCAGGTTACTGAGCCTTCCGCCGAACGAGCACGAGACGGAGATGCCCTGCCGGGCCGTCACCTCCTCCGCCAGCGCTTCCAGGGCCACCTGCAGTCCCATGTCGTAGAGCACGGGGTTGCTGACGTCCGTCATCAGGGCCCGTATCTGCCGGATGGACTGACCGAGAAGGTCCTGGGCCTCCGAGACGGCATTGCGGTATTCATCGCCGCCCGGCACTGTCCCGAGCAGGTCGAGCCTCATTTTCGTCGCCGCCAGCGCTTGGGCCACCTCGTCGTGCAGGATCACCGAAATTTTCTTGCGCTCCCGCTCTTCCGCCAGGACCAGCTCCGAGGCCAGCCTGCGCAGATCGTCACGGCTCTTCTCGAGATCCTCCAGGAGCAGGACCAGCTCCGCCGTGCGCTCCCGGACCTTGTCCTCCAGCTCTTCCTTCGCCTTCAGCAGGGCCCGCTCGGCCGTGATGCGATCGGTGATGTCCAGGATGGCAACGGCGCTGCCGGTGATCTTTCCGTCGACGTCGCGGATCGGGACGGCACTGTTCATGACGAAGGCAGTGGTGCCGTCGAATCGCCCGATCTGCATCATCTGGCCGGTGACGGTTTCCCCTTTCATCACGGCCCGGGCCGAGGCCCATTCATCGGGTTTTACCGGCCTGCCCGAGTCGATCCACCATGCGTTGTACTTGTCATAGTCGTCAACCGACCGCGCCTCGGGGCGCGGCTCGCCCCAGAGCTGATCATACATGATGTTGGAGCGGACGTTTCCGCCCGATTCGTCCACCATGGCGACGCCGACGGGGAGTGCTTGCATGAGGGCTTCGATGCGGATTTTCTCGGTTGTGGCCTCGACGCGGGCGATCTCGCGCTCCTCTTCTGCCCGCCTGCGGTCATCCACGTCCGTCGATGTGCCGTACCACTTCATCACTTGCCCTGTCTCGTCGGGCACGGGGACGGCGCGAGTCAGGAACCAGCGAAACCTGCCGTCGGCGAGCTGCAAGCGGTGCTCGATCTCGTAGGGCGACCCGGTCCGGACAGCATACTTCCACGCCTCGACGGTCCGCGGATATTCTTCGGCGTGAACGTAGGGCCTCCAGAGGCCATGGGTCGTAAATAAAGAGAGCCGGCGGTTGTAGTAGTCGACCCTTCCGTCGGGTTGTGCCGTCCAGACCAGCTGCGGCATGGAGTCGGCCAGCTGCCGGAATCGCGCCTCGCTTCGCTGCAGCGTCTCTTCGGCCTGCTTGCGTTCCGTGATGTCGATGCAGGTGTTCACCCATTCCCGTACGCTGCCGTCATCCCGCAAGACCGGCACGCCGCGGCACAGGAAATGCCGGTAGGTACCGTCATGCCACCGCAGGCGGGCTTCGGTCTCGAAGCCCTGTTTTTCTTCAACGGCTTTTCGCCAGGCGGCCAGGGTGATCTCGACGTCGTCGGGATGAAGCGCCTTTGACCAACCCCAACCCCGCATTTCGTCGAAGCTCTGGCCTGTATAGTGTCGCAAGGCCGGCATGTCTTCCACAATCTCGCCGTCGGCATTGGTCGTCCAGCCCAGCTGGCCCGTGGCTTCCACATACGAGCGATACCTCGCTTCACTCCCGCGCAGGGCGTCCTCGGCCAGCTTGCGCCCGGTGATGTCCAGGACGATCCCGATGTAGCGCATCGGCCGACCTTCGAAATCATGCTGCGGCTGTCCCCGGGACATCAGCCAGCGGATCGAACCGTCGCGGTCTCTTACCCGCCACTCCGCATTGAGCGCTGCCCCATGGGTTGCCGCTTCCTGCACAATCTGCTCGGTCCTTGCCCGGTCATCGGGATGGATCGTTTGCCGCCACGTCTCGTAGGTGGGCTTGCAGTCGTGAGAATCCAGGCCATAGAGTTTCCACAATTCCTCGGACCAGATGTTTTCATTAGTCCGCAGGTCCCATTCCCAGGTACCTGCCTTTCCGGCGTCATGGGCCAGGCGCAGCCTTGCCTCGCTCTTCCTGAGGGCCACATCTGCTTTTTTGCGCTCGGTGACGTCCATGAAGATCGCCGCGAACTGTCCCGGCGCGGGCCGGTACGCAAAGACCTCGAAGTCCCTGCCGAGCGCGGAGGAGTGGCTCTCGAAGTGGGCAGGCGTGCCGGTGAGAGCGACCTCGCCGTACCTCTTGATCCAATAGGGCTCCGTGCCGGGCATGACTTCGACCACGGTTTTCCCGACCACTTCCTGGCGCTTCAGACCGGTCAGCCTCTCGAAGGCCGGGTTGATGTCCAGGAAGCGGTAATCGCAGGGCTTGCCAGTTTCGTCGTAGAGCAGTTCATGAAGGGCGAACCCTTCGTTCATGCTTTCGAAGAGTCTCCGGTAGCGCTCCTCGCTATCCTGCAGCGCCGTCTCCGCCCGCTTGCGAGCGGTCACGTCCCAACCGTAGAGATTTGCATACTGGCCCTCCACGATGGGCGTTACGACGAAGGCGAAATCCCGGCCCGCAATGTGAGCCTCGAAATCCCGCGGGGCGTTTTCGTCCAATGCGGCCACAACGGTCTGGTGAACCCAATCCGGGAGCTGATTCCCGCTCGCGGTCCGCCACTCCGCCAGGACGCGCCCTGACGCCGGATTCGAGAACAGCAGGGTCCCGTCGCGGTGAATCCGCAGGACCGGCTCGGGGTTCTGGATCGGGAACAAGGCCGCGCTTCGGGCGGCTTCTTCGACACGCCTGCGCCCGGTGACGTCACGGATGATGATCGTCCTCTCGGAGCCCCCACCCGATTTCATCTCCGGCGAGAAGGAGAGCTCGGCGGGAAAGATTGAACCGTCCTTTCTCTTGAGATCCATCTCCACGTCTTTACGGTACTCACCGGACAGGCACGCGTGAAAGGATTCCCGGGACTGCTCGGGAACCATCAGCTCCGACAGGCTTTGACCGATGGCCTCATCCCGGCCGTACCCGAATATTTTCTCGGCGGCCGGATTGGTCAGGATGATCTTCCCCTTGCGGTCGATGGAGATGATGGCGTCGGCAGCCATCTCGATGAGGGCCCTGTAGTGTGTCTCGGACTTCCTGAAAAAGTCGGCCAGCGCCCGCTCAACGGTGGTCCCGCTGCTTCGGGCTTCTCCGAGGGCCTGCATCGAGGCGACCACCAGATACACATTGCCCATGTACTGTGCAGCCCGCCCCAGCCATCTCATGGGGCTTCCAGGCGCACCGAGGGCGGCCCCGACGATCCCTGCGCCGAGCAGCAGCAGCGCGTTGACGGAATAAAGCAGAAAACCGGCTTTCCTCTCCGCGTAGAGCGTCATCATCAGCAGGGCGGAAGTAAGCAGAAGCGTGGCGGAGACAGCGAGGACAACCTGCCGGATGACGGTGGGGCCTTCCCCGACGACGAAAAAGGGCGGAAGGATATGAAGGGCAGACTCCGCCATCAGGGCGGCCCCCAGAAACAATACGGCACCGCAGCCGGCTATCGCGATCGGGCCCCGTCGTCTTTCGATCTCCATCGAAAATCCAAATGCGGTGAACAGGGAGCTCAGAAAGAAAAGAATGGCCGCGCAGAGAACACCGACATGGTGGATCATCACCGCTTCGTTCGGGTCGTAAGGATGGCGCATCAGCCATCCGGCGGCAAGGGAGGACAGCCCGAAGGTAAGAACGCCGCAGCCCAGCAAGAGGACGTTCAGAAACCCGCCGCGCAGAAAACTCCTGAAACACAGCACGCTGATGAACAGGCACAGTCCGGTGATGAAAACAGCGTCCAGCGTAAAAAGCAGCCAGGGGGGGTCAAAAACCTGTTTCGAGGACCGAAGCTCGGGACCTGCGGCGTAGAGGACCACGAAGAACAGGAGGAACAGGAGAACGGGCAGGGTTTCGGGCTGGCCGAACAGGTCGGACCTGAACCGTTTCTTTTCGGATCTTTCTGCGGAATGTCCCATGAGACCATCCTTCTGGAACGAGCCGTGCATGGTGGCGTTTGTGGAATCCGCCAGGACCGCAAGCCGGTCGCTTGCCCCGGTTATCCGTCGATTGTCGAGCTGGAATTGCCTTGTATTTTATGACATCTTCAGTCTGAAAGTATAATGAAATCATTCGGGTGTCGAGCGGGTTTCGGGGTCAATTAGGGTATCTAAGCAATATTTATATCCAAATTAAGGCTTTTCCTGATTTATTTATGTCTCGAGATGCAGTAGTGAACAAGGAGGAATGAATGGCAGGCAGACCAGCCAACGGGGTTCTGAGCACCTCGAGAAAGCAACGCATGAATACCAGAGTGATGATCGTTGACGATCACAAGATGTTCCGGGACGGTCTGCGGGGGCTGATCAATGCCGAACCGGGTATGGAGGTCGTAGGCGAGGCCGTCGACGGCAGGGAGGCCATCGAAGTGGCCCGCAAGGTTTCCCCCGACGTCGTGGTTATGGACATCAGCATGCCGGGCATGAACGGGATCGAAGCGATGCGGCATGTGATCCATGACAGCCCGAAGGTCAAGGTGATCATGCTGTCCATGTATTCGAGCGGCCCCCTGGTGAAGAGTGTCCTGGCGGCCGGAGCCGCCGATTACGTCATGAAAGGTTCCGACTTCGTTGAACTTTCCGCGGCGATCCGCCGCGCATGCGGCCTTCCGGGTCGTTAATCCGTAAATGAATCATCTGAACTTCTGCCAGGACACGCCGGCGATGCAGGCGAGTCCTTTTTTTTTGTCCGGATCGGGCGGGCCATGTTCTGCATCCTCGAAATTCCGGACGCGGGGCTTGCCGGCAAGGATGGAACCAGGCAGGATTTCGCGCAGGAACCCTTGAGGAATGGGATTATTCCCCCTCACCCCAACCCTCTCCCTCGAAGGGGAGAGGGAGATCAGGGTCGTGATTTTTCCGAGGCGCCACCGGTCATGAATGAAGTCCACCCCATCCGGCAACAGGGGGGGGCCGGATGGGGTGGAGGAGGAGGGGGGGTAGTTGTGAAAAGCCGTGAATGCGGATCGGCAATCGGCTGCTATGAGATCCGTTACGTCATCAGGAAGTTCGCAACGACTTCCTTGAGGACCCTGACCCGTGACGATAAATCGCGCCTGGCGGTTTTCTTCGCGAGATCCTGATGGCAGTCCAACTCGAAGCGACCGCAGGCAGGGCCCTCTGCCTCGTCCTCGGGGAACATGTGGAAGGTCACCTTGATTTTGAACAACACGCCGGGATCGATCTGACCGACCAGCCTGGCCATGACCCTCCTGATGAGGATGTCCCGCACATGGGGCGCGGCCGATTGGAGCTCCGTGAAGACGATGCCCACGATGGCTCCCCGCTTGTACCATCCGCGGACATCCGTCTCGCGGATGCCGGACGCAAGGGCGCGCTGCAGCCTGCGCCGCGCATCAGCCGGGTTGGGCTCCATCAGGCCGGAGAGGTCAAGCCGCATGAGCATCAGGGGGCGCATCGAACGCCGAGAACGCTTTTTCTCGAGGTTGAGCATCTCGTTGAATTGAGATTCCTCGTAGAAGTCCCCGCTTCCCCGGAAGACATTCGTGGCCGTCCCGCGATTGGATACCAGCCGTATACAGACGTTCTTGTTTTTCAGCAGATTCATTTTCGTCTTTTGCGCACCTGGTCTTTTACCCTGGTTGCACAGTAACAGGCGTTGCAGGCATCCTCCAATCGGGAAAACCCTGATTTGTCGCGTCGAAATACCGTACGTTGAAAACGATTGCAGGCGCAGGGAAGAACACAACCAGGGGGGCGGGCGCTTGAGTTCGACCGCGATATGGCTTATAGTTAATAAAATTTTGTAAGGGGGAATGACATGAACCGGGAAAGTTCATTCAGTCTGGGCATGCTCGCGTGCCTCATCCTCGTCCTCGCCGGTTGTGCCGCGCTCGTGAAAGGCCCCCGCGAGACGCCCGTCGTTCAGGTCGTCCGGGACAATGCCTCCTCCGTCGTGAACATCCGCACGGAAAGCCTCGTCGATCTCAAGGAGCACCCCGCCTGGGGCCAATACGGCGAGCGGCTCGACCGCTTCTTCAAACAGTACTTCGGTGAGGACTATTCCGAAGGGACGGTGAAGCTCAAGAGCCTGGGCTCCGGCGTCATCGTCGGCAAGGCCGGCCTCATCGTCACCAATGCCCACGTGGTGCACCGGGCGACGACCATCTATGCCGTGCTTCGCGACGGCACCGTGGCGGAGGCAAAAGTCGTCAAGGTCAACACCCTCGATGACCTCGCCCTGATCCGGATTGAGCCTGCCCGCGAACTCAGGGCCGTGAGATTTGCCGACGTGAAGACCCTCATGATCGGCGAGACCGTCGTGGCCATCGGCAATCCCCTGGGGCTCGAGAATTCAGTCACCACGGGCGTCATCAGCGGCATCGACCGGGCCTTCAAGAATCAGGAGTGCGACTACGCCTGCTCGGGGCTGTTGCAGACGGATGCCTCCATCAACCCCGGCAACAGCGGCGGGGCGCTTTTGAACATGGACGGCGAGCTGGTGGGCGTCAACCTGGCCGTGGTGCTGGGAGCGCAGAACATCGGCTTTGCCATCCCGGTCAACAAGGTCTTGCAGATGCTGGAAGGGGGGAAAGCGGCCCCGCAACCGATCAAGTGAGCGGGGCGGCCACCAGAGAGGTATTCGACGAGCGGCGCCTGCAATGCAAGGGCATACCACAAAGAAAAGCCCGGTCAACGCGACCGGGCCTCTTTTCTCTCATGGGTCGTTCCGGACTTGATCCGGAATCCATTTTTTTGTGGATTCCCGCATGCGCGAGAATGACCCTTACTGATGAATCAGTTTCTACTTGGAGACGACGAGTTTCTGGCCCGGTTTCACCGGGTCCTCCGGGCCGAGATTGTTGAGCTTGCGCAGATCGTCCGGCTTGATCCCGAACTTCTTGCTGATCCCGTATATCGTCTCGCCCTTCTGGACCGTGTGGATCTTCTTGCCCGGGGATGCCGCGGCTTTTTCCTTCTGTGCGGCCTTCTGTGCGGCCTTCGGCTTTTCCGCGACCACGGCGACGGGCTTTTTCTCCAGGGCCTCGACGCGCTGTGCGAGCGTGTCGACCTTTCCTGTCAGGGCCGCCTCGGCCCCCTCGGCGGGGAGCCTTGCCTGCAGCGCCGCCTGTTGTTTCTCCATGGCCGTGATCTTCTGCTCCAGCGAGCCGATCTTCGTCTGGATGAGCCGTACCTCATCCTTGGATACCCCGCCGCCGCCCAGCATCATGTAGATGCCCCCGATCACGGCAAGCGCCACGACTCCAATGGCGGCGAAAATGCCCAGCTTTTTCTTGTCCGTCCCCGCTTGCTTTCGGTCCGGTGAATAGACCTCCTCCGCCTCCGTGTCCATCAATCGGATATCGGGATCATCGGGCATGGCACTTTCTCCTTTCTGGATAGTTTGGGGCCCCCTCCAAACCCAACAGCCCTATACCACAAAAATGCAACCAGTGAAACCGAAAAGCTGTTCTTCTCGACCTGGAATACACTCGCGTGCCCGCCGCCCGGGCTTTTTGCATGGTGCGCCATAAGACAGAGGGTAAGAGGGTTCGAAGGTGAGAAGGTTGGAGAAGCAGGGCGTTGGAGTTTGGCTACCGGTTCATCCAACGTTCTTACCCTCTCACCTTCTTACCTTCTCCGGTTGACCGAATACTCCCGGTCAACAGCCTCCTAGAAGTTGACCTTGTCGAGTCCCTTGAGGCCCAGGATCTGCCGGGCCTCGTCCGGGGTTGCCGGCTCGATGCCCAGCTCGCGGGCGATGCGGATGATCTTGGCCACCTGCTCGGCGCTGCTCCTGGCCAGCACCCCTTTCTCCAGGTAGAGGCTGTCCTCGAGTCCCACGCGGGCATGGCCCCCCATCAGCAGCGACCCCGTGCACATGGGGATCTGCGTGCGCCCGGCGGCGCAGACGGAGAACTGGAAGTCGCCGATCTGCTTGCGGGCCGTCTCCACCAGATAGACCAGGTGCTCGAGGGTGGCGGGAATCCCGCCGAGGATGCCCATGACGAACTGCAGATAGACGGGTTTTTTTGCGAGCCCCTTCTGGAGCAGGAAGGCCAGGTTGTTGATCATCCCCACATCGTAGATCTCGAACTCGGGCTTTGCCCCGTTGGCGTAGATGATCTCCAGGTACTGCCGCATGGTCTTGAACGTGTTGGGGAAGATGAAGTCTTCCGTCAGATCGAGATAGGCCTCTTCCCAGTCGTACTTGAACTCCTTGACCTGGTCCTTGATGTGGAACAGGGCGAAATTGAGCGAGCCCGCGTTGAGCGAGGTCAGCTCCGGCTTGAGGTTCGAGGCCACCCGGACCCGGTTCTCGACGGGCTCGCCGAGCTTTCCCCCGGTGGTGAAGCACATGACAACGTTACAGCGCTTCCTCACCTCAGCGGCGATCTCCCGGTAGACGTTCTGGTCTGCATTCGGCATCCCCGTCTCGGGGTCCCTCACGTGTATGTGCACGACGGCGGCCCCCGCTTCGTAAGAACGGACGGCATCCTCGATGATCTGTTTCGGCGTCACCGGCAGGTACGGTGACATGCTCGGGGTGTGGATGGCGCCGGTCAGCGCGGCGGTAAAGATCCTCTTGCTCATGGTCGTTGACTTCCCCTGTTTTTTATTTCAGTCCTTTGATGATTTTTTTGTGGTTGAGGCCGACATCAGAGAAAATACGATTGGTTCCTTTCGAACTCGCCGATGAAATCATCGACCATCGCATCGAGGGAATAGGCAAGCTGCCAGCCCCACTCCAGGCGGGCGCACTCCTCGCTGATCTTCAGTGCCCCGAGTTCGCGCAGCAGCGCCACGACGACGGGATCGGGCTTGAAGGAGAGCTGCGAGCCGGGAATGCGCCTCTCGATGGCCATCACCAGTTCCTGTGCCGAAAAAGGAGGGCTGATCCCGGCGATGTTGTACACCCTCGTCTGGATCCGGGCGGGGTCGGCTGCGGCGAGTCCCTTGAGGGCCATGGCGGCGTCCTTGTAATAGAGGGCGGGGCATCGCGTCTCGGCGTCGCAGTTGAGGGTGTAGGGCAGCCCCTTGATGGAATACTCGATCGCCCAGGCGTTGTAGATGGACATGTGCGCCGTTTTTGCGCCCGGCCCCACGATGGAGGGCAGGCGCACGCCACGGAAGTCGAGACCGAAGCGCCGGTGGTACCATCGGCCCGCGAGCTCGCCGAAGGTTTTCGTAACCCCGTAGAAGCTCGAGGGCCGCTGTATGGTGCGGTCGTCGATGGTTTCTCCCGGGATGTCCTTGCTGTAGGTGGCGATCGTGCTCCCGTAGACGACCTGCTTCATCTTCTTGATGCGGGCCGCTTCCAGGATGTTGTACGTTCCGACGACGTTGGCGTCGAAGGCGCCCCAGGGGTTGTTTTCCGAGGGCAGGGAGAGCATCCCGCCCAGGTGGAAGATCCGGTCGATTGCGTGACGCTCGACGCAGTCCATCACGACGGGAAGGTGCGCGAGGCTTCCCCGCTCGAAGATAAAGCTCCCGTCCAGCCCGGTGAGCGGGCCCTGAATCGGCGCGATGTCAAAGACAACGGGCCTCTCCCCCTCATCGATGAGGAGCTTCGCGAGGCAGGACCCGATAAACCCGGCCCCGCCGGTGATCATGGTTGCCATGGAGATTCCTGAAACGTGATCGAATGGTTGTCAGCCGGGGCAGGGACATCCTCGCGCCCCTGCCCCGGCGGAAACGGGAAACCGCTACTTCATCTTGCAGCCGGTCTGCTCGCAGGGCACCTCGACGTCCTTTGCGGGGATCATCGTGGCGGGGCCTTCGAAGGCGTGCTGCTTGAAGAACTTGTTGTTTTTCACGATCTCGACGGCCCAGTAGGGAGTCTGCGCCTGGTGATCGCAGGCCCTCATGGTCCAGGTCCCGGCGATCCCGTCATAGGAGAGTCCTTCCCAGGCCTTGATCACGGCAGGAACATCGGTCGTGCCGGCCTTCTTCACCGCCTCGGCCCACATCATGGTGGCCATGTAGGCCTTGCCTCGCAGCCACGTCGGGTAGTAGCCCTTGTCCTTGTAGAACTTCTGGACGAATTCCTGGTTCTTCTTGTTGGGAATGGAGAGCACGTAGACTTCGGCCCCCATGTCTCCGACGATGAGCTTGTCGTCGCCGAGCGATTTGATCATGACCTCGTCGTTTATGTAGTAGGAGTAGACCTTCTGCTTCAGGCCCATGGGCCGTCCCTGCTTGAGCAGGAGCGTCAGGTCGTTGCCCCAGTTGGGCGTGAAGATGACATCGGGCTTGGCGGCGATCAGCTGGCTCGCGTAGGGGGCGAAGTCCTTCGTGCCGGCGGGATGGTATAGCTCGGCCACGATCGTCGTCGAGGGGCTGATTTCGGCCATCTTCTTCTTGAATGCCGCGACGGCTTCCTTGCCGAAGGAGTAGTCCTGGGCGATGATGCCGACTTTCTTGTAGCCCTTCTTCGCGATCATCTGCGCCAGCGCGAAGGAGCGACCGTCGGTGCTCCCGCCGGGCCGGAAGAAGTTCTTGTTGCACTTCTCGCCGGTCATGCTGGAGGCGTCCATGCCGTAGGTGAACATGATCACGTTCTGCTTTTCCGCGAGCTGGGCCATGGCCGCCCCGACGGAGCTGCCCGTGCCGCCGCAGAAGAACTTCACGCCATCCTTCAGGATCAGGTTCTGGGCCTTGCGGGTGGCCACGTCAGGCTTCAGTTCCGAGTCGATGGGGACGACTTCCACTTTCTTGCCGAGCAGGCCGCCGCTTTCATTGATGACCTTGGCGGCGTACACGACGCCCTCGAGATAACGCTCCCCGATGTCCTTGAACGTTCCGGAGAGGGGCTCCGTTGCGCCGATCTTGATGGTGTCCTGCGCCGCCGCGGGTACCGCCAGCATGAGCAGGACGGACAATGCAACCAATCCCAGCATCTTCTTCATAATTCCTTACCTCCCAGTTCTTTGACCCGATGGTCTCTCGTAGTTCTTCTTTTTATTTTCCCGGCTGCCGGTGGATGACCCGAGGCATTTACTCCCGGCGCCACCTATCTTTGCCTACACCCTACACCCTTGTCCCTGTCCCCTACACTTCCAGATAGTTCTTCCTGACATCTTCCGCCGCCAGCAGGGCCTCCGTGTTGCCCTCGAAGACCATCTGCCCCTTGCCCATGACGTAGAAGCGGTCGGCCACCTTGATGGAGGCCTTGAAGTTCTGCTCCACCATGAGCACCGTCACCCCCGAGTTGCGGACGGCGGCCAGCATCTCCAGCACGTCCTTCACGATCAGCGGCGCAAGGCCCTCCGTGGGCTCGTCGATCAGGATGAGCTTGGGGTTTCCCATGAGGGTCCTCGCCACGGTGAGCATCTGCTGCTCCCCGCCGGAGAGATGGCCGCCCTTGTTGTCGCGCCGGTCCTTGAGGCCGGGGAATTTCTCGTAGACCCTCTCGACGGTCCAGCCGCCGTTTCTGGCAGCGTCCTTCGAGCCCTTGACGCCCATGAGGAGATTCTCGTGGACGGAAAGGCTCCGGAAGATCCGCCGGTCCTCGGGCACGTAGCCCACGCCGAGACGGGCAACCTCGTAGGGCTGTTTGCCGATCAGCTCCTGCCCGTGGAAGCGGATACTCCCCTCGCTGGGCCTCACGAGGCCCATGATGCTCTTGAGCGTGGTGGATTTTCCGACGCCGTTGCGCCCCAGCAGGCAGACGAGCTCCCCCTCGTTCAGGGTCATGGAGACGCCCTGCAGGATGTGGCTCTTTCCATAATAGCTGTGGATGTCTTTTACTTCCAGCATGGTTATCCGTCCCCCAGGTAGGCGTCCTTCACTCGCTGGTCGTTGCGGATCTCGTCGGGTTTGCCCGAGACGAGGATGGTGCCGTAGTGAAGGACCGAAATCGTGTCGGCAAGCGAGAACACCACGTCCATGTCGTGTTCGATGATGATCAGCGTTCGGCCCGCCGTGACCCGGTCGATCATCCGGATGGCCTGGCCCGTCTCCTCGCGCGTCATTCCCGCCGTGGGCTCGTCGAGCAGGATCAGCTCGGGCTCCGTGGAAAGGGTGATGCCGATCTCGAGTGCCCGCTGCTGGCCGTAGGACAGGACGCTGACGGGCATGTGCATGACATCCTTCAGCCCGACCTCCTCGACGATGGCCTGCGTGCGTTCGTTGATGTCCCGGTCGTGATCGGGCCTGCGGAAGAAGTGATACCGCAGCCCTTGACGGGAGCGCACGCCGGAGCGGATGTTTTCGAAGACGGAGAGCTCCTGGAAGACGTTGGTAATCTGGAACGAACGCGACAGCCCTTCGCGGTTGAGGACATGGGCGGGCTTGCCGGTGATGTCGCGGCCCTTGAACAGGATCGCGCCCGACGAGGCCTTGAATTTCCCGCTCACGATGTTGAAGAGCGTCGTCTTGCCCGCCCCGTTGGGGCCGATGACGGCGTGGCGTTCCTTTTCCCTCACGGTGAAATCGACGCCGGTGAGAACCTTGAGACCCGAAAAGTCCTTATGGATGTCCTTGATGTGCAGGTATTCGCTCATGTCGATACTTCCTTGACTGAGATGGGTTTTCCCGTGCCGCGCTTACCCGCAAACTGGGCCTTCAGGGATTGGATGATCTGCGTGAGCCCGCCGGGGATGAAGAGGACCATGAAGACGAAGATCAGACCCATGAACAGGGGCCAGCGATCCGTGATGTCGCTCAGGTAGTTCTGGAGGATGACGTAGACCAGGACCCCCAGCATGGGCCCCCAGAAGGTCCCCGTCCCGCCCACGAAGGTCATGAGCAGAACCGTCGTCGTCATGTCGACGCTGATGGCCGACTGGGAGCAGAACTGGAAATGCAGCGTGTAGAACGCCCCCGCGAGCCCCGCCACGGCCCCCGTGAAGGTGAAGAGGATCAGGCGGCTGATGTTGGTGTTGTACCCGAGAAACTTCATCCGCTCCTCGTTTTCGCGCATCATCAGCACCGTCTGCCCCATGGCCGTCTTCGTGAAGTACCAGCAGAACAAGATGGCCGCCCCGACGATGACGAGGGTGAAGTAGTAAAAGCTCTCGATCCCCGCCATGCTGATCGTGGTGAACCCCAGGCCGAGGTCGGGCCGCGTGATGCTGAGTCCGTCATCGCCTCCCGTGACGGTGTGCCACTTCGTGGCCACGGCATAGAATAGCGCGTTGAAGGCCAGGGTGAGCAGCGCGAAGTAGGAGCCCTTGTGCCGCAGCAGCAGTCCCCCCGCGATAAAGCCGACGGCCGTCGTCAGGATGACCGCCAGGGCGATCGCGCTCCACAGGGAGAGCCCGGGGATGTGGATCAGGGCCACGGCGACGGTAAAGGCCCCCGTGCCGAAAAACATGGCGTGGCCGAAAGAGAGCAGGCCCGCATAGCCGAGCAGGAGGTTGTAGCTGACGGCATAGAGGGCAAACACGATGATCTCCGTCAGCATGTTCAGGTGATACTGCTTGAGCACGAGCGGCATCACGGCCCCGAGGGCGAAGAGAACGGCGATGGAGAGATAGGGTGCGTTTTTCTGTGTCATCATTGCTTTTCACCAAAAAGTCCGGAGGGTTTGACGATCAGGACAACGGCCATGAGCAGGTAGACCAGGGCCACGGAGAGCTTCGGGAACAGCAGGACCCCGAAGGACTGCAGCTCGCCGATGATCAGAGAGGCGACGACGGCGCCCCCGAGGCTCCCGAAGCCGCCGACGACGATGACGACGAAGGCATCGATGAGGATCTCGTGGGCCATGCCCGGGTAGGTCGAGAGCAGCGGCCCCGCGATGACGCCCGCAAAGCCGGAGAGTGCCGCGCCGAAGGCGAAGACGCCCATGAAAACCAGCGGTACGTTGAACCCGAGGGCATTCACCATCTCGCTGTCGTTGACGGCCGCCCGGAGGATGATCCCGAGGCGGGTCTTGTAGAGGATGAGCGCCATCATGGTCCCCACGAAGACGGCGCAGACGAAGATGAAGATCCGGTAGACAGGATAGGTGATGCCGATGATCTCGACGGTGTCGCCCAGGAAGCCCCCGATGTTCACGGCCAGCGGGAAGTTTCCCCAGACCCACTTCACCACTTCCGTGATGATATAAGCGAGCCCGAACGTGAGCAGAAGCTCGTGCAGGTGCCCGTATACGTGGACGCGGCGAAGCAGGAACCTCTCGATGAGGGCGCCCACGACGAACAGCAGAACGGGGCAGACCATCAGCGACAGCCAGAAGCGGTCCGTCGCCTGGAGGATCGTATAGGATAAGTATGCGCCCAGCATGTACATGGCCGCGTGGGCGAAGTTCAGGACGTTCATCATCCCGAAGACCAGGGTCAGGCCCGCCGAAACCAGGAACAGCAGGCCCGCGTAGGCCAGCCCGTGGAGGAAAAAAACCGGAAATTCGCTCATGAGATTAACCTCTCTATCGGCCCGGTGAAACCGTCAGCCGCGCTTCACTCCCCCGATGATCTCGTGAAGAATGCGCAGCAGGACCGTGTCGCGCTGCTGGATGATCTGCTGGATCTTCTCGGGCGTCCACTCGTAGAACCCCCTTCCGGCCTTGACGCCGGTTGCCCCTTCGGAAACGAGCTCTTCCAGGACCGGCGCCGGCTTCGTGGCCGACTCGAGATAGGGGAAGAGATACCGGTGGATGTCGCGTGTCAGGACGAGCCCGGCAAGGTCCGCCGTCTCCATGGGGCCGATGAAGGGCATCCGGGCCCCGAAGCCGTACTTGACGACCTTGTCGATATCCTCGGCGCTGGCGACTTTCTTGTCGCAAAGCGATATGGCCTCCCGCCACATGGCGTGCTGGAGGCGGTTGCCCAGAAAACCCGGCACGTCCTTGAGCACGCGGACGGGCACCTTGCCCACCTTCTCCATCAGGGCGTAGACCGTCTCGAAGGCGCCTTCAGCGGTCTCATCGCCGCGGATCACCTCCACGCAGGGCAGCACCTGGGGCGGGTTCCAGAAGTGGGTGCCCAGGAAGCGCCCCCTGTTTTTCAGGGCCGCCCCGATCTCGGTGATGCTGATGGCCGAGGTGTTGCTCGAAAGGATGGCATCGGGGGCCGCGTGGCGCTCGGCCTCGGCGAAGACCTTCCTCTTCAGCTCGAGATCCTCCAGGATGGCCTCGATGATGTACTGGGGGCCTTTGCAAAGGGACTCGAGGGAAGGGCAGGGGGAGATCCGGCCGAGGCAACCTGCGACATCTTCCGGTTTGGCCAGTCCGAGGGCGACGAAGACCTTGAAGTTGGCTTCGATCCTTCCCTTCGCCGCCTCCAGGGTGGCCTTGTCCGCATCGTAGAGATTGACGTCGTAGCCCGCCGAGGCGAAGACCTGTGCGATGCCGTGCCCCATGAGGCCGGCCCCGATGATACCGATGCGCCGGATGTCCTTGAGAGTCATGCTTCCGCCGAGCTCCATGACTAGGCCTTCCTTTCCTTTCCGTTGGTGGGGTTGCAGATGACCATGAAGCACTTGACTTCCTTGGGGCCGATGGACTCCCCCCAATGGGGGAGGCTGGAGTCGAAGTAGATGCAGTCCCCTTCGTTGACGACATGCTCCTCGTTGCCGTGCAGGAATTTCATCGTTCCCTGGATGACGAAGAGGATCTCCTCCCCCTCGTGCTGGTAGAGGGTCCGTTTCTTCGGCTTGACGGGGAGGGTGAGGATGAAGGGCTCCATGATCTTGTTCGCGTACCGGTAGGCCATGGCCTCGTAGGAATACCCGAAGGCGGTTCCGTCCCGGGAAATGAGCGGCCGCTCGTCTTTGCGGACAAGACAGAAAGACGTCCGGGGAGCCTCCTCGCCGAGAAGAGCCGAGATGGTGACGCCGAGGGCCCGGGCGATGATCCCGAGCGTGGAGACGGGAGGGGATTTTTTCGAAGTTTCGACTTTCGAGAGGTAGCCCTTGGTGAAGCCCGTCTGCTTGGCCAGCTGCTCGAGGGTGATCCGTTTCTGCGTCCGGAAGGCCTTGATCCGCTTGCCGATTTCGGCTTCGACGATCGCCTGTTCTTGTTTCATGTCGGGTTACTTTCCCGGTATATCTGATGGAAATACTTGTGTAACTACTTGAATTAAAACACAAACACAATGAAACAAAATGTATCCTGACAGGAAACCTATTAAGCACGGGTTCCGTGTTGTGTCAAGATTTTTTTGCCGGAAATTTGATTTTCGTGGAAAAGCGTTTGATGTCGGGCGGCTAGAAGTTCACCCGGTTTAATCCCTTCAGCCCCAGGATCTGCCGGGCCTCATCGGGGGTGGCCGGTTCGCTGCCCAGCTCGCGGATGATCCGGGCCATCTTGGCCGCCTGCTCGGCGTTGCTTTGGGCGAGCTGTCCCTTCTCCAGAAAAAGATTGTCCTCGAGGCCCACGCGGCAGTGGCCGCCAAGCAGGACCGACTGGGTGCAGAGGGGAAACTGGGCCCTGCCCGCGACACAGACGGAGAACTCGAACTCGCCGATGAGCTTCCTTGCGTAATCGAGAAGGAACATCAGGTTCTCGGGGCTTGCGGTGATCCCGCCCAGGACACCCATAACAAACTGCAGGTAGACGGGCCGCTTGATGTGCCCGCGCTGGATCAAAACGGCCAGGTTGTTCACCATGCCGGCGTCGTAGATCTCGAACTCCGGCTTTGTCTCGTTCAGGAGAAAAATCCGGCAAAATTCCCGGATGGACTTGAATGTGTTGGGGAAGATGAGGTCCTCCGTCATGGCGAGATACTGAGGCTCCCAGTCGTGCTTGAACTCCTTGAATTTGTCCAGCGCCTGGAAGAGGGCGAAGTTCATGGAGCCGCCGTTCAAAGAGGCCATCTCCGGCCGGTAGAGGGTCACGGGGGCCACGCGCTGATCCACCGTCATGCCCAGGCCGCCGCCCGTGGTGATGCAGATCACGGCGTTTGAGCGCGCCTTGATCCTGCGGACGATCTCCCGCATGATTTCCAGATCCGGCGTGGGCTGGCCCGTTTCGGGATTTCTCCCGTGGACGTGCACGACGGCCGCTCCGGCCTCGCAGGCGGCCACGGCCTCGTCGGCGATCTGCTGCGGTGTGACGGGCAGGTAAGGCGACATGGTGGGCGTGTGGATGCTCCCGGTAATGGCGGCGGTGATGATCGTCTTTTCCCTCATTCCCCTATCCCTCCTTCGTCCTCACGGGATTTCCGTGGTACAGACCCCGCTGTCATTCCGAACAGACGGGCATCTCTGTCAAGCGATATTCGGCTGCGCATCACCCGCCCCGGCCCGGATCGTCTCATGCAGCCGCACTGCGAAATAGATCAGCGCGAAAAGACAGGCCGGCAGGAAAAGCCACCAGGCGAAGGATTGGGAGCGGCATGGGGCTGACCGGGGTCTTGCTATCCGGATCAGTTAAATTTCACAAGGCACGTTTTCCTGCCTTTTTCGATCCGGATCTCTGCCGGGAACTCCGCGCCGAACCCGCAATAAGCCGATGACATTTCCACGAAGGACACGGAAAACCCCTTCCTGGATTTACGGATTTCAAAGGTCGATTTCCTGTCGTCCTTCAATTCGACAACCGTCCGTCCTTTCTTGCGGGTCCAGACCGACTGCCCGTCCGACGCCTTGGCGTCGAAGGCGCAGACGTACCCGCCTCCTTCCTTCCCCGAGGCGATGGCATTGTGATAGGAGATCCCGGTGACCTCACCGCCCACCACGGTGAGTTCGAGCCCCGCGCTGCGCGATCCGCCGTCCTTGAACTTCTGCTTGTAATCGCACACCAGGGGATCCGCGCCGTGTGCCGCCGTGACCGACAGGGCCAAAACGATGCCGGCAAACAGATGGAATATTCCGATCACGCTCCCTCCTGTTTCCAGTGAGTTGAACATCACGAAAGCACTATATCGCAGGGCCACATCCCGGTCCAGACGTAAAATTCCCCACGGCAACGGATCGCCCTCGACGTCGGGCATGGCCGGATCGCAGCGGCTATGAGCTTGCCTTTTCCCACCCGGGTATGAATCCTGCACTTAATTCTCAACGGCACCTTTCACCATTCCGTTCTTGTGCCTCAGGAAAGGATAGAGCTGTGGACGCTGACGAGGCCTTGAGGCTGATCGACGCCATCGACGACACGCTGGCCAGGAAGGTTCTTGCCGCATCGATCTCTCCCGAGGTCTTCATGACGCTCGACGACATCAACGCAGGCCGGCGGGAGATCGAGAGGATCGAGTCCAAGATCAACGAGGCCATCCGTCTGCGGCTCAAGGCGATCGCCAGCTCCGTCTATGTCGGGACGCTGCGCCGCGGCCATGTGGGCAGCTTCTACGATGTGGTGAATTGTCTCGGCATGCACCGGACGAAGGCGCTGATCATCGTCCTGACCAACCACCATGCGGGGCTCACGGACCCGGAGGTCGAGGCGATCTTTGCCCGATCCTATGCCACCTCGGTCATGGCGGAGATCCTGGCCGGCCAGATGGGGTTCCGGGAAGACGGCATCAAGAAGGCCGAACTGTGCGGCTTCTTCCTGGAGATCGGAAGGAAGTTCCTGGTCATCTACAACCGAAAGTTTGCCGGTGAATCCGGCACGCTGGACGACGAGTTCATCGAGACCTACCACCCCTATCTCGCGGACAGGATCGTCTCGCGGTATTGCCTGCCCGAGTATGTCCGGACCGTGCTGCTGGCCCGGAATCTGATCGTCGAGGAAGACGCCCTGTCGCTTGCGGGCATCGTGCACCTGGCCCACGACACGGTGCAGGCCAGCTTCCGGAAGAACGACAACCGGCTCGTCCTGAAATGCCAGGTGCCGAGACCGGGCACCGACGTGACGCGGACACTGGAGGCGATCGTGACGGAGAAGTTCAATGCCGTGGGCCTGGAGAATTACCTGCACGTCATCCGGATCCCCAGGCTCCAGGACCTGTAGGCTCTGCGTCAGCCTTTCCCGAGAATGCTCTCGATCACATTCTGCTTCGAGTAGTGGCCGCCCGTGATGGTGTACATCCTGTCTTCGAGGCCGAGGAGGCGGCGCCGGACTTCCCGGGGTGACAATCCCTTCTCGTGAAGCTCCAGGGCCCTGTCCCTGATTTCCTCCATGCCCCCCATCTTCTCCTTCGAGGCCTTCTTGCCGTCTTCCACGACCCCCTTGTGCATTTGCGCGGCAGGTCCACTTGCCGCCTCATCCCGCCCGATGTCAAGGGCGAATCCCGGATACGCGCCCGCCCCGCAGGCCGCAAAAGGGCGGGAATTCCGGAAAGAAAGATGATAGATAGAGATCGGACCCGCAACCGCTACAGGAGGGCAGGGCGATGGACGAAAAAGCGATGTATCGGCCGGTGACCCGGGAGATCGTGGCGGAGCTGCAGGCCGTCGCGGGGGAGAAAAACGTGATCTTCGGCGACGCGGAGATGCTGCGGAGCTATTCCCACGACGAGGTAGCGGGCCCGGAATACGCCCGCGTGCCCGACGTCGTCGTCAAGCCCGCCTCGGCCCGCGAGATCTCGGAAATCATGAAAATCGCCAACCGGCACCATGTTCCTGTTACGCCCCGCGGAGGGGGAACGGGTCTTTCCTGCGGCGCCGTGCCCCTCTACGGGGGCATCGTGCTGGCCCTCGAGCGGATGAACCGGATCCTGGAGATCGACCGGGAGAACATGGTGGCCGTCGTGGAGCCCGGGGTGGTGACCAGCGAGATCGGCAAGGCGGTCCAGGAGTTCGGTCTTTTCTATGCGGGCTATCCCATGAGTTTCGAGTCCTGCTTCATCGGGGGCAACCTGGCCGAAAATGCAGGCGGCGGCCGCGCCATCAAGTACGGCGTCACGGGGCATTACGTCCTGGGCCTCGAGGCCGTCCTGCCCACCGGCGAGATCGTGCAGATGGGCGGCAAACGTCTGAAGGACGTCACGGGCTACGACCTCATCCACCTGCTGGTCGGCTCGGAAGGCACCCTGGGCATCTTCACGAAGATCACCCTGCGGCTCCTGCCCCGGCCTGCGGCCACGGCGGTCCTCCTGATCCCCTTCGGCAGCGCATCGGAAGCCGTCGAGGCGTTCCCGAGGGTGATTGCCGATGCCGGGATCCTGCCGACGTCCATCGAGTTCATGGACCGTCTCTCCGTGGAAACGGTCTATCGGTTCCTGGGGGAAAAACCGCCCCGGCCCGACATCGGGGCCATGCTGCTCGTCGAACTGGACGGGTCGAGCCGGGAAAAGGTCGACGAGGAGATGCCAGAAGATCGGGGAGCTTTTCCTGCGGATCGGGCGCTCTCGATGTCTACGTGGGCAACACCTCGACGACGGAGAGGAAGATGTGGGCCCCCCGGGTGAATCTTGCCGAGGCCTTCAAGACGGTCTGTCCCGTGCAGAGCATCGAAGACATCGTGGTCCCCACGGCGCGGATCCCCGAACTCATCCGCGAGCTGGAGCGCCTGGCTGTGAAATACGATGTCCTGATCCCCTGCTATGGCCACGCAGGCGACGGAAACCTTCACGCCACCCCTGTCAAGAAGCCCGAGACCCCGATGGAAGCCTGGAAGAAAAAGCTCCCTTTGATCCTCACGGAGCTCTACGGGATCGTCTTTCGCCTCGGCGGGACCATCAGCGGCGAGCACGGCATCGGCTCGAAGCGGGCCGCCTATATGCCCATCGTCATGAGCCCCGATCTGATCTCCCTCCAGAAGCGGATCAAGCGGCTTTTCGACCCCCTGAATATCCTCAATCCCGGGAAAATCTTTCCGTGAAGAAACGCAAAAGGGGGCCGGCCGGCTCTTCATGTGAAGAGCGGCCGGCCCCCTTTTTTGTCTGACGCCTCCCGGGGCTGCGTGCCCCGGGGCCCTGCCGTCGACGCTACTGGATCCGCCTGTCGCGCCACAGAAGGATGTTGGCCCGGCTCGACATGGCCGGCGGGTTGATCGCGACCCGGCGGGAGTGTACCCCGCCCGTGGCGCTGCTTGCCGTCACGAACAGGTCCGGCGTGTTCGTGCTGGGATTGTAGGAGATCACCGGCGCCGAGGGGACGCCCCCCCCGAGGCTCATGCTCTTCGCCGCGCTCGGCATGATGCCCGTGCCCCCGATGAAATCGATCCCGTAGAGTTTCCCCGATCCGCCCGAGCTGCAGGCGCTGGCCCCCCCGGTGTCGGGGGTGAAGGAGGTGAAGTAGACGACCCCGCCGAAGACCGCCGAATCGCCCAGCACCTTCTCCCCGGTGCCCACCAGGCGGACATACCAGCCCTTCCGGGTGTCGTTGTCCGCATAAGTGCCCGAGGTGATGTCGATCAGGTCGGCCAGCGCCCGGGGGGTCGCCGCATCGGCATCCTTCACGGCATAGAATTTGTTCGCAACGGTGGTGCCCGTCACATCCACCCTGTCGCCGGAGCCCCAGAAGACCCAGAAGTTTCCTTTGGGGTCCTTGGCCACCGAGGGGATCGAGTAGACGGCGCCCGCCGTGCCCGAAAAGAGGCGCCCGCCCGTCCAGTTTGCCGTATTGCAGGAGGAGCCGCTGTAATACGAGCAGAACTTGAAGCGCCACATCGTCCCGCCGAGATCGCCGATGTAGACCCGGTCGATGTAGCCGTCGTTATCCGTGTCGACCATGGCCGTCGAGCCCGGCAGGGCAGAGCTCATGTTGGTGTCGCCCTGCAGGGTATAGCTCCAGAGGATGCTTCCGTCGGCAAGGTCGATGACGAAGAAGCCCTTCCCCCTCTTGTCGCAGTCCGTTGTCGCGCAGGAGGAAAGGTTGTGCCCGCCCCCCATGAAGCCGACCCACTTCTCGCTGCCGTTGATCTTCACCCGGCCCACGTAGATCTTGCTCCAGGGCTCGCCCAGGTAGGGCGCCTGGGCAGCCGTCGGGTTGAGCCGCCATCTGTAGGAGGGCGCGGCGGTGGTGTTCGTGATGTCCAGGGCATGGTAGCCGCAGTAGTAGGGGTAGGTCGTCGAGTAGCTGCTGTCGAAGCCGGAGGTGCAGCTCGACGAGGAGCTCCAGAGGTAGCTCATGGCGCCGCGGCCTTCGCCGAGGATCAAAAGCGTTCTCCAGTCCGCGAGGAGCTTTGCCGTGGCGACGCCCGGTGGGCTTGCCGGCAGCCACACGTCGGCCACCGTGATGGGGCCGTCGACAAAGTACTGGTGGGAAAGCCCCGTCGGGTGCGACTTGTGGGCGATGTTCTTGAGCTTGTGCAGGAAGTTCGGCGGGATGAAGCTCCAGGCCTCGCTCCCGTCGATGGTCTTGAAGGCGTGAAGCTGGCCGTCGTTGGCCCCGGCCACGACGATCCTCTTGCCGTTGACCGAGGTCCGCAGGTTGGTAGCCCGGAAGGTGTCGTAAGCGGTCGGGTTGGCGGCGTCGTAGCGGTCCTGGAAGTACTGGGTCGGGGTCCCCACCGTGATCGGCGAGGACCGGAAGATGTCCCCCAGCTTCCAGTTGTCCACGTTGTAGGCGCTCTCCCCGCGGATGTAGCCGACGATCTCGGTGCGCCAGGTCGGAGCATTGTTAATTTCAACTTGCGTCACCTGCTGAATCCCCAGGTCCGTCGGCGTGATGTTCGCCGTGGTGAACGCCGTCAGGGGGTTCGATCCCTTGTAGGTGTAGATGTTCCGGCTCGCCGGGTCCTTGCTTTTGAGGAGGGTCCCCGCGTCCCAGAGGGCGGCGCTCACGGTCCCGTCGGAATTGATGGAATACTTGGTCAGGTGCCCGGTCCAGGTGGGGTCCGTGCCGGCAGGCTGGAAGGAGGCCTCGTAGAGGTAGTTCTCATCCGAGGTCCTGGCAGACGCGATGGAGGCCGTCGCGAAGGACTGGCTCGACTCGCGGATGACGCCGATGGCCTGCTTGAGGGCCGTCTGGAGCTCGCCGCCGTTGTTGGCCATGAAGGCGTATCCCGACAGGGCCGTATTGCCCGGGTCGTTGTTGACGGCAAGGCAGTACCCGGTCCAGTCGCAGGCTCCCGTGAGCTGGGTCTCGTTGACGGAGCAGGGATCCGGCGAGAACGCGCCGAGGTTCAGGGCCGACGTGCTGCCCACGTTTGCCGCCAGGGGGTTGTCCGTCCCCGCGTGGTAGGCCATCCACTCGAGGGTGTACTTGTCATGGGACGGCATGTTGGAGCCGAAGCCCACGACGAAGACCTTGTAGCCGGCGTCCTTCAGGGCCTTTGCCCGCAGGACGGAGAGCCTCCGCTGCTTGTATTGCGTGGGGGCCGTGCCGTCGCCGTAATCGCAGGAATGGGTGTCGCCGCCGTCGGAGATGAGGATGACGAATTTCTGACGGCAGTCCTTCGAGGGGTCCGCGGCCTTGTGCGTGTCGAGGTAGGTTCTCGCGTCCCGCAGGGCGCTGTTCATGGGGGTGTCGGAATAGGTCCTCTCGCAGTAAAAGCTCTTGGGGAGGCCGGCTGCGGCCATGGTGTCGCAGACCGAGTCCTCCTTGGTCTTCGTGCAGGCGGTGCCGTTGTTGTTGGAATTGCAGTACAGGTCGGCGTAGGGCGTCCCGATCCCCCTGCGAATGCCCGTCACCTCGGTGACGAAGTCCAGATCCAGGTAGTACGCGACGTACCCGACGCGGATACCGAGGCTCGTTTCGTCGCTCGAGTCGATCTTGCCGTCGCGGTTGTCGTCCAGCAGGTTGAAGACGGCCCGCTTGGCGATGATGTAGCGCCGGCAGTCGGTCCAGCCCATCCCGTCGACGATCGAGCAGTCTTCGTTTCCGTATATCTGGAAAACGCCCGCCGGATTGCGCTTCATGCTGCCGGACAGATCGAGCATGATCAGCACGTCGGGCTGGATGGAGTTGAAGAGGGCCGTTTCATCGGCGCAGAGACCCTGTGAAGGGGCGAGGGCGCACGCGATCAAAAGCAGGGTTGCCGCAAACCGTTTCCGCAGGATCATACTGAACTCCTATCTGGACATGGTGGAGATCTCGATGGGGCCGAAGCCGACCTCGACATCGACGGTCACGTTCGTGTTATATGCCGTGTTCCTCCCCGTGACCGTTGTGCCGTACCGGGTCTGACCCCACATCTGCGCCCCCCCGATGGCGTATCCGCTCAGCTGCAGGGTCGACGGGCCTGTAGGGGGCACGACCGGCTGGGCGATCGAATACTGCGTCGTCGAATCCTGCCCGCCGCTGAGCGCCCGATAGCTCACGGGGAATACCGTGCCGTTGAATGCCGTCGCGGGGTCGAAAAGCCGCGAGAGTTCGTGCACGCCCGTCTCGGCGGCATTGAGGGCCTTCTTGTCGCCCACGGCCCTCATGCTGATCCGGATGTCCCCGCTGGAGAGATTGACGGCCAGGATCCCGACGGCCAGGAGGATCAGGTTGGCCAAGAGGGCCGCGATGAGGGCAAAACCTTTTTCCTGCAAGCAATTTTTCATTCCGTCATCGCCTTTTCAAAATAGAATGCCGTGATTTCGCGGAACCACGCTGGTCGAGTAGATCATCCTGCGCCGCTGCGACCCGCTCAGAGAGGGGTCGACGTTTTCGCTGTCCACGACGAGGGTGATCTCGATCCGCCGGATCTGGCCGATCGCTCCGGGCAGGCTGCTCGTGATGTCGGTGCCCGCGCTGTCGAAGTAGCGGAAGACGGGGATTGCCACATCGGCATCCCCGTTGACGACCCTTACCGTCTTTGCCTCCGTGGCGGCCCCTCCGAGGAAAGACTGGGCGCCCCCCGAAGCCGGCGAGCCCGAGCAGGTCCACGTTTGCCTCGTGATGCGCCGATTCGCCGCGTCCAGGGCATACACGATGATTTCGTTTGCCGCCCCCGCTTCCCCGCAGGAGCCGCTGCCGTTGAGGTCCATCTGGATCTGGATGGTGCTGCCGGCCGCATTCTGGATGCCCCGCCGGGTCGCATCTCCAACGTTGCAGTTGGCGATGTCCGTCCAGGGGTTTGCCGCGTAAAACGGGTTGTAGGAGGCCATGCGCATCTCCATGGCCATCACTTCCAGGGCCGCCCGGGCGTCCTGGCCGGTCGTGACCTTGCGGTCGATGCCCGTGGCGGAGCGTTGGCCCGACCAGACCGCCGCATACACGGCGCCCAGGACCGCCATGCCCACGGCGACGGCGACGACGCATTCGACGAGCGTAAACCCCCTGCCGTCTTTCCGCGGCCTGATCATTGCCGGTATGTCTCCTGTCGGGTCACCGTCAGCGATTCGGCGATGCCCCGGTTATTGCTCGGCCAGGTCACCTTCACATCCACCCGCCAGGCGGTGGTGCCAAGAGACGAGATGGTCGTCGCGACCGTGTAGGCAACGTCTCCCCGCTGCAATGTGGTCTTGCCGCTGGGATAGACCGTCTTGGTTGTCGTCCCCGTGGACACGGTGTTGCCGGGATTCATGATCCGGATCTCGTTTCGTTCCAGCTCGCCCTGTAAAATTCCCGCCGCCCGTCCCATGAAGTCCGCCCGTCCCGCCGTCTGCCAGGAGATGGGCTGCATGGACAAAAGGGCCATGATGCCGACGGCCGTCAGGAACAGGGTCAGCACGACCTCGATCATCGTGATCCCTTTTTTATTGCAGAGTGAATTTAGCATTTGTCCTGCCCGCAAGGCTCGTGTCGATCGTGGCTGTGGAGTTCCTGCTGTTGCTCAGGGAGATGATTCCCGCCTGGTCCAAAATGCCTCTTGTTTGAAAATTCACCTTGTTCGCCGTGAAGGTGGTGGCCGTGATCCGAATGTCGCTTCCATACTCGGCCAGGGTCTTCGTCTGCGTTTGAGCCGGGGCCGTCACGCGCTCCACGGTGTAGGTGTTTGCCGGGTCCGCATTCAGGGTGATCCGGTACTGCGCGTTTTCCGACTTGGCTCTCAACTGCACATCGGCGATGTCCGACATGATCTGCCTGGCGGCCCCTTTCAGTTTCGTGTTGTCGATATACCCCCTGAAGGAGGGAATGGCGATGGCCGTCACAATGGCGAAGAAGAAAAGCGCGAGCATGAGCTCGACGAGGGTGAAGCCGCCATTCGAAAGGATGATCGCCCGACTTTTCTTCATCGAAAAACCATTGCCGTGCCTTCAAGGCCCTAAGATTCCAGGTACGGGTGAACAGACCGTTTGGTTGCGGAGGCAGGCCGGAGTGATTCGAGGAGGCAAAGAGGCGTGACCGCGTCTTCACCTCCAGGGGGCGCCAGACGATGACCACCCCATCGCGATGTCTCAGGCCGGTAATCCTGCTGCCATATCCTTCCCGGATTTAGGCCAGCGATTTTGCGCCCCGCCCTTTCAGGCGGTTTGCCTTTTTCGAGCCCTTCCTGTTATCAGACAAGACATGCCATCCCCGGCTATTCGCTACCGGGCCGTGACACTTCTAAGAGTTTCATTCGGAAGAAAAAGCGGTGAACTTTAAGAGTATTTTCAGTATTGCACATCAACCGGGCTGTACCGCGGCCAACAGGTGGGGACCGGGGGGGGGGCAGAGCACCGTGCATTTTAGCAGAACAAGCTGATTTTATTTACTGAATTTTCCCCTTCGGCATCTCGGGCCACACACTGCCGCCGCCTGCTCTTCTGGCAGTTTTTCAAATTGTATGCGATAGTTGGGACCGCTGTCCCGGTTCCCAGGCAACCAAACCCCATCAAAGAATCCAGGAAGGAGGGATTTCATGAAAACTCACTCGAATCGCCCGTTGCGCTTCGGTGCCGCTGCCGCCGCGTTTGTCTGTGCAATCTTTTTTGCCGCGCAGTCCGCCCCGGCGGTGGACATCGCCTTTCGCAATTTCAGTCCCTCGGCGGCCCTTGGCCCGCCCGCCGACGAGTATGCCCTCAAGCTTGCGAACCTCTCGACGATCGTACTGGGTCAGGCCGGTCAGGTGCGGTTCGCCAAGTACTCCCCGACCCCGGCGGTCCCCAGGGAATTCAAGCACATCATGGCCGCGGTAGCCGCCGGAGGACCGCTGGCGGGAGGGAAGGGCTTCGACGCGGCGTATATTTCGGGCTCCGAGCTCAATGCGGCCTGGGGGTTCATCTACAATTCCGGCATTCCCCTCGGCCCCACCTTTGACGAGTTTGCGGGCTTTCTCTATGGGAAATCGATCGGGGGTGCCGAGACCGGCCTCGACCAGCTCCAGCGCATCCTCGACAAGAACGGCACGAACATCGTGGCCGTCCCCGTCGCCGGGAGCTGCCAGCAGCTCTCCGGCTATTTCAAGCTGCCCATCGGCAATGCCGGGTCGACGCCCGGCATCGGCCTGGCGGGGATGTGCCAGCAGAACTGGACCTTCCGCTACCTGCCGCCTGCCCAGTATGTCCTGGAGCGCGCCTGCGACAACCTGGTGTCGCGCGGGGTGATCCCAAAGAAAAACATCAAGTTTATCCAGGCTGTCGCCGGGGGCGGCTCCCTGGTGAAGGCCTTGGCCGACGGCAAGCTCCAGGCCTTCGAATTTGCCACCCCCGTCGACGACTACTCCCAGCTCTTCGGGCTTCCCGAAGGAAACCCCGGCACCGTGGGAAACCGCTACGTGCATCTCCCGGGCTGGCAGCAGCAGTTCCTCATCACCTACATGATCATCAACAAGACCGTGTGGAACCGGTTGAGCCCGGCCCAGCAGGCGCTCGTCAAGAGCGTTGCCCGCGACCACGTCCTGTCGTCCTATGGCGAAACCCTCCGGAAACAGGGCGAGACGCTGCAGAAGATCCTGAAGGCCAACGACGGGGACAATATCGCCGAGAACGACCTGGTCCTGGTGCAGTGGCCCGACAGCGATCTGGCCCTTCTGCGGGATGCAACCATAGAGTTCCTGAACGCCCAGGCCGTCGACAAGACGATGAGCGAGCAGGACCGGGCGGACTTCGGCACCATCCTTGAATCGCTTCGCGCCTACGTCAGCGCGAACAGCGCGTACTGGAAAATGCGGGATGTGCCCACCGCCCTTCGCTTCCAGGGCTGGACCGACCCCGAGGGCAAGAAGGGCTGGGAACAGAAACTGAAGTAGGTCCCGGGCGCTGTCCTCTTGCAATCCCCCGATCGAAAAAATAAAGGCAGGGCTGATGACGGCCCTGCCTTCTTCATGGTTCTCTCGTTGCGCGTCGGCAAGCCTCGATTTTGAAGCCCACCCTCCTGCTTTCCCTACGCTTCGCTTACCCGCAGGACGGGCTTGATCGTGCGGCCGCACCGGGCATCGGCCATGGCGCGGTTGATCTGCCCGAATTCATAGAATGTCTCGAGGCGGTCGAAGGGGAAAAGCCCTCTGTCGTAAAAATCGATCAGCTTCGGGATGAAAACCTGGGGAACGGCATCTCCCTGGACGATGCTCAGGGCCCTCCGCCCCCCCGGCAGGGAGTCCGGTCCGTTCTCGCCTGCAAGATACGCCGCAGTGCCCTCCGGGTTCAGCAAAACGACGGCGAGCCGGTACAGCCTGTCGCTGCCGGTGCACTCGACCACGTAATCGACCCCGCTGCCGGTTGCTGCCCGGATGCCCTCGGTCACGCTTTCACGACGGGTGTCGATCACGTGGGTTGCGCCCAACTCCAGGGCAAGCTTGAGCCGCGAGGGGATCCTGTCGACACCGATGATGGGATGGGCCCCGACGATGCGCGCCGCCATGACCGCCGCAAGGCCGACGCCTCCCGTGCCGAAGACGGCGATGCTCGCCCCGGCAGGCACTGCCAGAGAATTCATCACGGTGCCGGCACCGGTCTGCAGACCGCACCCGAGCGGGGCCAGCATCTCCAGGGGCAGGTGTTTCGGGATCTTCACGAGATTGCGCTCCGTCGCCAGGACGTGGGTCGCAAAGGAGGACTGTCCGAAAAAGTGGCCCCGCACGCGGCTGCGGCGCAGCGCGTTGCTGCCGTCGGGGCGCTGGAAGCCGAAGTTCAGATCATAGATGGACTCACAGTCCGTCGGGTGTCTGCTGCGGCAGGGGGGGCAATGGCCGCAGGACTGGAAGGAGAGGACGACGTGGTCACCGTGCCGGACCCCCTTTACCTCTGCCCCGACGCGCTCCACGACGCCGGCGCCCTCATGGCCCAGGATCACGGCCCCATCCGACTCTCTGTACCAGTCATCGACATAGCGGATGTCGGTGTGGCAGATGCCGCTGGCGACGATGCGCACCAGCACCTCGTCGTCCCGGGGGCCTTCCATCTCGAGGGATTCCGCCTTCATGGGTCCACCCCGCCTGCGCAAAACGGCCGCTTGAATCCTCTGCACGTCCGAAGCGAATGAACGATTCAAAGTCGTGCTCCTTCTTCAGCTGGCAAAGTTTTTTCCGGCTACGATCCTTGCTTCCGCTTTTGGGGTTTCGGAATTTCAGGGACCCGGCAGTAGGCTAGAGAATTGAAATGTTGATTGGGAGGTGACGCGCTGCGTGCAGAACCGTTTGAGAAACACTATGGATATTAATAAACTGTCCCGTTGAAATGTCAATCATTAACAGATGGATTCTGCGGTTGGTATCCCATTTGCAATCAGGTACCGGAAATCGCAGCATTCAATCCATCCAGGAGGTTTTTCATGTCACGAAAATCGATCGTTCTGTTACTCACGCTTTCCCTCGTCCTGTTTGTGGCCGGCAGCGCCTTCGCCGCCTCGCTGAGCGGAACCGTCACCACGAGCAAGAAGGAAAGCCAGATGGCCCTGCCGAAGGAAGTTCCCCTGGCCGGGGCAAAGGTCATCATCGGCAAGGACCTGAACTTGCAGACCGGCGGCTCGGGGGCGGACACCATCCAGGGCAAAGTGGCAGCCAAAACGGTTACCAACGACCGGGGTAAATTCACGGCCAATCTGCCGAATGGCAAATACACCGTCATCGTTTGGAAAGAGCGATACACTCCTGCAACTTACAACGTGACCGTGCCGAAGAACAATTTCAAAGGTCAGATCAGTATCATGAACGACCGGATTCTCCACACGAGCCTGTCATTCAAGTAAGGCCGAAAAAGGGCAGAAAAAAGGGGCTGGCGCCTCTTCATAGGAAGAGAGGCCAGCCCCTTTTCTTTCCCGACCCCCGTGCTATCGACAGAGCCCCCGAAAAAGTGCTCAGATCAGCGGGGCGAGGGTCGAGTGGATTTTTTGGATGATTTCGTTTCGGACCCCGAGGTTCCATTTTTTTGCCGCGTTGGCCGATCCGTAGATGTTCCCCAGGTAGAACGGCACCCCGACACCCCCGACAATGCCGGCCACGGCGTAGTTTTCCTGATGGATGGCCGTCACGGTTCCCGCGATGAAAAGCCCGTTGATGAGAAACGCCGTGATTCCGTCTCCGTAGTGTTCGGCGTAGATGTAGCCCGATCCGGGCAGGATGGCCGACATCACCCCTGCCAGGACGGGGGATTTTTCGGGGAGTTCCCGATACCGGTCGAGCAGTGTCAAGGCCTCGCTGACATTCTCCGCGCCGGGATGTCCGGGGTATCGATCGAGAAACCGCACCAGCGCGAGGCGGCTTACCTCCGCCTTGTTTTCATCGAGAGCCGCCAGGCAGATCACCACGAGCGAGCGGGGGGCATCTTCCGACTCGGGGTGCTGCTCGACGAGGGCCTCGAGCGCCGCCCGTGCCCGGTCGTAATTCTTCAGTTTCCATTGGCTGGACCCCTCGAGATAGCCGGCCCGGATCGCGTAGCCGCTGTCGGGATATTTTTCGCGCAGGGCCAGGAAGGACCGTGCAGCGGCCCCGTACTCCTCACCCTTGAAATAAGCCATGCCGATCTCGAAGGCGGCATAGTCTGCCTTTCCGGAATCCGGGAAGAGGATCAGGAATTTCTTGTATTCCGTGACCGCCCGGTAGTACTCGCCCTCTTCCATGAAGGCGTCGGCGATCTTGAGCTGGACGTCCCCGGTCAAAAGGACAGCCCCGTCGTCGGCATGAAGCGGGGAAACAGAGACGAGAACAAGGAACAACAAATGGGGTATCGGCAGGAGCCGGCGCAATGATTTCATGGTTCGAAGAGCAGGTTGTTCGAAACGGGATCGTAGAGCTTCCCGTTGGGGAGCCGCGTGTAGCCGGGCCTCTCGAAGATGTTGCACCGGGTCTGCCGGTCCCCGATCATCATGGCCCCCACGACAGGGCCTTGCTGCTGTATGGCCTGGTAGCCGTAGTGGGAGCAGCTGGGCCGAAAGCCGCAGCGATCAGGCCCTCCTGCAGGTGAAATGTAGATCTGGTAGAACCGGATCAACCCGTGCATTGCCACGCGGACGCTGGAGGTCTCCGGGTTGTAGGCTTTTTCGGGGACACGCAGCTCTTCCCCGGGCCCCTTCATCGTGAAGTCAGACCCGAACGAGATGGCGGCCGGGTTCAGGAGGCTGATCGCGATCCACACGAGCATAACGATCGGTGTCGCCTGCCACCTGACGCCGTGACCGATTCGATCCGTCTTGGTCACTGTTCTTCGCCGAGGCTCCCGAAAGCCCGAAGTTCTTGCGAGGGTGGAAAAATCCCGGGGATTCGATTGTCCACCCTTCATCCCCGGGATCCGCTTACTTGGCCTTGGGCTGCGCGACTCTGTTCATGATGTCTTGTTTGGTCTTCTCGTATTCTTCCTTGGTAATCGCACCGTTCTTGTAGGCCTTGTCGAGATCTTCCAGCTGCTGCCCGACGGTCGGCTGGTTGATGACCTCTGTTTTCTTGACCTCCGTGGTGTCAGGACCGCAGCATGCGGCCATGTTCAACGCAAAAACAACGGCCATGATCACGGTGAGTACTCTGACGATCCGCATGGAATTCCCTCCTTCAAGAGATTGATAAGACGGCAGTGTTTGACTTTATAGCATCAAACCGGCGTGCAGGCAATCGGGCAAAATGATTTTTTCGATTGACCCCGTCCCCGTCCGGCGTGGTATGAAGGAAACCATTCGGAGTTGGACGAGTTCCCAATACCCATTACCCAATTCCTGTTTAAGAATGTCCGATTATCTCATTCGCGTACTGAGCGACAAGGCAAACGTCATCGGCCTGGCCTGCCGGACGACGGACCTGGTGAACCTGGCCTGCCGGCTCCACGGGACGACGCCCACGGCCTCGGCGGCCCTGGGCAGGGCCCTCACGGGGGGGCTCCTCATGGGCGCACTGGGAAAGCCCGGCCTGCGGGTCGGGCTCAAGTTCGAGGGCAACGGCCCCCTGAAAAAGATCCTCGTCGAGGCCGACAGCGAAGGGACCGTCCGGGGTTTCGTGGGGGTCCCGGGCATCGACGTGATGGTCAGTGAAGACGGCAAGCTCCACGTGTCGGGGGCCCTCGGCAACGAGGGATTTCTCACCGTCTTCAAGGACGTGGGGCTCGACGAGCCTTACCAGGGCATCGTGAAACTGCGCACGGGCGAGATCGCCGAGGACATCGCCTACTACTTTGCCGAATCCGAGCAGATCCCCTCGGCCGTGGGGCTCGGGGTCTTCGTCGAGGCGGATGGACGCGTGTCGGCTGCCGGCGGGTTTCTGGTCCAGACCCTGCCGCCCTCGGAAGAGACGACGATCGATCAACTGATTGCCAATATCGGCAAGATCCGCTCGGTCACCGAGGTCCTGAGGGAAGGCAAAACACCGGAAGACCTCCTCGGCTTGATCTTCGAGGGGGTCCCCTCCGAGACCCTGGAGAAAAGAGATCTCTCCTTCCGCTGCACCTGCAACCGGGACCGCATCGAGCGGGTGCTCATTTCGCTGGGGTGTACAGAGCTGACGCACATCCTCGAAGAGCACGGCGAGGCCGAGGTGGGCTGCGAATTCTGCCGGGCGGATTACCGTTTCGACCGCCGTGAGCTCGAACAGTTGATCTCCGATATCGAGTGCGCCGGCCCGTCGGGCGGCTCGCCGCCGAATGCCTGAACAGACACCATGAATTTTTTACCGCCCCGCCATCCATCGGACAACGTCTGATGGCCCGCTGCGTCCCCGTCTGAGCATTGTCTCAATGCCTGTCTTATCCCACTTTCAGACTGCCGCCGATTTTTATTTCAATGCTTTTGCGCCAGGTTAGCATCGAAAGAAGAGAGAACAGCGGATCGAAAAGGAGTGCCGGGACCCGCTGCGATAACAACAGACGCCCAAAGGAGATAGTCCCATGAGAAAGATCGAAAAGCTGGAAGTCAAGAAGGTCACCCCCAGGAAACTGATGGACACCAAGTGCTGGATCGACCCCATGTGCGGTCCCATGGTGACCGGCAAATAACGCGAGGGATCTCGACGTCCAATAAACACGGATTGCTGCGAAAGAGGAAACGATCATGAGGAAGAAAGAGACGAGAAAAGACGCAAAAAAGGGCCAGGAGAAGATGCTCAACGGAAAGAACTGGGTCGATCCCATGTGCGGCCCGGTACGTCCGTGAAAGACTCGGCAGCGAGAGCTTACACGTCAATTGCCCGATCTTCTGCGGCGCACTGACTATCTCCTGGACAATCGTTCGGGGCGGGGACGCGTCTCCCGCTCTGAACGGTGGGGAAAAGAGGCCTGACGGCACAGAAAAGCGAATGAGGCTGCAGGACAGTCAACGGCTTAATACAACGGTTACAACATAGGAGAAAAGAAAATGAACAAGAAGGCAAAGCCGGCGGACAAGAAGAGCGACGAGGAACATACCAGAAGAAATTCGGGGAAAAGACTCCCGAGGTCTATGAATCCACCCTCATCGACCATGTAGTGTGCACTTCATTAATCTCTCAACCTGGTTTTCTACAGGAATAACCCCCGCCGGCTCCCTCCCGCGGGGGTTTCTTTTGTGAGAAATGGCAGAAAATGGGCAAAAAAAGGCCCCCGGGCACGAAACCCCGGGGGCCTTTCCACAATGAGCAGTGATTACTTGCTGGCCTTGCGCCAGATGTTCATCTTCTCCGCGTCCTTGATCAGCCCGTCCCGGAGGTCGGGGTGGGCGACGTTGATCAGGGCCTCGGCGCGCTGCCAGGTGGACTTGCCAGCCAGGTCGGCGACACCGAACTCGGTCACGATCAGGTGGGCCTGGGTGCGCGGCACGGTTACGATCGAGCCCTGCGGCAGCATGGGGGTGATCCTGGATTTGATCGCGCCTGTTTTCTTGTCCGTATAGGCGGCGTTGCAGCAGATGAAGGACATGCCGCCCTCGGACATGTAGGCGCCGGTCGCGAAGTCCAGCTGTCCGCCGGTGCCGCTGATGTGCCGCGGTCCTGACGACTCGGACGAAACCTGCCCGAAGAGGTCGACCTCGACGCAGGCGTTGATGGAAACCATGTTGTCGTGCTGGCACATGACGTGGGGCGCGTTGGTGTAAGAGACCGGGTAGGACGCCAGCGAGGGGTTCATGTCGATCCAGTCATAGAGGAACTGGCTGCCGGCGGCGAAGGCGTAAGCGCTCTTCTTCTTGTCCACGCCCTTCTTCTTGTTGGTCAGCTTGCCGGCCGTGTACATGTGATAGTAGGCGTCGACGAGCATCTCGGTGTGGCAGCCCAGGTCCTTGAGATCCGATTCGGCCAGCTGGCTCCCGATGAAATTGGGCAGACCGCCGATGCCGAGCTGGATGCAGGCGCCGTTGGGAATCATGGGGACGATGAAGGCGGCGATCTTCTTGTCGATCTCGTTCGGGGCCGCGGGCGGGATGACCTCCACCTTGCTCTCGAACTCGACGATAGACTCGACTTCGGAGATATGCACGACCTCGTCACGTCCGCCCATGGCCCAGGGGAGAAGCGGGTTGACTTCGAGGATGATCTTCTTCGCAACGTCCATGGCCGCGCGCACTGCCGCGTTGCCCATGTGCGTGTTGAAGAAACCGTCCTTGTCCATCTTGGTCACGCGGATCATCGCCACGTCGAGGGATTTGATGCTTTTCTTGTAGAAAAGGGGCTGGTTGCGGAAGATCATGGGGTGGTAGTAGCACCGGCCCCGGTCGTGGAGCTTGCGGGCGTATCCTGTGAAATGCCAGTCCTGATACGTGAAGACCTCTCCCTCGGGGTCGCACTCGACACAGGCATTGGGGGTCAGGCTCAGGCAGTGGCGGATATTGATGTTCTTGAGCTCACTCTTGCGAGCCGCCAGGGCCTTGTCCAGGGCGACCGGCTTGGTGTGGCCGAAGCCGTAATCGATCCAGTCTCCGCTCTTCACTACTTTCACAGCTTCTTCGGGGGTTGTAAGTTTCCTCTTGTACTCTTCTGCGTAAGACATCATCTACCTCCCATAAGATATTTATTATGCCCCCTGATCGGTTTGCGCGCGCCGACCCAGACGGTTCCGGCCTCTCCCACTGTACTGCCGCCGGAAGCGCCCTCATCCCGATTCCGCGATTGCGCAGCCTGACTCAGGAAACGCGCACAGCTATCATATCTGCGTCCCAAAAGCAATCCTGAAAACAATTGCACGCGCATTGAAGCCTGATTGCGCACAGCGGGGCTTCCCGGGAAGGTAATTTACTAGACATGATTGCGCGCCCCAATATCTGAGGAAGGGGAGTATTCACCCTCACCTCTGTCCCGTTCGATAAACTCACGGCCCTGAGCCGGTCGAAGGGCTCTCCCCTCAAGGGAGAGGAAGATTAAGGAATGGGGTCTTTCACAGGGGCACCCGGTCTGCGCGAAAAATGAGGGGATAGCCCTGGCGCGCAAGAATGCCTCTCCGGGGCGGAGTCTTGCTGCGGGCTCGAAGAGGGGTATTCGTAAGAATTCAGGGTAGTTGGGGAATGCCTGCCGGCTACTCCACGACGAGGATGCAGTTCTCGCCCCCGTACTGGTTCCAGCAGCGGGTGGTGCAGCAGGGGTCATCGGTCCAGATACCGTCGACGACGAACCGGTACTCGTATTTTCCGGGTGCGAGGTAGAAGGTGACCTTCCAGTCGCCGCCCGCCTCTCTCTTCAGGGGCCGGGTTAAGGGGTCCCAGTCGTTGAACGTTCCCGCCACGGCTACCTCGCGGGCGTGGGGTGCATGGACGGTGAAGGCAACCCGTTTTTTTCCTATTTTGGGTGCCGCCGCGTCGCTTTTTCTGCCACGTGTGCGTGCCATTAAACACCTCCTCAACAAAAAATAGTTTAATTTGCCGGACGGAAAACTTCAACCATTTTAATGCAAAGGCGGCAATGCGGTGCACCCCGGCTGAAATTACAGGTTGCCGGGGAGGGAGAAAAAAGGGTAAGTACTCCCAGGATGCCGGTTTCCGCCGGACGGGCCTGCAGAGTAAGCGCCAACAGGAGGTAACCATGACAGAAGCGACACGCAGGAATGTGGAAGCCGCCTTCGTGGGGGAGGCCAAGGCCTACTTCCGGCTGCTGGCCTTTGCCGGGAAGGCCGACGAGGAGGGATATCCCCAGATTGCGAGGCTCTTTCGCGCAGTTGCCGCCGCCGAGGCCGTCCATGCCAGGAGCCATTTCGAACTGCTGGAAAAGGTCCGTTCGACGGAGGAAAACCTGCAGCTGTCCTTCGCGAAGGAAACTTTCGTCAACGAGGTGGCCTACCCTGCGTTTCTCAAACAGGCATGGGCCGACGAGGATAAGCTCTCGATCTGGTACTTCACGAAGGCCCGCAACGCCGAGGAGCGCCACGCCCACCTCTACAAGCTGGCCATCTCCGACATGGCTAGCGACAAGGAGACGCAGTACTTCGTATGCTCCTACTGCGGGTGGGTCGAGACCCTGGCGCGGCCCGAAAAGTGCCCCAATTGCGGCCGGGCACCGGAGTTCTACAACGAGATTCAATAGGCACAAGGGATTAACTTTAAAGGGAAATTGCAGATTATTGCCAAGAGTCGCCCCGGGACATTGTAAAAATCAAAACGGTGCTTATATTGCGTAGGTAAACGGGCCATCTATTGCTTTTTTCGACCAGATAGACCAGAAAGACAAGACAGACCAAAAAGACCAAATCCGGAGGTGTTATGTCGACGAATCGCTGGGTAGTGAAAGGGCTGATGCTCTTCACGCTGTTTTTCTTTCTCTGTTTCCTGATCCCCGATGAGGTCTTTGCCAGGGCGGGCGGCGGGCGTTCTTCCTCGGGGAGCCGGGGTTCAAGGACGTACTCGGCACCCGCCAGCCCGACGTCCCCCTCGCCGACATCGCCGTCGCGCTCGGTCACGTCTCCGACCCCCGCGACAACCGCGCCCCAGCCCATGCAGCAGCCCAGCATGTGGAGAAGCATCGCGGGCGGAGTCATGGGCGGCATGATCGGCGGCATGCTCTTCCGGAGCCTCGGATTCGGCGCCCCCGGTGACGGGGGGATGGGGGGAGGGATCGGGCTCTTCGAGATCGTCCTGATCGGCGCGATCCTCTACTTCCTCTACCGGTTCCTGAAACGCCGCCGCGAGGAGGCAACGGCGGGGGCATACCTATCAGGGAGGCCAGTCCGTGGGGACGGCAATTCCCCCATCCCAGCCGGCCTATATCCCGTCAGCCGGAAACGCTGCCGCCGATGACGTCCAGCAGGGGATATCGCACGTCCGCCAGATGGACGCGGGGTTTGACGAGAAGGTCTTCACCGATGCCTGCATGGACGTGTTCTTCCAGATCCAGGGGGCATGGGCAAACCGCGACCTGTCCACTGCGAAAAATGTCCTGACCGACGAAATGTACGGCATCCTCTCGGAGGATGCCCGGAAACTGAAGGCGGAAAAGAAGATCAACCGGCTGGACAACATCGCCGTCCGGTCCGTCGTCATCAACGAGGTCTGGCAGGAGTCGGGACAGGATTACATCACCGTCAGGTTCTTGGCCAACCTGCTGGATTACACGATCGACGAGTCGACAAAACAGGTCCTGTCGGGAAGCCGGACAGAGCCTGTGAAATTCGAGGAGTACTGGACCTTCACCCGCCCCGTCGGGAAAAACGCCTGGAAGCTCTCCGCCATCCAGCAGGCACAGTGAAGAAGTGACCAGTGGCTAGTGACCGGTGACCAGTGAAGAAAAGAAAGGCCCTTGCGGAAATCCGCAAGGGCTCTTTTTTTCCTACACGCTACACGCTACACGCTGCGCGCTCAGTGCGTCTGCTTGATATTCGCCCGGGCCCACTCGATGAGCTCCTGGATGGTCGTGCCCGTGGGGAAGAACTGGACGATGCCGACCTCCTTGAGACGGGGGACGTCTTCATAGCTGAGAAACCCGCCCGCCGTCACCCCGATGTCCTGGGCGCCTGCCTTGGCAAGCAGTTCCATGACCCTCCGGATGTCGTCGATATTCGCGCCGGGAAGCGTCGTGATCCCGATGTGGTCCACGTCCTCCTGGATGGCGGACGTCACAATGGCCTCCGGAGTCTGGGTTTCCGTGTAGATGATCTCGAAGCCCGACTCGCGGAAGGCGAGCGCCAGCTTCACCACGGACTTCTCGAATCCCTCGCCGAACTTGGCCATGAGTATCCTGACCCTTTTCTCGTCCTGCATCTGTTTCGCCTCCCCTTTGGATCCCCGGCTGTATTTCTGGTGGGTCGATTGATGATCTTATAGAAAACCGACGGAGGGGTGTCAAGGGAAAACGAGATGCCGGCAAGCCCGGCCATTGAGCCAAGAAAGCTTGACTTTTTCATATGTTCTGGCTTATTAGCTTTTTTTGCCCTTGGGCCGAATCCGCGCCCAGCACCCAAATTGCATGCCTTCTCCCCGGGGAGACGAGCTCTCAATCGCCGACATCTCCCGGGGGACGCACGGGTCGATCGCAACAGCTGAAGACCTTGCGAGGGTGACCATCATGATCACGGACAGCATCTATCTGAGCGAACTGCTGGAACGTCCCGTCCTGGACAAGAAGGGGGATGCCATCGGCAAGATCCGGGACCTCAACGTGGTTCCCGGCGACCCCTTCCCCTGCGTGGAGGGACTCTATATCAAGACTTCCGCCGGGACGGCCTACGTTTCCATGAAGGAGATCAACGTCCTCAACAAGAGGGTTGTCACGATCCGGGGAGATGCCGCTTCCATCGTCTACACGGATCCCCGCGAGAACGAGATCCTGATCGCGAAGCACATCATGGACAGGCAGATCGTCGATGTGAACGGCGTCAAGGTCGTCCGCGTCAACGACGTGCAACTCGGCCAGGTCAACGACCACTTCGGGATGCTCGCCATCGACGTGGGCTTCGGGGGGCTCATCCGGAGGCTTGGTTTCGGGAAGGCCAGGAAGGGGACCCTCATCCCCTGGCGGTATGTGACCACGCTTGAACCGGGACTTGACCGGCTCACGCTGACGATGACCCGGAAGAGCCTCGCCGAGATGCACCCCGTCGACATGGCGGAGATCCTCTCGCAGGTCTCAATGCAGGAGAGGACGGCCCTGCTCAGCTCGCTCGACGAGGAAACGGCGGGCGATGTCATCGGCGAGCTCGACGACGAGACGGCAGCCAAGATCATCAACGAGATGGAGCCGGAGAAGGCAGCCGACGTTCTCGAGCAAATGGACCCCGACGAGGCGGCCGACGTCCTGGGCGAGATGCCCGAGAAGAAGGCCGTCGAGCTCCTCAACCGCATGGACAAGGAGGAGGCCGAGGAGGTCCGGGAGCTCCTCGAGCATGACGAGGACACGGCGGGCGGTCTCATGACGACGGACTACATCTGCTTCCCGCCCGACATGACGACCGAGGAGGTCATGAAGGAGCTGCGGCTCCTGGCGCCCGACATCGAGATGATCTACTACCTCTACGTGGTGGACAAGGAGGAGCGCCTGCAGGGTGTGCTCTCGCTCAAGGACCTGATCCTGGCCTCGCCCCGGGCGCCGCTGGGTAGCATCATGAAAACAAACCCGAAGAGGGTCCTCGCAACGGAAGACAAGAAAGAGGTGGCCGAGATGGTCTCGCGCTACAACCTCTACGCCATACCTGTCGTGGACGAAGAAGAGCACATCCTCGGCATCATCACCGTCGACGACGTGGTGGACATGCTCCTGCCCACACCGCTCAGAAGGAAACGCTAGGTCATGTTCGATCGACTGCGCAACATCGACCGGAAGAGCCTGCTGTTTTTCCTCAGCATCATCGGTCCGGGGATCATCACGGCCAACGTGGACAACGACGCCGCGGGCATCACCACCTACTCGGTGGCGGGCTCCCACTACGGCTATGCCCTTCTGTGGTCCTTCATCCCGATGCTCGCGCTGCTCATCATCGTACAGGAGATGGTGGCCCGCCTCGGCGTCGTGACGGGCAAGGGCCTTTCGGATCTCATCCGCGAGGAGTACGGCGTGAAGACAACGGTCTTCGTCATGTTCGCCCTGCTGATCACAAACCTGGGAACGTGCGCAGCCGAGTTCGCCGGCCTCGCGGCGAGCCTCGAGATCTTCGGGATCAGCCGCTATTTCTCGGTGCCCCTTGCCTGCGGGGTGATCTGGCTTCTCGTGGTGAAGGGGAACTACAAGATGGTCGAGAGGGTCTTTCTCGGCGCCTGCATCATCTACTTCTCCTACATCCTCTCGGGGTTCATGGCGAAGCCCGACTGGGGCGAGGTGGCGCGACACACGCTCATCCCGACCTTCCACATGGATACAGCCTTTGTGGGTCTTCTGATCGGAATGGTCGGGACGACGATCTCGCCGTGGATGCAGTTCTACCAGCAGGCCTCCATCGTGGAGAAAAATGTCCGCATCGAAGACTACCGGTTTGTCCGCTGGGACGTGATCCTGGGGTGCGTCATGGCCTCGACGGTGGCCTTTTTCATCGTCATGGCCTGCGGCGCCACGCTTTTCAAGAGCGGCATCGTCATCCACACGGCCGAAGATGCTGCCCTGGCCCTGACGCCGCTGGCCGGCGAGTTTGCGAAAGTCCTCTTCGCCGTGGGCCTTGTCAACGCCTCGCTCTTTGCGGCGACGATCCTGCCGCTCTCCACCACCTACACAATCTGCGAGGGAATGGGATGGGAATCGGGCGTCAACAAGGAATTCAGTGAGGCGCCCCAGTTCATGGGGCTTTACACAGGCCTCATCCTCCTGAGCGGCGGGCTTATCCTCATCCCCGGGGCTCCCCTCATCAAGATCATGCTTGTCTCCCAGGTCGTCAACGGGGTCCTGCTGCCGTTCGTTCTCATCTTCATCCTGCTGCTCATCAACAAGAAGGACCTCATGGGCGCCTACGTGAACGGTCGCATCAACAACTGGGTCTCCTGGGCCTCGGTTGCCGTCCTCATCGGCCTGAGCATCGCCCTGATCGCTCTGGCCGTCCGGCAGATGATCGCGGGTTAATATGCAGTCTGTCCCGTCCATCCGGTCTATCCCGTCTTTCCGGTCAAAGATAAAAACGAAGGGAAATGTTACTTTCCTATTCGACCGACCGGATATAAAATCTATTTTCATGAGCCGGGAAAAGAAGCTGCTTCTCATCCTTGCCTTCAACCTCACCCTCATGGTCCTGGAGATCGTGGGTGGGCTTATCAGTAACAGCCTTGCCCTCCTCAGCGACGCCGGGCACATGCTGACGGATTCGCTGGCCGTCTTTCTCAGCTATCTGGCCATCCATTGGAGCCGCAGGCCCGCCGATCACCGAAGGACTTTCGGCTACCACCGCGTCGAGATCCTCGTCGCCCTGGCAAACGGTGTGGCGCTCCTCCTCATCTCCGGGTACATCTTCTACGAAGCGTTCCTGCGGTTCTTCCACCCGCAGGAAATCAAAACGGGCATTCTCCTTGTCATTGCGGCGATCGGCCTGGCGGGCAACCTCTTCGGGCTTTTCATCCTGAAGGGGGAGAGCCACGAGAACCTGAATATCCGCAGCGCCTTCTTCCACATTCTTGCCGACACGCTCTCTTCCGTGGGGGTCATCGTCGGCGGCGTCCTCATCTGGTTCACCGGCTGGACTCTCGTCGATTCCCTGATCGGGGTGCTCATCGGCGGCATCGTACTGCGCGGGGCCGTCGATCTCGTCATGGAGTCGGGGGAAATCCTGCTGGAGGCCACACCCCGCGACATCGATATTGCGCAACTGCGTCAGGAGGTGGGGAAAATCCCCGGCGTGGAGGATCTGCACGACATCCACATCTGGACGATCGGCTCGGCGATGAGGGCCCTGAGCGCCCATGTTCTGACCGACAACATATCGACCCGCGAAAGCCAGGAAATCGCCTGCCGGATCCGCACCGTTCTTGGCGAAAAATACAATATCACGCACACAACCCTCGAGATGGAGTGCGAGACCTGCGGTGACGCGTGCCGGTTCATCCTGACGGAGCAGGACCTGGACAACGCGGGGGCAAGGAGTGCAGATCACGGATCGAGACATGAACATGAACACGGGTGAAGAGTGCCCGGGAACCGTTACCGGGTGCGGGTTTTCTTTGCGATAACGGGGAAGGAGAGAGGGATGAGGCGCCATTTCTTGCGGGGGATTCTCGCGATGATCATCGCCGCCCTGGCCGTTGCGGACGGTCCGTCGGGCCTGCTCGGAGGAACTGCCCGGGCGGCCGGAGACAAGGAATATCTGGCCATCCGGCACATGGCGCGGGGCCACACCTGCGAAACCTGCCACAAGGAAAACCCGCCTAAGTCGAAGACGAGCCACGTGGCCTGCATGGGCTGCCACGGCGATGCGAAGAAAATGGCGGAACGGTCAAAAGACAAGAGCCCCAACCCCCATGCCTACGCACCCGACATGGTGTGCACCAAATGCCACTACGGCCACAAATGATCCTCTTGATTCATTCAGACCGGGACTCGTTGACAAGGCCGGTCTCTAATGAAAAATGGGAAGTCGCCCGGTCTCACATCCTTGCGGGATGGAGACCACCACCTACGTGCGAAGCATCTTCAAGGAACTCAGTGTCCTACAAGCTCCAGCTCGACGCCGTGGAAGCGACCCGGAAGGCACGCAAGCAGGTAGCACCGGGAAGCGGCACGTAGCGGTATAAACAGCCCGGATAAATAAAGTCCCCTCGAAGGGCATGCCTTCGAGGGGATCTTTTGTGCGGATGACCTGTCAAAAGATGGAATTCTCTGCCAGGGGAGTGTCTTGCCGCTTACTCGATTTTCTTCTCCGTCCAGAACTCATAGCGCTCGCCCCGCTCGTTGACGAGGATCGATGTCACATCGCCGAATTGGAGAGAAACGCGCTTTCCCTCGAACTCGTAGCCCCAGGGGCACCAGCCCTTCTTGGCGTCGAGGAGCCATTTTTCGCCGTTTGCGCGCTCGACAACGAGCTCCCCCGTGTGCAGGTCTTCAATGAGGAGTGCTTCCTCCAGGGCGGGTTCATTTGCCATCAGTGCATTCCCCGTGTTTATTTCCGTTGACGGGACGGACCTCTTCCGTTAAACGAAAAAACGGAGGTGGTCAAGATGAAACCCGATGAGAAAATCTGCGAGAGGTGCATTTTCCACAGCCCCCGAACCGAATCGGAGCTGGAGAAGTGCTGGCGCTTCGCACGCTTTGTGGAGCATGTTGTCAACGACAGGACGAGGGATTGTGAGTATTTTACGCCGGCAGCGCAGTGAAGAAGTGTCTGAGTGCCTGAGACACGTCATCACTTCTGCACTTCACACGCCCTTCCCCTCAGGTTGAAGAACAGTTTGAGGCCCTTCTTGACGGGCTCCGAGAAGATCTTCGTGGACAAAAACGTCCCGGCCACCTTCTTGTTGATCTCGCCCAGCGTGGGGTAGGGGTGCACGGCCGCAGCCAGTGTGGATAGTCCTGTTTTTCCGTTGAACACAGCGACCCACTCCGCGAGGAGATCCCCCGCCCTCGGGCCCAGGATCTGCACGCCGATCGGCTTCTCCTTCTCGTCGAGGAGCATCTTGATCTTCCCCGTCGCCTCTCCTTCCGCGAGGCTGCGGTCGTTGTCGCGGAAGTTCTCGGACCAGACATCGTACCGTATCCCCGCCTCTTTCGCTGCCGTCTCGTTCATGCCGATGCTTGCAAGCTCCGGGTCCGTGTAGGTACACCAGGGAAGGTACGTGTAGTCCACCTTGCGGGGGAGGCGGAAGACGGCGTTGGTTACGACGACGCCGCCTTCATATCCCGCCGCGTGCGTGAACGGGTAGCCGCCCGTCACATCCCCTGCGCCGTAGATGTGTTTCTGAGTGGTCCTGAGCCGCTCATCGAGCTTGAGGCCCCGCCGGTCGAATTCGACCCCGATGATTTCCAGGCCGAGTCCCTTCAGGTTGGCTTCTCTTCCCGCGGCCACGAGGATCGTCTCCGCGCACAGGGCCTCCGTCGTGTCGCCGATCTTGATCACGACCTCATGCTCCGTCCCGGTTTTCACCGCCCTCAGGACCGTGGCATCGAGACGGAAGCGGACCCCTTCGGCCTGGAGCACGCCCATGACGAGATCGGCCATGTCCTTGTCCTCCTTCGGCAGGATGGCGGCCCCCATCTCGACGATCGTCACGGTTGTCCCGAGCCGGTTGAACGCCTGGCCCATCTCGATGCCGACAGGCCCGCCGCCGATGATGATCATCGATTTCGGCAGGCGCTCGAGGGTGAAGATATCCCGGTTGGTCATGCAGCCGGTCTTTTCGAGGCCCGCAATGGGCGGGATGACCGGGGAGGAGCCCGTCGCGATGACCCAGGTCTTTGCAGTATACGGGATCCCATCGAGGCTCACGCTGTGCTCGTCGACGAAGGCGGGGCTTCCGAATTCCACGCGGGCGCCGAGGCCGCAGAAGCGCTCCGCCGAGTCGTGCTTCTGGATCGTGCTGATGACGGAGCGGATTCGCCCGACGACCTTTGCGAAGTCGATGGGCTTAACATCCATCTCGGGCAGACCGTAGGTCATCGCGTTCTTCATCTGGTGATAGACATTGGCCGTCTTGATCAGGGTCTTGCTGGGCACGCAACCGAAGTGGAGGCAGTCCCCACCGAGTACCTTTTCCTTTTCGATCAGCAGGGTCTTTGCGCCGAGCTGCGCAGCCCCTGCCGCGATCGTCAGCCCCGCCGACCCCCCGCCGATGATGCCGATGTCAAAATCATATTTCGCCATGATAAAACTCCGCTCCCTTTTCTTCTTCCGTCCTCGATCCTCGCGCCTCCTATCGGTACACCTCGATAAACCCCACGTAGGAGACGGAGGCCTCTTTGGTGTTGTCCGAATCGTTCATGATCCCGAGGGTGGCCATGGTGGGCGGGTCGCTCCCGAAGGCCTTGCGGTAGTCGTCAAGGATGTTTCGCTCCTCCACGATCCACCGGCCGAGGTTCTTCTTTCCCTTCTGGAGTACGATCATCTTCGTATTCGACGCGTAGGGGTTCGTGATGATGCCACTCTCGTCCTCCCGGCTCGTCCAGATGTAATTCAAGGCGCTGTGGGGCGGGTATTCGCCATAGAGCGCCTTGGCAAGCCCATATTTCGCTTTGTCGTAGGTGCCTGCCTTGTCCGGGTCGTACTCGAAAAGGACGTAGATCCTCAGGGGGTAATCGTCGCCTTCTTTCGTCCGGGCATTGCCCTTGTCGTAAACGTTTTCGACCTTCCATTTCCAGTGAAGCCGGGGATGATCGAAAACATTGAAGGGGCTCCGGTAGACGATGGCCGAGGCCGAGGCGCGGCTTTCGGCCCGGAGGACCTTTTCGCGCCCCTGGTCTTCGATGGTGTACTGCGTGTGCTCCTTGATCTTCGGGAACGTGACGGGCCGCCATTTGGCGAGGTCATTGAATTCCTCACGCAGCAGGACTCTCCCCTGAGCGGCCGCGAGGGCAGGCAGAAGGATGATGACAAGAAACAGGAACATCGTTTTCGCCGTGCGGGTCATGTTTTCCCTCTTTTCAGCAGGGCTGCCGCCTCGCAGTCCAGCATCCACAAAAGAGTGCCGTCAGCAGGCCTGACGATCTGCGCGGGGAGTGTATCGGGCCGGAAGGGCCCCTCCAGGATCTCCTTCAGGACGGCTGCCTTCCCGGCTCCTGCAACGATGAAGGCTACCATGCGTGCGGAGTTGATGACAGGCGGTGTCAGGGTGATCCGCCAGCCCTTCTGCGCATCCACGAAGTGGCCGGCAACCCAACGTGCCGATTCGCGGATTGCCCGGGTGCCGGGAAAAAGCGAGGCCGTGTGGCCGTCTTCACCGAGGCCGAGAAGGATGAAGTCAAAGACGGGAAAGTCATCCCCGTGCGGTGCGAAGAATTCCCTCAGTTCCTTTTCGTATCGGGCCGGGGCCTCCGCGGGGTCCATCTCTCCCGGCATCCGGTGGATGTTGGCCGGCGGGATGGGGACATGATCGAGAAGGAATTCCCGGGTCATCCGGTAGTTGCTGTCCCCGTGGTCGGGGGGCACGCATCGCTCATCCCCCCAGAAGAGATGAACGTGCGCCCAGGGGATCTGCGATATGAAGGGGGCTTGCGCTAGAAAGGCATAGATCGCGACCGGGGTCTTCCCGCCGCTGAGGGCCGCGGTGAAAAGGCCTCGCGCCGACACGGCCTCGGCCGCCCTTGCGGTAAACAGCTTTGCCGCAGCTTCGGACATCTGCATGGGGGCGGGGAAGATCTCGACGGACATCATGAAGCATCACCCCGGCTGCAGCTATGGTGCCACGTGAAGCCATCCCGGCCGATAAATTGATTCGCCTCCTCGGGACCCCAACTGCCCGGCTCGTAAAGAAGAGGCGGCGGCGCTGCGGGCTTTTCCATGGCTGAGATGAGCCAATCCACGACGTTCCAGGACCACTCAATTTCATCCCGGCGGGCAAAGAGGGTAGCATCCCCTTGGATGGCATCCGTCAGCAGGCGTTCGTAGGCGTCGGGGATGACAGAGCTCGGAAACCGGTCGCAGTATCGAAAAATCATGTCGACGGGGTCCGTCTTCATCGAGATGCCGGGGACCTTTGTCTCGAAGCCCAGGTGAACGCCCTCGTCGGGGGCGATGCAGATGGAGACGTGGTTTGGCGTGGGATCGCAGTTCTCCGGGAACAGGAAATGGGGCACCCGCTTGAATTGCAGGGAGATTTCGGAAGACCGCTCGGCCAGCTTTTTCCCTGTCCGGAGATAGATGGGCACCCCCTGCCACCGCCAGTTGTCTACGTAGACTTTGAGGGCAGCGTAGGTCGGTGTTCTCGAGTCGGGCGCTACTCCAGGCTCGTCCCGATAACCGCGGTACTGGCCCCAGACACAGTCCATGAGCTTGGCGTTGCTGACTGCCTGGAGCACCTTGACCTTTTCGTCGCGCAGGGCCCGGGCGTTATAGGCTACGGGAGGCTCCATGGTCATCAGGGTAAGCAGCTGTATCAGGTGGTTCTGGATCATGTCCCGGACGACGCCGGAATGGTCGTAGTATCCGCCACGGGTGCCCACACCGACCTGCTCGGCGACCATGATCTGGATGTGGTCGACGTAGTTGCGGTTCCACAGAGGCTCGAAGATCGCATTGGCGAAGCGCAGAGAGAGAATGTTCTGGACCGTCTCCTTCCCGAGGTAGTGGTCGATCCGGAAGATCTGATTTTCCGTGAAGACAGAGTAGAGTTCATCGTTCAATCTCCGGGCACTCTTCACGTGGCGGCCGAAGGGTTTCTCGACGATGATCCGACGCCATCCCGGGTAGCTCCGGTTCATTCCTGCGGATCCGAGGTGCCCCACGATGACAGGAAAGAGCTCAGGTGGGGTAGCCAGGTAGAAAAGGACGTTTCCTTTCGCCCATGACCGTATCTCGGGGTTGTCCAGCAGTTTACCCAGGGAGACATACAACTCATGATCATCGTAGTCCCCGTGGATATAATCGATTCGGGGAGCGAATTGCTGCCAGGCATCACAGAGGGTATCTTTCTCGGGCTTGAGCCGGCCGTAACCGAGGACCCCTTCATAGAGATGGTCGGTGAAGGCCTTTTTATCGAGAGGCGTGCGCGCCACCCCAACGATCCCGGTGTTGGGGTGGACGAGACCTTCGCAGGAAAGACTGTGCAGCGCAGGCACGAGCTTGCGCCACGTCAGATCGCCCGAGGCGCCGAAGATGACGATGGTGCAGGGATCGGTCAGAATCCTTGGCTCAGCCATTCTTTCCTCAAACAAGTTTGTTGCTGTTCAACAGAGAGACAGCGTGTCGGCAGAAAAAGTGCTTGAGTGTCTAAGTGTCTATCAGTCACTTCTTTCACTTCGTCTTCACTGCGTGTCCCCCGAATTTGTTGCGCATGGCGGCCAGAAGCTTTGCTGCGTAGCTCTCGTCCTGGCGGCTCACAAAGCGCATCATGAGGGCCAGCGTGATCACGGGGGCCGGTACATCCTCGTTGATTGCCTCGAAGGCCGTCCAGCGGCCCTCGCCGGAGTCGGCCACCCAGCCCTTGATCCCGCTCAGCTCCCGGTCTTCCGAGAGGCTCTCGGCGATGAGGTCGAGGAGCCAGGAGCGCACAACACTCCCCGAGCGCCAGATCTCGGCCACCTGGTGCAGGTCGAGGTCGAAGTCCTTGCGGGCCTTGAGGATCTCGAAGCCCTCGGCGAATGCCTGCATAAGGCCGTACTCGATGCCGTTGTGGACCATCTTGACGAAGTGCCCGGAGCCTGCCGGCCCCACGTGCCCCCAGCCGCGATCCGGCGCCGGCGCCAGCGTCTCGAAAACGGGGCGGAGCCCCTCCACGACGGGCTTCTCGCCGCCCACCATGATGCTGTAGCCCTCGGTGAGGCCCCAGATCCCGCCGCTCGTACCCGAGTCGACGAAGTGGAGCCCCTTGCGCTTGATCTCTTCGGCCCGCCGCATGGAATCGCGGAAGTTCGAGTTCCCGCCGTCGATGATCACGTCCCCCGGGGAGAGGATTCCCGTGAGATCCGCAATCATCTCGTCCGTGGCTTCGCCCGCGGGGACCATGACCCAGGCGCGGCGCGGCGGCTTGAGTTTCTTTGCGATTTCGGCAAGAGAGGGTACCGCCTCGATGCGCGGGTCTTCCTTCGCCAGTTCGAGGGCCTTCGCCTCACTGCGGTTGAACACCACCACGCGGTGCCCGCCACGGGCGAGCCTCCGGGCGATATTCGCCCCCATCCGTCCCAGTCCGATCACTGCGATTTCCATATTGCAATCCCGTTGCTTCGAGGCGGCCTGGCGCCATGTGAACGTGAAGTTAAGAAGCTCAGAAGTCAGGAAGATCGGATCAGAAAAACAAAACAGATAGGTTGGTCCGTTATCCGCTCTTCCGATCTTCTGCTATTCCGCGCTTCTATCCTTTTCAAAACTCCTTCCCGAAATCGCTCGGCGAGATCCCGCCCTCGCCGCGCTTGAGGTGCCGGATGCCGCCGACGCCGGCGACGACCACGTCCGAGGCGAGGCCCAGAAAGAGCCCGTGCTCCACGATCCCGGCGCGGTTCTTGATCTTCTCGGCAAGGATGTGGGGCCTCTCGATGGGGCCGAAATTGCACTCGAAAAGCCAGTTTCCGCAGTCCGTGTTGAAGGGGCTTCGGTCGGCGTTGCGCTTCATGGTCACCTTTGCGCCCAGCGATTCGAGGAACATCACCTGCGATTTCCACCCGAAGGGGATCACCTCCACGGGCACGCAGCGTTTCCGGCCGAGGACGGGCGTGAGCTTGGCCTCGTCGACGACGATGATCTCCCGCCGGCTGGCCTGCGCGATGATCTTCTCGCGCAGCAGCGCCCCTCCGCCCCCCTTGATCAGGTTGAGCTGCGGGTCCACCTCGTCGGCCCCGTCGATGGTCAGGTCGATCGTGGGGTTTTCGTCGAGTGTCCTGAGGGGCAGTCCGAACCGCATGGCCTCCTCCTCGACCTGGTAGGAGCTGGGCACGCCGATGACATCCTTGAGTTGACCGGCCTTCAGTTTCTCCGCCAAAAGTCCCACGACATGGATCGCCGTGCTGCCGTGGCCGAGCCCGACGATCATTCCCGATTGAACGAGATCGACGGCATAGGCCGCCGCCTGTTTTTTCAGCTCTGCAGCATCGACGCCCATAGGACCCTCCTTGCCGTGCCGTATCGTTAATTTGCCTCTTTACGGATTTCGTTGTGATCGCGTCATGCAGGAGGAGGCTCGAGGAACGAGGTTCGAGGCTCGAGGATTTTCCTCGGTCCTCGTTCCTCGGACCTCGAACCTGTCAGAGAATCCCTTCTGTCAAAAGAGCCAGCCTTCCGACGATATCGGGGCCCAGGTGGAGCCGGATGACCCGGCGCCCTCTCCCCAGAAGGGCCTGCCGGTCGCCCATGGCCTGGGCCGCCTCGAGGGTCCCGAAGGTGATCGAAGACGCCGCCGCCCCCGGCGCGTCGGGGATCGGGACGTCCTCTTCGCCGTCCGCCGTGATCTGGATGAAGAGCCCCCGCCCGCCGTCGCCCTTGTGGAGCTGTCCTGTCGAGTGGAGAAAGCGGGGGCCGTAACCCACGGTCACGGGGACCCGGTAGCGGTCGCGCAGCCTCGTGCGGAAGACCTGCAGCAGGATGTCCGTCTCGTCCGAAGCGTTTACGTAAGCCATGACGGCGATGTAGCTCCCCGGCGCCGCATCTTCCAGGAATCCCTCCAGGGCGCTCACCGTGTCCTTCCCCTTCACGCTGCCGTACACGTCGACGCCGCCGTAGCTCAAGGCCGGCTTCTCCTCGGGAAGCCTGCCGCTTGTCCTGTAGGCTTCCACGGCCTCGCGGGCGCCCGCCTTGGCGGCCTCTACGTCGGGCTGGTCGAAGGGGTTGATGCCCAGGAACCGGCCCGCCACGGCGGTGGCCATCATCCAGAGGAAGAACTGCCCGCCCAGGTCATAAGGGTCATGGAGGCGCAATATCTCCACGGGGTGGCCCGCATCCTCCAGGGACCGGAGGAACGTTGCGCGAAGCGGCTCCCCCGCCGCCTCCAACCCCACGAAGAGCCGGTCCGGCCCGTAGACGTCGGGCTTGCCCGGGGCCTCGCGGAGTACGGGCAGGATGCCCTTGCCCTCCTTCCCGGTGCTCTCGGCGATGAGCTGCTCCACCCAGTCGCCGAAGTGCTGGATCGAGGGCGAGGTGATCAGGGTGAGCTTGTCGCGGCCGAGTTGTGCGAGCCTTCCCAGGTAAGCGCCGAGCCTTGCTCCATGGTTGTCGCCCGTCACGGGGCAGTTGGCGGCATCGCAGTTGGCGGCCATCGTCATGGCCCGCTCGAGAAGTTTCCTGATATCGAAACCGGTGAGCGCCGCAGGCACCAGGCCGAAGAAGGACAGGGCCGAGAAGCGGCCGCCGATGTCCGGGTCGTTCAGGAAGACCTGGCGGAAACCATACTTTTGTGCCAACCCCTCGAGTTTCGATCCGGGGTCAGTGATGGCCGCGAAGCGTCCGCCCGCCATTTCCTTTCCGAGCCGCTCGCAGGTCCAGTTATAGAAGAACTTGAAAAACGAGAGGATCTCGACGGTCGTCCCCGATTTCGAAGAGACGATGAAGAGGGTCCTTGCCGGGTCGAGCTCTCCCGCGCGGCGAAACACGGCGCCCGGGTCGGTGCTGTCCAGGACGGCAAGCGTTGGCCACCCGGGTTCGCTGCCGAAGGTCTTCGCGAAGACATCCGGGGCGAGGCTCGAGCCGCCCATCCCCAGGAGCAGCACCTGGGTGAAACCGTCAGACCGTACGCCCTTCGCGAAGGCCTCGATCTCGTCGAGGCGCTCCATCATGTCGGAAGCACTCGTGAGCCAGTCGAGGCGATTGGCGATCTCCTTCGGATCGGGTTTCCAGACGGTGTGGTCCTTCGCCCAGATGCGGTCCAGGATGCGGTCCTTGCGAAGTCCGATGAGGGCTTCGTCAATCTGCCCGCGGAAGGTGCCGGCCTCGGTGGACTCGGGCTTCCATCCCGCCCGGATCTCGTCCCGTTTGGAGCGGATACTTGTCATCAGCGCATCGAAGGAAGTCTCGAAGGCAAGCACGCCCTCGCGCTGCAACTCCTCGGTGATTCCGTCCAGGTGGATGCCCAGCTTTTCGATTCCGTTAAAAACCTGCCTGGCCTCCCGCACGCCCCTGCGCAGCGTCGGGGCAGCCTTTCCGTGGTCAAGAAAGGCCTCGAGGGTGGCCGGCGGCAGGGTGTTCACCGTGTCGGGTCCGATCAACTCGTCGACGTAGAGCGTATCCGGGTAGCGCGGGTTCTTGGTGCCCGTGCTCCCCCAGAGGACCCGCTGCACGCGGGCCCCTTGGCCTGCGAGCTTTTCCCAGCGCTTCCAGGAGCATATCGCACGGAAGCGGTCGTAGGCCAGCTTCGCGCTGGCGATCGCCGCCTTTCCCTGGAGGCCCTGATTCCCGAGGGCCTGGAGTTTTTTGTCCACCGCCGTGTCGATGCGGCTCACGAAGAAGGAGGCCACGGAGGCGACCTTGCGAAGATTGCCCCCCCTGGCGGCCAGCTTCTCGAGGCCGGCGATGTAGGCCCGGACCACGGCCTCGTAGTGAGCCAGCGAGAAGATGAGCGTCACGTTGACGTTGACGCCCGTGGCGATGAGGGCCTCGATGGCCGGAACCCCCTGCGCCGTGGCGGGGACCTTGATCATCACGTTGGGCCGGTCGAGGGCCTTGAAGAGCATTTTCGCCTCGGCGATGGTCCCCTCGGTGTCAGAGGCGAGCTTCGGGTTTGCCTCGAGGCTCACATAGCCGTCGGTGCCCCCCGTGGCGTCCCAGACCGGCCGGAAGAAATCAGCGGCCCGCCGGATGTCGTCGAGAACGAGCGCCAGGTAGATCTCGTCATTCGATTTTCCCTCGGCCACGAGTTCCCGGAGGGCCTCGTCGTAATCCGAGCTTCCCGCGATGGCCTTTTCGAAGATGGTGGGGTTGGAGGTGATGCCGGAGACGCCCCGGGCGATAAGGGCGTCCAGCTCGCCGGAGGTGATCAGCGAGCGGCGGATGAAATCGAGCCAGACGGACTGGCCGAGCTTGTTTAATTCCTTGATTCTGCTCATGGGGCCCCTCCTTGAGCAAGACGGGCGCAACGGGCATTAGAGAGCGGTAGGTTCGTTTCGATCCGGGACGGAAAAGGGACGCTTGTCGACATTCCCCAAGTGTATCTTCAAAAGGAAAGGCAGGTTTATCGACACACTTTTATTTATACACAATCCGCATGCGGAACACAAGCACACCCATCGCCGCTTTCATGCGGAGAGATGTCCTGCGAGCCTCTTGGCCAGGCAGAGAATCGTGAAGACGGGCGGCAGGCCCCAGGCAGCCGGGATGACGGAGCTGTCGCAGACGTAGAGGTTCTCGATTTCCGTCTGGAGATCGGAGTCCACCAGGTCGCCGATCTTAACCGTGCCTCCAGGATGGGCCGCGATGTACCCGCTCCTGAAGATGTTCTTTGCCCCTGCATGTTTCAGAATGTCCTTCGCCCTCTCGCAGCCATGATGCAGCCGGTCTTTATCTGCCGCGGACAGCCGTTTCCTCACCCCGCCCCGATCCGTCAACCGTCCCCCGAGGGGGTCCCTGGCCTTGACCATGATCTGGAGGGTGCGGGAGTGGGAGAAGGCGCGGTCGAATCGAAGGACCTCGCAGGCAAAGGCCATGTAGAGAGGCGCCGGAAGGTTGTAGTCCGACAGGATGTAGCCCTCCTCCTCGAAATGACAGCCCGTCGCCATGGGGAATTCACGGCCGCCCCTGATCCCCTTTGCCGTACCGAAGACGCCAATCAGCGGGTCGAAGAAGAAGTCCCGGCCGGCTGCCCTGATCCCGCTCGCCCTGAGGATAACGGGCGAACCGATTCCCCCGGCAGACAGCACGACTTGTGGCGCCAGGGCCTTTTGTTCCTCACCGTTCATCCGGAACTCAACCCCGACGGCCTTTCCGTTTTGCACGAGGACCTGCGTCACCCGCGCCCCGTTCAGAAGCGTCGCACCCGATCCGACGGCCTCCTCCGCGTACATCCGTGCCGTCCACTTGGCGCCGTGCGGGCATCCGTAAATGCATTTGTCGCAGTCCGGTCTGCACTTTTCCAGGTATACGAACTTCCGGAACTTGTCCCAATCGTAACCGAGATCCCGGGCACTATCCGTGATTCGTCGGGCAAACGGTCCGATCAACTCGTCTGTAAGGACGTTGATGGGCAGTTCGCTCCGGATCTCCTCCAGCTCCCTCGAAACATCGATTCCGTAACGCTTCAACGCTTCAACGGGCGGCTCCCAGGCCGTCGCATAGTAAGACATCGAGGAGCCTCCCGTGGTGATATTACGGAACAAGGCAAGACCGTCGGGGGTGACCAGGACGCCTCTGCCGGGCCGGCGCACCATGCTCGCGAGCTGGATAAAGCTGCCCCGGATTTCAGGTCTGCCCCCCCATTCGAGCAGCAGCACATTTTTCCCTGCCCGCGCAAGCTCCCGCGTGACTGTGGCTCCCCCGGGCCCTGAACCGACTACGATGGCGTCAAAGGTTGAAGGGGTTTGTTGTTGAGCCATGTGTCCATCCCCTGTCTGCACGTTGAATAAAAAAACCGAGCGCACCGAAGGGTTCTCCTCCGGCAGCTCGGCCATCTTCGTTCCAAGACCCGCCGCTTTCCGTCCCCTCCTTGCGAAGGGTTTGGCTTTATCGGGAGAGCCTTAACTTGTTTTCAGTACATCACAAACAGGATTCGAAATCAAAGTCCTTTTCGATCTATTCTTTTCCAAGCAGCTTCAGTGCCCTGTTCACGACGTTCTCCACGGTGAAGCCGAACTTCTCCATGAGCACGTCTCCCGGCGCCGAGGCCCCGAAGTGATCCAGGCCGATCACGTCGCCCTCGTCGCCCACCCAGCGCCACCAGCCGAGTGTCGCCCCGGCCTCTATGGCCAGGCGCTTTTTCGTTTCCGGCGGGATCACGGCGTCGCGGTAGCCCTGTCCCTGCTCCCTGAAGAGCTCCCAGGAGGGCATGGAGACGACGCGGGCGCGCACCTTCCTGGCCGCAAGCTCGTCGGCCGCCCGCAGGGCGAGTGACACCTCGGAGCCCGTGGCGATGAGGACGATGTCCGGGTTGTCGCCCCCGCTGTCAAGCACATAGGCCCCGCGGCTCACCCCGTCGGCGACGGGGTATTTCGAGGCATCGAGGATCGGCAGGTTCTGCCGCGAGAAGACAAAGACCGTGGGGTTGCGGCGCTGCAGGGCCACCTTCCATGCGGCAAGCGTCTCGTTGGCATCGGCCGGCCGCAGGACCGTCAGGTTCGGCACGGCCCGCAGGGCCATGAGCTGTTCAATGGGCTGGTGGGTGGGGCCGTCCTCGCCCACGCCGATGCTGTCATGGGTGAAGATGAACAGGACGTGGAGCTGCGAGATGGCGGCAAGCCGGATCGGCGGCCGCATGTAGTCCGAAAAGACGAAGAAGGTCCCCGTGAAGGGCAGGATGCCGCCATAGGCTGCAAGCCCGTTGGCAATCGAGCCCATGGCATGCTCGCGCACCCCGAAGTGGATGTTGCGGCCCCCGCAGCCCCACTCGCCTCCGGCGGCGCCCTGCACTCCGGCGGGCTTTTCGCCGGGTTTCTGGAAGTCGCCCATGCCTTTGAGCCAGGCGAAGACGGAATTGTTGAGGTCGGCCGTGCCGCCGATCAGCTCGGGGATGTTTTTCCCGAGGACCTGCATGATCTCTTCGGAGGCCTTGCGGGTGGCGACGGATTTGCCCGCGGGGTACTCGGCAAGCCCCCTGTCCCAGCCTTTCGGGAGGAGATCGGCCTGGCGCCGCTTGAACTCGTCGGCCATTTCCGGGAAGGCCTTCTCGTACTGGATGAGCATGCCGGACCACCGGCCTTCGAGTTGCTTTCCCCTCGACGGGGCCTCGCAGAAAACCTTTTGTGCCTCTTCGGGCACATGGAATGCGGGCTCCAGCGGCCAGCCGAGATTTTTCTTGGTCTCCTCGGTTTCCCTGGGGCCGAGGGGCGAGCCGTGGGATTCGTAGGACCCCTGCTTGTGGGGCGAGCCGTAGCCGATGATCGTCCGCACGCAGATCAGCGACGGCCTGCCGGTCTCCTTCTTTGCGGCCTCGATGGCCGCATCGATCGCGTCGATGTCGTTGCCGTCGTTCACGGTTTGAACATGCCAGCCGCAGGCCTCGTAATGCTTCGCAGGGTCCTCGGTGAAGGAGAGGTTCGTGCTGCCCGCCAGGGTAATCCGGTTGTCATCGTGCAGGACAATGAGCTTGCCCAGGCCCAGATGGCCGGCCAGGGCGCAGGCCTCGTTTGCAACCCCTTCCATCAGGTCGCCGTCGCTGGCAAGAACATATGTATAGTGATCGACGAGGGGAAACCCTTCCCGGTTGAAACGGGCCGCCATGTGGGCCTCGCCGATGGCAAGCCCCACGGCATTCGAGATCCCCTGCCCCAGGGGACCCGTGGTGACTTCGACCCCGTCTTGCCCCCGCTCGGGGTGCCCGGGCGTCAAGCTGTCCCACTGGCGGAATTTCTTGATCTCGGCAAGAGGCAGCTCGTAGCCCGTCAGGTGGAGCATCGCATAGAGAAGCATGGAGCCGTGCCCGGCGGACAGGACAAAGCGGTCGCGGTTGGGCCAGCGCGGGTTTGCCGGGGTGAATCGCAGGTGCCGCGTCCACAGGACGTAGGCCATCGGGGCCGCACCCAGCGGCAGGCCCGGGTGGCCCGATTTCGCCTTCTCGATGGCGTCGACGGCAAGCATGCGGATGGTGTTGATGCAAAGGGTGTCGGTTTGACTCATCTTGATGATCTGCTCCTCGCTTGTGCTTTGGGTCTGAGCCCCTGTGCGGCCGCTCCCAGGAGTGCCGTCTTCGGATTGGTGATGACGTGAACGGGGATCCGCGCGACGAGATCCCGCATCCGTCCCTTCCGGAGGAACGCCTCCGTGAATTGTCCTTTTTCGAGAAATGGGAGAATCCGCGGCGGTATCCCTCCCCCGAGGTAGATGCCTCCCGTGGCCAGGATCTTGAGGGCCATGTTGCCCGCCTCGGCCCCCAGGATGGAGGCGAAAAGGCCGAGCGTCCTGACACAGATATCACAGGGAGTTTCCCGGTCAAGCGCTTTTTCGACGATCACCGGGACGGGGTCGGCCTCTTGGCTCAGCCTTTGGGCGAGCCAGGCCGGTTCAGCGGCAACTCCGCTTTTCTTCAGGAAATTGTAGATGTTCACGATCCCGATTCCCGAGCAGACCCGCTCGTAGCTCACGTGGCCGTGGAGGCCGCGCAGAGTTGCCAGCAGGTCATTCTCGAGCTCCGCTGCCGGCGCAAAGTCGGCGTGCCCCCCCTCGGAGGGATAGGCCCGGTACTGCTTTCCGTCCCAGGCGAGCCATGCCTCGCCCAGGCCCGTCCCGGGGGCGATCACGGCCTTGACGCCGTGGCGCACGGGCATCCCTTCCCGAAGGGTGATGACATCCTCCGCGCGAAGGAAGGGGACAAAGGAGGCGATGGCCTCCACGTCGTTGATAACCCTCACGGACTTCATCTTCAGGGACTCCAGCAGGAGACCCTCGTCGATCACCCAGGGGAGATTCGTGATCTGCGACTTTCCCTCGAATACCGGCCCGGCAACGCCGAAGACGGCCTTCGTTGCGCGGCGGCGCGTCTCACCGAGGAAGCGGTTGACGGCGCCCCCGAGGCTGTCGTGATCGGAACTGGGGTAGACGGCCTCTGCCAGGGGCCTGCGGAGCCCCCTTTCTTTCGAAAAGAGGCCGAAGTGAAGCTTTGTGCCCCCGATGTCGCCGGCTAGAAGCAAGGTGTGCCTCCATGGGTGTCTGCCGACTGTTCAATTGGAAGCGACCGGCCATCCTTAAATGAACGCCGGCAGCGTGCAGCGTGTAGCGTGTAGCGTGTCAAGATAAGCGTGAAAGGCGGCATCTGCGTACTTTTCTCTCTCATTTCTGTGCTTGGGCTTTTTCCTTTTCCTTCAATTTGCCGCTTGCGATGCGCACGGCCAGGATGACGACCACCAGGGCGGCAACAAAGACCCCCACGATGAGCCAGGGGACCTCACCGGTTGTGGCTGCGCTGACGATGGCGTCAGTCCCCACCAGGTAGACGATGGTCCCCGGGAGCATGCAGAGCCAGGACCAGAAGGCGTACGTCGGAAAGGGCACCCGCGTGAGCCCGAAGCCGTAGTTCAGCAGATTGAAGGGAAACAGGGGCACGAGGCGGGTGATGGCGACGATCATGGCCCCGTGCTGCTCCGTCAGACGGTCGAGGCGCTGGAACTTCTCGTTTCCCGAGAGCCGGCCATAGATGGCGTCCCGGGCGAGGTAGCGGGCGATCAGGAAGGCAAGGCTCGCGCCCAGGGTGGAGCCGATGCTCACCAGGATCACCCCTTTCAGGGCCCCGAAGATGGCCGCCCCGGCGATCGAGATGGGCAGCCCCGGCACGGCGGCCACGACGGCCACGATATAGAGGGCCACGAAGGCCACCATCCCCAGGTTGCCCATGCCCGCAATCCAGTCGCGAAGCTCCAAGAGCCTGTCACCCAGCCCGAAGAGGCGGGCAAGAACGATCAGCGAAAGGACAACCGCCGCGAAGAGGACCAGCTTCAAGATGTCCTTCCCTTGCGCCCCGGCAGTGACCGGCTTTTTTTGCATGAAGGCCCTTTCAGTGGTTCTTGTAGAAGCGCACCAGCCGCTCCGGCGACATCCCCAGCAGGTAGAGAGTGATGATCGTCCAGTTTCTCAGCGTGCAGAAGGCGATGCCTTCCTTCTCGTGGCGGCGCGCCGATGTTACCACGGCCTCGGGCAGAATGGAAATGCGGTCTCCGCGATCCTTGATGCGGCGCATGATCTCCACGTCCTCCATCAAGGGGATGTCCGCAAACCCGCAGAGCTTCTCGAAATAGTCCCTCCGGAAGAATTGGGCCTGGTCGCCGTAGGGGATTCGCGTGAGGCGCGATCTCATGCAGGCCACCCGCGCGATGAACCGCATCGACGGCCGCTCCGAGTTGTAGCGCAGGTCGAAGGCCCCGGCCACGCAATCGCCCTCCGAGAGGGTTTCTTCGATGCGCCGGAAGGCCCCTGGCGGAAGGAGGGTGTCGGCATGGAGGAAGAGAAGATAAGCCCCCCTTGCCGCTGCCGCCCCCGCGTTCATCTGCCGGGCCCTGCCCGTCGGGGCGGCAAGCAGGGTCACGCCTTCGCGGGAAACGGCCTTGATCGATGCCCCATCGGGGCTCCCGTCGACGACGATCATCTCGACGGGTTGGCCGTCTGCGGTCTGCAAGAGGTGATCGATCAGCGAATCGATTGGCCGGGTTTCCCCCAGGATGGGGATGATGACGGAGACGGACGGTGCCATCGCCCGGCTCATCCGGGCCCCATGAACCGCTTGCGGATGTCCTCCATCCGTTTGCGGTTTACGTTGAAATCATAGGACCCCGTGCGCGCTGCGGAGCGGAAGTGGATGAGCTTTGCGCCGTCGTCAAAGAGGAACTCCACGTCGTCGACGAATTCAAAGAAGGCAGACCGGAATTCGACATGGATGTAATCCGGGTCGGCCTTCACGAGGGTTGACTGCGTCATGTGCCGGATGATCCCCAGGAGCTTTTCCCGGGCCTCGTCCTGTGCGACGGCGTAGCGGATGGGTTCGACCCGGTGCTGCTCCGCCGGGTCCTGGGTACAGATGCAGTTTCGCTTGTCCGGGCAGGGCCGGAGCTTGCCGTCCGCCGTCAGGCCGGTCGTTCCCGGAACCGTTTTCGGGCAGCCTGTCAGGATCATAAGACCGACGATCAGAAAGGGGATAAGGCCATGTTTCATCGAGTACCCCCGGCATGAACATCACACATTTGCCACGATACCACCAAAGCCGTTGATTTTCAACGCGGGGTACCCCTTTCTTTCTTCTCAGCCATTCCCCGATGGTTGCTAAGGCATTTGGCAAAGGGGAATTCATCCGCCCCCTGATTGAGGGAATGCGGGGCAACGTGCACCATGTAAAAAGGGCCAATGAAAGTCCAGAGTATTCTGCGGCAAACGATTCCAAGAATCAGAATTTCCCTGAAACATCGAAACTGAATGACATGGAGGACTCCATGAAAAGCGACCAGAAAAAAGCGGAACTGAAGAGCTTCGGCAAACCCGACGAGGTGAGGACGTTTCCCAAGGGGAAAGTCGAGTTGGTAAAAATAGGGGGGGGCATGATCGGCCGGGCGACCTTCGAGCCGGGTTGGAAGTGGTCCACCTCGGTGAAGCCCCTGGCGAAGACCAAGAGCTGCGAAGCCCCGCACTTCCAATATCAACTGTCCGGGACCATTCACATCGTCATGGACGACGGGACGGAGTTCGACAGCAGGGCCGGCGACGTGACGCTTCTGCCGGTGGGTCACGATGCCTGGGTGGTAGGCAACGAACCGGTCGTGGTTGTCGATTTCCAGGGAATGCTCGACTACGCCAGGTCGAAATGAGGATCGAGCGAACGATGAGCCCCGGCTGACCGTTCCATAGAATACAGCCTTGTCTACCTCCCCTCCTTTGACGCAGGGAGAAGCGCTTCGGCCTTCTCCCTTGCCTTTTCTGCCGCCTGCGGGGGCGTCGCCTCCTTTGTCTCCGGCGCGGCAGCGGCCTGCTGCCTGTCCGGCACACTTTCTTTCTTTTCTGCGACATCCAACGTACCGGAGGTCATTCCGGGCGGCCTGGGGGCCCCCGTGTCAGACGGCGGCCCGTCGGGGGGCGCCGTCATGATGTCCTCGAAGTCCTCGATGACAATGCCTCGCCTCACCATGATCCCGTAGACGATCTCGGCCCTCTTCTCCACGTACTTCGACGTGCCCGTGGGGTTGTACTTGAGCGGGTTGGGAAGGACGACGGCAAGCCGGGCCGCCTCCATCGGCGTGAGCTCCGCGGCGGACTTGCCGAAGTAGTGCCGCGAGGCGGCCTCGATGCCGAAGATCCCGTCGCCCCACTCGGCCACGTTCAGGTAGATCTCCAGGATACGGCGCTTCGAGAGGTTGTTCTCGATTCGCCAGGTGAGGATGGCCTCTTTGACCTTCCGCAAGGGATTCTTCGAAGGGGACAAAAAGAGGTTCTTGGCGAGCTGCTGGCTGATGGTGCTGCCGCCGTACTTGAGCTTGCCCAGCTTGATGTCCTTCTCGATGGCCTTCTGCATGGCCTCCACATCGAATCCTTCGTGCTGCCAGAACTTGTCGTCCTCGGCGATGAGGACGGCCTTTGCGGCGTAGGGGGAGATCTTCGAGAGGGGGACCCAGACCTGGTGGATCTTCTTGTTCTTGAGCCCCTTGAACTCCCACTCGAACTCCCGGTGGGTCATGAAGGAGGTCTTTCCGGGGTTTTTCTTCTTCAGCGCCGCGACGTCGTCGTAGTAGAAGGCCGTCGTGGTGTAGACGAGGACCGCCCCCGCCAGGAGGAAAACCGCGATGAGGAGGAGCCGCGCTATCTTTTTCAGTAAAGTCATAGGACGAAAGTCAATGTTCAACCGTCAGTGTCATTGCGAAGGACCTCCCCCTTTCATAAAGGGGGATAGAGGGGGATTTTCCCCTCCCTGAAATGGTGCTGCTTCTTGGGAGCGGAGCGGTGTAATATTCGTTTTTGGATTCCAAAGCGTAGACTGCCCCACCTTATCGTTCTTGGCGAAGTAGTGCTTTTATCTCCAAAGCCCGGGGAAATCAATCATCATTTTACAATAACCTCGACATCGGCCCATATTCCATGCATATTCATGCGTCCATAAAATATGGCATGGAGCAGCGAACTCATGAGAACGACGAACCGCATCGATGACGGGCCATTCCAGACGCAGATGCCCGGAGGCCATAATGAGTGAAGGGCTGGCCGGGGCGAAGTCCGTTCTCAAAAACGTGTTCGGCTATGATGACTTCTGGCCCCTCCAGGAGGCCATCATCGCCCATCTCCTGGAAAAGAGGAATGCCCTTGTCGTCTTGCCGACAGGGGGAGGCAAGTCCCTCTGCTATCAGATCCCGGCCCTGATCTACGAGGGATTGACGATCGTCATCTCTCCCCTGATCTCGCTGATGAAAAACCAGGTGGACGAGCTGCAGGAATGCGGCGTTGCGGCCGTATTTCTGAACAGTACCCTGAAGCCCGATGAGTATCGCCGTCATGTCGAGAAGCTCAAGGCGAACAGGGTGAAACTGCTTTACCTGTCCCCGGAAGCCCTGTTGAGTCCCAGGACCCTTGCCCTGCTATCGACGATGAAAGTCGACTGCATCGCCATTGACGAAGCGCATTGCATCTCGGAGTGGGGCCATGATTTCCGGCCGGAATACCGTCAACTGGGCGGGTTGCGCGATCTGTTCAAGGACGCAGTCTGTGTCGCCCTGACCGCCACCGCAACCAGGCGGGTTCGCGACGACATCAAAAAGTCCCTGCAGATCGGTGCGACCGAAGAATTCATCGGCAGTTTCAATCGTCCGAATCTCTTCCTGGAAGTCGAACCCAAGATCGCGCCTCTCGAGCAAATCGCGGAATTCCTGAAATCCTGCCGGAACGAATCGGGGATCATCTATTGCTTTTCGCGCAGGCAGACGGACCATCTCCATGCATTTCTCCACGAAAAGGGCTATTCCGTCAGGCCTTACCATGCCGGCCTGTCCGACGAGGTGCGCACGGAAAATCAGGACCTCTTCGTCAAGGATGACATCCAGATCATCGTGGCGACGATTGCCTTCGGCATGGGAATCAACAAGCCCAATGTCCGTTTCGTTATCCATTACGACCTGCCGAAAAGCCTGGAAACGTACTACCAGGAGATCGGACGGGCCGGACGGGACGGTCTGCCCGCCCGCTGCCTGATGCTGTTCGGTTATGGCGACGTGCGGAATGTCCGGTACTTCATCCAGCAAAAAACCGGGAATGAACAGGTGATCGCCAATGTTCTTCTGGACACCATCCTGGGCTACGCGGAGACGGAGCTTTGCCGGCGCGTCCCCCTGCTGGAGTATTTCGGCGAAAAAGCTGAACATGCTGCCTGCGGGATGTGCGACAACTGCAAAATCGAGAAGAGGGATCTGTCCGATATCACGATTCCCGCGCAGATGTTTCTTTCCTGTGTCAAGCGAACCGGTGAATGCTTCGGCGCCGGTCATGTCGTCGACATTTTGCGGGGCTCGAAATCGATCAAAATTCTACAACATGAGCATGACCGGTTATCCACCTATGGCATAGGAAAGGCGCATTCGGCAAAGCAATGGCGCCACCTGGCCCGTCAGTTTATTCGCAAGGGCCTGATGATCCAGGATCTGGAGCACGGAGCCCTGAAGCTGACCCACAAGGCATGGGAGGTTTTGAGAGGAAAGGAATCCGTCTCGGGGCTTTTGGAGAAGGAGGTTGCGGGCCTCGATTCCAGGGCGGAAGCCCCAGGTCAATACGACCCCGGCCTTTTTGAGCTTCTGCGGAAAAAACGCAAAGAGATCGCCGACCGGCTGAACATCCCTCCCTATACGGTATTCCATGACCGTACCTTGAAGGAAATGGCGACCCATCTGCCGCAAACCAAGGACGGTCTTTCCCGGATCCACGGCATAGGCGCTGCGAAACTCGAGAAATACGGAGACGTTGTCCTGGACATCATCAGGCAGCACTGCCGGATTCGCAAGATCGCAGAGCGGCCGCCTCTACCGTAAAACAAGCGGGTACCCATAAACAAAGCTCTTGAAATGGATGGATAATCCGTTTACAAATGCACCGGATGAAATGAAGCAGGCATAACCCAACATAACCTCCGAACCCTCCTAGGGAGGAGTACAATGAGTTAACAGACCCCGTACCTCGGAAGAGAGCGGGGTCTTTTGCATTTTGAGCTTTCCGGGAGAGGATGGAGAAGTTGAAATGCAAGACACGACCCCAGGTAACGACGCTATTCGTGAAGACCTTTCGGGTCAGGATCCGTTCAAATACGGGCGCTATTTTGCAGAGATAGGGAGAACATGACTGAATGGGCGTAGAAGCGCCGGCTCGCAGAAATCGTCTCACCTCGATCGACATGTTGCGCGGCGTCGTCCTGGTCATCATGGCGCTCGACCACGTGCGCGACATGGTGACACACCCGCAGAGTGCCAATTATTCGGCAGCGGTGGATTTCGCCGGTTCGGCAGGTGCGTTGTTTTTCACCCGCTGGATCACGAATTTTTGCGCGCCGACCTTCGTGCTGCTCGCGGGTGTGAGCGCGTTCATGTACGGCGCGACCCGGCAACGGTCCACGGGCGAGGTCACGCGCTTTTTGGCAAGCCGCGGTGTGTGGCTTGTTTTCCTCGAATTGACCGTCATCGGATTCGCCTGGTCCTTCAACCTGCACTCAAAGCTCTTGCTGCAGGTGATCTGGGCAATCGGGTGGTCGATGATCGCGCTCTCCGCTCTCGTCTGGTTGCCCCGGGCTGCCATCGCGGGTTTCGGCGTGGTGATGATCGCTGCGCATAATGGACTGGACGGCATTCAGCCGGTGCTCTCCGAGGCTTCGCCCCTGTGGATTATTCTGCACATCCCCGGGACTCTCGAGGTTGGCGGCACGCCTGTGGCATTCATTATCTACCCGCTGATTCCGTGGATCGGCGTCATGGCACTCGGTTACGCGATAGGCCCCTATTTTGTGGGCCCCAACCCTGAGCGCCCCGGGCGTCTCCTGCTCACCGGTGCAGTCCTGACGCTCTCGTTCCTCCTGCTTCGCCTGACAAATCTCTACGGCGACCCGGCGGTTTGGGCGCCACAGCAGAACACGGCTGCAACGATTATCAGCTTTCTCAATGTCACGAAGTATCCCGTTTCCCTGCAGTTCCTGCTTATGACGCTGGGGCCCGCACTCATGCTGCTCGGATGGTTCGAGCGGCTAACGGGGAAAGCCGTCACAATCCTGGTGACTATCGGGCGGGTGTCATTTTTCTACTATATCCTCCATCTTTACCTCATTCACGCGATCGCCGTTTCCATCGGGCTTTGGCAGGGATTCACTCTGCGCGAGATGGCCGTTGTCTTTCTTGAGACTCCACCAAACTTCGGGCTTTCACTCGGCGGCGTCTATATCGTGTGGTTGCTCACCGTTGTTACCATGTACCCCGCCTGTGCATGGTTCGCGGGAGTCAAGGCTCGGCGTCACGATTGGTGGCTCTCATATCTTTGATGCAGTACAATCGGGTGCCTGATCCGGCTTCATCGAGTTTTATGAGTCAATTCATTAATGAGCAAAGAACATTTTTACATAGCCACACCTGTGAACGCGGGATGCGGAGTATGGTAGTTGAAATGCGTGTATCAACCGGACTGCTGAAGCTAAATCTTTGGTAAGTCCGGTTTTTTATGGCAAATACCAATAAGGGGGTCGGCACATGAAGGAAAAGGGATGCAGGGTCTTGGCATGGATCATTTTCTTGTCATTTGTTGCGCTGCTTAGTGGATGTGCCACGATGAACGATGTGGTGCGGGTCAAGGAGGACGGGTCGGAAGGCACAACAAAGGTTTACCCTGTTAATGTCGATCAAGCATGGGAAATCTCAAAAACCGTGTTCCGGTGGGAGGGCTCCGATGCAATTGAAGAGCACAGGGATCAGGGTTACATGCTGACCAGCAGTGGAATGAATCTGGTTTCATGGGGAGCCGTTATGGGGGCGTGGATTGAGCCCGTTGATAAGAAGAACACAAAAGTCACCGTTGTCACAAAACGAAGAGTCACGGTGAACATTGCAACGACCCTGACAGAAGGTACTTATCATAAGAGGTTCGCACAAGCGGTGGAAATTGTTAAGAAGGGGCAACCGCTCCCGCGTAACGTACCCGATTAAGGATGAAGCATTTATCTGGATAGAATGCTGGCGAACCTAGACGCTGAACATAACCTCCTAACCCTCAAGAGTGGAAAATCGGGGACGCCCCTCACATTTGCAGATTTGGCTTTGCATGAGCTGCGTGCATTGTAAAAGCGGCATCAGCCTTGAACATTGACATATGTTTACTCTCAGATGTCTATAATAACTCCCGCAAATAAATCACGGACAATGACTCTCGAATAAGACCCGATGGTGTAAAGAAATACCGCCCTCTCACATTTCAAATGCATGTCATCATTACGATTGCTCTTGACTGCCCTTCAGTATGGACGTATTTACAAATGAGTTTGTAGATGTTCCCGTCTGTCGTCCCGTCAATCCAACTACCTCATTTCTAACGTTCGTAGAACAGCGATTAAGCCTATAGCCGTGACAACTTCATCATTGACGCAAAAGGAGGTTACGATGAGATACGTTGATGGATACGTTTTACCTATCCCGAAGAAAAACCTGAAAACCTATGCACGCATGGCCAGGATGGGAGCAAAGATATGGATGAAACACGGTGCCCTTGATTACAAGGAATGCGTCGGTGAGGACTTAAAGACCAAGTGGGGGATGCCATTTTCGCGCCTGATGAAGTTGAAGCCCGGCGAAACCGTGGTTTTCTCGTATATCGTATTCAAGTCGCGGGCACATCGCGATCGCGTCAATGCAAAGGTGATGAAAGAAATGGAAAAAATGGGCGATATGAAGGAGATGCCCTTCGACATCAAGCGGATGGTATACGGCGGATTCAAGGTCCTGGTCGAAGTATAGAAACCAGGGGCATCCCTTCACATTTGCAGATTTGGATTTGCGTGAGAATTAATCGGGGTCCTGCTCGAACTTTACGCTATCGGGGCTTAGGGGACTCGGTGTGGTGGTCGAAGAGTTGCGCCTCTTCCCTGGGCAGGAGAGCCTTCAACTCAGAGCAGTAGCATGCGCATTTGATATCCGGGGCCACGGAAGGGAAGTCTGCGGGCCTTGACAGGATGGTGATCCGTTCCTGGATGGATTCCGGCAGCAAGCGGAAGAAGGATTCATTGTCTCTGTAAATCTCGAAAGCCACAAAGACCAGGGTGTATCCCTTGAGCTGCTTCACATCGACAGCCTCCGTCGACGGTTTGATGTCGATATGCCCGATCCCATGATCGCCGGCGATGCGGAAAAGCGCGGGGATCAGATCCTGCTTCAGCTTCTCGAAGCTGCCAAGAATCAGCATCGACGGCTTGCGTTTGCCCCGCATCTCTTTTCTGGACAGGGTTGTTTCCTCGAGCATCATGCAGCTCCTTCCGACCAACTCATTATACCATCTTTCGAGACTCCATACGAAACAGTCAGCGTATCCATTTTATGGCAGATGACCCGGTTTGTCACCATCAGATTGGCAGTTGGGGAGAGTCACGTTATTATGCGTGATAGGCAATAATGGGGGCGGGCATCTACTTCTTCCTGTAACAAAGCGTCCGGCAATTCTGCAAAAGATAACCCTTTCAGACAGTAATCCTTCCTGACGGAACTGTTGGTTTTCCCAATAATCGAATTTTTACAACCCTGTATCTTCAATTTGGGCTCAGAACCGAGACTATTTTTCTTTTGACTTTACCTTCTCATAAGAGCATTCATCAATCGTCGTTTCTCTTATTAGCTCAATAAACCCATCAACCTTCCCCTTTACCTTCTGGAGTCCGCCGTGAAAAGGAGTTATCGGCTGGTGCCGATATTACGGCTTCCATGGCGGTTACCATACCTCTGTGGGGAATCACGTTTTACGAGACTCAGAATATCTATTTTTGCATAAAACAAATTCATGCATTCACCTGCCTGTGAAAAAGGAGGTAAAGACATGTCAACGCCAAGTGAACTGGATCAGACGTTTCACATTATCATCGAAAAGATGATTGCAACCGGACAAGCGCCGCACTACACAGAGATAGCAGCCGCGCTGGGTGTGTCGCCCGAGAAAGGCAGGAATACACTCCGCAAGCTCTTTTCGACCCTCGGCTTTCCGGGGTGGCTTTACCCGAAAACCGACAATATCGTGTCTTTCGCACCCTTCAACAATCTCCCAACACATTACCGTTTGACTATCGATGGCATTCAGAAATGGTTCGGCCAGTGAGCGTTTGAATCGCTGGCGGTCTGCTGGCTTTTTCCGGGGAAGACGGTGCGTATCGATTCAGTGTGTCTTGATTGTGGCGAGCCCATAAGAGTGGAGGTGAAGGACGGCAAGATCGAGACGGAGGAGCCGAAAGGGTTGATTGGCCATGTCTCCGTACCCATCGGAAGGTGGATGCTCAACGTACCCTACTCGTGAAGCACGATGCACTTCTTCCGGTCGGAAGAACATCTTCGCAAGTGGGGAGAATTCAACAAGGAAAAAAGGGGAGGGATCATCGCTCTGCGTGATTTGATGCGGCTTTTTTCCGGTCCGTATTTCACGAAGCGCAGGGAGCTTGACTACTTCTCTCACATGGGGGATTACCTTACCGATCTGATTGCATCACTCGACTCACTCGACAATGCGGGGACCTACTGGTACATGAGACGGCTGGAAAAACTCGGGTTCTCCCTCGGACGGAAATTAGGGCTGATATGAGAGTGCCACGTGAGAGCGAGCGGAAAATACGATCGCCGAAAGTTCATGAGAAATCGAACCTTACTTTACGTAATCGTCACACTTCAACATTATGGAAGTTTGAGGATAAACAGGTGAAAGGCGCGGCCTGGGCGCTCCTGGGGTGCAGTTGGGGGCAGTCGTGTTATTCTGCGTTAGAGGCAATCACCGGATCGTGTAATGAAAAGCCGCCCGCTCGAAACGAGGGGCGGCTTCGATTTGTTGTGTGAATATGTCATGCCGGACCTGATCCGGCATCCAATCTTTTCTGGATTCCCGCCTCCGCGGGAATGACAGGATTGTTCATTGATCGCTATTCCGCCATGATCCTCTCGCTGTCGTTGATGTCGCGGTAGCGGTAGGGGACGGACTCGCGGATCGCCTCGGGGATCTTCCCGTATTTGCCTTCGAAGGCCTCCAGGTACTGCTCGCGGCCGCGGAAGAAATCGCTGAGCTTCTTCTTGAGCAGCTCTTTGTCGGGGAAGAGGCGGTGGGCGATCATGAAATCGAGATTTGCCCGGTCGCACTTGATCGGGTAGTGCAGCCCGAGGTAGTCCGGTTCGTAGCTGAAGCGGAGCTGGTAGCGAAGCAAGTCGTTGTAGGTCGCCAGCGACTGCCTCAGCGTCACCTTCTGCTCGTCCTGGCCGATGGTCCCCGTGTTGGCCAGGTAGCACTTGATGCGGCTCTTCCGGAGGATTTCGTAGAAGATCATAGCGTGCTCGAGCCGGTCGCCCGCCACGAAGGGGTCGAGGAAGAACTCGCGCTTGAACCTGCCCGCCTCCTCGGGGTTGCCGCCTGAGCTCTCGATGGACTCGCCATAGATGAACTGCATGGTGGCCTGCTCGGGCGTGAGCTTGCTGATCACATTGGCCAGAGGGTTTCGCGTGAGCATGACGATGTAGTGCAGCCGGTCGGCGCGAAGCCCGGGGCTTGCGATCTCGAGCTTCTCCCGTGTCACGATGGCCCGGCCGTTGCCGGTCTTGCGGGTGTCCTTGAAGTCCGGCATGTAGGGGTACTTCGTGACGGCCACGTTTTCCAGGAAGGCGTCCCTCGACTCGGCCGCCCGGAGGATCTCGGGCTGGCTCTGGTCAAGGCCTTCCGTCTTTACGTAGAGCCCGCCGATCTCGTAGGCGGCATAGCCGCCGTCGAAGGCGAAGGCCCCGCCGTCGTCGCCGATCATCTCGGAGGTCTCCCGGGGCAGGCGGGCAAGACGGCGGCACAGCGTCGTCGTTTTCCCGGTGGCCGTGAGCCCCGAGATGGCCGTGACGACTTCCGTCAGCTCCGGCCTGTCCGTCTCGAGGTCGTGGATCCAGAGCCAGTCCCTCCGGGCGCCGGCGTGAAGGAAGATGCCCGTCCTGTCGATGGCCTTCACGCGCCAGTCCTCGAACATGAAGACGCCCTTTTTCCCCTCACCGAGGTAGACGGTGTTGCGGCAGATCTTGACCTGCTCGCCCCGCTTCTCGCCCATCCAGAGGCGCACGGTGATGTCCTTGTCCAGGAGCTTCTTTTTCTTGTTCGGCTCGAAAGCCTCGTCGGTGAAGAAAATGATCGTGTAGGTGGGCTCCTCGACGACCCTCGCTGCGGGGTAGTCCATGAGCAGCTTGAGCCCGTAAGCGATCTGGGCGTACTGCTCGGGCATGATGAACCGCGCCGTGACCCCATCGCGGCCGTCGCCCACCATCGTGTCGAGGCAGACGATCTTTTCTTTCGAGAGGCGCTCCACGGCCTGATGCGCGAGCTTCTCCTCAGGCTCGCCGAAGGCGTGATCGATGTTGTTGCGGGTGTGGGGGGCCGAGCGGCTCATGGGTTCCGAGTCGGCGGCAACCGAGCCGGCCTGCGTCTGGATCACGCCCTCATGGCGCAGGGCGATGCGCTTGAGCTCATCGAGGGTGCGGCCCTCGGTGAGGCGCTTCTCTTTCTTTGCGTCGTTGTATATCTTCACGGCGGCCTGCTTGAAGGTGTTCATAGGCCCGTTTCTCCTCTTTGTCCGCACGATGCGCGGTTAATGGTTGCAAAATGAGTCTAGGGAAGCATTTCCGAGCTGTCAAGAGAATGCCTGCAGCCGCTTCCCGCGTTATGGCTCGACGCTTTCGTTACAAACCTCTTTCCCCGGTTTTTTCTTACCTTCTCAACTTCTTACCTTCTCAACTTCTGTCTTTTCCAGGCCGGGCGACGATGAACTGGATGATGCCCATCAGACCAAGGCGGCGTTTTTCCAGGATTTCAATTCCGGCCTCACGCACGAATTCATCCATCCGGTGACTGATGTGCTCGCCGGCGAGGCGGACCGTTGCGGAGTTGAGCCGGTCCATCAGCGGGCCGATCAGCGGGCTCTCGATCCGCACGTGATCCAGAAGAAGGATCTGCCCGCCAGGTCTGGTCACACGACCCATTTCGCGCAGGCACGCAACCGGGTCCGGCATGGAGCAGAAGACGAAGGTCGCCACGGCCGTATCGAAAGCGTGGTCTGCGAAGGGGAGGGCGCAGAGATCCGCCTCCTCGAAGGTGACATCTACCTTCTGCTCGCGGGCGCGCTCCCGGGCCCTCCTCAGCATGGTTCCGGACAGATCCGTCGCCGTGACCCGGGCCCCCGGCGGGTAGAAAGCTATATTGAGCCCCGTCCCGGCTCCCGCCTCGAGGATGCGTCCCGCGGCATAAGCCCACAGGATCCTTCGGAAGGGCTTCAGGTACCACTCCGAGACGAACTCGACGAGGCCGTAGTGTTTCGCAAGACGGTCCCACCGCGACTTGGTTTCCGCCGTGAGCGTGTCATTTCGATTTTCTGTCACGATTCGATCCCGCCTGTGTTATTCTGTTGCGCGGCCCGATTATTTTATTATATGAATAATGTGTTGTCCATCGGTTGTCCTATTCTCCTTCACCAGCGAAACCTAGCGAGGCTACCTCATGAAGATCACCTTCCTCGGCGCGGCGCGTAAAGTCACGGGGTCGTGTTTTCACCTCTCCGTAAACAGCCGGCAGTTCCTCGTGGACTGCGGGATGCACCAGGGGATCGAGTCCGACGAGCTCAACCGCAAGCCCTTCGGCTTTAACCCCCGGGAGATCGAATGCGTCTTTTTGACCCACGCCCACATCGACCACACGGGGCTCGTGCCGCGCCTGGTCCGGGAGGGCTTCAAGGGCAGGATCATCACGACGGCCGCCACAGCGGAGCTCTCGAGGGTCATGCTGGCCGACTCGGCCCACATCCAGGAGATGGACGCCAAGTGGATGACGAAGAAGGCCCGGCGCTCCGGAAGCGAAAAGGTTTTCGAGCCCCTCTACACCGTCGAGGATGCCATTGCCGCCATTCCCTTTTTCGAGAAGAAACAGTACGGGGAAACCTATGCTTTGGACAGCGTGATCCGGTACCGCTTCTGTGACGCGGGGCACATCCTCGGGTCGGGGACCCTGGAGCTCTGGTACCGGAATAACCCGGAGAAGAAAATCATCTTTTCCGGCGACATCGGGAAAAAGGGCAACCCCATCATCCAGGATCCTGAACACGCAGCCGAGGCCGACTACGTCGTCGTCGAGTCCACCTACGGCAACCGCCTCCACAAGGGGACGGGAGACAGCCTCGAGGAGCTCGCCGATGCTGTCGAGACCACCTTCAAGCGGGGCGGGAACGTGTACATTCCCTCTTTTGCCGTGGGGCGCACACAGGATCTCATCTACATCTTCAACAAGCTCGTTCGCGAGGGACGGCTGGCCTCACCGCTGGACGTCTACGTGGACAGCCCGCTGGCCGACGAAGTCACAAAGGTCTACTCTTCCCATCCCGAGCTCTTCGACAAAGATGCGAAAGGCCTCTTCGGGAAGAAGAAGGGCAAAGCCTTACGCGTGCACTTCACCTCCTCCGTCCAGGAATCCATGAAGCTCAACCAGATCACCTCGGGGGTCATCGTGATGGCCGGAAGCGGGATGTGTGAAGGCGGGCGCATCCGCCACCACCTCAAGCACAACCTCTGGCGCCCGGAGTGCAGCGTCGTCTTCGTGGGGTTCCAGGCCAAAGGGACCCTGGGGCGGGCCATCGTCGACGGGGCAAAGGAGGTCTGGATCCTGGGCGACAAGGTCGCCGTCCGATCCCGCGTCTTCACGATCGGCGGCTTCTCCGCCCACGCCGACCAGAAGGAACTGCTGGAGTGGCTGGGCCTCTTTAAAAACAAGCCTGAGGTCTTCATCGTCCACGGCGAGGAGACAGCGGCCCTCGATTTCGAGAAGCAGGTGAAGGAGAAGCTGGGTTTTTTGACGAGAGTGCCGGCATTGGGGGAAAGCTACGAAATATAAGCAGCTTTGCGGCTGCAGGCTACAGGCAGCAGGCTTCAGGAAGAACTGAGAGATTAAATCCTCAGGACTTTTTCGTCGACAGGGTGCCGGTGCGGGAGAAGGGGAAGGTGCGGTCGAAGAGGCCCGCCTTTACGAGGGCTTTACCCTCGATCCGGTAGGGAAGCTCCTGGCCGGAGAGGTACATTCTGGCAATTCCTCCCAGGCCGCCGAAGCGCGCCGAAACGGGGATCTCGATCGGGGTCGAGGAGGAAGCGGGGACTAAAATCTCTTTCTGCAACGACCCGTTGCCGGCCTCTCGTCCGCTAAGGTGGACGGTGTAGTCGAGCGACTTCAGTCGAAGCTCATAGCTGTTGGGGTTCTGGATCTCGGCGACGAAGACAAGCGACGCATCGGTCAGGGAAAGCTGGCGGACGTGGATTTCTTTCAAGGTGATGGTGGGCTCGTCAAAAAAAAGCCCAGCACACCCCGCTACCAGCAGCGTGCATGAGAGCATGATTGTTACGACCCGTCGATTCATGGCATCCCCTGAGCTTTTTTATGTGAAAACGAACGGCCTGTCAACTCGCAAACGACCCGGAGAACGGGAAACCGATGGAAACGCCCTGGCGTGAATGGCTGAAAAAGGCGAAAATCGTCTACTGGCTCATCTTGGGGGGGCTGGCATTCTTCGTGGTAGTGATCATCCTGGGAACGCTGGGAACGATCTCGTCGGCGCAGATTCTGGAAATCGGGCGATGGTACATCTTTTTGCTCATTGCGGGAATGTTGCTGCAGATGATCGCCAGGAGGCTTTAGCCGCTGTGCGGCTGTGTCTGAGTGTCTAAGTGTTTGAGTGTTTTCGTTTTTGATTTCTTCACTTCGACACTTTCGCACTCATGCACTTTGACACTATCCTTTAGTCCTCCTGCAGCATCTTGATCCGTGCAACGATAGAGATATCGATAATCTTTTCCAGCTCGGCATACTGCCACTCCATGTCTTCCACGTAGCAACGGATGTCGGAGTGGCCCGGGATGCTCAGCCGGATGCGCTCGCCGATTCTGGGCAGCATGGAGATCGGGATCTCGCAGTTGTAGAGAAAGTTTTTATTCGTACTCGAAAAAATTACATGGATTCTTTCGCTCATCACCGCTCCTTGGGGGTCGCTGTTGGCGGGCCGTTTTCCATCGGGCCTCGACCGGCCCCTGAAGTTAATTATCGGTAACTTATTCAATATCATTAGGAAAATTTAGATTGTCGTCGAGTCAGGGCCGGTCTGCCCCGGGATGTAGGGCCAAAACTCCCCAGGCGTCCCCGGACGGTCCATCGGATTGCGCGGCTGAGGCTCAGGTTATGGCGGGCGATGCCGATAGGAAATAGAGGTGGTATGGTTCTTGAAGCTCTTTTCAGGCATGATGGGCCGGGAAAGTTTCCGCTTTCTCCCAACCCATAATTTTGATAGAAGAATCGCCTGGGTAGAATTCGATGACCCGTCGGTGCCGTATATGAACCCCTATGCAAAGCCCGTTTTCGTTGCCGTCGTGCTCGGGATGTTGACGCTTGGCGTCCTTTTCCCGGCTGTGCCGGCCCATGCCGACATCTACCGTTACACGGACGAGAAAGGGGTCATGCACATCACCAACCTGCCCACCAGCCCCGATTACAAGCTCTGGATCAAGGAGCGGCGGGTGATCATCAAGGCCGGCATCGACATGACGAAATACGGGCCCTTGATCCAGAAGGCCTCCGACAAGTACAAGGTCGATTACTCCCTCGTCAAGGCCGTCATTAAGGCCGAGTCCAACTTCAACCACAAGGCCGTCTCGCCCAAGGGCGCCCAGGGCCTCATGCAGCTCATGCCGAAGACCGCCTCGACCCTGCAGGTGAAGGACAGCTTCGAACCCGAGTCCAACATCGAAGGCGGCGTCAAGTACCTGCGCTATCTCATGAACGTTTACAACGGCCACCTTCCCCTTGCCCTTGCAGCCTACAACGCGGGCGAAAAGGCCGTGGCCAGATACGGCGGCATCCCTCCCTACGCGGAAACGAAGGGCTACGTCAAGCGTGTCCTGGCCCTGTACAAGCAGTACGGCAGCGAACCGAAGGAAGGCAGGACGGCGATCGTGTCCATGCGCCCAGAAGTCGTCTCAGACTAGGGTCCAGGGTAAAGGGCACAGGCAATAAAAAATCCCCCTTGCAGCCCCCTTTATGAAAGGGGGCTGCAAGGGGGATTTTCTTTTCAGTCGCTGTTGTCTATTTTCCCTCATTTTTCGGTGCGTTTTGAGAAATCATTTGAGATAACCACGCATTGAACAGGTTGCCGCTCGCCGAGCCCTCCCCACCCCCAACCAGAACCTGGGGCACAATCTGAATCTTACCGGCCGCTATTTCCTGAATGAGTTTGATGATCGCTACATTCTGCTGACCAATGGCCTCCTTCTGGGCAATGTAGGCAGCGGCAACACCGTCGCCCTCAATCTTGCTTTTGTAAGAATTGCCATCGGCCACCAGTATGGTAGATTCTTTAGTCCCTTGAGCCATCAGGATTGTGGAGTCTTTTGTCCCTTGAGCTTGAAGAATCACAGAGCGCCTGTTCCCGTCAGCTTCCTTCACTTTGGCCTCAGCCCGATCATTATTGATGTCGATAGATAATTTGGCATCAATAACATCTTTCTGTTTATCCGCCCGAGACGATTTCTCCATGACCGCAATGCGTTTTTCCTGGGCCAGTGCCTCCTGGTCATACTGGGCTTGCTGCTGATTGGCAATCTCCTTCTTGGTTTGAGTATCCAACAAATCCTTCGGGATATCGATATAGGCAATGAGCAGGTTTTGAGCCTCTACGTTGTATTCGGAAAATCTTTCTTTGGCGTGTGCCAGTGCTTCGGTCTGCAAGTCCGTCCGGCTTTGGAAAAAGTCAATCGCTTTCTTCTCGCCGGCTTTATTCCTGAAAGACGAATCGATCAGCGGATGGACGATTTGATCGATCAGATTGGCCACGGACCCGAACCGGGCTATGATGTAGGCCGCATTGCCCGGCTGAACTCGAATCACCATTCGAACATTGACTTCCAATTGAAAGCCGTCTTTAGAAGTCACCTTCAAGGGATCAAAACTGTACAGTACCCCCGCGGCCTTAGCCTCCGTCGGTTTAACTCCCTTTACCTCTGTCCCGATTCTTCCCTCGCTTGCCCAATCGATGGTGACGGCGGAAGTAGGCACTTGATAGACAGAGAAAGCAATCGTATTCAGATTGTATTTCCCTGGCGCGATCGGCTCTCTCCAAATGCCGCGAGTATATTTATTGGTGATCAGTATTTTCTCAACATCTTCATGGATCGGACCTCCCAGTCTTCCTTCACCGGAAGTTTTATCTGGCCCCTCGGATGTCCTCTCCAACTCCAATCCCACGTTGGACCTGATTACCGCCACGTATCCTGGAAGGACCTCTGCAACCGTTTCAATCTTAATGTCAAATAAGTTCGGATTGATGAAGTAGATTCCCGGCTGCAGGGTATCCAACTGCGGTCCCCGGTACCCTTTGCTGTCGATAAAGAGCTGCCCATTTTGATACGCCTTGTGGTCTGCTTCGGTGCCGTCATTATTTTGAGCCTTCGGGGCGATGACATAGCCAGTCGGCAAGGGAATCCCATCCTTGGCAACGGCGATACCAACCGTATTCTCATCTATTTTCACCGCGGGAGCTGCGGTAATATTGAACAGTCTGGAATTGATCCGGTAGGTGCCTGGACGCAGAATTCCGACCTGCGGCCCCTTTTTTCCATGATTGGCTAAGAACATCTCTGCATCTTGAAATTGATTACACTCGACTTCGTCGGCCAACACTCTCCCTTTGGGGAGTGGTTCGCCGTCAATAGATTCGACGATGCCGATACTGTCAATATCTACCGCCACTACCGGAACTTTGGCAAATGACCAGATTACAGGCATCCTCCAATAGAGCCCCGGCATCAAAGTCCTCGCCTGAACCCCTATTTCCCCGTTACGCGCGATGATTTGTCCTTCAGGCATTTTTTTGCCAAACATGTTTTTCGTAAGGATGCCGACTTGATTGGGGCCAATCAAACAAAAACCGCCAAGGATAAGCAGCAGGACACCAATAACAACGATACCTGCAGCAATCAATGCTATCATTCCTGTTATCAATGTAGTTCTCCTTCTTGTGTATTCTCAATGCCCTTTGGGCTTAGAGTACTTGCTCCAGCGAGATTGAAAGCCCAACACCGGCGTCACCGAGACGCGTCTCTCGCGGCTTCGCTGGACGTGCCGGTTATACGTTCTCTGTATTATTCCATCACTCAAGCAATCGCTCATAGAGCGCGACAAGCATCACAACCCGGAAAGCCATGCCGATCCAAAAACTGATGTCTGAGAAGAGCCCAAACCGGACCGGAGAGTATGTCGTATAAAGATCCCATCTTGGTTTGTGTTTTCCTGGCGTCACGACAAATAAGACTATTTCGCCCGTCTAGGCAGAGAGAAAGCCGAAATCAGCCAGAGAATGAGTTCGGCAACCTCTTCGACTATTGCGGCCATTACGATAAGTCTTCATCTATCCTTTTCGACATTTTCAGCTGAATCTTGTGTTTTTTTTTGGGGAAATTGAAGGGAGCGGCCAGTATTGCCGATTGTAATCCGCCATAATGCGAAAAGTGATGTTTATCGGATGCAGGAAGAAGTTAATGCCCGGGTTGACACCCACGGTCTGTCATTTGCGCGTGAGGATTCGGGATTCAGGCAATAAAAAATCCCCCTCTTTTCCCCCTTTATGAAAGGGGGATGTAAGGGGGATTTCTTTTTTCCTTAACCTCGTTCCTCGAACCTCGATCCTGTGCTATTTAACCCTCGTCCACGTATCCGTCCGGCCGAGAAGGGAGATGCCGATGTAGCCGCGGACATTGAGCACGTCCGGTGATTCCAGGGTCATCTTGCACTTGTAGTCCTTGCCGTTTTCCGGGTCGTAGATCATCCCGTTTTCCCAGAGGCCGTCCTTCACGAAAACGAAATCCCGGAGAATGGCCAGGCCCAGGATGGGTTGGTTGCGCTTTGCAGCATCCGGGTTTTCACGGTCCACCTTCTGCTTTCCCGCCATGCCTTTCTTGTCATCGGCGGGGTAAACGGGCTCCTTCAGCCAGACGATCTTTCCGTGGTACTTCCCGTCGGCCTTGTAGATCTCCACGTGGGCTGTCTGTTTCCCGTTCAGCCATTTCCCTATGATGTCGTCCGGACTTGCCGCCCAGGCCGACGAGAACACCAGGCAAAATGCCACAACCAACCCAAGTGTGAACCCGACTTTTTTCATCTTTCCCCCTCCTTGGATGATGTCGTTTGTCCTTTGCAGCCCTCGATGGAAAGCATACCGAAGAAGCATTTGAAAAGAAAGAGAAAAACTAAACGTGCACGGCAGCAGGGCGGTCGGGGATCTCTTCGAAGGGATCGTTTCCGATCTGTGTTCGGACCGGGCTGCCTAGCGCGTAATGAAGGGGATTACGATGGCCGCCAGGACGGCCAGGGCGGTCAGGATCAACGCGGCCATCATGAAACGGTGCGGGACAAACCGGACCGGGGCGGGCGGGGGGGATTTTTCCCCGTCGGCATCGCTCGCGCATCCCGTATCCCATTGCCTGATCAAGGCGAAGGCGATAAGGCCAAGCAACATCGCGAAGCCGAAGAAGAGAAGGGCTCCGCTCATATCGCCCGCCCGGAGGGCCAGGAAAACCATCCAGAGACTCGCGAGGCCCGCAACGGCGAGCAGCGCTCCCAGTCATCTCATCGGCACACCCTCTCCAGATTCATTTTTCCCGGACGTTGTGATTCAGCCGGGCGCTAGTGGCCGTGACCGAGGCGCTCGGCGATTGCCCGCGCGGCGAGGATCCCGCTGGCCGAAGCCTGCAGGAGCCCCCGTGTGATTCCCGCCCCGTCGCCGATGGCGAAGAGGTTTGCGATCTTCGTCTCGAGCTCGTTCGACACCTCGATGCGGTTCGAGTAGAACTTCACCTCCACGCCGTAGAGTAGCGTGTGGCGGGAGTTGACACCCGGTGCCAGGGTGTCCATGACCTGCAGCATCTCGATGATGTTTTTGAGATGCCGGTAGGGGAAGACGAAGCTGAGGTCCCCCGGGGTGGCGTCGGCAAGCGTGGGCCGCGTGAGACATTTGGCAATGCGCTCTTTCGTGGAGCGCCGCCCCTGCAGCAGATCCCCCAGCCGCTGGACGATGACCCCCTGGCCCAGGAGATTGGCGAGCTGAGCGATGTAGCGGCCGTAGGCGATGGGGTCGTCGAAGGGCTCCGTGAAGGAGCTGCTCACCAGGATGGCGAAGTTGGTGTTGGCGGACTTCTTCGATGCGTAGCTGTGGCCGTTCACGGTGATGAGCCCGCCGTTGCTCTCCGCCACCACCTCGCCGAAGGGATTCATGCAGAAGGTGCGGACCCGGTCGTCGAAACTCTTCGAGTAGTAAACAAGCTTGGATTCGTAGCTCACGTCGGTGAGCGGCTTGAGGACCGTCGCGGGCAGTTCCACACGGACACCGATATCAACGGCGCTCGACTGTGTCCGGAGCCCGAGGTTCTTTGCCTCGCCCTTCATCCAGGAGGCGCCCGAGCGGCCCGGCGCCACGATCACGTGACGACCGTAACGGATCTCGCCGTCGGCGAGCTTCACGCCGATGATCTTCCCTTCCTGGGCCAGCAGGGACTGGACCCGGCAGTCCGTACAGATCTCGATTTTCCCGGAGAGTGATTCGTGCATCCGGCCAAGCACATCGAGGCAGTTCTCCGTGCCGATGTGGCGGATCCGCGACGGGATGAACTCCAGGCCCGCAAGGCGCGCCTTCTCGCCCAGCTCCTCCACCTCGGGGGAGATGTCACCGAAGAGCCTGTCGGGGGCGCCGTGATCCACGTAGATCCCGTCGGCCTCGGTCAAAAGATCGAAGAGGGAGTTGTCGTCGAGGAATTCTCCCAGGTGGCCGCCCACCTCCGTGGAGAGGGTCAGCTTGCCGTCGCTGTAGGCCCCGGCACCGCCCCAGCCGCAGAGCATGTCGCCTGCGCACTGGCGGCTTCGCTCCCCGCTGCCTTTCCCCTGCTCGAGCAGCAGAACGTCTTTGGCGCCGCCCCCGGCCAGCGTCAATGCCGCAAAGATCCCGGCGGGGCCGCCGCCGACGATGATGACTTCGTATTCCTTCATCCAGTCCTCCAGGCCGACATTCACGCAATGGCGTGCATCCGATGACTTCTTTGCAGGGACCGTGCCCCGGTCAGGGATCGGCGGCCAGGGAGTTGACCCGGGCCGTGACGATATTCAGCTCACCGAACAGGCCAAGCACTGCGCCCAGGTTCAGGGAAGAAACCGGCAGGAAAACTGCGGCGGAGTGACACCGCCCGTCCTGCAGGCTCCCGGGGTTCATCACGATCCCCAGCTGGCAGTTGACGCCAAGCCGGTCGATGGCCGTTGACAGGAGATCGCCCTGCGCCTCCGTCTGGAAGGGAAAGAAGATCAGAACCGATGAGAGACTGCGCCGGGCCGCGCTCTTTGCCAAAACGGTCTGGCAGACATCCAGGATATCGTCGTAGGGGTCGAGGAAAATCAGGTCGTAGGGTTCTGCTGAATCCAGTATATCACAGCCGGAACGAATTTCCAGAATCTCCGCCTCGCCGGAGGGAAAGCTGGCCAGGGCTTCCGGGTTGTTGTCGAAGATGGAGGCCCTGAGATTTCCCTCCGCGGCAAGTCTCGCGAGGGTGACGCTCCCGGCATATTTCCCGCGGTCGAGGAAGGGTTCCTGCAGCCTCCGGAAGGTCAGGACATGGAACCGGTCGCGGATGCGCTGGGCCACCTCATCGCCGACGTCATATTCCGCGAAGCCGCAAAAGGTGTCGGCATAGTGTAGGGGCTCCCCGCCTTTGAGCCGGCGGAGAAACCGCACGATCTCCACAAGCCAGCCATGCTTGAGCAGATCGCCCAAGTTGCCGGGATTGTAGCGAACTTTGCTTTCCGACGATTCTCTCATAACGAACTTTGCCGGGCGATTTCCTTTTTCTTCACGGGTCACTGACCACTGCCGCTGGCATGAGGGTAAAAGCGGAAGGGGATTAGTCCCCCTCACCTCTTATCCTCTCCCCCGGAGGGGAGAGGAAGACTAAGGCATGGGTCGTCAATAGCCCATGTGGGCCTGCATCCACGGTTGCCTCATCATCCTGAAGTAGCCTGCCAGGAATATCTTCTGCAACCGGGGCACGCTCTCGAAGAGCCGCGAATAGCCCTCCTGCCTGCGCTTCAGGGAGAGAAGTGTGCGGAATTCCTTCATGTCGTACCCCGGGTCGAGGATCTTGCGGCCGATCTCGCGGCCGCTCGCGAGCGCAAAGTGGATGCCCTCTCCCGAGGGCCGGGAGGCCAGCCCTGCCGCATCCCCGGCCAGGAAGATATTTCCGAAATGGAAACCGCAATAGAGATGGTTGATCAGGCCCCCCTTCAGGCGGGCGCCCTCCTGCTGAAACCCCTTTTCCTGAATATACTGCTGCAGAATGATTTTTGCCAGGCCGGCCGTGAACGTGCCGGGATTGAAACAGATCCCGATATTGGTGTGCTTCAGGTGGGGAAAGACCCAGAGATAGCCCGAGCGGACGATCCCGGGCTTGAAGTGAAACAGGACGTCGTCGGAAATCCGGGGCACCTCGTAGTAGAGACCGACGCCGAATTGGGAGGGCAGCCCGAGGTGTTTTCGAACCGGGGAGAGGGACCCGTCGGCCGCAATGAGTTGCCGGTATCGGAAGGCCCCTTTCGTCGTCACGATGGAGCCCTGATCCACGGCCGTGAGCTTTGCCCCGGTGAGCAGTTCGATGTTGCGGGCGTTTTCTACTTTCGACAGGTGGTATCGGCCCAGGGAGGTTCTGTCCACCATTTTCAGGGGGTTGGTCAGGACGATTCGGCAGGGCGGGCGCCCATTGATGTGCACCGTTTGGATGTGGAACGTGCGAGCCTGATCCTCGGGGATGCCGAAGTCAAAGGCCATGCGGGTCAGGCCGCCGGCACAGATCTTGGGGCCGACGGTCTCATTTTTTTCGACGAGGAGAACGCTCAGGCTCGAGCCCGCGAGGGCCTGTGCGCAAGCGATCCCCGCCGGCCCCGCCCCGATGATGATCACGTCAAACAGCTTCTTCATCGGCACCCGTCCGCCACGATAAGGAGGATTCCTCTTTGGGCTGGTCAAAAAGCGGTGCAGTGCAGAAGTGCGATAGTGCTTTAGTGAAGAATATCTCGAAGCGTTCAATCACTTACGCACTCAAGCACTCAGACACTCAGACACTGGAGCCGTCAGGCTCTATTCGTCGGGCTTGCCGGTGAAAAGTTTCGCCCCGTCGCGCAGGCTCCCCTCGAGGCCGACATTGAAGCCGTCGACATCGCGCACGGCCAGATCTCCCGCCTCGGCGGCGTCGCAGAGGGACTGGTCGCAGGCGATGAGGGCGTGCTTGACCTTCATGCCCCGGTGAAGGAGCACCTGCTGCCCGTTTACGAATACGGTCATCTTGTCATCACTCATGGCGTCACCACAATCCTTCCCTCGGTCCGGGGGTAAACGGGGGAGTGTTTCTTGAGGTAATCCAGAAAGGCATCCCTCACGTTGTCGCCGATCACGGCGTTTTTCCCGTCCCGGAACATCCCGAAACGGTCGCCGCCCGCGGCGAGGAAGTCGTTGGTGGTCACCCGGTAGCTGCGCGACCGGTCCGCCGGTCTGCCGCCGATGACCAGCTCTTTGACCCGCGAGCCTTCCGCTGCCGCCATGTCGTAGACCACCTTCAGGCCCGAGACCTGCAGCATGCCCTCCGTTTTCGCGTTTTGCTCCAGGATGTCGACGATCTGTGCGCCCGTGAGATCCATGGTCATGAGGTTGTTGTCGAAGGGCAGCAGCATGTAGACCTGCTCCAGGGTGATCTTCCCTTTCGGGATGGTCGTGCGGATCCCCCCGTTGTTCTGGATGGCCGCATCGGCCCCCGCCGACTCGCGCATCGCATCGCAGACGAGGTTTCCGAGATTGGACTCGAAGGGCCGCTTTGCGAGATCGACACGGGTCTCGCCCACGACGCGGCCGAATTCCCCGCGGATCTGGTCGTCATATTTCTTGATGATCTCGGCCACGGCGGTGTCATAGGCGTCATGGGGGCCCGCTTTGACCTTTCGCAGAATTCCGCGCTCGCTGTACCGGATGATCTTCTTCGTGTCGGTATCCGCGGTGATCTTCATGACCCCAAGCTGCTGGCCGTAGTAGCCTGCCTGGATGATCGTGGCACCGACGACCACCACCGGGGTCTTTACCTCCGTGTGGCTGTGACCGCCCACGATCAGATCGATTCCGCTGATCCGCGAGGCCATCCCCTTGTCTTCATCGAGACCCATATGCGACAGGACGACGACGGGGCCGGCCCCTTCCTTTTTGACTTTTTCAATGAGTGCCGGGAGCACCTTCTCGACGGCGATCACCCGGTAACCCTTGAGGTTTCCCGATTTCGTGGCGTAGTGCGTCTCGGGCGTCGTAATGCCGATGATGGCCACCTTCAGGCCCTTTCTCTGGACGATGACGTAGGGCTTTACCCCCGGCAGGAGCGCCCCTTTTTCGTCGACGATATTGGCCGACAGGAAAGGAAAGGCCGCCGCTTTTCGCAGGTCGCCGAAGGCCTCCATCCCCCAGTCGAACTCGTGGTTGCCCAGGGTCATGGCGTCGAACCGCATCCGGTTCATGGTCTCGATGACGGGCTTTCCGCGGAAAAGGTTGGAAATCGGCGTTCCCTGAAACATGTCCCCCGCCGACAGCAGGAGGGTCCCGTCAGGGTTTTTCTCCCGCTCCTGAGTGACCATATTCGCGAGGTAGGCCATGCCCCCCGTTGCCGGCTTGCCTTCCTTGCCGGGCTTGGGAAGGAGGTTGCCGTGGAAGTCGTTGATGTGAAGGATCGTCAGATCGACCGTTTCGGCAGCTGCGGGACTGAAGTTCGAGAAGGCGAAGAGGAACAGGAGTGCAATGAAGACAGCCGGGATTCTTTTCATGAAGAGACACCGCCCCTGATCAAATTTCCTGCGAGAGTAGATCATCGACGTCCCTTTGCAAGGGCCGGGCCGCATGGCTCAATGTAATGGACAGGCCTCTGCGGATCAAGGAAATACGCCGAATTTTTTTCGCAAGGGGGGAAATCGATCTGCGGCGCGGTTTGTTATTTTTTCAGTCGTTCCTTGAGTTTCATGATCCGCCCGTAGGAGGCGTCGATCCGCGCCCGGGGGATCTCGCCCTTCTCGACGAGGGTGCGGATCATCGCCGCGACCCGGGCGGCGATGTCCTCTTCGTAGACGGAATTGTTGGCAAACAGCAGGATGTCCACGCCGGCGAGGATCGCCTGCCGGATGGCCGTCTCGAGGCCGTAGCGGGCGGCTATGGCTCTCATCTGCATGTCGTCGGAGATCACCACGCCCGTAAACCCCATCTCCTGTTGCAGAAGATCGGTCAGTGTTTTCCGCGAAAGGGTTGCCGGCCAGGCGGGGTCGAGCTTCCCGTTGAAGACATGGGCCGTCATGACCATGTCGGCCTTGTCCTGCCGGATCAGGCTGCGGAAAGGCTCGAGTTCCACGGCCGACCATCGGTCCGTCACGTCGACGAACCCATCATGAGTGTCCCCCGCGGCGCTTCCGTGCCCCGGGAAGTGCTTCGGGGCCGTCAGGACCCCGTTGCGCCGGTGGGCGTCGATGACGGCCACCGCATGGCGGGTCACCGTGGCGGGGCTGCGGGAAAAGCTCCTCTCGAGCTTGCCGATGATGGGGTTTTCGGGGTCCAGGTCGAGGTCCACGACGGGGACGAAGTTCAGGTTGATGCCAAGCCCCGCCAGGGTTTTTGCCGTAACCTCCGCCTGCCGCGCCGTTTTCTTCAAGTCGTCAAGCGCACCGAGCCGTTTCTGGGAAAGGGTCGGGGGAAATCCGTTTTTCTCCTTGAGGCGGCTGATCCTGCCCCCCTCCTGGTCGACGGCGATGAAAAGGGGGATGTCCGTCCGGCTCTGCAGGAAGGCCGTGAGGGCCCTCAGCTGCTTCGGCGATTCGATGTTGCGCCCGTAGGTGCGCGTGGGGACGTCGTAATCAAAGAGGATCACGCCGCCGATACGCCGCTCCCGGATATCCCGGGCGACAGGGTGTTCGTCGGTTACGGAAAGCCCGCGGAATCCCACCATGATCATCTGCCCCGCCTTCACTTCGAGACTGGGTTCGGCACCGGAAACGACGGACGCGGGGGTTGCGCCGGCAAAAATGATCAGCGCGATGGCTGCAATGACAAGGGTTGGCCGCATGGAGACCTTTTTACCGGAGAACCGGGCAAAAAGATAGGGGGATCGTCCCGGCCGGCGGGGCAAGATTTCTGTTGATTGTCAGGTCCTCATGATTATATGTATTGCGCTAGCCGTTGGCTGGCCGGCAGGCGGGCCTTCGAAGGCCAGACGGAAGGGAGAATATGCAGGCGTTGTCGAATCTGATCTTTTTTATTGCTTTCCTGACGGCCGTTTTTGCCGGCCCCGCTCCGGCCTGGGGGCAGGTGAAGGACATCGAGACGCTGGCCCGGGAGAGGGCCCATCACACAAACCCGGGCTTTCGCAACCCCTGGATATCCGACGAGCGGGCGGGCAGCACGATGCGGCTTCTCGAGTGGAAGGTCAGCCCCAACCCCTACCGGAAAGAAAAAAAGCAGAAGCCGTACTTTTCGGTGACCAGGCCCGATGTGAAGGCCATCGTGCAGGGGGAAGACTCCGTCACCTATCTCGGGCATGCAACCCTCTGGATACGGGTCAACGGCCAGAACATCATAACGGACCCCGTCTTCGGCGACATCGTCTGGTTCATCGGCCGCCATGCCCCGTTTCCCCTGCCGCCCGGGGAACTGGCCCCCATGCAGGTCGTCCTCATTTCCCACAACCATTATGACCATCTCGACAAGGACAGCCTCCGCAAACTCGGTACGGGGCCCCTTTACCTGACACCGCTGGGCTACCGGGAGTGGTTCGAGGACATTCTTCCCGGGGCAAGAGTCATCGAACTGGACTGGTTCCAGAAATACACGCTTCACGGCGTGACCTACCGGTTGCTGCCCGTCCAGCACTGGACGAAGCGAACTCCCTTCAACACGAACCGTTCGCTTTGGGGCTCCTGGCTGATCGAGTCGGCCAGTCGCAAGATCTACTTCGCCGGCGATTCGGGCTATTTCCCGGGCTTTGCCGAGTATGGCCAAAAGTTCGGCCCCATGGACGCCGCCCTTCTTCCGATAGGGTCCTACGAGCCCAGGTGGTTCATGTCCGTCTACCACATGGACCCCAGCGAGGCCTTGAAGGCCTTCAAAGACCTCCGCGCAAAGGTTCTCATCCCCCAGCAGTGGGGCGTCTTCGACCTCACCGACGAACCGATGAATCTCCCGCCGAAGGACTTCCGGAAGGCGGCCGGGATGATGGGCCTGACGGCAGAGCAAACACCCCTCGTCCCCCACGGCGGCACCTACTATTTTCAGTGAGTGACGAATCGAATGGAAGTGTGCGGAAAAAGGCCCCTGCCGGACATCAGTCGGGGCCTCTTCTTTTAACTTGTGGCTTGTGGCTTGCGGCTTGCGGCTTGTGGCTGTTTTTACAGAACGACCTTGACGGCGGGGTGCCTGCGCAGGCATTCGTAGATCTCGATACGGCACTCCTCGCTCGTGACGACGATCTCCACGTCGAGGCAGTGGTATTTACCCGTGAGGCTTGTGTTGGAGGGGGTAATGGTGTGAGGCCGCTCCTGGATCACCTCGGCGATGGCGCTTCGCAAACGTTCCACGTCCGAGCCGATGACCTTGTAGCCCCAGGGGCAGGGATAATCGATATCAGGCTTGCCGCCCGATCCATTGACGTTCAAGGTACAACTCCCTAAGGTTTTCCGCTAATTAAGCCACCCATCCGATCCTTGTCAAGGGGACTTGAGGCCTTTGCATGCGCGTACATGCCTGCGGCCGTCCGGAGGGCGGTCCTGTGGCGGGACGGGAGCCGATGAAATTGTCGGGGGCCTCCCGTTGCCGGGAGACCCCGCTTTTTGACTGTTGTTTAGAGTGAGAAAAGCCGGAGTCTAGTAACGGGGTCTGCCACCGCCGCCACCGGGGCGTCTCATGCCACCACCACCACCACGACCGTCGTCCTGGCGGGGGCGCGCCTCGTTGACATTGAGCTTCCGTCCCTTGAGTTCCTTGCCATTCATCCCGCTGATGGCGGCCTGGCCCTGCTCAGCCGATGCCATCTCGACAAAGCCGAACCCCTTCGACTGCCCGCTCATCTTGTCCTTGATGATCGACACGGACGTGACCTCGCCAAATGCTGAAAAAGACTGCTTCAGATCCTCTTCCGTGACACCGTAAGGCATGTTCCCGACGTAAATCTTCATCGACCTCTCCTGAAAAATTAATGGTTCTAGTGATGTTGGCCTGAAACTCTTCCGACTTTTCCGAATACTGAACGAGTCGTTATCACATACGGGGCCTGACTGCAATGCTAATCATGCCCCCTTCTTTAAGGCTTCCTGCTCAGCGGACACTGCGTGCCCTGCGTGATCTCGAGCGGGGCGTGGAGAAAAGCGTCACTTTCCGCGCTCCCTCCGTCGAGTCGGAGCCCGACTGCGCAGCTGCAAAGGATGAAAGCTCGCGGCGCATCGGCCCAGCCTTCGGACTCGCTTCACGTTCCCGGCCCCCGTATCTCTGGAAGCCTCCTCTTGGGCTCTCCTTGGGTGCCGCGGTATAGTCGAAGTCTTCCAGCGTCCGCCTCTCGATCTCTTCGCCCAGGACATTCTCGATGGCCCACACGAAGGCCCTGTCCTCACGGGTGACAAACGTGAAGGCGTCGCCGGTTCTCTCGGCGCGGCCCGTTCGGCCGATACGATGCGTGTAGGCGTCAACCGTGTCCGGCATGTCGTAATTGATCACGTGCGAGATCCGGGAGATGTCGAGACCGCGGGCGGCGATGTCGGTCGCCACGAGGATCCTGTACTTGCCGGTGCGGAAGCCGTTGAGCGCATCCTGGCGCTGGCCCTGAGACAGATCTCCCTGCATGGAGGCGACGGGGAATCCCGCTTTTTTCAGGTGCGTTGCCACGCGTGTTGCCCGGGCTTTGGTCCGGGTGAAGACGAGAACCGAATCCGTGTCCGTACGGTCGAGGATCTTCGTCAGCAGGCCCGTCTTGAGATGCTGTTCCACGGGGTACAGGGCGTGGGAGACCGTGGAGACCGGGGTCGATTCGCCGACCTGCACGGTGACGGGGTCCCGCAGCACTTCCTTTGCCAGATGCCTGATTTCGTCGGGAATGGTGGCCGAGAACAGGAGGGTCTGGCGCTGGGCGGGGATTCTTTTCAGGATTTTCCGGACATCGGGCATGAACCCCATGTCGAACATGCGGTCCGCCTCGTCCAGGACGAGGACCTCCAGATGGGTGAGGTCAATGACCCCCTGGTCCATGAGGTCGATCAGGCGCCCCGGGCATGCCACGACGATCTCGGCGCCCTCCTGGAGCTTTCTGACCTGGGAGGTCTGTTTCACGCCCCCGTAGACGGTAACGCTCTTCACTTTCGTTTTTCGGCCCAGTTCGCGTATGGCCTCGTGGATCTGCTCGGCCAGCTCCCGGGTGGGGGCGATGATGAGCACACGAACGTGACGGCGCGGCCCTGTCATTAGTCTCTGCAGGATCGGGAGACCAAAGGCGGCCGTTTTTCCCGTACCGGTGTGGGCCATTCCCATGACATCCCGGCCCTGGAGTATGAGTGGGATGCATTCGGATTGGATCGGCGTGGGCTCCTCGTAGCCGAGGGCCTCAACGCCCGCTTGAATCAGTGGATGTAACTCGAACAACTTGAAACTCATTAACAGATAAACCTCTTTTCTGGCATTTCTACCGGCAACATTACCGGTCTGCCCGCCACCGTGGCGGGCGATTGTTTATTGATTAAGGATTGTTTACGCTTCTGCCTCTGCCTGGGCGGGTTCCGCGCCGGCTGACTCCACTTCCGGCTCGTTCCTCATGTTCTTACCCTGGCGCTTGGCCATCTTCTCGGTTGCCTTTCTCAGGCGCTCCAATTCTTTCTGTCGCTTGATGAACTGGTTGTGATTTCTTTTTCCCATGTTCCTCCTGTGCGAACCGGCAAAATGTGCATAGATCAGGCCAAAAAAAATCCCCATGGCCTTTCACGGGCTCTCTGGGGACAATATGCGTCATAACCGGTTCAAAGCACGGGTAACTTAATGCTTTTCCTGATCATTGTCAAGGTTTATTTGCGGCCCGGCCTTCGGGGCTGGAAAGGGCCGGCGCTTTGCGTCGGCCCTCGATGAGGTGACAGGCGGCAAGGACCGGGTGCCTCCAGATCATGCGGGGGCCGGCATGACGCATGACCTCCCGGATCTTTTCCCGCATGTCGGGCCTGTAGCAGTGCACGGGGCAGTGGGCGCAGGTGGGCTTCTTCGCCCCGAAGGGGCATTTGTCGAGACGCTTTACGGCGTAGGCAAGAAGTCCCGCGCAATCGCTGCAGATTTCCCCTTTTGTGCCGTGGCGGTCCCGGCAGAAGATCCCGATCATGGTCTCCAGTGTTTTGCGCTCCCGCTCGATTCTGGGGTGGGCTTTTGCCATGGGGACAATATAAGGCGGCCGGCGCCCGATGGGAAGCCTTTTTCCCGATCAGGGCCGGCCGCAACTTGAGCCGCTGTATGACAAATCGCCTGCAAATCTACTTCATCTTGCTCGTGTAGACGTAGTCGTTGGTCTTCTGGGCCTCGTGGCACTTGATGCAATCGTCGATCTTGCCTTCCTGGTCCACCTTGCCGCTGGCCTTGTACTGCGCCCAGAACCAGTCGCCGCCCTTGGGGTTGTAGCCCTTCACCTTGTACATCACGTCGATGTGCTTGAGCTTCTTGTCCTTGCCGAAGTTCTCCTGCACGATCATGGCCCCGTCGGCAAACTTGCCCTTCTTGGCCTTGATGGAGTCGAAGGCAACCTGGTTGACGTAGGTCGTCAGAAACGCCCCGTGGGGCTCGGGCCCTGCATACTGGGACTCGGTGCCGGGCCACGTCTTCCAGCTCTGGTATTTCCCCTTCTGGATGAAGTCCCAGACGGACTTGCCGTCGGTGGCAGGGCCCTTTTTGGCCTGCGCGAAGAGCATGCCCGAAAGCGCGAGCGTTACGGTGAGAACGATGGCGAGAACAAGCAATCCTTTTTTCATGGTCAATACCCCTTTACTATTGAAATGATCCTCCGGCAAATCCTCCTGAGTCACGATGAAGATAACGCATATCTCCCGTGCCGGATGACATGGATGGCCGTTGCCTTTGCGCTTTCCCGAAAAGCCTTCTCAGCGAGGGCGGCGACGATCCCCCGGAGGCTGTGTCTTACTTGTAAATGATCGTCCCGACGTGCTTGCCGTTGAGGGCCTTCGTGATGTTTCCCTTCTTGAGACCGTTTATGATCTGGATGCGATCGAGGACCTCGCTGTTCTGGAGGATCTCCAGGCAGGGCCTCTCGATGATGAGATCGTCGAGGTTTCTTTTGATCAGCTCCCCGGCGCTGATCTCGGCGATGAATTTCGCTTTCTTGTTCTTCTTGGGGTTGTCCGTGTAGAGGCCGTCCTCGTCCTTCACGAGGATGCAGCTCTTTGCCCCGATGAGATCCGCCACGATCAGGGTGCCCACGTCGGTTCGGTGGATGGGGATCCGCCATTTCGGCGACGGCAGGGCGTAGTAGTCGTAAGGGGGCATCCCGTGCATGACGGGGATGCAGCCCTGGGCAAAGTAAGTCGGGAGCTTCAGGACTTCGTCATGGCCGATCTTTACGCCGCCCCAGGGAGAAAGCAGCGTGGCAACCAGCAGCGCGTTCTGCTCGGAGATGGAGCTGCCGAACTTGGAGATGATCCCCGTGGGCATCCCCAGCTCGAGGCCGATGGCATAGATGTGACGGCTCCTTGTCCCCCCGCCTGTGAGCAGGAACATCTTGTGTTTCTTCTTGTTTGCGGCGATTTCCTTTACGACTGCCGGCAGGGCCTTCTTGCCCAAATCACAGATGGACTGCCCGCCGATCTTCAGGACGTGCACGTCCGGAAAGAGCCTCTGCTGCGGGGCCACGTCGTACTCCTCGGCGAAGGATTTACTGACGAGACTCTCCCCCATGAGCTTGCTCTTGACGTGCAGTCGTTTCCCGTCGCGCTCCCTGATCAGCGCCATGTTCTGCCTCCACTGGTTTATTAGGGTTTACTTGCCGCGGGTGAGCCTGAAAGTCCGGCGGGCTCCGCTACTTTTTTGACTTTCTGCCTTTTGTCGGTTCACCCACTTCCACCTCGTCTTCGCTGCCCTTTGTGCCCCTTTCCATCAGGACGAGCTTTGCGCCGACCGCCTTGGCGATTTGCTCCAGCTCCTTCTTCCGGAGATGGTAGGAGTAAAAATCGATCTCCACCCCCGAGACTGCTACGATCTTGAACCGGGGCTTTTTCTCCCCCTCGCCGATCTTTCCGCGCTCACGGTAGAATATTTTTCCTGGCATGATCGTTACCTCCCATGGGATTTTTTGCTGCGCTTCTCCCAGAGAGTGTACCACAAACCCTTGCCGGAAGGTAGCACGGGAACGACCGCCCTGTGGCCCAAAAGGCGCGGCCGGAGCCATCCCTTCGTGTCCACCCGGTCTTCTGGGTGCGGGGAGACGGCGTCGCGGTCCATGGAGACTACGAAAATGCCGCGCTCTTCGAGTTGCCCGACGGTGACGATGTTTGGAAAATCCCTAAGGCGGGCGAATTCGATAAACCGCCCGCTCCAGCCCGATGCTGTGAGCCCCACGCCGGCTGCCGCCCCGATGATCCCGTCGTTGGTCCCGCCATGGCCGGAGAGATGGAAGCCTTTGGCTGCCTTAAGGGCATCTTTCTGGGTGACGACGCGCTCCGTGCAGCCGCGGCCGAACTCCATGATGGGCTCGAAGACCCCGTTATCGCCCCAGGCGATGCAAAGCCCCGGGTCGCTTCCCGTCAGGGACTCTTTTTCGATGTGGCGGACGGCCCTCTCCCTGATGGTCTCCAGCAGGGCGATGTCGGGAACTTCCACGATGATGCAGGCGGAGCTGTTGTGAGAGGTGTAGGGGATGCGGTCGTCGACGAGAAGCTGCTGCCGCACGACACCCTGGAGACGACAGTCCTCTGGAAGCAATGCCTCGAACCAGCGGGCCAGTTTGCCCGTGCCGATGTCGGCGTCCAGGTTGTCCGTGTCGTCAAAGCCGATATATACTTTCATGGTTTTCTGATTGACCTCCAAATAAAGGTACGCATTTGTTTATGAGCCGCTCTTTCGGATGACGTGGATGGCGGTGGCCTTGAAGGCGGCGGTCACCTCCATGCCCACACTCAGGGCCAGTTCCTCGCGGGCGTGTGTCGTCACGTAGGCCACCAGGGGGAACCCGCAGGCAATTTCGACTTTGTGGAAGAGCCCCAGCGGGACGATCCTGCCGATCCGCCCGCGGAATACGTTTCTGGCGCTGGTCTTTACGTTCCCCTCGGGGATGGTGAGGGTGACGTTTTCGGGGCGGATGCAGAGAAGCACCCGTTCGCCGGCCTTGCCTCTGCCCACGACTTCGATCTCCGCTCCGTTCACGTTGACGATCAGGGACGTTTCGTTGACGTCCCCGACTCGTCCCTCCAGGATCGTCTCGGTCCCAACAAAGGAAGCGACGAACTCGTCAACGGGCCTGTTCATGATGACGGCAGGCCGGTCGATCTGGGCGATTCGGCCCCCTTCCATGATGGCGATGCGGTCCGAGAGGCGCAGGGCCTCGTTGCGGTCGTGGGTGGCCATGATCGTGGTGGTCTTCGTCTCGGCGAGGACTTTCTCCAGGTCCGTGACGATGGCTTCCCGGGTCGGCGGGTCGAGCGATGCGAAGGGCTCGTCGAGAAAGAGGATCTCCGGCGAGATGGCGAAGGCCCGGGCAAGGCTTGTCCGTTGGGCCTCCCCTCCCGAGAGCGTTTTTGCGGATCGGTCGCCCAGGTGCGCAATGCCGAAACGATCCAGCTGCGACTCCACGATGCGTCGGGCCTCGGCACCGCCCGTCCCGCGGATCTTGAGCCCCGATACGACGTTGCCGAAGACAGTCGTATCGAAGAGCAAAGGCTCCTGGAAGACCATGGCGAGCCGCCTCCGGTATTCCAATATGCGCTGCTCTGCACCCACCGCCTGCCCCCGGAAGAAGATCTCTCCCGCCGAGGGTTTCATCAGGTAAGACAGGGCCTGCAGGAGCGTCGTCTTTCCCGCGCCATTGGGGCCGATGAGCGAGAGGGTCTCCCCCTCGAAGATCTCAATGCCCGCAACATCGACCAGCAGGCTTCCCCCGCGGATCACCTTCAGGTTCTTTGCCTCCAGGATCGTCATCGCGGCCTCTCCCTCTGCTGGACGGTCGTGAGGACGAGATTGATGAGGTAGGCAAAGAGAAGCAGGATGATCCCCAGGGCGATGGCAATGTCGAAGTTGCCCCGGCTAGTTTCCATCACCGTCGCCGTCGTGAGCACGCGCGTGTAGCCCTTGATGTTTCCGCCCACCATGATGGAAGCGCCAACCTCGGAGATGACACTGCCGAAGCCCGCCATGATGGCCGCCAGCAGGGGGAGCCTCGCCTCGCGGATGAGGATCCGGACCATCTGCAGGCGCGTGGCCCCCAGGGCCAGGATCTGCAGGCGCAGCTTCCTGGGCAACTGCTGCATGGCCGCAAGAGAGATCCCCATCACGATGGGGGTGGCGATGATCGCCTGGGCGAGGATCATGGCCGCCGGCGTGTAGAGGATCTCCAGGAAGCCCAGGGGCCCGTTTCGCCACAAGAAGATGGTGACGAAGAGCCCCACCACCACGGGAGGCAGGGCCATCCCCGTGTTGATGAGGCTCACGACGAAGCTGCGGCCCGGAAACTGCGTGAGGGCCACCACGGTCCCCACGGACATCCCGATAAAAAGGCTGATAAACGTCGCCGTGCCCGAGACCTTCAGGGAAAACCACGTGATCCCCAGGACCTCGGGGTCAAAGGTGATAAGCAGGATGAAGGCCTGACGGATGCCTTCAAGGATGATGTCCATTTAGATGCCCAGGGCCTCCTCTTTCTTGCCGGCATCGGGGAAGAAGAGCGGCGAGCCGTACTTTTCGACGCCGAAGGTCTTGATAATCTCCTGTGTTTCCCTGGAAACCATGAAGTCGCCGAAGGCCTTGGCGCCGGTGAAGTTTGCCTTGGGCCACTTCTTCGGGTTCACCTCGATGACGTGGTAAATGTTGAGCAGGATCCCGTCGCCCTCGACCAGAATGTCGAGGCCGAGGTTCTTCTTCAGGGCCAGATATGTCCCGCGGTCGGCGAGGACGTAGGTTTTCTTCTCGGCCGCCACGGCCAGTGTCTGCCCCATGCCGAGCCCTGTCTGCTGGTACCACTTCTCGCCTTCGAACTTCACGCCGGAGGCCTTCCAGATGTCCTTCTCCTTGGCGTGGGTCCCCGAGTTGTCACCGCGGGACATGAAGATGCTGCCTGTTGCGGCGATCTTTTTGAAGGCCTCGGAGGCCTTTTTCATTCCCTTGATCCTGGCCGGGTCGGCAGGGGGGCCCAGGATGATGTAATCGTTGTGCATGACGAGCCGGCGCTCGACGCCGTTGCCGTCGGCCATGAACTTCTTTTCCGCCGCGGGCGAGTGGACGAGCAGCACATCGGCCTCGCCCTTGGCGCCCATGGCCATGGCCTGGCCGGAGCCCACGGCGATCGTTTTCACGAAGTAGCCCGTCTTTTTCTCGAAAATGGGGATGAGAACGTCGAGAAGTCCCGAGTCCTGGGTGCTCGTCGTCGTGGCCAGGATGACGTTTTTCTGGGCCGGCTGGGCCGCCGTCGTTGCTGGAAACACAAACAGGGCAGCCAACATCGCAAACATGATCATTGAGGCGAATTTTCGTTTCATATCGTCACTCCTTTTACGTTATTTTCAAATCTCTTTCCGCTCTCCCGCGCTTCCTCACTTCGTTTTCTTCTGCGCGGCCTGCCACTCCCTCGAGTTGGCGAAGAAGAGGGGGGCGCCGTATTTGTCTTTGCCGAAATCGGCTATGATCTTCTGCCCCTTCGCGGGGTCGGTGAGCCATTTCACGAACGTCATCGTGTCCGCATGGTTCACGCGGGGGAACTTCTTCGGGTTCACGGGGATGATGGATATGTAATTCAGCAGGGCCTCGTCCTTCTCCACGAGGATGACGAGCTTGATCTCCTTCTTGAGCGCCAGGTAGGTCGCCCGATCCATGAAGACATAGGCCCCCTTCTCGAATCGGCAAATCGGGTCGTGGGTGCATTTCCTTGGGAGCCCTTCTCGTAGGTGACGTACCATGGGCCGGCGGGCTTGATCCCGGCCTTTGCCCAGATCTCCATCTCGGCCACATGGGTTCCCGACTTGTCGCCGCGGGTGATGAAGAGGGCCTGCTTGGCGGCGATCGCCTTCAGGGCCTCTGCACCCGTTTTCATCCCCCTGATCCCGGCGGGGTCGGCCGCGGGGCCCAGGATGACAAAGTCGTTGTACATCAGGGGGATCCGTTCGGTTCCGTAGCCCTCGGCGATGAATTTCTCCTCCAGGGATTTGGCGTGGGCCATGACGAGATCGACGTTTCCCTTCTCGGCGATCTTCAGGGCGGCCCCGGTGCCTGCGCCGACATGGCGGACCCGGATGCCGGTATCCTTCTCGAATTGATCCTCCAGGGCTCCCACGACTCCCCGAGTCGATGGGGCCGATGGTGCTCGCCATGAAGACAAAGCCGCCTTTCTGTGCCCAGCAAAGGCCGGGTACGAGGAAAAGGAAGCTCAACAGTACCGGTAACAGCCACTTTTTCATATTTTCCCTCCTTCAGATGTTCGAATAAAGGATCTTTCCCGAATCCTCGAAACCGTAGCCGCCGAGACGCTCGAAACGCTCCCGGAAACCGGGGGATCTTAAAACTTCCACAAGGGCCTGGATGCCCTTGCTGAAATAGGTGGACTGCCCCAGGACCATGTCGAAATTTTCCTGCGTCACGGGGACGAAGTGAAGTCCCATGAGCCTCGAGACGGCCACCGTGGCGATGCCGGCGTCGGCCTCACCCGAGAGGATCGAGAGCCCGACCTCGACGTGGGTGTAAACCTCCCGGTCGTAACCGGTGATTGCATCGGACGGGATGCCGGAGTTTTTCAGATGGTAATCCAGGAGCACTCCTCGTGCCCGAGCCGGCCTGGCGGTTCACGAATCGAACCTTCTTGCCGGCGATGTCCTCAATGCCGGCGATTCCCATGGGGTTGCCGGGTGCCGCGACGATGCCGATCTCCCTGCGAAAGAGGTGCACCAGCACGGCTTTCATGTCGGGCAGGTATTTCGGAATGAAGGGAACGTTATAACGGCCGCTCTCCTGGTCGAAGAGATGGGTCCAGGCGATGTCGGTGTACCCGCCGCCGAGTGCCTTCAGACCCTCGGTGCTTCCCGTGTTGGCGCAGAAGAAGTAGAAGTCGGGATGGGAATGCCTCATCCCGGTGAGCAGGAAGTCCAGAACAGGGTCGTTGCTTCCCGAGGCCAGGAGCGCCCCCTCCATCGATCGGCTGCGTTCCCTTGCCTGGTGCAATCCGCCGCGGGCATCCTCCTCGATCCACTCGTCGATGAGCTTCTTCGGGAAGACCCACTTTCCCGTGACGCGGGTCCCCGGGATCCGTCCCGCCTTGATCAGGGCATAGACCTGTTTTTCGTTGATGCCCAGATAGGCGGCCACACCCTTTGTGTTCATCATTTCTTCGGACATGATACCCTCCGGAGCAGGGATCATAGTAAAATGACTGACAAAGAGCAACAAAAAATAACATATTCCTACCAATACCGACAAGGCATTGCAGCTTGACGACCTTTGTCATGAAGTGTACAGTAATAACGAATCTGCAAGTGCCTATAGTAAAAGGGGAATGAGGCATGAGCCGTTACGTGATCGTGGGGTGTGGGGCGGCAGGAAATTCGGCCGCCGAGGCGATCCGGAAGCTCGAGCCGGATTCCGAGATCCGGATGTTCACGAAGGAGGGGGCTTTCTACTATTACCGGCCGGCCCTGCCGGAGTATCTGGCCGGGGAAAAGACCCTCAAGAGCGTTCACCCTGCACGACGGGGCCTGGTACGAGAAGAACCGGATCGATCTCCACCTCTCGACGGAGATCGTTCGTGTCGATCCCGGCGCCCGGACCGTGACAACGAAGGAAGGCCACGCCTTTTCCTACGACCGGCTTCTTCTGGCGACGGGCGGCCGGTCCTCGCGTCCGGACATCAAGGGCGCCGATGCACCGGGCGTCTTCACGCTCAGGACCCTGGAAGATGCCGATGCCATCCTGAAGCGCGCAGAGTCGGCAAAATCCGTCGCCCTCATCGGCGGCGGCCTTCTGGGCCTCGAGGCGGGAAACGGGCTGCGCAAAAGAGGGCTCAAGGTGACGCTCGTTGAGAGAAACCCCCGAATGCTCCCCCGCCAGATGGACCCGGCCGGGGCTCAGCTGCTTCAGCACAGGATGGAAGAGATGGGGTTTTCCTTCCTGCTCAGCGAGAGGGCACGGGAGATCGTCCCTGCGGACGGGCGATTGACCGTTCTCTTCGAGAGCGGAAACAGGCTCGATACGGATATGGTTCTCTTTTCGGCGGGCGTGGAGCCTGAGCTGACCCTGGCACGGCAGATCGGCCTTCCCATCGGCCGGGCCGTAAAGGTCGACGACAGGCTGCAGGCGGGGCTCGAGGATATTTTTGCCGCCGGCGACGATATCGAACACCGGGGGCGATATTACGGGAGCTGGCCGGCCGCCATGGCCCAGGGCAGGGCCGCAGGGGCCAACATGGCGGGCAAGGAGACCCTTTATGAGGGAACCTTGACCGCAAACAAGCTCAAGGTAGCCGGTATCGACCTTGTATCCATAGGGGACATCGACGCCGAGGGCGACGACGAGTGCATCGTCCAGGAAGATGAAGAGAAGTGCATCTACCGCAAACTGGTCATCGAGAACAATTCCATCGCCGGGGCGATCCTCCTGGGGGATCTCCGGGGGGAGAAGGAGATCCAGGCGGCCATCGAGGGACACAAGGAACTCTCTTCGGTCAAGAAAAAGCTGGAAGAGGAAGGGTTCGATCTCTCGTAGCGTAAATGAAGCCCTGCTGTTTGCTGTGGAATTTTTCGGGATTTTGAAGTAGATTGACTCGCCCCCGGGATCGCTTCCCGGGGGTTTGCATTGCCACTGAGCGAGAATCTGCAACGGAGCGAAAGATGAAAGAACAGGAAAAGAAACCCAATTCCTTCCGCGGCGCCTCGAAATACGTCCTCGACGAGGAACTGGCCAAGATCGTGAACATCTCCATCGCCCTGGAGATGCCCCTCCTGCTGAAAGGCGAGCCGGGCACGGGCAAGACGATGCTCGCCTACGCCATCGCCGAGAGCCTCGATCTGCCGCTCATCATCCTGAACGTGAAGTCGAGCATGAAGCTTGTCGAGGCCCTCTACCAGTACGACACCCTCACGCGCCTCAACGACAGCCGCTTCGGCGACTCGAAGCGCAACGTGAGCGACATCGAGGCCTACATCCGGATGGGCAAGATCGGCCAGTCCTTCGTGGCCGACGCCAAGACGGTGCTTCTCATCGACGAGATCGACAAGGCCGACACGGACTTCCAGGACGACATGCTCGACGTGCTCGACCAGATGTCCTTCGACATCATCGAGATCGACAAGACCGTAAAGGCCAAAAACCGCCCCGTCGTCGTCATCACCTCGAATGCCAAGAAGGACCTCTCGGACCCCTTCCTGGGGCGCTGCAACTTCCACCACATCGCCTTCCCCGAGCCCGAGATGATGCGCAGGATCGTGGAGGTCCACTTCCCGAAGCTCAGCGACGAGATGGCCACGGCCTGCCTGCAGACCTTCTACCGGCTCCGCGATATCGGGGGTATCGAGAAGAAACCCGCCACGCGGGAGCTCATCAACTGGATCCGCGCCCTGAGATCGGACCCCGACTTCCGGCCGGCCGTCCTGCAGCGCGGCGAGGTGCCGTACCTGGGGGTCCTCTACAAGAAAAGCGCCGATCTAGGCCTGGCCGCCAAGGCCATCGCCCGTCTTCGTCGCTGAGCATGATCTCCGGGCTCACGGCAGGCGGCAAGCATTAAGCCGGCGTTAAGATTGGTGATGACGAAGCTAGGAAGTGAAGAAGAGCGGAAGCGCGGAGTGGAAGGTGACTTTTTTCTTTTCTTGTCCGCTCTTCCTCGCTTCGCGGTAATGAAGGGACGGGATTACAATAAGCCAACCGTACGGACGATACGCCGGATATGTTCATTCAATTCTTCTACACCCTGCGGGACCGTGGCGTCCCCGTGACGCCCACCTCGTTTCTGCGCCTCCAGAGGGCGCTCTCGCTGGGGCTCGTCACGTCGCTCGACGATTTCTACACCGTCGCCCGGTCGCTGCTGGTTAAAAGCGAGCGCTACTTCGATCTCTACGACCAGGTCTTCCTCCATCACTTCCGGGGCGTGGAGCTGAAAGACCCCGAGACCCACGAGCTGACCGACATCGCGAAGGCCTTGCTGGAAGAGTGGCTGAAGGACCCTGCAGGGGTGGCCGCCGCCTTCGGCATCGACGAGAAGAAGCTCAAGAAGATGACCCCCGAGGAGCTCATCCAGTACTTCCTCGACCGGTTGAAGGAGCAGGCGGAGGCCCACCACGGCGGGAGCCGCTGGATCGGCACCCGGGGCACCTCCCCCGTGGGGCACTCGGGTACGCACCCCGAGGGGATGCGCGTGGGAGGGGTCTCGCGGAACAAGTCGGCCATCAAGGTGGCCATGGACCGGCGCTGGCGGGATTACTCCCAGGAAGGCCCCCTCACGCAGGCCCAGATGGGCGAGGCCCTCAAGAGGCTTCGGCGGATGGTGCCGGCCGGCCCCAAGGACCTCGTCAACGTGGACAAGACGATCCGCGAGACCCTGCGCAACGCAGGCGAGATCGAGATCGTCTTCGACCGCCGGCTTACGGACCGCCTCAAGGTCATCCTCATGATCGACAACGGCGGCTGGTCCATGGAGCCCTACGTCGAGCTCGTTCAGACCCTTTTCAGCTACGCCCGCTCCCAGTTCAAGGACGTTCGCACCTATTACTTCCACAACTCCGTCTACGACGTCATCTGGCAGGATGCCCAGCGTTTCTATCGCCCCGAGCGGCTCGACGAATTCGCCCATCGCGACCCCGAGACGCGACTCATCGTCCTGGGCGATGCGAGCATGTCGCCCTACGAGCTCATGTATGCCGGGGGCGCCATCGACTACACGCAGCGAAGCACCCGTCCCAGCATCGACCGGCTCAAGTTCCTTGCGGGCCGCTTCCGCCATGCCGTCTGGCTCAACCCCTCACCGCTGTGGGAGTGGGAGCGCGTCCGCACCATCGGGATGATCCGCCAGGTCTTCCCCATGTACGAGCTGACGCTGGACGGGCTCGAGGGGGCAGTACGCCGCCTGGTGGCTAAAAACTAGGGACCAGAGGGAAGTGTCTGAGTGACTAAGTGTCTGAGTGTCTGAGTGAAGAAAAGAAGGAATTTGGGACTCGGGCTTCCGGATTTCTAATCCCCAATATCCCAATACCCAATTTCCCAACTAGCTGATCATCAGGAACGGATTGTGTTTCATGTCCGTGTCGGCGGGGGGGACCTCTTCGTATTCGTCCCGGAACTCCTCCCAGACGTTGGATAGCTCCTCGCGCAGGGCGGCCTGCAGATCGTCGGGCAGGACCGATGCAATCCCGAGCATGTCCTCGATGAAAACTTCCCGGAAGCGGGCCATCTGGTAAGGGGGTGCCGTTTCACCCTCGCGAAGGATCGCAAAGAAGGCCCGGGCCTCTCCAGGCTCGATCGCCGCAAACCCGGGCTCGAGCCCGAGCCGCCTGCGGGCCCAGAACGTCAACAGCAGATGGAAGCAGGTCAGGTCCTCCCGTCCGGAACTCTCAGGACCGATCGGGATTTCCTTTGTCAGGGCATCCATCAGCCCGTCCATGGCGATCAGTCCCATGAGGGCCCTGCTTGCCCTGGTGAGGTCCTCGGCACCGGCGAAATCCCGGTAGAGCTCCCCTTCCTGCAATCCGGTGTACAGCAGGGGCTTCTTCAGAAGGAGGCCCGACAACAGCGAGCCCCGTTCATCGCCCCAGAAACCGTCCTTGAACCCGCTCCTGCGGAACCAGGCCATTCTGAGCCAGGTATCGGCCACTCGTTTTACGCGGAGAGTGAGACCGAATCCGGCGCGGAAGAGCGATGTCAGGGTGTTGCTCTCCAGGAGAGTGCCTGCGCGGCCGGGGTCCCTTCCCGTCATTTCTTCCAGTGCGATATTGAGATAACCGGCGGCCTTACGGGTCGTACGTACCATGCCGGCCAGCTCCACGCGGGCGAGCCCTTCCACCGAAGCGATCTGGTTTGCAAGCCCCGCGAACTCCAGGCGCATCCGGTCCAGAAGGAGGGGGTCATTCACGGCTCTCAGCGCCTCCTGCAGGAAGCTTCCCTGCGGCCCCTCGTGGAGCGGCAGGAAGGGGACCAGGGCCCGGTCCTCTTCATCGGCCGTGATGTCGACGATTGCGGCAGGCTTTCCTGCGAGGTTCATCTGTTCGAGCGAAAGGGGTGAATAGATGGAGATGGCCTCGTCAAAGGGGAGAAACCCGTACTCGGCCAGGCGCACGTTTCTCATCCGGGACATCCCGTCTTGCAGCTCCGAGGGGATCACCCCGGCAAGACTGGACACCAGGGCATGAAAGGCAGGCATACTGGCCGCGGCGATGGCGCCCGTCAGCTCCCTCAGAAATGGCTCGAACTCCGTATCAACGGCCCTCAAATAGATGACCCCCTCGTGGGTGAAGAACCCCTCGGGGATCTCCTTCTCGTTGTCGTCCTCCTCCCGGACCATCACCTCGATGCTCTTTTGCAGGATATAATAGGTCAGGGCGCTTCCCTCTCCCAGCAGCCAGGCAACCGTTTTGCGGCTGTCGGTGTCGAAGCGCCGCCTCAGCCAGGACAGGGTCTCGCCGGTGTTGATATCGTCGCGGTCCCAGATCTCCATGTCGAGGATATATTGCCACTGATCCGGGGTGGCAAGCTCCAGCAGCGCCAGAGAGTCGTCGCTTCCGATCTTCTTGATGAGCCAGAAAAAATCCCCGGCGGGAAATTCCTCGACCACCTTGCGGGGATTCTTCTCGTTGAGGATGCGCTCCAGGATCTCCCCGCCGCCGAGGCTGTCGAACTCACGCAGGAGCTCCTTTCCGCGCGAGGCGGGTATCTCAACCCTGTTGTCCGGTGATGTGGGCTTCGATGGGGGTTTCATGGCACGTCCCGCTGCTCCTCCCGGTTGTCTTTCTGTTTTTGAGAGAAAAGCCCCCGGGGAAGGGTGAGCTCCCCCGGGGGCCGGAACGCTTTTATGCGGTTTGGCGGTGTGAGGGGGCGGGTACTTCCTAGTCCAACTCTGCCTCTTCTTTTTCAGCCTTCTTGCCCACCATGGTCCGCGTGGTGATGAGGAGCGCGGCAACCGATGCGGCGTTCTGGAGGGCGAGTCTTGCCACCTTCGCCGGGTCGATGATGCCGGCCTTGATCATGTCCACGTACTCTCCGCTGTCGGCATCGAACCCGAAGGCCCCTTTCTTCTCGCGGACCTTCTCCACGATTACCATGCCCTCGTAGCCGGCATTATTTGCGATCTGTTTCAGCGGCTCCTCGATGGCCTTGCGGATGATCTCGATCCCGTAGCGGGCGTCCCCCTCGAGCTTTGCCTTCGCCAGTGCGCCTGCGCAGCGGATCAACGCCACGCCTCCGCCCGGCACGATGCCCTCCTGCACGGCCGCGCGGGTTGCGTTGAGAGCGTCGTCGACGCGGGCCTTCTTTTCCTTCATCTCGATCTCCGTGGCGGCGCCGACCTTGATGATCGCAACGCCGCTGGTGATCTTGGCCAGGCGCTCCATCGCCTTCTCGCGATCGTAGTCCTGCTCGATGATCTCGATTTCCTTCTTGAGCTGCTTGACCCGTTCGTCGATGTCCGCTTTTTTGCCCGCGCCGTCGATGAAGGTCGTGTTGTCCTTGTCGATGACGATCCGGCGGGCCCGGCCGAGGTCCTGGATGGTGGCCGATTCGAGCTTGACCCCCATTTCCTCTGAGATGACCTTGCCCCCCATGACGACGGCGATATCCTGCAGGGCCCCCTTGCGCCGGTCGCCGAAGTAAGGGGCCTTGATGGCGGCGCACTTGAGCACGCCGCGCACCTTGTTGACGACCAGCGTTGTCAGGGCTTCGCCTTCCACGTCCTCGGCAACGATCATCAAAGGCTTACCGGCCTTCGACACCTGCTCGAGCAGAGGCAGAATTTCCTGCATATTGTTGATTTTCTTGTCGGTGATCAGGATGAATGCGTCTTCCAGGATGGCCTCCATCTTCTCCACGCTGGTGATGAAGTAGGGGGAAATGAACCCCCTGTCGAAAGTCATCCCCTCGACATAATCGAGGGTCGTATCGAGGGTCTTGTTTTCCTCGACGGTGATGATGCCTTCCTTGCCGACCTTGTCCATGGCATCGGAGATGATCTTTCCGATCTCCGGGTCGTTGTTGGCCGAAATCGTGCCGACCTGGGTGATTTCCTGCTTGTCCTTTACCGGCTTGGCGATTTTCTTGAGCTCTTCGGCCACCAGCTCGACGCCCCTTTCGATCCCCTTCTTGAGTTCCATGGGGTTCATGCCCGCCGCCACGAGCTTTGCCCCCTCGCGGTAGATGGCCTGGGCAAGGATCGTCGCCGTCGTCGTGCCGTCGCCTGCCTGATCGGACGTCTTGGAGGCGACTTCCTTAACCATCATGGCGCCCATGTTCTCGAAGGAGTCCTCCATTTCGATTTCCTTGGCCACCGTGACGCCGTCCTTGGTGATCGTAGGGGCCCCCCACTTCTTCTCGATAACGACATTGCGCCCCCGGGGCCCCAGGGTCACCTTGACGGCATCGGCCAGGGTGTTGACCCCTTTGGCTATTTTTTCGCGCGCAGTGGCGTCGTACAGGATATCCTTCGCTGGCATGATCGAGACCTCCTCCGTTTCCTTCAATATATGGATTGCTGTTGCTTTTCGTTTCGAGTGCGGCTTGCTCTGGTGCCGATATCAAGTTAATGCCGCTTGCCCGATTGTCAAGCTCGCGACGGTGCGAGCCCTACCTTTTCCTCCATCGCTCGACCCGGGCGAAGGCTTCCTCGACGGCTTTCAGGAGCATGTCGAATTGCACGGGCTTGATGAAAAAGTCGTCGAAGCCGGCCTCCCGGCACTCCTCGACCTCGAAGAGGCCGGCCCACCCCGTGATGGCAAAGAGAATGGAAAGGGGCTTTTCCCTGTGGATCTGCCGGCCCAGCTCGAGCCCGTTCGTACCGAAGAGCCTGAGGTCCAGAAAGATCACGTCGATCTCCTCGTCCCGGAGGATCTCGAGGGCGTTCTCGGCGCCCTCCGCCGTCAGGACCTGGTAGCCCGAGGCGCTGAAGAAGTCCTTGAAGAACTCCCTGACGGTCAACTCGTCATCCACGATGAGGAGCTTCTTTTCCATGGATGTTTTTCCTTGTCGGGTGGGGCGGGTGTAACCCGGTCTTTCAAACGCTATTTCTTATTACATCCGCACCCGAAATCCCAGCAAAATTTTACGTCAGGCCTTCGATCTCGCGGATCTTCTCCCGCAGTCGTTTCGGCGAAACGGGGTAGGGGGTCTTCAGGCCCTGGGCAAAGAGCGACACCCGGTACTCTTCCACCATCCACCGGTACTCGTCGACGGCCCGGAGTCTCTGCTCGGAGGCGGACGGGGCGACGCCTTTCCGGAACTCCTCCAGCTTGTCCTCGTAGGGGCGGATCTCGGAGAGGCGGCCCCGGTCCTTGTCGATGTGCACGGCGCCCCGCTCGGCACGGACCTGGAGCGCCTTGAGGTAACGGATCACCTGGGAGAGGCGCTCCCTGTCATAGATCTCAAGAAACGTCAGGGGCAGGAGCCGCTGAAGCTCGGCGCGCATCTCTTCGAGGAAATTCAGAACGGTACGGTTCGAGAGGTTTGCCGCCTCGAGCCCCGCCAGGGCTTGACGTGTCTCGTGGTAGGCGCGAAGAACGGACTCCACTTCCCCGAGAAGCTCCTGGGGCGCCTTGAGAAGCGTCGGCTCCAGGAGGCGGGTATACGCTTCGAAGTCCTGTCGGGTCCGGATGTCCTTTTCCAGGAGGCGGCGGACAAGACCCTGGAAGAGGGCCTCCTCCAGCACCTTCGTCCCGCCGAAATAGGCGGACCAGACCTTCATCTCTCCCCGGAGGGCAAGGTAACGGCGGGCGAGTTCCAGATCTTTCCGGAAATGAAGGGTCAGGAGCGTCCTTACGCCGGCCCGGTGGGCTTTGTCGGCTTCCCTTCGGTTTCTCATGAGCCGAAGGTCGACGGCCTCGCCGGCGGGGACGAGGGCCGGGTAGGCGATCCCCTCGAGGACGTTTTGCGCATCCAGGCGGATTTCCTCGGGGATCTCCTCGGGCAGATCGGGAAACACCCAGCGTACGATCCCCGTCCGTTCCCAGGCCGCCCTGGCCCGGCCGAACGCCCGGGACTCCTCCTCTTCAAGACGGTCTTTTCTCAGGGATTCAAGGTCGCGCGTCGAGCGGAGTTCTTTGCCCTTCGGGTCCACGACGGCGTAGCGGAGCTTCAGGTGATCGGGCAGTCCCCCCAGGTCCCAGGCCGCGAGGGGGACGTCCAGCCAGAACTTGCGCTTCAGGCACTCCGAGAGGGCCGCGGGCAGCGACCCTTCGCCGCGCTTCATCTCCCGCAGGATCGTTTCGACCGACTGCGGGATGGGAATGAGGTGCCTGCGGATGTCCCGGGGCAGGGCCTTGACGAGTGCAGTGACCCGCTCCTGCAGAAGACCCGGGACGGCCCACTCGACGGCCTCGGGCCGCAGGCGCGTGAGAGCGCTCGCCGGAAGCTTCAGGGTAACCCCGTCGTCGGTTTCTCCCGGCCTGAACCGGTAAGAAAGCGGCAGCGCAAGCCTGCCCGCGGCGACGGTGTCCGGGTAAAGGGACAGCTCCGCCGGGTCAGGGGCCTGACGGAGAACGTCCTCTTCGGTCATCCTCAGAAACGAATCGCTCCCCCGGTCTCTGACCATTCTCTGGAGGGTCCGGACGTCGTAGATGTCCTGGAGCCGCTCCTCGTAGAAGGCGGCCAGGACGTCGTCCGTGGTCAGGAACGTCCGCCTGCGGAGCCTGTTCTCCATGTCCCGGACCCGTTCGATGAGGTTGCGGTTGTGGGCGAGAAAGGGCAGGGGCCTCTCCATCTCCGCCGGCACGAGGGCCTCGCGGATGAAGATCCGGGTGGCCTCCTGCGGATCGATGCGACCGTAGGAGACGCGCCTTCCCTCGATGATCACGAGCCCGTAGAGGCTCACCCGTTCGAGGGCCGTCACCTCGCCCCGTTTGCGGTCCCAGCGGGCATTCAGATAAATCGAGCGGCAGAGGTTTCCGCCCAGGGCCTCGAGCCACTCCCTGTCGATGTTGGCGGCCGTGCGGGCAAAGAGCTGTGTCGTCTCCACGAGTTCCGCCGCCACGATCCAGTCGCCGCCCCGGTTGTAGAGACCCGAGCCGGGGAAGACCACGACCTGGCGCCCGCCCGTGGCGCCGTAGGTGTTTTTTTCCTTTTTTACGGCGATGTTCGAAAGGTAGCCGCTCAGTACCGAGCGGTGAATACGGCCATACCAGGCCTGGGGGTCGCCGTCCTGCTTCCTGGCGGGGTGCTTCTCCCCGGGCGGGGGGGCCTGCTCCTCGACAATCTCCCGGATCTGGCCGTGGACGTCCCGCCACTCCCTCATCCGGCGAAAGGAAAGGAAGTGGTCGCGGCAGTACTTCCGGAGGCGGCCCGGGGATTTTGCGCTCGGTCCGTTTTCGTGGAAGCGCTCCCAGATGTTGATCAGGGTGAGAAAATCCGAGGAGGGGTTGACGAAGAGTGCCTGGGCCCCGTCGGCGTCCTTCTCCTTACCGGAGGGACGCTCCCGCGGGTCCTGGGTGCTGAGGGCCGCCGCGATGACGAGGATTTCCCCCAGGCAGCCCTCCGTTTCGGCCTCGAGGATCATCCGGGAGATCCGGGGGTCGAGGGGTAGGCGGGCCATCCTGCGACCCCGGGCCGTGAGGCGGTAGCGGGCAGCCCCGTCCTCCCCGTTTTCCCGCTCGATGGCGCCGAGCTCCTCGAGGATGTCGTAGCCCGCGCGGAAGCTCTTCGGCGCCGGCGGGTCGACAAAGGGGAAGGCGGCGGGGTCGTCGATCCGCAGGGTGAGCATCCTCAGGATGACCTCGGCTAAGTTGGAGCGCAGGATCTCGGGGGCCGTGTAGAGCGCCCGGTTCTCGTAGTCCTCCCTGGAATAGAGGCGGATGCACACGCCGTGCTCCACGCGCCCGCAGCGGCCCGCCCGCTGGTCGGCGCTGCTTCGGGAAACGGGCCGGACGGGCAGACTGGATGTCCTCGTCCTGGGGTTGTAGTAGGAGATCCGGGCAAGCCCCGTGTCGATGACGAAGCGGATGCCGGGGATCGTGATGGAGGTCTCTGCGACGTTGGTGGCCACGACGATCTTGCGCTCCCGCATCGGGAAAAAGACCCGCCGCTGCTCCTGCGAGGAAAGCCGCGCGTACATGGGCAGGATCTTCACCCCCCGGTGCTCCCGCCCCTCGAGTTGCTCGCAGGACTCGCGGATGTCCTGCTCCGTGGGCATGAAGACGAGGATGTCGCCGCCCTCGCCCTCATCGATGATCCCGTCGACGGCCCTCACGGCGGCCTCGACATGGGTAACCTCCTCGCGCTCCTCCATCCCCTCGTCCAGGGGTTCGTAGCGGATGTCTACCGGGTACATGCGGCCCGAGACCTCGAGGATGGGGGCCCCCCCGAAGGCGGCGGAGAACTTCTCCGTGTCGATCGTGGCGGAGGTGATGACGACCTTGAGGTCCCTGCGTTTTCGCAGGAGATTTTTCAGCATCCCCAGGACGAAGTCGATGTTGAGGCTGCGCTCGTGGGCCTCGTCGACGATGATCGTGTCGTAGCCGTTGAGAAAGGGGTCGGCCTGGGCCTCCATGAGGAGGATGCCGTCCGTCATGATCTTGATGAAGACATCGGCGGAAGTGCGGTCCTCGAAGCGGATCTTGTAGCCCACCGACCGGCCGGGCTCCTCGCCCATCTCCTCGGCGATGCGCTGGCTCACCGTGATGGCGGCGACCCTCCGGGGCTGGGTGCAGCCGATCCTCCCGTCGACACCTCGGCCCGCCTCGAGGCACATCTTGGGGATCTGCGTCGTCTTTCCCGAGCCCGTCTCCCCCGTGATGATGACGACGGGGTTTTTACGGATCGCATCGACGATGTCGGCACGCCTTGCCGCGATCGGCAGGGCTTCGGGGATGCTGACGCGGGGGAGGCTGTTGCGGCGCCTTTCCTTTTTCGCGGCAGCCGCCGCGAGTTTTTTCTCCAGCCGTGCGATCCCCTGTGCGATCTCCTCCGGCTTCCTCATTCCCTGCAGCTTTCCCGTCTCGCGCAGCAGGACGACGCGGTCGGCCCGCATGGCGGTGTGGAACTTTGCCCGGAGGCGCTTTAATAGGTCCGCTGACGATGGCAAACGTTTCATCCCTGTTTTTGCGTTGAAGCCCTCATATAGGGAAAGGGGTTTGATGTCAACAGGTGTCGCCTGTCTCCGGCTGTTGACCGGGGCCAGGTGAAAGGTGATCTGCAAAACAGAAGGTGAGAGGGTTTGAGGGTAAGAAGGTTGGAGAAGCGGGAAGTGTGCTATATGCAACAGCCTAATCCAAGCTTCTCACCTTCTTACCTTCTCAACTTCTTGGTTTACGCGGGCTTGCCAGCGGGCCAGACCTTCTGGTAAACTGTCGTCAGATTTTCCGACAATCGGTAAAGAATCGGATCCCGGTCATGGCCCATCAGCACCTCAAGAACGCCTACCACCGCCTTACGGAGCGCATCAACCTCTTCCCACAGGGGGCCCCGCCCTCGGAGCTCCTCTACGGCATCCTCAGGATGCTCTTTTCGGAGAGGGATGCGGAGCTCGTCTCGCTGCTTCCCATCCGTCCTTTCGATGCCCGCAAGGCCGCTGCGATCTGGAATGTGAGGGAAAGTGAGGCCGGGGGCATTCTGGACGGGCTTGCCGACCGGGGCATCCTCCTCGACATCGAAGAGAACGGCAACCGCATCTATCTCATGCCGCCGCCGATGGCGGGATTCTTCGAGTTTTCGATGATGCGCCTGCGGGCCGATCTCGACCAGAAGGCCTTGAGCGAGCTCTTCTATCAGTACATCAACGTGGAGGAGGATTTCATCAAGGCCCTCTTCGTGGCCGGCGAGACCCAACTGGGCCGCGCCCTGGTGCACGAGCCGGTCCTTCCACCGGACAGCGGGATTCACGTCCTGGACTACGAGCGGGCAAGCCACATCATCCAGACTGCCAGTCACATCGGGATCGCCATGTGCTACTGCCGCCACAAGATGGGTCACGTGGGGCGCGCCTGCGAGGCCCCCATGGACATCTGCATGACCTTCAACCGGGCGGCGGACTCGCTCATCCGCCACGGGATCGTGCGCCCCGTGACGGTCGCCGAGTGTATGGGCCTGCTGGAGCGGGCCTACGAGAACAACCTCGTCCAGTTCGGAGAAAACGTGCAGAGGCAGGTGAGCTTTATCTGCAACTGCTGCGGCTGCTGCTGCGAGGCCATGATCGCCGCCCGGAAGTTTGCGCACCTGCACCCCGTCCACACGACGAATTTCATGCCCGGCCTGGACGAGGGGAAATGCACGGGGTGCGGCCAATGCGCCAGCGTCTGCCCCATCGGGGCCGTTGCCCTCATCTCCGCCGCGGACCCGCGCAAGCGAACGAAAAAGAAGGCCCGTATCGACGAGGAGGCCTGCCTGGGGTGCGGCGTCTGCGTCCGGAACTGCAAGGCGGGCGCGATGACCCTGGCCAGCCGCCCCGAAAGGGTGATCACGCCCGTCGACTCGGCGCGCCGGCTTCTTCTCATGGCCGTCGAGCGTGACAAGCTTCAGAACCTGATTTTCGACACCCAGGCCCTCCGCAGCCATCGGGCCATGGCATCCATCCTGGGGGCCATTTTGAAGCTGCCCCCGATGAAGCGGGCCCTCGCATCCAGCCGGTTGCGGTCCCGCTATCTCGACCGCCTCATCGAGCGCTACGATGAGTTCCATCTTGCGGAACGTTCCGGGACGTGAGATATAACGACCGCCCTGTGCGCAAACGGGGATGCCCGAAAGGGGGAACGGAAAAACATGAAGAAATCATCTTTCTGCGGCGCCATCGGCCTGTTCCTGCTTATTGCCTTTTTGGGCTGTACCGGCATCCAGCAGGAGGTAACCGTAATAAAACCCCAGGAGCCCTCACCGCAACCGGCAGCGGTCGCGACACCGCCGGCGCCGCCCGTCCCCGACGAGTCGGAGATGATCCGGGCCGAGGCGAAGGAGATGCTGCTCGGCAAATGGCGTCGCCAGGCGCAGGGAGGCGACACGATCGAGTTTTTTGATGATGACACGGTCAACTTGTACAGTACCGTGGAGCGGGTCGCCTACCCGGGCAGCTACCGAATCCTCGACAAGGACCAGCTCGAGATCACCATGAAAAAAGGCGGCACCCTGACGTGGGGGTATGCCGTGACCAAGTGGGAACTGACCCTCACCACCCCGACGGGGGTGGGCATGAAGTACAAGCGAACCCGGGGCAAATAGATCCCCGACCCTCGTGCCGCAATCATCGACGGGGGAAGCCCTTTTGTTCAATATTCGACACGGGTTTATTTCACCCGCACGCTGCGTGCCCCGAGCCTCTGCCCTCGCGCCGCAGGCAATCCACGCCCCGAGGTCATGACATGACAGCTTTCGCGTATCTCAGCAATCTGCTTCAGGACAGGTATGTAGCTTCGGTGATGCCCACATCCCGTTTTGCCGTGGAGAAAATCTGCTCCAGGATCGATCCGAAGGCTGCGCGGGTCGTGATCGAATACGGGCCGGGGACCGGGGTCTTCACCGAGGCGCTTCTGCGTCGGATGACCCCCGAATCCCGCCTGATTGCCGTCGAGCGCAACGAAGCCCTTTTCAACCTTTTACGGGACAACTGCAGGGACCCGAGGCTCCAACACGTCAACGACTGTGCGGGGAACATTCTCGACATCGTCCGGCGCGCCGGCGCGGGGCAGGCAGATTATGTGCTCTCCGGGATTCCCTTCTCCTTCCTTCCGGCCAAAGCCCGTGTCGAACTCCTTCAAAATACCCACCGCATCCTCAAGCGGGGCGGCAAGTTTCTTGCTTATCAGACGTTCTACCAGCCCCCCGGCTGTCTGAGGGTGCCTCTCCGGGAAATATTTTCCGATGTCAAGATCGAGTACGCTGTTTTGTGCGTACCGCCGCTGCTGGTTCTCGAAGCGACGAAATAGCAGAGTCCTCCCGATCCTCGGCGGCCGCTCATGGCGACCTGATCCACTCCTTGCAGTCATCGGTCCTCAAGGTTCTTGTGAAAAATCCGATCTATGAGAGGAGAAGCCCCCTCTTGCCGACGGCCCGGGGAGTCGAGGGCTCCGAGATGCGTCGAAAAGGACTCCTGAAATGAGAAAGTCGATCTACTGGGTTTGCTGGCTGCTGCTTATGGCGGTTCTTCTGTTTTCCGTGACCCATACAGCCCTCTCATAGATACCCTGCGAACGCGAACATCCCGTCAAATCGCCTCGAAAAGGTGGAGGACCGGGCAGACCGGACCACCTCTTTTTTGTCGGTCGATCCTCGGACTCGACATTGTGGATAACAGTCCCTTTTCGATGCTCTAACCCGCTGTATTTCTACTAGAAATGACCCGTCTTTTTTTCCTCGACAGGCCCCTCGAAATGCGATAATCTCCAGCATCCATGATATGTAGCAAACACGAAAGGGGGTCTGTCATATCAGGATGTAAAGCCTTATATTATATAAAGAAGGCTTGTTGGATTCCTTCTATACAGGCTGCGTTATTCAACAGCCTGTAACTCAAGGGCTTTATGTTCCACTGGGACAGGAGGTTACTAAGAAATGTCAACGGTTGATCGCGGCGGTTCTTCCGCCGGGCAGGGCGGCTCTACCGAGAAACGGGCAGCCCAGATCATCGATTTCGATCTCGCCCGCGGCAGGAAGATCATTTCCGATCTCCACTATAGGCTTACCCGTTTTTCCAATTCCGACCGGTTCTACGAGGAATACGAACTCGCCCTTTACGAATATTTCGAGGGGCGCGGCGTTTACGGCGAAGACGAAGACGAGCTCTACGACAATTTCCAGAGCGAGGAAGAGTTCTCCAAGTTCCTCACGTGGTACTCACTGCACTTCGTCACCGACGAGTACGACAAAACCTTTCCGGAACTCTACCTGGAGCGCAGGAAGAACCAGCTCTCCGCACTGGAGCGGGAGATTTTGCAGAGCTATGGCCGCTCCGTGCTGAGCGTCTACGAGGTCCAGAAGGTCGACCCGGGAAAGGGCGTCGAGGTCCGGGATATCTTTGCCGACCGGGTCTGCAGCATTGTCGACCCTTCCGCCGCGAAGACTCTCTGCAAATGGGATCTGTTCTATGGCGGTCTCATCGAGATCCTGGGGTATCACCTGCTGGGCGGCATGCCGCTCACCATCATCCCCCAGAGGCTCCGGCGTTTCACCGAGCAGAACCTTCACGAAATCTACCACGAGGAGCGGGAGAACTACCGGAATTTCCGCGACTACATGAAACGGGCCTCGGCGGAGATCTGCGCCCTCGTCGAGAACGCCGTCCGCAACGCCGAGCGGCCTGAGGCGCCCGCCGACCCCGAGGCGGACAAATCTTCCCAGACCAGCCTCCTCTACCGGGTGGGGGATTACGGCGCCTTTCTGAAGACCATCGAAAAGTCGCCGGTCTTCACGGCCTCCGAGTCGCGGAAACCGGGAGCGTCCCCGCCGGCGAAGGTGCTTCGCTTCTACTGGCTCCACAAGGAGGGGATGAAAAGGCCTCTCAAGAATGCCCCGGGCATCCTCTTCCTCAAGAGGGATACCCTCGTGGCCCAGTGTACGTCGGCCAAGCGGGCGGAAACCCTGCGCGCCATCCTCGAAAAGATGTTCGGCACGATCATCACCTACCGGACGACGGTCCACAAGAGCGTCGAGAAGCGTGCCGAAAAAGCTCCGTCGGAAGGACCTTCCGATTTCGTGGAAGGGGGTTCGATCGGCCGGGAGACGGCCTTGCGCCCGTTCGACAACTGGATCGACGAGAAAATCGCGGCCATCGGCAACATCACCCCGCGGGAAGCCGTCAAGACCCCCGAGGGGAAAAGACGGTTGATCGACCTTCTGAAAGATTTCGAGAACCAGAACGAGCGCGCCCTGCGCAGGGGACTCAAGGGCCCGGACGCAATCTTTTTCCCGGTGGAGAAGGTGCGCAACGAACTGGGACTGTGAGCGGCTGAGCGCCTTATGGCGGCCCATCCCGCGGAAAAGCGAAGGTGAGAGGGTAAGAGGGTGAGAAGGTTGGAGAAGACGACGGTCAAACGCACGCTCTCAGACTTTCCGACCTTCTGCTCCTCAAACCTTCCTACCCTCCTGCGTTTAAGTGTCTCGCATCCAACCAACGTCAGCACCCTCAAGGAATAGAACCGGCCGACCATGAAATGGGATCTCTTTGCCCCGAAAAGAAAAGATGGGGAGCATGTCTCCCGCTATGGAAAGGGGCAACTCCGGGAAAAGCGCAACTACCTCAAAGGGAAGCTCAACGGCACGTACGAATCGTATTACGAAAACGGGCAGCTCATCGTGAGAATTTCCTACAAGGACGGGCAGAGACATGGGGAGGCTGTCTCCCATTACCGCGACGGCAAGATCCGGGAGAAGTGCACCTTCGAGAAGGACCGGCTCGTCGGCGAGTACACCTCCTACTATGAAACGGGGCAGCTTCGGGAGAAAGAGAACTACAACCAGGACGGAAAACTCGAGGGCGAGTACCTCCTCTATTACCGCAACGGCCAGCTGAAGGAACAGGAAAACTTCCGGGACGGGAAATTCGACGGGGATTACGTCTCCTACTACCGGGACGGGACAGATCCGGGAGAAAGGGAGTTTTCGCAATGACAAGCGCGAAGGGCCCTACGTGGCCTTGACCGCAATGGCCAGTCTCCTGGAACAGGCAAACTTTCAAGCGGAAAGTTGATCGGGGCCTTCACGCTCTGGCCGGCGGGCGGCCGCCGCTTACGACGGACAGGGAGACGAAGACCTCGACGAGAACGAATTCGACCGGATGCTCAGGAAGCTGGCCGACTTCGAGAAGAAGGTCGACAGAGAAAGCCGAGAAGATCCAGAACGACGATCAAGAGGATGACGAGGAGGAAGACTGATGTTCCAGAACATCCTCCTTCCCACGGACGGATCTGACTACAGCAGGACGGCCCTTCAGTACGGCATCTCCATTGCCAAAAAGCTCGATGCCCGCCTCACGGGTCTCCATGTCATCGATATCAAAGTGCTCCAGGGACCCGTCCTCAATGACATCTGCAGCTCCGCGAGCCTCTCCCCGGGCCCGGAGTTTTTCGCCGTCATCGAAAAGGCCCTCGAGGCGAGGGCAGACAACATCCTGAAAGAATTCCGGGAGAGCTGCGAAAAGCAGGGGCTCAGGCCCGAGGTGAAGAAAACCACGGGGATCATCGACGAGGAGATCATCAACGAGGGGAAAAACGCGGACCTCATCGTGCTTGCGCAGCGCGGCGAGCACTATCCGCTGAGCCGCAGCCTGCTGCTGGGCTCCACGGCCGAGGCGGTGGTGCGAAAGTCCGGCAAGCCCGTCCTCGTGACCCCTGTCTCCTTCATCGAGATCGAAAGCATGGGCCTGGCCTACGACGGAAGCCCGCCCGCCGATCACGCCCTCAAGGTCGCCGCCGAGCTCTCCGACAGGATCCGCTGGCCGCTCACGGTGCTCATCGTGACGGACAACGTGAAACTCTCGACCGATCTCAGCAAGAGAGTGGAGAGCGCCCTCGAGGATTACGCCATCGACAGCGACATCATCGTCCTGGGGGGGAAAGAGGAAAAGGAGATCATCAAGTTCATCGAGGAAGGGGCTGTAGAGCTTCTGCTCATGGGGGCCCGCGGGCACAGCCGGTTCAAGGAGCTCCTGCTCGGGAGCACCACCTCCCACGTCATCCGCAAAAGCCGCATTCCCGTCCTTCTTACCCGCTAGCACAGCCTCCGTGACTCTTCTTCGCAGGCTGTTCAGCTGAGCCTGTATGTATAGAGGAAGTGGATAAGTGACTGAGTGCATTAGTGTCTGGTGAACCGGGGAAAAATGAAGATTCCTGATTCGCTCGTACACTCGGACACTAATGCACTCAGTCACTGCTTCTAAGGCTTGAGCTTCCCGATCTCTCCCCTCAGCTCCTCCAGCGCGTCGTAGCGCGTCATGTCGTAGTAGATGGGCGTGATGGATATCATGCCGCTTTGCAGGGCCAGGAAATCCGTCCCGCCAGCATCCGATTCGGTGACCTGAGTTTCGCCGGCAAGCCAGTAGTAGACGTTTTCCCGGGGATCGATGCGCCGCTCGAATTGCTCCATGAGCCGGGCCTGTCCCTGGCGGGTGACGGCCACCCCCTGGATCTGGCCCTCCGGGATGGCAGGGACGTTCACGTTCAGCGGGATGTGCCGGTTCGGGTTGTGATGGAGCATGAATTGCGCCACCTTCCGGGCAAAGCGAGCCGCAAAGCTGAAGTCGGCATCGCGGCTGTGCGTCGCCAGCGAAATGGCGATGGAGGGGATCCCCAGGATCGCACCTTCCGTAGCGGCGGAGACGGTCCCGGAGTAAAGGACGTTGATTCCCACGTTGGCCCCGAGGTTGATCCCCGATACGACCAGATCGACGGGCTTGTCCGTCAGTTCGCGCAGCCCGATCTTGACGCAGTCCGCAGGCGTCCCCGCCACGGCCCAGCCCATGAACTGGCCGTTTTTTCTTGCGGGGCGCACCATGAGAGGCCGAGAGATGGTAATGGCGTGCCCCACGGCGCTCTGCTCCACTTCGGGGGCCACCACGATGCAGTCGGCGTCCTTCGACAGCTCCTGGTAAAGGGCGCCCAGGCCCCGCGCATAAATCCCGTCATCATTGGTCAGCAAAAATCTCATTAAAGATCCTTCTTGATTTCGATTCTTTCTTTCCCTGGACCCTGTCCCCTTTACCCTGAACCCTGTCAGTACTCCGGTGTGACGTCAATGATCTGCCTGCCCTCCACCTTCAGGATGAAGGACCCCCGCTGCATTTCCCCCGTTTTTGTCATGCTCACCCAGCCTGTCACGCCCTCGAAGGCCTCGATCCGCTGCAGGCGGTCCCTGAGCGATCTGCGGTCCGTGACGCTTCGGTCGCGCAGGGCGTCCAGGAGCATCCTTGCCGTGTCATAGGCCAGCGCTTCGCGGTAATCCGGTTCCCGCCCCGTGGCCCCGAAGAGGGTGTCCGTGAAGTCCATCACCGATCGCTTGCTGCTTTCCGCGAAGAAGGGCGCCGTCAGTACGGAGCCCTCGAAATAGTCCATCTCCTTGCGAATCCCCTCGGGGACGTACCACTGGGAGGTGCCGAGAAGCTGGACGCCCCTCACGTCGTGAAAGGCAAGCTGGGGGAGGATCATCCTGACGCGCCGAAATGCATCCGGCAGATAGAGGGCGTCAAAGTCGAGGGCAGGGGGTGCGGTTTTTACCACCTCGGCCCCCTTCTTTTTCGCCGCGGGCCGGGGCGCCCTGAGGGCTGCCAGTTTTTTGATCTCCGCGGAGAAGTCCGTCTGGTCCGGTTTGTAGGGCTGGACGCGGCGGACCTTGCCGCCCAGGCGCTGGACCTCCGCCCGGAAGGCGTTCATCAGGGCCGTCCCATAGGCGTTCTCGGGATAGAAGATGACCAGGCGGGTGAGGCCGAGATCCTTGACGGCATAAGAGGCCATGGTCCGGGCCTCCCGCTCGTCGGAGCGCTGATCGCTGAAGATGAAATCCCCTGGTCCCTCGGGCGAAACGACGGGGCTCAAGGCAAGCAGGGGCACCTGCGCCGACTGGGCCGCTTTTGCAGCCTCCCTGGCCGCGTCGAATTCCGGGGGACCGATGATGGCGAGAACGCGCGGCTCGCCCGCAAGCTTTGCAACGGCCCGATTGACGGCGGCGGGGTCGCTTCCGTAGTTCTCGATGCGAAGCTCAACCGGCGCCGCCCGCCTCCTGTCGAAAAGGCCAAGCCCGGCAATGAGCCCGTCGAGGACACGGTTGCCCAGGGCTGCCTGTTTCCCGGAGAGAGGAAGCAGGGCCCCGACCGCCAGTCCCCGGTCGAAGTCGCCGGTGATGGCGCCGGCGGCGGGCCCCACGGCGGCACCTGTCGCCGTGCTCTTCGCCGCATCCCCGGCGGGACTCTCTTTCTCATGGTCCTTGGCCTTCCGAGTGCTCTCGTCGATGTCCTGCCGGGCCCGAACTTCATCGGCCTGCTGCATCTGGCTGCCGGGGTGCGTAACGGGGCGGGCGGTCCCGCATCCCGCAAGAATCACCGCAAGGATAAGGATCAGGGCCTTTTTCATGACATCACGTTCCTGCACGGCGAGGGAAAGAATCTGGAGGGGTGCTTTCATCATCATCTTCCTTTCCCTATATACCCTTTCGCGGGGATATTTCAACCGATCCTTCCCGCCTCGGGACGTCCACCGGATCCACCGGACTCGTCACTCCATGATTCTCAGGGTTCCGTTCCCGATGCCTGATGCCCGCTTCAATAAAAAAAGCCTGACTGCCCCGCATGGGGGAGTCAGGCTTTCTGTTGAAGCGATGTTATTTGTTTTCCTCGAACTCGGCGTCGACGACGTTGTCGTCCTTCTTGCCGCCGGCGGCCTTCGGCCCCGCTTCGGGTCCGGCCCCGGGGCCCGCCCCGGGCTGCTGGCCCGACGTCTTGGCGTACATGGCCTCGGCGAGCTTGTGGGAGGCCCTGGCGAGCTCTTCCTGTTCGCTGCGGATGGCCGCCGCGTCGTCGCCTTCCAAGGCCTTCTTGACCCTGGAGATATGGTCTTCGATCTTCGCCTTCTCCGAGGCGTCGATCTTGTCGCCGAACTCCTTGATGTTCTTCTCGATCTGGTAGACGAGCGCATCGGCCTGGTTGCGGGCCTCGATGAGGTCCTTCTTGCGCTTGTCGTCTTCCACGTGGGACTCGGCCTCACGCACGAGCTTTTCGATCTCGTCCCTGGAGAGGCCGCTCGAGGCGGTGATCCGGATGCTCTGCTCCTTGCCGGTCCCGAGATCCTTGGCGGAGACGTGAACGATGCCGTTGGCGTCGATGTCAAAGGCAACCTCGATCTGCGGTACGCCGCGCGGCGCCGCCGGGATCCCCACCAGTTCAAAACGGCCGAGCGTCTTGTTGTCCCCCGCCATGGCCCTCTCGCCCTGGATCACGTGGATGCTCACGGCCGGCTGGTTATCGGCCGCCGTGGAAAAGATCTGGCTCTTGCGGGTGGGAATGGTCGTGTTCTTTTCGATGAGCTTCGTCAGCACTCCGCCCAGCGTCTCGATTCCGAGAGAAAGCGGGGTGACATCGAGAAGCAGCACGTCCTTCACCTCGCCGGAGAGCACGCCTGCCTGGATGGCGGCGCCCATGGCCACCACCTCGTCGGGGTTGACGCCCTTGTGGGGCTCCTTGCCGAAGATCTCGCGAACCTTCTGCTGGACGCGGGGCATGCGGGTCATGCCGCCCACGAGGATGACCTCGTCGATGTCCTTCGGGGAGAGCCCGGCGTCCTTGAGTGCCGTCTGGCAGGGAGTGACGAGCTTCTGGATGAGCTCCTCCACGAGGGCTTCCATTTTTGCCCGGGTCAGTTTCATGAGAAGATGCTTGGGCCCGGATGCGTCCGCCGTGATGAAGGGCAGGTTGATGTCCGTCTCCATGGCCGTCGAAAGTTCCATCTTGGCCTTCTCGGCGGCTTCCTTGATCCGCTGGAGGGCCATGCGGTCCTTGCGCAGGTCGATTCCCTGCCCCTTCTGGAACTCCTCGCAGATGTGGTCCATCAGGCGCTGGTCGAAGTCCTCGCCGCCGAGGTGCGTGTCGCCGTTTGTGGACTTCACTTCGAAGACGCCTTCGCCCAGCTCGAGGACGGAGATGTCGAAGGTCCCGCCGCCCAGGTCGAAGACGGCGATCTTCTCGTCTTTCTTCTTGTCGAGCCCGTAGGCCAGCGATGCCGCCGTCGGCTCGTTGATGATGCGAAGGACGTTGAGCCCCGCCACCTTTCCGGCGTCTTTGGTCGCCTGGCGCTGCGAGTCGTCGAAGTATGCAGGCACGGTGATGACGGCGTCGTTTACCTTCTCGCCCAGGTAGTCCTCGGCGGTCTGCTTCATCTTCATGAGGATGAAGGCCGAGATTTCAGCCGGGCTGTAGCTGCGATCCCTGACGGTGACCTGGCCATCTCCGTTGGGGGCCTCGGTGATCTTGTAGGCTACGATTCCCTTGTCGTACTGGACCTCCCGGGAGGCGAACTTCCGTCCGATCATCCGCTTGATGGCGTAGACGGTGTTCTCGGGGTTCGTCACGGCCTGGCGCTTGGCCGCCTGGCCGACGAGCCGCTCCCCTTTATCCGTAAAGGCTACCATCGACGGCGTCGTCCTGCTTCCCTCCTGGTTGGCGATGACGACAGCGTCGCCCCCTTCCATGATGGCCACGCAGGAGTTCGTCGTGCCCAAATCGATTCCGATCACTTTTCCCATGATGCTCAAACCTCCTATACTGCTCGAAGTGCTTGGTTATTGCCCCTCATCGTCTTTCGGGACGCTTTTCGAAACGGAAACCTTTGAGGGCCGCAGAAGCCGACCGTTCAGCGTGTATCCGCTCTCGTATTCGTCTACAACCCGGTTGCCCTCCATCTCCGGTATCTCCACCTGCATGAGGGCCTGATGCCAGTCCGGGTCGAATTCTTCCCCTTTTGCCGCGATCTTCACCACCCCGTGCCGCTCCAGGCACCCCAGGATCTGGGCGTGGATGAGTTCGAGCCCCTGCTGGAAGGCCTCGAAGTTGTTCCGGACCGACACCTCCGATGCCTGGTGGAGGGCCCGGTCGAGACTGTCCAGGATGGGCAGGATGTCCTTGATCAGCTTCTCGTTGCCGTATTTGATCGCGTCTTCCTTGTCCCTGGCCGCCCTCTTGCGGTAGTTGTCCAAATCCGCCATGGCCCGCACGTAGCGGTCGTAATTCTCCGCGGCTTCCTTTTCTTTCGCGTCCAGGCTTGTGCGCAGATCCGACGCCTGGCCGGTCTGCGTTGCAGACCCTTCCGCGGGCATTTCGGCCTGTGCCGCCCCCTGCGGTTCCTGAGGGGGAGGGGCTTCGTGATCCTTTTTGTGTTTCGATTTGCTGCCCATGTCCGTCCGAATTCTCTTCCTTTTCTCGTTATCGGTGGTCAGGCCGTTGGAACAGCCGCCAGTCTACGAGTTCGCAGATGGCATGCGAAACAACGATGTGCACTTCCTGCACCCGGGGGGTTGTGTTGGAAGGCACATTGAGATGGTGATCCGAGATCATTCCCACCGCCCCGCCATCGCGCCCCGTGAACCCGATCGTCACAAGCCCCATTTTTTTTGCCGTCTCCAGGGCCTTGACGACATTCACGGAGCCGCCGCTCGTGCTGAACCCCCAGGCGATGTCCCCCTCCTGGCCGAGGGCCCTGATCTGCTTGGAGAAGATTTCCGAGAAATCGTAGTCGTTGCCGATGCTCGTGAGGACCGATGTGTCAGTCGTAAGAGCAATCGCCGGCAAGGGCGGCCGCTCGATGAGAAACCGGTTTACGAACTCCCCGGCGATGTGCTGCGCGTCGGCAGCGCTTCCGCCGTTGCCGAACAGCAGGACCTTGTTGCCTTTCTTCAGGGCTTCCGTGATGACATCAACGGTCCGGATGATCTTTTCCAAATTATCCCGCAGGAAGGCCTCCTTGAGCTGGCTGCTCTCACGGAAGATCCGCTTGATGATGTCGTCGATTTTCTCCATCCTGGGCTCCCTGCAAAGATAAAAGCGCCTGCTCACGTCCCCTCGCGAGGGGTTGCTCTTCCAACTGACTGATTTAAGTGGGATTTTTTCTGGGCTCCGGGTGCTTCCGGCGTCCTCAATTTGAAATTTAGGCATCCGTCGAAGTGATGTCAAGGGAACCCGGGAAGATAATAGGAGGAATTTCCGCTGAAACGTCTTTCTCTTGTTCTTGACTTCCTACCTTCATAACTTCTTAACTTCACAACCATGGAGGGCAGAAGCGAGGGATTGCCCGAATGAAAAGGGACTGTTGCCTACCGCAGGGAATCGACGCGGAAGGTGTCGCGAAGTTCGGCGACCTTTCCCCGGTTCAGCCGGGAGGTGTGGGTGAGGTATCCGCCGACGCGGCTGACACCTTCGATGCGGGTGGAGCCGCAGCTCGGGCAGGCTGTCTTGAGGCCGCGCACCGTCTGCCGGCAGGCGACACAGACCGTAAATTCAGGCGAGAAGACGATCTGGCTGCACGTCGTTTCGCGGAAAGACTTCGTCACAAACCGGGCGAGTGCCTCGGCGGATGGCCTGGACTCCCCGAGCCAGACCGAGGTGATGGCATTGCCGTCGATCAGCGGGTGGAAGAGGCCCTCTCTTCTGACCCGGGCGAAGGGGTCCGTCTTGGCCGCGATGTTGAGCTGCGTCGAGTTCGTGTAGTAAAGCTCTCCCTTTACGATGTCGCCGCGGACGAAACGTCCCGACCGGGGGGAGTGGTACTTGAGGTCGAGCCTGGCGAACCGGTAGGCGGTGCTCTCGGCAGGGGTCTGCTCGAGGATGAACCGCATGTTGTGCTGCCGTCCCAGCCTGGACGCCATCTTCTGGATGTGGCCGAGGATCTTGATCCCGAACTTCAATGCCTTTTCGTCCTCGTGAAGCTGCACGCCCCGGTGGAGCTGCACGAGCTCGTTGAGCCCCACCATCCCGATGAGATAGGTGGCCCGGTCCAGTTTCAGATAAGCCGACCCTGCGCAGTCCATGGACAGCAGGGCGAGGGGGCCTCCGTCACCGATGGCGAGGAGCCTCTCGATGAACTGCCTCTTCTGGGCGTGGGCCCTGGCGACGATCTCCATGCGCTCCGAGAGAAGGGAAAAGAGGTGCGCGTCATTTCCCTCGGCAAGGTATCCCAGCCTCGGGAGATTGAGCGTCACGTTCTGGATGGAGGCATAGCGCATCTCCCAGGGCTTTTGGGCTTCTTTGCGGGCCTGGCTGTCGCTCTCGAAATCGAGGGTCAAGCACCGCGGAACCTTGAGGGTCCGGTTGCGGTCGAAGATGAAATGGGGGTTTCCCTTCTCGGCGGCCGCCCCGCAGACCTGCAGGAGAAAATCCTCGTGGCCGGGTGTCTCGAAGAAATCCTCCGTCATCCGTAAAAGCGGCTTCGGGAAGAAAAAGGGGCTCCCCAGGGCATCGCCCTCCCGGTAGGTCTCGAAGAGGGCCCGGGCAAAGCGCTGAGCGTCCTTTGCGTAATGTCCGTAGGTTTTGCCCGTGAACTCCCCCCCGGGGCCGATGGCGGGCACGTCGCGCAGGTGCCGGGGGATCTCCCAGGTTATGCCGATCTCGGTGAAAATGGCCTGGCCGCCGCGGGAGACGGCAAGCTGGGAGAATTCGAAGACGAGCATCTGGGCGATCTGTTCGATCTCCCGGCCCGAGAGTTTCTCCAGGTAAGGGGCAAAAAAGACATTCACGGCGTCCCAGCCGATCGTTCCCGAGAAGTACCCCTGCAACACTGCGCTGTAGCGGACCATGTGGGCCAGAAGCACCTCAGCGTGTTTCGCCGGCTTCGAGGCCGAGAAGGTGTTGGGCAGGTTGAGGCCGAACTTCTTGACGAACTCCAGGGTCTGGCTCGAGCTGTGGGGCCTGTCGACGTAGCCCAGGTCGTGCAGGTGCAGATCCCCCCGCACGTGGGCATCCCCCACATCATGGGAGAAGACGCCGTGCAGGGCATACTCCTTCTTGATGCCCTCGGCGAGGATCAGGTTCGACGCCTCGGGGCCGTGGGGAAGGTTGGCGTTTTCCTTGTTCTGGTGAAGGATGAGCTGGCTGACATCGTAGAGCGGGAAGCCGAGGCGGGTGTGCATCCGCCGTGCCTGCTCGAGACCGCGCTCCATGAGCTTCGCGTCGACGAGCTCGCGGATCAGGGGGGCCGTGAGGTGGGTGAGGCCCGAAGCCATGATCTGCTTTTCGACATCGAGGCTGATCGCCTCGGCCGTGTCGAGATCGACGTAGGTCTCGAGCATGAGGGCATCGACAATCCTCTTGCGGTCCCAACGGGCGACCTCCTCGTCGGAGGTCCTGACGAAGAGGGTGATGTCGGTCGTTTCCTGTGCAGCCACAAATGTTCCCTTTCGGACGAAAGAACTCCTTTTAACAGCTTGACTGTTAACTGTCAATGAAACGGGATTCAGGATTTGGAATCAGACTTCGGGCTCCGGGATCGGGCTGGTCAAAAAGGTTCAGATGCAAGGCGCCCGACATCCCGAGGAGCGAGGCGTACTGGTCGTACGTTGAGCGACGAGGGACGAGGGCAACGCCGCAGATGGACTTTTTTCACCTGCCCGTCAGATGTTGGTTTTGGATTGGCCCGCCAGCGACCCCAGCGCCTTTTCGGCGGCCCGGGCCAGGGCTTCGTCGTAGGCGTGGGTGAGGGCGAAGACCCGGAAATGGACCACCCGGGCCGGGATGAACCGGTAGATGTCCACGAGGGGTTCCGGCGAGGTAATCCCCGTGGAGGGGTTGTAGATGTTGATGCGCTTGCTCTCCTCTGTAATGGGATTCAGCGGTCTGGGGTCCTGGGTGGCCAGATCCACGCGGAACGGCTTTCTACGCAACCCCGCGGGGAGGTGCCTCCGGATCTCGTCCTCGTAGTCCGTCTCTCCCGAGAATCGTATGCCCCTGGGCAGCTCGTCGACGGAGAGCTCCGTAACGAAGGACATCTTCCACTTGACCTCGCGGTTGTGGAGTTTTTCCCATTCCCGCCCCAGCCTTTTTTTCTGCGGGTCCGTCTCCCGGGGCCAGCGCTGGACATCCCGGAAGAGGGTCCACTCGTCGCACTCGAGGTAGTCGTCGAGAAACTTCGAGGGGTCGCCGGGCAGCAGCAGGTTCATCGTGTCCCGAAAGATCTCTTGCAGATGAAGATCGAGGGCCCGGGTGGTGCGGTGATAGTAGACATTGCGGTAAAGGTTGAGCCGGGCATTCAGAAACCTCGAGAGGGCCGAGATGCCCGCCTGGTGCAGGGTGATTCCGTGCTCCGTGAAGAACGTGTAGAAGCGAAGGCGCGAGATGTCCACCATGTCGAGCGAAAATCCCGTCATGAAGGCATCGCGCTGGACGTAGTCCAGGTTGTCGGCCGTGTAGATGCCGGAGAAGAGCTGCCGCAGAAGCTCCAGCCACCGGGGCCGCTTTCCGTCCCGTCCTGCGGGCATCTTGATGAGGTAGGCGATGTACGCCGGGTCGATCGTTTCTCCTTTTTCGAAGGGGCCCGTGGGGCTGCGCCTGATGGCGGCAATCGTCCGGGCCAGTTTTTTTGTGATGATCTTCTGCCCGAGGTCCTCATGGGTGATCCCGTACTGATCGAGAAAGTGATCGTCGAAGAAATGGCCGAAGGGGCCGTGCCCCACGTCGTGGAGAAGCCCCGCAAGCCGTGCGAGCTCCTCGACGAGGTTGACCGAGGGGGCATCGGGGCAGACACTCTTGAGGCTGGGGTAGAGGTGCCGGCCGAACTCGCCGGCCATGTGCATGGTGCCCAGGGAGTGCTGGAACCGGCTGTGCTCGGCGGCGGGGTAGACCCAGCGGGCGCTCTGGAGCTGGTGAATCCTCCGGAGGCGCTGAAGCCAGGGTGTGTCGAGGAGGTCTTTTTCCGTCTTTTCCCCCGGGTACTCCGGCCCCGGGACGGTGAACCAGGCGTACTGGTAGATCGGGTCGGCGATGAGCGCCTTTCCCGTGTAGACTTTCGCGAACTCGGGACCCTTCTGAGCCATGGATATTTTTTATCGGAAATCGGCGCAATGTTCAATCGATAATCGGTGCCGGGAGGGAAAAAGGTTTTATTCCAGAGACTTGTCTGGTAAATAGAAAACAGCTACACGCCCGGGGGAAGCCGACAGGATGACCAACAATCTCAAGATAGCCCTGATGATCATCGTGATCCTGATCCTCGCAGGAACGATGGGCTTTCACTTTATCGAAGAGTGGAGCCTGTTGGAATCCTTTTATGTGACGGTCATGACCCTGACGACGGTCGGCTATGGCGATTTTGCGCCGCGGAGCGGCATCGGGATGCTCTTCACCGTCGTACTCGTTTCCTTCGGTGTCGGCACCATGCTCTACACGGTGGGCCTTATGGCCCAGACCATGGTGGAAGGACGCCTGACAACGCTTCTGGGGAGAGGAAAGATGGAAAAGACCATCGAAAAAATGAGCAATCATTACATCGTCTGCGGGTGCGGCCGGATCGGTATGCGCATCGCCCGGGAGCTTGCCGCGGAGAAGGTGCCCTTCATCGTCGTGGACAATAGACCCGGGGTGATCGAGAGGCTTCAGGAGGAAGGCATTGTCTACTACCAGGGCGATGCCACCCACGACAAGTGCCTCATCGAGGCCGGAATCAAGAGGGCCAGAGGGATTGTCTGCGTACTTCCCACCGACGCCCAGAACCTTTACGTGATCCTTACAGCCAAGGAACTGAACCCCAAGATATGGGTTCTCGCGCGCTCGGAGGAGGAGCAATCGGAGCACCGCCTGCTGCGGGCAGGCGCCGATCGGGTCATATCGCCCTACACGCTGGGCGGAAACCGCATGGCCATGGCGATTCTGCGGCCTGCCATGCTGGACTTCATCGAGATCACCACACGCCGCCAGAGCCTGGAGCTTCGAATGGATGAACTCCCCATCTGCGAAGGGTCGCCCATCATCGGGAAATCCCTCGAGGAGTCCGAGATCCGGCAACGCTACGGGCTCATTATCGTGGCTGTGAAAAAGGATTCCGGCAAGATGATCTTCAACCCCATGGCGAGCTACGTCATCGAGAGCGGGGACAAGCTGATAGCACTCGGGGAGGAAGACAACGTCACGAAGCTTTCACAAGCGTGTCTTGGATGAGAGCGGCGGGGATGACACCCTCGCGAAGGAACTTGACGGGGGAAACGGTGGCATCGACGATCGTCGATCCTTTTCCCCCCGGTGTCAGCCCGCCGTCGACAACTCCGTCGATTCTTCCTGCCAGCTGAGAGAGAACGTCCGCCGCAGATGAGCACTCCGGCGCGCCGGAGAGATTTGCGCTCGTTGCGGTCAGCGGCCCCCCGAGTTTGCGCGAAAGTTCCCGAGCAATCGGGTGGCTCGTGAGGCGGATCCCGATCTTTCCGCTGCCCGCTGTCAGTTTCGGCGAAACCGCCGCCGATGCCCGGAACAGGATTGTGACGGGACCCGGCCAGAATTGCCTCATGAGCGTTTGAGCCTGTGCCGGGATTTCATCCGCAAAGAGGCCGATGTGTGCGGGGTCCCCGATCACGACGAGAATGGGGTTCTTGAAGTCCCGCCCCTTGATCCCGAAGATCTTCTCGATCGCCGTCTCGTTGCGGGCATCAGCCCCCAGGCCATAGAACGTCTCCGTAGGGAAGGCGACGACTCCGCCGCTTTTCAGTATGGCCACGGCCTTGTCGATCCGCTCCGCCTCAGGATTCTCCGGGTTGATCTTGATAATTTTTGTCATGGCAGAAGGAGATGGCTAAAGGCTTAGGGCTAAGGGCTAAAGGCAGAAGAAGTCAAATCCCTCTCTTTCCTCGCCTTAAGCCCTTTGCCATTAGCCTTACGCCTGTCTTATAAACATTCCAGCTTCTTGTGCTTTTCCTCCACCTCCCGGGCCATCTGCTCAGAGTGCTGTTGCAGTTTCTTTCGCAAAGAGCCATCGCCCAGGGCAAGGATCCTTGCCGCCATGAGAGCGGCATTGCGTGCGCCCGCCTTGCCGATGGCCATGGTCGCCACGGGGATACCCCCGGGCATCTGGACGGTGGAGAGAAGCGCATCGAGGCCCCCGATGGAGGTGGCATCGATGGGCACGCCAATGACAGGGAGCCGCGTCTGCGAGGCGATCACCCCCGCCAGGTGGGCCGCCGCGCCGGCGCCGACGATGAGGACCTTGACGCCACGCTCCTCGGCCTTCCGGGCGAAGTTCGTCGTCCGCTCCGGCGTGCGGTGGGCCGAGGTGAGGAAGAGCTCGTAGGGGATGTCGAACTTCTTGAGCGTCTCCAGGGCCTCCTTCATGATCGAAAGATCCGAATCGCTCCCCATCAACACGCTGACCAGCACGTCGCTTTTCTTTTTCATAAGCTCGCTCCGCTCAATTGGCTAAGGGCAAAGGGCTAAAGGCAAAGGGCAGGGAAGGTGTTTTTCTTCGCCTTAAGCCTTATGCCCTTAGCCTTTCGCCTGCTTTTAATGTTTGAAATGCCTCACGCCCGTGAAGATCATCGCCAACCCATGCTCGTCGGCTGCCTGGATCGACTCCTCGTCCCGGATCGAGCCGCCTGGCTGGATAATGGCCGTGACCCCGGCCTTCGCCGCCGTGTCGACGACGTCGCGGAACGGGAAGAAGGCGTCGGAGCCCATGACGGTGCCCTTTGTGGGGCTTGTCGCTTTCATGATGGCGATCTTCACCGAATCCACGCGGCTCATCTGGCCTGCGCCCACTCCCACGAGCTTGTCTTTTGTCGCGAGAACGATGGCGTTTGACTTCACGTGCTTGACGACCCGCCAGGCGAAGTCGAGGGCCTGGTACTCCTCTTCGGTGGGGTGGCGTTTCGTAACGACCTTCGCCTTGCGGATGTCCGTGTCGTCGGCGTCCCGTTCCTGGACGAGAAGCCCGCCCACGACGCGACGGAAGTCAAAGCCCTTCTTGCCTGCGGTGCAGGATTCCCCGATCTCGATGAGGCGGAGGTTTTTTTTCGATTCGAATGCCTTGAGGGCCTCGGGCTCGAATTTCGGTGCAATCACGACCTCCAGGAAGAGCTTTGCGATTTCCTCGGCGGCCTTTCTGTCGACGGGCCGGTTCACGGCCACAATACCGCCGAAAGCCGACAGGGGGTCGGTCTCGAGGGCCTTCCTGTATGCCTCCAGGATGTCTCCCCCCGATGTGGCAGCGCCGCAGGGGTTGGCGTGCTTCATGATGACCGCCGTGGGCAGCTCGAAATCGCAGGCCATCTGCCAGGCGGCATCGCTGTCCATGATGTTGTTGTAGGAGAGCTCCTTGCCCTGGAGCTGCCGGCCGCCTGCGATCCCGGGCAGCAGCTGCGCCCCTTCGCGGTAGAAGACGGCCTTCTGGTGGGGATTCTCGCCGTAGCGCAGGTCCTGGGCCTTGAGGAATTGCAGCGTGTAGACATCGGGGAAGTCTTTCTTTCCATCCCCCGGCACGATGGTGCCCATCCAGTTGGAGATGGCGGCGTCGTAGCGGGCCGTGAGCTGGAAGGCCTTGGTCGAGAGCAGGTAGTTCGTCTGTTCGGAGACCTCGCCGCCTGCCTTTTTCATTTCCTCGAGGATCTTCGGGTAGTCGCCGGGGTCCGTCACGATGCTCACGAAGCGGTAGTTTTTCGCCGCCGAGCGGACCATGGTGGGCCCGCCGATGTCGATGTTCTCGATGGCTTCCTCCAGGGTGCAACCCTCCCTGGCCACCGTGTCCTCGAATCGGTAAAGATTGATGACGACCATGTCGATCATCTCGATGCCGTGGGCTTTGGCTGCCTTCATGTGCTCTGCATGGTCGCGCATGGCCAGCAGCCCGCCGTGGACCTTCGGGTGCAGGGTCTTGAGCCTTCCGTCCATCATCTCCGGGAAGCCCGTGTAGGCGGAAACGTCGGTCACGTCGATGCCCGCCGCCTTGATCTGGGCCGCCGTTCCCCCCGTCGAGAGGATCTCGACGCCGAAGGCCTTCAAACCCTTTGCAAAATCAACAATGCCTTTCTTGTCCGTGACACTGATCAGCGCACGCTTCACCTTGTTGCCCATTGATTGCTCCTCTTTCATTTTCGATTCGCGAGGGTAAGAAGGTAAGAAGGTGAGAGGGTAAGAAAGATAAAAGTCTCCAACCTTCCCACCGTCTCAACCTCTCACCTTCTTCTTAACTCACGCATGTGATCGATTCGCCGCTGGATGAGCGCCTTTGTCCCGATGTCGGGCCGGTGATCGACGGGGCCCTTCACGGCCGAAATGGCGTTCTCGGCGATCTTTTCCGCCTCGTCGAGGCTTGCGGCGATCCCCACGACACCGATGGCCCGGGAGCTTGTCATGTAGAGCCCGTCGGCCTTCCTGTCGACCGAGGAATAGTAGAGCCGCGCGGAGCCCACATCTCCCACGTCGATTTTTGCCGACGTCGATTTGGCGTCCGGGTGGTCCTTGGGGAGGCCGTATGCCTTCGGGACGATGTACTTGCAGACGGTGGCCTTCTTTTCGAACTCCACGGGGAGTTTGTCCAGCGTCCCGTTCACGACAGCCCGGCAGATCTCGATGAAGTCCGTCTTGAGCAGCGGCAGGATGTTCATCGCCTCGGGGTCGCCGAAGCGGGCGTTGTACTCCACGAGCCTCACGCCGTCTCGCGTGATCATGAAGCCGCCGTACATGATGCCCTTGTAGTACTCGCCTGTCTCCTTGTAGATGGCCTCGGCCACCTTCCGGGTGATGTCGAGCCCCGCCTGGACGTCTTCGGGCCTCATGAAGGGGAGGCTGTGGTCCCGATCGGAGTAGGAACCCATGCCGCCCGTGTTGGGCCCCTTGTCTCCCGCGAAGCGCCGCTTGTGGTCCTGGACGGGGGGGGTGGCCACTACGGTCTTGCCGTCGGATATGCACTGCAGCGAGAACTCCTCGCCCTCGAGCTTTTCCTCGATCACGACGGCGGAGTGCTCCTGCAGGACCTCCCTGCAATACTCGAAGGCCTCCTGCCTGGTCTGGAAGTGGTCTCCCTGGACCTTCACCCCCTTGCCGCCGGTGAGCCCGTCGGGCTTCACGACGACGCCGGGAAGCTCCTCGAGAAAGGCATCGATCCCGTCCATCGAGGTGAAGGTTTCGTAGCGGGGGTTTCCGGGGATGTTGTATTTGCGGACGAGGTCCCGTGTGAAGGACTTGGATGTCTCGAGCCGGGCGAGCTTCTTTTTGGGTCCCACGGCGGGGATTCCCGCGGCCACGAGCGCATCGACGATGCCCAGGTTCAGGGGGTCTTCCGGTCCGATGACGGCGAACTCGCAGCCGTTCTCCTTCGCGAAGGCCATGATGGCCGCCAGATCCTCGTAAGGCCCGACGAGAGATTTTGACGACAGGGCGGCAATCCCGGGGTTGTTTGTCTTCATGCAGGTAAAGAGTCTCGGCGTCTGGCCGGATCGCATGATCGCCTCGGCGATGGCATGTTCCCGGGCCCCGTTTCCGACAAGCAGTACACCCGGCATGAAACACCTCCTCATGGCCCTCTGTCGACCACGGAAATCATTGAAACTAAAGGGGAAATTAATGAAAGAATGTTTTGCATCATAGCGGAAAAGGGTCATCAAGTCAATCAATTCTGAGACGAACGGCGCAACAGCATGTTGACTTTTTACCTTTTGTCCGATAAGCTCCGGCCATCGTTAACCTGTCGAATCCTCTAAATAATTTCTAGCCACGGGTATTCAGATTCTTGGATCCAACCATTACATTCAAGCTCGTGTTGATGTGTCTGTGCCTGTTGCTGTCAGGCTTCTTCGCGTGCTCCGAGGCCGCCCTTTTTTCCCTCACGTCTCTTCATCTCCACAAGATGAGGGAAGAACGCTTCCCCTTCTTTTCTCATGTCGAGAGGATCCTCGACGCGCCGCGTCGCCTGCTTGTCACGATCATCGTAGGCAACGAGGTCGTCAACATCGTGCTTTCCGCCACGGCTGCGGCGCTCTTCATCAGCCTCTTCGGCGAGCGGGGGGAGTGGCTCGCCATCGCCGCGGTGGCCCCGGTGCTGTTCCTTTTCGGGGAGGCCGTCCCGAAGATCTTCGGGAAAACCTATTCCATGCGCCTCTCCTCCATGGTGGCCCCGCTCATGACACTCGTGCAAAAGGCCCTGTTCCCCGCGGTCTGGCTCCTGGAAGGGATCTCCGGCCTTGTTCTCGGGTCTTTCAGGAAAAAGGAGGCGGCGGAAAGCGACGCCCTCATGGAGGTGGAGTTCCGGAGCCTCGTTGATGCCGGGCATGACGAAGGGATCATCGATGCCGGCCAGCGGGATCTCATCCACCGGGTCTTCGATCTGGCCGATACGCCCGTCGCGGACATCATGACCCCGCGGGTCGACACGTTCTGCCTGCCCGTGTCCACGAGCCCGGAGGCCCTGCGCAGGGAAATCATCGAGCAGGGCTACTCGCGGGTCCCCCTGTACGGGACCGGACCCGACGATATCGTCGGAGTCCTCTACGCCCGCGACCTGCTGGGCCTGATGGCGGAGGGAAAGACGCCCGCATCGGTGGAGCCGCTGCTGCGCAAACCCTATTTCGTTCCCGAGGAGCGCAGCGCTGAACAGGTGCTGCGGGATTTTCAGAAACGAAACATGCACGTGGCGTTCGTCGTGGACGAGTACGGGGGGATCTCGGGCCTCGTCACGATGGAAGACATCCTGGAGGAGCTCTTCGGAGACATCTACGACGAACGCGATACCCGAGCGAGACCCTTTCACCGGATCGACGAGAGGACCCTGATGGTCCCGGGAGCCCTTGCGATAGACGATTTCAACGAAATCGCAGGCACCTCCATCCCGTCGGAGGATTTCGGAACCGTCGGCGGCTATGTCCTGCACCTCTTCGGGAGGCTGCCGTCCCGGGGCGATGAAATCGCCTCGGAGGGGCTCACCCTCGTCGTCCGGAAGGTCAAGGGCACGCGGATCCTGAGTGTCCGGGTGACAATAGGGGGTGACGGGCCATGAGCGATGTCCTCACGCTGCTGCTCATCATCCTCTGCATCGCCCTGGAAGGACTTTTTTCCGGGGGCGAGATCGCCCTGATTGCGTCCGACATCCACCGTATCCGGCAGAAGGCGGAAGCCGGTTCAAAATCGGCATCCATCGCCCTGCGGCTGCTCGACAACCCGGAGTGGTTCTTGGCCACATGCCTCACGGGGACGGACTTGTGCGTGATCACGAGTACGGCCCTCGCCACGTCTCTTTTCATCGCAACCCTGGGCCCGGCCCGGGGCGAATGGGTCTCCGTGGCCGTCATGATCCCGGCGATCCTCGTTTTCGGCGAGATCATCCCGAAGAGCTTCTTTCGTCAGCGCGCCGAACGGAAGGCCGTGTTCATCGCTCCCTTCATCTGGGCGGCCTCCTGGGTCCTCTACCCTTTCGTGTACGTGGTCTCGAAGATCGCCCGCGGCACTCTCTACGTCCTGGCGGGAGAGCGGGGGAAAACCTCACTGCCCTACATCACCAAGGACGGGCTCAAGGTTCTCCTGCACGAGGAGGCGAAGCAGACCGACGTGAAACGCTCGGAGAAAGAGATGGTGGACCGCATTTTCGACTTCTCCGAGACGAACGTGGGACGGGTCATGGTGCCGATCTCAAACGTGGCGGCCCTCGAGGATGAAGCCACGTTCGGGGAGGCCGCGCGGCTCATCAACGAGACGGGCTTCTCCCGGCTCCCTGTTTACCAGGGCGATGTGATCAATATTGCAGGTGTCGTGAACGCTTTTGACATCCTCAAGGAAATGCCCGCTTCGGCCTCCCGCCCTGTCCGATCGGCCCTCCGGCAGCTCCTCTACGTTCCCGTCACCAAGCCCGCCGACGATCTGCTGCTGGAAATGCAGCGGCGGGGTGAGCCTATGGCCGTGGTTGTTGACGAGTACGGCGGGGCCGTGGGGATTGTGACGATCGAGGACATCCTCGAGGAAATCGTGGGCGACATCCGTGACGAGTACGACAAGCGGGAGCGCGCGATCCGGAAACTGGGCCCGGGCCGATACCTGGTCGCCGCGAGAATTGGCATCGATCGGCTGCAGGAGATCATCCCCCTCAACCTCCCGGAGGGGCCCTACGAGACACTGGCAGGGTACCTGCTCCACCAGATGGGGCGCGTTCCGCGGCGCATGGAGCAGTTTCGGGCGGGCAGCATCCAGTATGTCATCGAGGATGCAGACATGAAGTCGATCAAGCAGGTACAGATCATTCTGCCCGCCGATCCTTCCGCTGCGCAGAAAGAAGAGGGGCAGGCCGAATCGCAGCGGCCGGTGACGGGTCTGTGAGCTGTGCATGAGAGGGTAAGAAGGTGAGAGGGTGAGAAGGTTGGAGGGGCAGGAGGCGCATTGCATGCGTCCGGGAGCAGCATGAGAAGCATTTCCGCAGAGAAATCGGCACAACAGAAAGGGTGACGATGAGCACGGAAGACAAATCCTTTGCGACGCTGATTCTTGCGGCCGGCAAGGGAACGCGGATGAAATCGGACCTGGTGAAGGTCCTCCACCCCGTGGCCGGTCGGCCCATGCTGGACTACGTCCTGAACCTCGCCGAACAGATGGGGTCCTCCCGGATCGCCGTCATCATCGGCCATCAGGCCGAACTCGTGGAGGCACGCTATGGCAGCCGCGGGCTTGCATTCGTCTACCAGCGCGAGCAGCTGGGTACTGGCCACGCCGTCCTGCAGGCCGCAGAGGCCTTTGCCGGCTACAAGGGGACCATTTTGATCCTCTGCGGCGACGTGCCCCTGCTGCGGGCCTCGACGATTCGCGACCTGATGGAGCGCCACCGCGCCTCCGGTGCGGCCATCACGGTGCTGACGACCCTTCTCGAAGACCCCTTCGGCTACGGCCGGATCGTCAAGGACAAAGAGGGAAACGTGCTGGGGATCGTGGAGCACCGCGACGCCACGGAAGAGCAGCGGAAGATCCGGGAGATCAATACCGGCATCTACTGCGCCGAGAACCCCTTCCTCTTCGAGGCGGTGAGCGAAATCGGAAACGACAACGCCCAGCGGGAGTACTACTTCACGGACATCTTTGCCATCGCGCAGCGCAAGGGGGTCCGCACGGCCTCCGTCATCGCGCCTGACCCCGGCGAGGTCATGGGCATCAACTCGCCCGAGGATCTCGCCCGGGCAACGCAGATCGTGCAGGAGCGGCTGAAAGAGAAGCTCAAGGACAGCCGGTGATGAGCGCGATGGCTCGCGGGACGAGCCCGAGATGTAATCATCTGCCCCAAACGGAACGTGACCCGACGCTGCGTGTCCAGTCGGATATCGCCCCCTTCCTGTACGTGAGTGTTTCATGATTTTCAAGGGAATGCGCGGTTTCAAACAATAATGGTCATACGCTCTATGGTGAAAGTTCAACCGCATTGATTTGTGTTGTGATTTTACCTGTTTATTCTATGTGAATTCGATTAGGATTATTCGAACGTGCGGCCCCCCCCAGGGTATTCATTGTCAGGCAGCAAATTGCACGGTGCTTGGGTTCAAGGCAGGGATACATGTGTAAACCTGTAACGGATTTAAATCGTCATACGACATGAAACAACGAGTAAAAAATGACGGTTGCTGTCACTGTACTTAAAAAAAACCGCCTGGTGATCGGTGCTGACACCCTGTTCAGCTTCGGCGATACCTGCATGCCAGGTGATAATCATAACGCCAGCAAAATATTCACGATCAATGACACGTATGTTGCCGGTTCCGGTTGGGGACTCTACGACAACATATTGCAAGATTTTTTGTCGGATAAAAAAAATAAAAATCTCAAACTGCACGATGAGAAATCCATATTTAAATTCTTTAATGACCTCTATTTCACGGTAAAAGAAAAATACAGCTACGTGAATGACCAGTGCAATAGCAAGGAGTCACCCTTTGCAGATCTGGATGCCCGATTTTTATTAGCAAACAGAAAAGGCATGTTCTACGTTTCAGCAAACATGAGTGTCCATAAATTTGAAAGATACTTTGCAATCGGCTCTGGTTGCGATTATGCGCTGGGCGCGATTCACGTCCTGTATGATTCTCATTTTTCTGCGAAAGAAATTTGTCAAAAGGCAATATTGGCGGCGATAGACATGAATGTTCGTTGTGGAGGGCAGCCGGAAATATATGAAATTAACCTCTGACTGATTTTTTCGTTACTCGCCTTCCGACAGTAATCCTCAATGGTTACGCCTGCCTGTCCCTGAACGCTTGTCGGCGAAAGAGGCGGTCGGGATCGAATTTGACCTGGAGTGGAAAGTCATGTGCCGTGTGGGGCAAAGAGGGAACAGGCTGCATAAAAAAACGGCGGGACAAAATCCCGCCGTTTTTTTTTCCCGATACCCTGGACCCGATACCCGAGCCCCTTCTATTTCATGTTCTTCCTGATCACGTCCGCCAGCTCGTTGGCCATGCGGGTGATCTCCTTCTGCGAGGGGCCTTCGATCATGACCCGGCTCCCTTCTCGTCGGCAAAAGAGAGTTTGCTCTCCCCCGGCCCGGTTGGCCGGAAGGGTTCAATCAACCTTGCAAAAAGCTTGGCGAAAATCGGCCCGTTGATCTCAGGGAAGACCTGAGAAGCAAAGTTTTTTCCTTGCATTGGCGTCCCGCGCCCCCTAAGTTAGGGGCGAAGTGGATCGCGGGGAAAACCATGGAAATCGGCAGCCTTCACCTCTCCAACAACCTGATCATGGCCCCCCTGGCGGGGATCACGGACCTTGCCTTCCGGACCGTCGTCCGCAGGTACGGCTGCGGCCTGTGCTATACGGAGATGGTCAGTGCCGACGGCCTTGCGCGGGGACACAAAAAAACCTTCGATTTTCTCCGCACCGGGCCGGGCGACCGGCCCCTGATTGCCCAGGTCTTCGGCTCCGATCCCGACGTGCTGGCCGCGGCGGCCCGGGCGATCCAAGAGGGGGGGCTTGCCGACGCCGTGGACATCAACATGGGCTGCCCCGTGAAGCCGGTGATCCGGCGGGGCGCCGGAGCAGCTCTGATGAGGGATGCGGAAAAGGTCCGGCTCATCGTGCAGGCGACCAGAAAGGCAACGACGCTTCCCCTGACCGTCAAGATCCGCGCGGGGTGGTCTCCAAAGGAAAAAAACGCCCTCGAGATCGCCCGGATCGCCGAGCAGGAAGGCGCCGATGCAATCGCCGTGCACCCGAGGACGGCTTCCCAGGGATTCAGCGGCCGCTCCGACTGGTCCGTGATCGCCGAGGTCAAGGCGGCCCTGAGGATTCCCGTCATCGGAAACGGCGACGTGGAGACGCCGGACGACGCGAGAGCCATGATCGACAGCACGGGATGCGACGCCGTCATGATCGGCCGCAGCGCCCTGGGGAACCCCTGGATCTTCCGCAACGCCCTGCGTCTTCTGGCCGGTGAGGGTACCGAACTTGCAAACCCTGAGGAGAAGATGCGGCTCATCGGGGAGCACCTGGAGATGTCTGTCGGGCTGTACGGAGAGGAGACGGGGGTGAAATGCTTCCGCAAGCATCTCTTCTGGTACACCCGGGGGCTGAGAGGCAGCGCCACGTTCAGAAAAGAGGCCGGAACGATCCTCGGGAAAACCAAAGTCCTTGCGAAGGTTTCAGCATACTTCGAAGAGCTGGCCGCAGGGAGTGCCGAGGAGAAAAAGGCGCTTGACTTTTCAGAAAATTTGAACATAAGCTTCAACCAAAGCGAGGCTTTTTCCCGGTTGGGTCCGGGAGGCACGGAGGAGAGGTAGAACGGCATCGTGGAACTCGTCAAGTTCAAGGAACTCGAAGAGAGAATCAAGGGACTCGTCGAGGAATACAACGCGCTGAAGAAGAGAACAAAGGAGTTAGAAGAACTAGTCGCAATAAAGAGTGGAGAGTTAAAGGAAGCAAACGGCAAAATAGCCAAACTCAACGAGGAGAGGGACTCAGTCAGACACAAGGTGGATACTCTACTGGATTTGCTGGACGATATAAACGCATCAGGGCAGACATCGGGGTTGTTGTTTGAAAAAAAGGTTTGATATCAAAATCATGGGTCACGATGTATCCGTGCTGAGTGATGCCGCCGATGACCATGTTTTGACGATCGTTCAACATATCAACAACAAAGCGGAGGAAATCAAACGCGCCTCTAAGAACTTGACGACGGTGAACATCATCCTGTTGGTTGCCCTGAATCTTGCCGATGAGCTGTTTCAGCTCCGGGGAGAGAAGGAAACGATCTGCAGCCAACTGGAGAACCGGTCCGAGGAGCTGATTCATCTCATCGACCGGAAAGAAAAAGAAGAGAACATTCCCCTGCGATGTGCGTGATTAACAGAATCCTTTGAGCGAACACCTATAAACAGGGAGCCCTCCCTGGCCGGTTGTGTGCAGGTCCTCTCGAGGAAAGCCTGACCCGACACACAGGGCACCCACCTTGTTGACAAGGTTCAAGGTTATTCGTTGACACGGCATCGGCGGGGGTTTTTTTGGCCCCCGGCCGGATCGAATAACCGCCCGAAATCCCGCTGATTTGCCCCATCCTTTGTCTCCCCTCGAAGAACCACCCCACGGCATTGAACCGGAAGAATCGCCACCATCGCATCGGTCTTCTTATGCCATTACGGACGAGGAGGTAACAAATATTGGACTTCTTGCCAGTCATGATAGCCATTGCATCGCTTATCGCCGGTATCGCCCTCGGGTATCTCCTGCGAAAGCTGATCACGCGGAAGGAACTTCAATCCTCGGAGAATCTCTCCGCTCGGATCGTCGAAGAGGCCAAAAAAGAGGCCGACAACATCAAGAAAGAAGCCGTCCTGCAGGCCAAGGAGAGCCTGCTCAAGACGAAGGCCGAGTTCGAGCGGGAAGCGCGGGAGCGCAAGACCGAACTCGACAAGCTCGAGGCGCGTCTGCGTTCCAAGGAGGAAAACCAGGAAAAGCGCATCGACATGATGGTGCAGAAAGAGAGCAACATCGAGAATCGGGAGAAGGGGCTCCAGCAGAAGGAGAACTCGCTGCACGAAAAACACGAGCGGATGAACCGCATCCTCGACGAGCAGAAGGAAAAGCTCGAGCAGATCGCCGGCATCACCTCCGTAGAGGCCAAGGCCCAGCTCATCCAGGCCATGGAGGCCGAGGCCAAGCGGGAGGCGGCCACCCTCATCCGCAAGGCCGAGGAGGACGCCAAGCGCATGGCCGACAAGAAGGCCCAGGAGATCATCGCCTACTCCATCCAGCGCTACGCGGGGGATTTCGTGGCCGAAAGCACCGTGTCCGTCGTGAATCTCCCCACCGATGAGATGAAGGGCAGGATCATCGGCCGCGAGGGCCGGAACATCCGCGCCATCGAGGCGGCCACCGGCGTCGATCTCATCATCGACGACACGCCGGAAGCCGTTGTGCTCTCCGCCTTCGACCCGGTGCGGCGCGAAGTGGCGAAAATCTCTCTGGAGCGGCTCATCAGCGACGGCCGGATCCACCCCGGCCGCATCGAAGACGTGGTCAAGAAAGTCCAGAGCGAGGTGGACAAGATCATCCAGGAGACGGGCGAGCGGACCTCCTTCGACGTAGGCGCCCACGACATTCATCCCGAGATCATCACGCTGCTCGGCAAACTCAAGTACCGCTCCAGCTTCTCCCAGAACGTCCTCCAGCACTCCATCGAGGTAGCCTACCTTGCGGGCATCATCGCCTCGGAGCTGGGGCTCGACGTGAAGGAGGCGAAGAGGGCGGGACTGCTGCATGACATCGGCAAGGCCGTGGACCACAAGCTCGAGGGGACCCATGCCGGACTCGGGGCGGAATACGCCAAGCGCTTCGGCGAGCCCGAGCGCATCGTCGAGGCCATCGCCACCCATCATGACGACGGCCGGAACAACAACCTCCTGGGCGTCCTCGTCCAGGTGGCCGACACCCTCTCGGCGGCCCGTCCCGGCGCCCGCAGGGAGATGCTGGAGACCTACGTGAAACGGCTCCAGGAGCTCGAGGGGATCGCCAAGTCCTTCAACGGAGTCGAATCGTGCTTCGCCATCCAGGCAGGCCGGGAGATCCGGATCCTGGTGCAGAACGAAAGGATCTCCGACGACGAATCCATCATCCTCGCCAAGGACATCGCCAAGAAGATCGAGTCCGAGTTGACTTACCCGGGTCAGATCAAGGTCACCGTCATCCGGGAAACCAGGGTGACGGACTTCGCGAGATAAGACGGGCCCTATGCAGATCCTTTTCATCGGAGACATCGTCGGGCGGCCGGGGCGCCACGCGGTGCGGGAGCTTGTGCCGGGCCTGCTGAAAGAGCACGGCGTCGATCTGGTCATCGCCAACGGCGAGAATGCCGCCGCGGGGTTCGGCATCACGCGGGACACGGTAGACGAGCTCCTGGAGTGCGGCATCCACCTGCTCACCACGGGAAACCATGTCTGGGACAAAAAAGAGGCCCTGGGCTTTATCGACGAGTACCCCAACCTGCTGCGGCCGGCCAATTTCCCCGAGGCCTGTCCCGGGATCGGCCACGCCGTCATAAAGACGGCAGGCGGCCTCCCGGTGGCCGTTCTCAACCTGGCGGGCCGGATCTTCATGCACCCTGCCGACTGTCCCTTCCGGGTGGCGAAAGCCCTCGTCGAGCAACTCAGGCGCCTCACCCCGGTCATCCTCGTCGATATGCACGCCGAGGCCACCTCGGAAAAACAGGCCATGGGATGGTTCCTGGACGGGCAGGTCAGTGCCGTTTTCGGGACCCACACGCACGTTCAGACAGCCGACGAGATCATCCTGCCCGGCGGCACGGCCTACATCTCCGACGCGGGGATGACGGGCCCGCACAACTCCGTCATCGGGATCGAAAAGGAGATGATCATCGAGCGGTTTCTCACGGGGATGCCCTGCCGGTTCGAGGTCGCCCGGGGCGACGTACGCCTCCAGGGAGTTGTTGTGGGCGTGAACCCGCAGACCGGCAAGGCCCAGTCCGTCAAGCGGGTGAATCTGCGCTTGAAAGAATGAGAAGGTGAGAGGGTTGGAGGGTAAGAAGGCAAGAGGTAGGATGGGATGAAGAGCGTTTATGATGTACTGCAGGAGAGAGGGTTCGTCGAGCAGGTGACCGACGAGGCTGCGGCCCGGCAGATCCTGGCCGGCGGGCAGGTGACCTGCTACATCGGCTTCGACCCGACGGCCACGAGCCTCCACATCGGGAGCCTCGTCCCCATCATGTCGCTTGCCCACATGCAGCGAAACGGCCACCGGCCCATCGCGCTGGTGGGCGGCGGGACGGCCATGATCGGCGACCCCAGCGGCAAGACGGAGATGCGCCAAGTCCTCTCGAAGGAAAAAGTCGACGGCAACG